>JBBIIJ010000091.1:0-2775 GCA_037446535.1 Sideroxydans sp. | reverse complement strand
CGCGACCGTCTCGGTCGTGGCGCTGGTGTTCTTCCTGCTGGGCAGGAGGGAAGCAGTGATCGTCGGTGCTGCAGTGATCCTGACCCTGACCGTGACCCTGTTCGCTTCCTGGGCGTGGGGCTTCACGCTGAACCGCGTGTCGCTGTTCGCGCTGATCTTCTCCATCGGTATCCTGGTCGATGACGCGATCGTGATCGTGGAGAACATCCATCGCCACCAGCACATGCACCCGGGAAAACGCCTGATCGAGATCATCCCGGCTGCGGTGGATGAGGTCGGCGGCGCCACCATACTCGCGACGCTGACGGTGATCGCGGCCTTGCTGCCGATGGCGTTCGTAAGCGGTCTCATGGGCCCGTACATGAGCCCCATCCCGATCAACGCGAGCATGGGCATGATCCTGTCGCTGGCCATCGCCTTCGTGATCACCCCCTGGCTGTCGCTCAAGCTGATGAAGCACAAGGCACCGCGCGGCAACGTGGATGGAGCCTTGGAGAAGGTGGACACGGCCATCGAACACGCAGAATCGGCGGCCCAGAAATGGCTGAAGCCCAAGTTCCAGAAGATCTTCCGTCCTTTCCTGCGCGATGATCACGGCTCACGCAACCGCAAGCTGCTCGCGCTCATGGTCATGGGCCTGATCGCCCTGTCCGTGGCGTTGCCGATGCTGGGGATGGTGGTGCTGAAGATGCTGCCGTTCGACAACAAGTCGGAATTCCAAGTGGTGCTGGACATGCCGTCTGACACGCGCGTGGAAAAGACCGCTGCGGTCCTGCAGGAGATGGGGCAGTACCTGAGCAAGGTGCCCGAGCTGAAGGACTACCAGATCTATGCCGGCACCGCAGCGCCCATCAACTTCAATGGCCTGGTGCGCCAGTACTACCTGCGTTCGTCCGAAGCTCAGGGCGACATACAGGTCAACCTGGTGGACAAGCACGAGCGCAAGGAGAAGAGCCATGCCATCGCCATGCGCGTGCGCCCGGCGCTGGATGCCATCGCGAAGAAATACGACGGCCGCGTCAAGGTGGTCGAGGTCCCGCCGGGTCCGCCGGTGCAGTCGCCGCTGGTGGCCGAGATCTATGGTCCGACCGATGAGGGCCGTTACGAGATCGCTCAGAAGGTACTGAAGGTGTTCCAGAACACTGAGGGCGTCGTGGATGTGGACGACAGCTCGATCTCAGTGGCGCCCAAGAAATTCCTGGTCGTCGACCGCCGCAAGGCCAACCTGATGGGCGTTCCGCAGCAGGTGATCGTCACCACGCTGAGCGCAGGGCTGGGCGGCGAAGAAACAGCGTTCATCCACGACGAGACCAAGTACCCGGCGGCGGCCATCATCCGTCTGCCCGAGAGCAAGCAGGGTACGCTGGACGAGTTGCTCAAGCTGACCGTGCGCAACTCGCAACGCGAGCTGGTGCCGTTGCGCGAACTGGTGACCGTGGTGGATTCCACACGTGAGCAGCCGATCTTCCACAAGGACCTGCTGCCGGTCACCTACGTGGTCGGCGATGTCGCGGGCAGCAACGACAGCCCCCTGTACGGCATGTTCAAGATGCGCGCCGACATCGGCAAGATCAAAGACGAGAGCGGCAAGGCGCTGGACGAGTTCTTCATCAAGCAGCCGGTGGACCCGTACCGCAGCTACTCCATCAAGTGGGACGGCGAGTCGCAGGTGACCTACGAGACCTTCCGTGACATGGGCATCGCCTATGGCGTGGGCATGGTGATCATCTACCTGCTGGTGGTGGCGCAGTTCGGTTCATATCTAACGCCGCTCGTCATCATGGCGCCCATCCCGCTCACCATCATCGGCGTGATGCCGGGGCACGCCTTGCTGGGATCGCAGTTCACTGCGACCTCGATGATCGGCATGATCGCGCTGGCGGGCATCATCGTGCGCAACTCCATCCTGCTGGTGGACTTCATCAACCTGCAGCTGAAGCAGGGCGTGCCGTTCAAGGAGGCCGTGGTCAACTCTTCCGTGACCCGTGCCCAGCCCATCGCACTGACCGGCATGGCGGCCATGCTGGGTGCCTTCTTCATCCTGGATGACCCGATCTTCAACGGCCTGGCCATCTCGCTGATATTCGGCATCCTGGTCTCGACACTGTTGACGCTTGTCGTCATCCCGCTGCTGTATTACGTGGCATACGCCGGCAAGCCTATTGCTGTCGCCAAGAAAGAAGGAGTACAGGCATGAATCGCAGAAAGATAACACTCACGTTGCTCGCAGCCTTGACCGGCACTTCCCTGATGCCGCAGGTGTATGCAGCAGACCTGCTGGAAGTCTGGCAGGCCGCCAAAGGATATGACCGCGAATATCTGGCGGCGCAATCCGACAAGTCGGCAGGCGAGGCTCGTCGCAGCGTCGGTGACACGCTGCTTCGGCCGAGCGTGAGCCTGGTCGCCAGCGCCGGACTGGTCCGGCAGAACTCGGCCATTAGCGGTGCGCAGTTTTCGCAGCCAGCCTTGGGCACGTACGACAACGCCAGCTTCAACACCTCGATCAATTCCGGCACGCAGACCCGCTACGCGCTGCAGGCCACGCAACCACTGTATGACCGCGAACTCTCCGCGCAGAAGGATCAGCTGAAACTCTCTGCGGATGTGGCGGACGCGGGCATGGTCGCAGCGGACCAGGCGCTCGTCTTGCGCGTCTCCGAGAACTACTTCGAGACGCTCAAGATGCAGGAGATGCTTGAGCTGCTGGCCGAGCAGCAGCAGGCCGTCTCCAGCACCTATGCGGAGATCAGCCGGCGCCAGCAGCTCGGGGATGCC
>JBBIIJ010000090.1:0-3886 GCA_037446535.1 Sideroxydans sp. | reverse complement strand
TGACCGACAACGCGCAGGGCGTGGTGCGCTTCCAGGGCGGGCATAACGCGGGCCATACGCTCGTGATCGGCGGCGAGAAGACAGTGCTGCACCTCATCCCTTCCGGCATCCTGCGCGAGAACGTGATGTGCTACATCGGCAACGGCGTGGTGCTGTCGCCGACCGCCTTGCTCAAGGAGATGGATAAGCTGGACGCCGCGGGCATCAAGGTCTACGAACGCCTGCGCGTGTCCGAAGCCTGCCCGCTGATCCTGCCTTATCACGAGGCAGTGGACAAGGCGCGCGAGGCCGCCAAGGGTGCGGGCAAAATCGGCACAACCGGACGCGGCATCGGCCCGGCCTATGAGGACAAGGTGGCACGTCGCGCCATCCGCCTGCAGGATCTGTTCTATCGTGAGCGTTTCGCTGCCAAGCTGGGCGAGGTGCTGGATTACCACAACTTCGTGCTGAAGAACTACTTCAAGGCAGAGACGGTAGACTTCAACAGGACCATGGATGAGGCACTGGCCCTGGCCGAACGCCTCAAGCCGCTGGTGCTGGACGTGCCGCGTGCCTTATACGAGGCCAACAAGGCCGGACAGAACCTGCTGTTCGAAGGCGCGCAGGGTACGCTGCTGGACATCGATCACGGCACCTATCCCTTCGTAACTTCCAGCAACTGCATCTCGGGTGCGGCCTGCGCCGGCAGCGGAGTCGGCCCGCAGAACCTGCATTACGTGCTGGGCATCACCAAGGCCTATACCACGCGCGTCGGCTCCGGCCCGTTCCCGACCGAGCTGTACGATGCTGTCGACAAGCGCGACCCGGTCGGCGAAGGGCTGGCCAAGCGCGGTCATGAATTCGGCGCCACCACTGGGCGTGCGCGTCGCACGGGCTGGTTTGATGCGGCCGCACTCAAGCGTTCCATCCAGATCAACGGCGTGTCCGGCCTGTGCGTGACCAAGCTTGACGTGATGGACGGCATGGAGAAGGTGCGTATCGGTGTGGGCTACAAGATCGACGGCCAGTTCAGCGACATCCTGCCGGTCGGAGCTGAATCGCTGGTCGGCTGCGAGCCGGTATACGAGGACATGCCGGGTTGGAGCGGCAGCACAGTGGGGGTGAAGCGTTACGAAGACCTGCCACTGGAAGCGCGCAACTACCTGCAACGTATCGCCGAGATCTGCGAAGTGCCGGTGGACATGGTCTCCACCGGGCCGGATCGAGACGAGACTATCGTGCTGCGTCACCCGTTCAAGGCTTGACGGTGACGCTGACGAAGCAAACGTACACGCATCGCGACAACGGTGCGTGTTTTTGTTTAACAGGGGACGACGTAAAAGAGAACGGCTCGCTGGCGCGAGTCATCGGTGGTGTTCAGCAGCTGGGCGATCGTGTCGTCACGATGCTGGCATCGACTGTGGATGTGCTTCGCCTTTCTTGTGCACAAAACAAAAATGGTTCGCTTTCGCGAACCATCTTGTTGAAACTTGGTGCCCAGGAGAGGACTCGAACCTCCACAGTCTTGCAACCGCTAGGACCTGAACCTAGTGCGTCTACCAATTCCGCCACCTGGGCAATGCATCGAGGGTGCGCACTTTAATTGTTGGAAGGATTTGTGTCAATGACTAAGAAGAAAAAAAATATCCGTGAGCTCGATCCCTATCTGGAACGTGAACGCGAAACGTATGAACAGCCGCTGCCGAGCCGCGAATATATCCTGCAAATATTGGCGGAGAAGGGCGTGCCGGTGGAGCAGGACGAACTGTGTGCCCTGCTGCAGATCGAGCATCACGAAGAAGACTTGTTCAACCGCCGCCTGCGTGCGATGGAGCGTGACGGTCAGATCATGCGCAACCGCAAGCGTGCGATCTGCGTGGTGGAGAAGCTGGATCTCATCAAGGGCAAGGTGATGGGGCATCCTGACGGCTTCGGCTTCGTGATCCCCGAGGACGGCAGTCAGGACCTCGTGCTCTCCGCCAAGGAGATGCACAAGGCGCTGCACGGCGACACGGTGATGGTGCGCGTCAGCGGCGAAGACAGGCGTGGCCGGCGCGAGGCCAGTATCGTCGAGGTACTGGAATCTGCCAACACGCGCGTGGTCGGTCGCCTGTACGAGGAGCACGGCATCCAGTTCGTGGTCGCCGAGAACCGCCGCATCAGCCAGGACATCCTGGTCGCCCCCGGCGGGGCGGGCGGTGCGAAGACCGGGCAGGTGGTGATACTGGAGATCCTGCAGCAGCCCTCCAAACACGCACAGCCCATAGGCCGCATCGTCGAGGTGCTGGGCAACTATGCCGACCCCGGCATGGAGATCGAGATCGCGCTGCGCAAGCACGACCTGCCGCACGATTTCCCGAAAGAGGCGGAACGTCAGGCCAAGGCGTATTCGCCCGAAGTGCAACCGGCTGACTATGCCGGGCGCGAGAGCGTAGCGCATCTGCCGCTGGTGACCATAGACGGCGAGACCGCGCGCGACTTCGACGATGCAGTGTATTGCGAGCCGAGTGGAAAGGGTTACCGTCTGGTGGTGGCCATCGCCGACGTGAGCGCGTATGTGAAGCCGGGTGACGCACTGGACAAGGAATCGATCAACCGCGGCAACTCGGTGTATTTCCCGCGCCGTGTCATCCCCATGCTGCCCGAAGAGCTGTCCAACGGCCTGTGCTCGCTCAACCCCAGGGTGGAGCGTCTGTGCATGGTGTGCGACATGCAGATCTCTGCCTCGGGCGAGATCCAGAAGCATCGCTTCTATCCCTCGGTGATGTTCTCCCATGCCCGACTGACCTACACCCAGGTGGCGGACATGCTAGCCGATCCGCAGGGCGAGAACGCGCGTCAGTTCGCCGAGGTGCTGCCGCACGTCAACAACCTGTACAAGCTGTTCCATATCCTGCTGCAGGCGCGCGAGAAACGCGGTGCCATCGACTTCGAGACGGTCGAGACGCAGATGATCTTCAACGACCAGGGCAAGATCGAGAAGATCGTGCCGGTGGTGCGCAACGACGCACACAAGCTGATCGAGGAGTGCATGCTGGCAGCGAACGTGTGCGCGGCCGCGTTCCTGAAGGAGCATGAGCACCCCGTGCTGTACCGCATCCACGAAGGGCCGACGCCGGAGAAGCTGGAAGCGGTGCGCGAGTTCCTCAAGGAGTTCGGCTTGCAGCTGGGAGGCGGCGACGATCCGCAGGCCGCCGACTATTCCAGGCTGCTCAAGCAGATCAAGTCACGCCCCGACGCCGGCCTGCTGCAGACGGTGATGCTGCGTTCGTTGCGCCAAGCCGTGTATGCGCCGGAGAACACCGGCCACTTCGGTCTGGGCTACGAGGCCTACACCCATTTCACCTCGCCCATCCGTCGCTATCCCGACCTGCTGGTGCATCGTGCCATCAAGGCCGTGTTGGAGGGCAAGCAGTACAAACCGCACCTGAAATGGACGGAGTTGGGCGTGCACTGTTCGATGACCGAACGCCGCGCCGACGACGCCACGCGCGACGTCGAGGCCTGGCTCAAGTGTTTCTACATGCGGGACCACTTGGGCAGCGTGTTCGAAGGCAGCATCTCCTCGGTCACCGGCTTCGGGCTGTTCGTTGCATTGGACGATCTGTACGTCGAGGGACTGGTGCATGTGTCCGAACTCGGTGCTGACTACTACCACTTCGACCAGGCCAAGCACCAGATGCTGGGCGAACGCACCGGCAAGCGCTATCGCCTCGGCGATCGCGTGAAGGTGAAGGTGGTGCGCGTGGACATGGAAAGCACCAAGATAGACTTTATTCTGGAGGGTGAGGTTCAGACGCGCGTGGAAGGCGATATCGATGTCGGTGCCTGGGGGGCGGCTCCGTCCAAGAAGGCGAAGAAGGCCGAGAAGCCCGAAAAGCCCGAGAAGCCCGAGAAGCCCGAGAAG
>JBBIIJ010000089.1:0-3901 GCA_037446535.1 Sideroxydans sp. | reverse complement strand
CGATGAACGAGGCCATCCGCCAGGTGGCGCACCAGTACATAGACGGGCGCAAGCTCACCGAAGGCCTGCTCAACCACATCGAGGTCGCCATCCGCGCCTTCGACCCCTGCCTGTCCTGCGCCACCCATGCGCTGGGCAAGATGCCACTGGAGGTGGAACTGCTGGACGCTGAGGGGGTACGGCTCGATGTGCTGTCGCGTTCGTCCGACGGGTCGTTCTGCTGCTGATGCCGGCTCCGATCCTCGTGTTCGCCATCGGCAACGAGTCGCGCGGCGACGATGCGCTGGGGCCGTTGCTGCTGCGCCGGTTGCAGGCCGATGCCCAGGTCGAACTGATCGAGGACTACCAGCTGCAGGTCGAGCATGTCACCGATCTCGTGGACCGACGCGCTGTCCTCTTCGTCGATGCCGACGTCTCCTGCGACACGCCTTTCCGGTTCTCCGAGATCACGGCGACACATGACCCCAGCTACACCAGCCATGCGATGAGCCCGTTCGCGCTCCTGCACGCCTACCGCCAGGTCTATGCGACGGATGCACCGCCTAGCTTTCTGCTGCGCATCCGCGGTTACGGTTTCGAGCTGGGGGCATCCCTCAGCAGCGAGGCCTCAGCGAATCTGGAAAGCGCGGAATCGAAGGCGGGTGCATGGCTCGCCGAGATCGGCCAGACAGCCCGCGTTTAAGGAAGCCCAGAACAAGTCTCATACGTCATTCCGGCGAAGGCCGGAATCCAGTGTTTTTCTTACTGGACGCCGGCCTTCGCCGGTGTGACGACTTATTCGGAGGTTCCTTAAAGGAGTCTAGTGCTCTCTGGTAAGTTAGAAGAGCGGGGAGGGGACAAAAAAGCGCCCCTGTGTCGGTAACGGGGGCGTCTTCTATCTTATAAACCGCTGATTAAGTCGTCACACCGGCGAACGCCGGTGTCCAGTTTATTGAAGACACTGGATTCCGGCCTTCGCCGGAATGACGAAACTGGGCTTATTCAGGCTTAGTGATGCGACTTGGCGATCAGCTTGAGCATCTTGAAGTTGATGACCAGGAAGCGCCAGAGTTGCCAGACCAGGCACGTCCTCATGAAGCGGGTGAACCCGGTCGGCTTGGGCGGATAGTAAGCCTGCTGGTAAGGCTCGCGGTTTGTAGTGTTTGCCATGTTCTGCTCCTTGTAGATTCGAAGTCGGTCAGTCCGGTATCAACGACCAACCCGGACGCAGCTTGGCCTGGTAGATGAAGGCATGGTGCAGCAGGTACTTCATCCAGTGGCCTGCCAGGCCGATCTCGCCGAACGTGAGGTCCAGGTCGCGCCCGTATTCCGGGTACTTGTCGTAGTCCGGCACCACTGGGAACACGGTCATGGTCGCCGCAGTGCCCTTGAAGAGGTGGGAACCGGTGGAAGCGACGCACGCGGCGCCCATCTCGGCCATCGAGGCGGTATGCGTGGGTTTCTCAGCGCCTTTCAACATGTCACAGATGCTCATTGCGACCGCCTTGGCCATGGCGGCGGAGGGCATGCCGGTCCTGGGCGCCGTAGGATTGATCGGCGTGCCGTTGGCGCTCTGCATGGGCTTGCTGATCATGTGCGGCGGGCGAACGCGATGCCGACCGCGAAGATGTTGCGGTGCACCGGAGACTGATAGGTCCTCGGCCAGTCGCGGGCCGACCATTCCTCGTAGGACCGCGCGGTATAGTCGGCATCGACCTTCATGAAGCCGTTGGGCGCGAACATCTGGCTGGTGATATCGGCTCCCGCCTTGTCGAGGGCCTTAAGGCCCACGCCTGCGAACGGCGGGATCAGCATGGAGAAGTCGAATCCCAGCTCGTGGAACTGGCCGTCCAGCGTTTCGTAGTGGATCTTGCCGGCCTCGACCTTCTTGACGTGCGCACGTGTGATCCATTCGATGCCGCGCTCGACCATCAGCGACTCGGCGAACGTCTTGCCGTTGGTGATGTAGCCGCCGCGTTCGATATGCACGCCACCCATGCCGAAGTCGCCCAGCTCGTATTCGTTGCTCAGCCAGACGATGCGCGCCATGTCGCGGACGCCGGCCTCGCGCAGCGCGTGATCGACGTTGTAGATGTACTCGAAAGCCGCTCCCTGGCAGGTGCACATGCCGTGTCCCGTGCCGATCATGATAGTCTGGGGTTTGCCTTTGCGCATCGCTTCGATGCTGGCCTGCAGCTTCTGGTTGGCTTCCAGCGCGTGCTTGGCGCTGCAGACTGATACCGTATGGCCGTGCTCCGGTCCCAGTCCCTCGGTGGCACCGAAGTTCAGTTTGGGTCCGGTGGCGTTCACCAGGAAATCGTAAGCGATGTTTTCCTGCTGGCCGGCCTTATTGGCGCGGGTGTATTCGACGGTGACGAAAGGCGTCGCGCTTTCCGCATTGCCTTCCGGGTGGATGGCCAGCGCCTTGGCTTGGCGGAAGTCCACATGGGTCTTCTTGTACAGTTCGGCGAGATCGAAGGTGACGTCCTCTTCGGTCATCTGGCCCACGCCCACCCAGATGTTGGAGGGGATCCAGTTCCATCTCGCATTGGGCGACACCACGACGATCTCGTGCTGCTTCCCTATCCATTTGTTGAGATACCGGGCGACGGTGTGCCCGGCGATCCCCGCGCCCAAGATTACGACTCGTGACATCTACTTCCCTCCAGTCATGCTTCAGGTTCAAGCAATAAGTGATCGAAACCCGACATCTGGTGTGCCGGTCTGCCTGCCAGTGGCCGATACCCCTGGCGGGCATCCAGGAAGCCGACCGTCCGGCACCTGAATTAGCGCATCATAATATGATGATATTCTGATTAGCAACCATATATTCCTCACCCCGGAAATACAGCGAAACACCCAGTTCGGCACCGATGACTGGAGGAACTCCTGCGCCTTCGATGGAGTGCTGACATCCCGCCGATGAAAGAGTAAAGTTCGACCAAAAGCGGGCTCGCACTTCTTCCTCTGGCCCGTCGCACCAAACGGTGGTTCCTAAAGCGAAGCAAGGTCAATGTGTTCGTCATGTTGAAAGGGGAAGCGCATGTTCCAGATACGTATACACGGTCGAGGCGGGCAGGGCGTGGTGACGTCGGCGGAGCTGATGTCCGTGGCCGCCTTCGATGAAGGGAGGCATGCCCAGGCCTTCCCCAGCTTCGGCTCGGAACGCATGGGCGCGCCGGTGATGGCGTTCTGCCGCATCGACGACAAACCCATACGTTTGCGCGAACCGGTCATGGAGCCGGACACGCTCATCATCCAGGACGCCACCTTGCTGCACCAGGTGGACGTGTTCGCCGGATTCAAACGCAGCGGCTACATCCTCATCAACACCGGCAAGACCTTCTCCGCGCTGGGGCTGGACGAGTTCGTGAAGGACTGTCGCCCGGAACGGCTGTGCGCCGTGCCCGCCACCGACATCAGCCTCAAGCACCTGGGGCGCCCCATGCCCAACGTCCCGCTGCTAGGCGGCTTCGCCGCGGTGTCAGGTGGCATCAAGCTGGAATCGGTGATCATGGCGATCAAGGACCGCTTCTCCGGTAAGGTGGCGGAAGCCAACATCGCGGCCGCCACCGAGGCCTATCAGTTCGTGCAGTCCAGGATGTCCGAAGCAGGAGGTGTCCATGCTTAAGCAGATCGAAGGTTCGCAGGCCGTCGCCCAGGCCGTGGCGCTGTGCCGGCCGGAGGTCATCTGCGCCTATCCCATCTCGCCGCAGACGCACATCGTCGAGGGATTGGGCAAGATGGTGAAGGCAGGGGAGCTCGCGCCGTGCGAGTTCATCAACGTCGAGTCGGAGTTCGCCGCCATGTCGGTGGCCATAGGCGCTTCCGCTACCGGCGCGCGTTCCTATACCGCGACCGCCTCACAGGGCCTGCTGTTCATGGCCGAGGCCGTATACAACGCGTCCGGCCTCGGGCTGCC
>JBBIIJ010000088.1:0-4093 GCA_037446535.1 Sideroxydans sp. | reverse complement strand
AATCCTTGGAGGCGCGAGCCGGAGTCGAACCGACCTACACGGATTTGCAATCCGGTGCATAACCGCTTTGCTATCGCGCCACTCTTCGAAAAAGCAAGGGAAAGCCACCAAGCTTTCCCCAATGTTTGGAGCGGGAAACGAGACTCGAACTCGCGACCTATACCTTGGCAAGGTATCGCTCTACCAACTGAGCTATTCCCGCAAAACGAAGTCCGCGCATTATATGGATAATGACTTTCGTGTCAAGAAAGTTGGCGAGCATGCACGAGATTACGGCGGCTTTCTTGCTCACCTCTCACCGACTCGTCTGTATAATGCGCCGCTTCTCAAGCGAAGAGCCTCCTCTTCCGACCGCTTGCCCGGGTGGTGAAATTGGTAGACACAACGGACTTAAAATCCGTCGGAAGGAAACTTCTGTACCGGTTCGATTCCGGTTCCGGGCACCACCGCAAGGCTTCCGCCCATTCAATGGTTCGCGTTTTTTGCCACTCGATTTTTGATCCCACTTTACATCATTTGCAGTGGGTATCGCTCAACGCCGGTCACGCCGCAGCCGGACTGAACATCCAGTTGGCCAATGAAATCCGTTGGTTAAATAATTTCCGCACACCGAAGGGACACAGCTTGCGAATACCACTCCCGCTCGCAGCCCAACAAAATCAGGCTATTCGAAGCAGTCATAGATATTTTTTTCTGTTGCAAAAGAAAAAAATATCGAGAACAATCCGCAGCGGAGTTGACATTCAACCCCACACTAATAGGAGAAACGTATGAACCGTAAAGAACTGATTGACGCACTTTCCAGCAAGACAGGTAGCAGCAAGGCTGATGCAGACCGCAACATCGCAGCTCTGATCGATATCATTACTGCCACTCTGAAGAAGGGTGACAATGTCGCTTTGGTTGGCTTCGGTACATTCGAAGTCCGTAAGCGTGCAGCCCGTACCGGGCGCAATCCTGCCACTGGCGCTGAGCTGAAGATCAAGGCATCCAAGGCTCCTGCGTTCAAGGCTGGCGCAACTCTGAAGGCAGCTGTCAACGGCGCGAAGAAGTAATCACCGCCCTGACATAGTGAGAAACTGAGCAACGTCTTCGTTTCCACTGGCAGTTGCTAAAAAATTGAAGGGCTGGATCTTGGTCCAGCCCTTTTTGTTTCCCCGCAGTTCATGAACCAGGCTAATCCTCCCGAGGATTGCGCCCGTTCACGGTCGCCAGCGCCGCCAGTCTTTCCGTATGCTCATCCTGCAACTGACTCCAGGAAAAACGCCATTCCCAGTTGCCCGAGGATGTCCCGGGCAAGTTCATACGATGGTCGCTTCCCAGCCCGATCACGTCCTGCAAAGGATAGATGACAGTATTCGCGGCGGAAGCCGACAGCGCCTTGAGCATATCCCAGTTGATCTCCCGCCCATCGCTGCCCAGATAACGCCCCGCGAAGCCCTTCTCGTGCTCCCCTGCTAATTGCCACCAGCCCATGCTGGTGTCGTTGTCATGCGTGCCCGGATACGCGACCACGTTGGGTATGTAGTGATGCGGCAGGAAGGGGTTACGCTCATCCTCACCGAACGCGAACTGCAATACGCGCATCCCCGGCAACTCGAACTTGTCGCGCAACTCGATGACGTCCTGCGTGATCACCCCCAAGTCTTCCGCGATGACCGGCGGCTTGCCCAGCGCCCGCTGAAGCGCTTCGAACAGCTTCTCGCCGGGGCCCGGCATCCATTCACCCTTGACCGCCGTCAGCTCACCAGCCGGAATGGCCCAGTAGTCAACGAAGCCCCTGAAATGGTCTATGCGGACGAGATCGAAGAACCTCAGAGCATGCTCCATACGCGCTATCCACCAGGCATAGCCGCTTTGCCCATGAACCTCCCAGCGGTACAGCGGATTGCCCCATAGCTGCCCGGTCTCGCTGAAATAGTCCGGTGGCACGCCGGCCACGACCGTCGGCCGCCCCTGATCGTCAAGCTCGAACAAGTCCTGATGCGCCCACACGTCCGCACTGTGATACGCCACGAAGATGGGGACATCACCTATGAAATGGATACCCCGTTCGCTCGCGTATTCCTTCAGCGCAGCCCATTGCCTTGCGAAACACCACTGGCAGAACTTCCAGAAGTCGATCTCATCCGCATAACGCAACCTGCTCGCGCCCAGCGCACCAGATTCGCGTTTGATCAACGCCTCCGGCCATTCGCTCCAGTCACGCCCAGCTTCGTGCTCGCCTATTGCCTTGAACAGGGCGTAATCGTCGAGCCAGTGCTTCTCCGCCTGGCAAAACTCCTCATAAGCCCCACGTCCATGCTGCGCGGCGAAGAAGCGCTGCGCAGCCAGCCGCAGCCGCTCCATGCGATAAGGCCGCATCAGCCCATAATCGACGCGCTCGGCTTTGAATTCCTGCAGCGGCACCAGCTCGTGCGCCTCCAGCCAGCCCTGCCGCCGCAGCTCCTCCAGATCGATCATCAGGTGGTTGCCAGCGAACGCAGAACTGCTCATGTAAGGTGAGTTGCCTGGGCCGACTTCGCCCAGCGGGAGGATCTGCCAATAGGTCTGCCCGGCCTTGACCAGCCAGTCCACGAACTGGAATGCGCTCGCGCCGAAATCACCGGAGCCGAACGGTCCGGGCAGGGAGGTGGGGTGTAGCAGGATGCCGCTGGAACGGATGGATAACATAACGTTTAGACATCGTGAGTTAGCGACACAGCCGAGGGGCCATTGTGCGCCCGGCTACGAAAAAAATCATCACTATCTAGTAGTTATCACATCGCGGACGGTCGGATAAATACCGCCTAACAAGAAAAAGGGCTGGGCATTTCTGCCCAGCCCCGCGTAGGGAACACGCAAAGTCAGCGCGCCACGGTTAACCCTTCAGCTTGGCGAATGCCGCCGCCATCGCGCCACCGATTGCAGGTTGCGCCGGTGCGCGGTTGGCAGGCTTGCCACCCGCTGGCCTGCCCTGCCCTCGGCTGTCGCGCTGAGCAAGGTCCGCCTTGCCGCTGCCCTGCGTTGGCGTGTCGGACATGCGCATGGTGAGCGAGACGCGCTTGCGCTTCACGTCCACCTCCAGCACCTTCACCTTCACCACCTGCCCCGCCTTTACCACGGTGTGCGGGTCTTTCACGAACTTGTCGGAGAGCGCGGAGATGTGCACCAGGCCGTCCTGATGCACGCCGATGTCCACGAACGCGCCGAAGGCCGCGACGTTGGTCACCACGCCTTCGAGGATCATGCCGGGCTCGAGGTCCTTCAGGTCTTCGACACCTTCGCGGAAGCTCGCGGTGGTGAACTCGGGGCGCGGGTCGCGGCCCGGCTTGTCCAGCTCCTTGAGGATGTCGGTGATGGTCGGGATGCCGAACTGCTCGTTGGCGTACTTCGCGGGATTGAGCGACTTCAGCAGGCTGCTGTTGCCGATCACGCCCTTGATGTCCTGCTTGATGTCTTCGAGGATGCGCTGCACCAGCGGATACGACTCGGGGTGCACCGCCGAGGCATCCAGCGGATCGGCACCGCCCATGATGCGCAAGAAGCCCGCCGCCTGCTCGAAGGTCTTGTCGCCCAGGCGCGGCACCTGACGCAGCTCGGCGCGGCTGTTGAACTTACCCTTGAGGTCGCGGTGGCTCACGATGGCCTGCGCCACGCTCGTGGTCAGGCCGGAAACTCGCGCCAGCAGCGGCGCCGAGGCCGTGTTCACGTCCACGCCCACCGCGTTCACGCAGTCTTCCACCACCGCATCCAGCGAGCGCGCCAGCTGCACCTGGCTCACGTCGTGCTGGTATTGGCCGACGCCAATCGACTTGGGATCGATCTTCACCAGCTCGGCCAGCGGGTCCTGCAGGCGGCGTGCGATGGACACCGCACCGCGTAAAGAAACATCCAGCTCCGGCAGTTCCTTGGAGGCGAACTCGGACGCGGAATACACCGACGCGCCCGCTTCGGACACGACGATGCTGGTCAATTTCAAACCGTCATTCCGGCGAAGGCCGGAATCCAGTTGATCGACACATCCCCCCGCAAGGGGGACAACACCATTGGTTTTGTCTGCTTCGCAGCCTGTCTTTACCGCTGGATTCCGGCGAAGGCCGGAATCCAGCGG
>JBBIIJ010000087.1:0-4457 GCA_037446535.1 Sideroxydans sp. | reverse complement strand
TTCCTGCAGGTTGTGGCCTTCACCACCGATGTAGGAAATCACTTCGAAACCGTTGGTCAGACGAACCTTGCACACTTTACGCAGAGCCGAGTTCGGCTTCTTCGGAGTCGTGGTATAGACACGGGTACACACGCCACGCTTCTGCGGGCAGGCTTCCAGCGCAGGCACCTTGCTCTTCGCCTTGATGGCGACGCGGCCTTTGCGAACGAGTTGGTTAATGGTTGGCATTACTATCAGTTCCTAGTTGAAGCTCTCCAACGGCAACACGCCGCCAGAAAGGACGGAGGATTATATTTTAGTCAACGTCCCACCGTCAATGAAAACAACGCCGCCCTATCACCTTAACCGTTGATAGGGCAGCGTTTTTTCAACACTTTGCGTCAGGGCCGTCCGCAAGCGGGCAATTCCGCCTCTTTCCGGCCAAGACGACTAAGCGTTATTCGTTGCTGTCGAGCGCATCCGCCGGAGCGATATCGAAGAACTGGGCTTCGGCCGCTTCCAAGGTGTGCTGCGTCGAACCGCGACGGGTGCGGTGGTAAGCCAGACCGGTACCCGCCGGGATCAGACGACCGACAATCACGTTTTCCTTCAGGCCGCGCAGGTCGTCCTTCTTGCCCATGATGGCCGCTTCGGTCAGCACGCGAGTGGTTTCCTGGAAGGAAGCCGCGGAGATGAACGAGTCGGTGGACAAGGACGCCTTCGTGATACCCAGCAGCACGTTTTCGTACTGCGCAGGCTCTTTGCCTTCCGCCAGCATCTTGTCGTTCATTTCCAGCGCGTCGGCGCGCTCCACCTGTTCGCCCTGGATGAAGTCGGTATCGCCGCTGTCGGAGATGATCACGCGACGCAGCATCTGGCGAATGATCACCTCGATGTGCTTGTCGTTGATCTTCACGCCCTGCAGACGATAAACCTCCTGCACCTCTTGGACGATGTAGCGGGCCAGCGCCTCGATGCCCTGCAGACGCAGGATGTCGTGCGGGTCCACCGGACCGTCGACGATGGATTCGCCGCGATTCACCACTTGACCGTCGTGCACCAGCACGTGCTTGTCTTTCGGGATCAGGTTTTCGTAACCGTTGCCTTCCAGATCGGTGATGATCAGACGTTGCTTGCCCTTGGTGTCCTTGCCGAAGGAGATCGTACCAGTCACTTCCGCCAGCATGCCGGCGTCTTTCGGCGAACGCGCTTCAAACAGCTCGGCCACGCGCGGCAGACCACCGGTAATATCGCGGGTCTTGGACGATTCCTGCGGGATGCGGGCCAGCACTTCGCCCTTGCCCACTTCCTGACCGTCGCGCACCGTAATAATGGCGCCCACCTGGAAGGTGATCGATACCGAGGCTTCGGAACCGGCCAGCTTCACTTCGTTGCCGTTGTCGTCCAGCAGCTTCACCAACGGACGCAGCATCTTGGACTGCGAACCGGCGCGGCGCTTCGGATCGATCACGACCAGCGTCGACAGACCCGTTACTTCGTCGGTCTGCTTGGCAACGGTGTTGCCCTCTTCCACGTTCTCGAACTTCACGCGGCCAGCGTACTCGGTGATGATCGGACGGGTATGCGGATCCCAAGTGGCCAGCACGGCGCCAGCCTTGATCTGCAGACCGTCAGTCACCATCAGCGTCGCGCCGTACGGCACTTTGTGACGCTCGCGCTCGCGGCCCATATCATCGTGAATCACCACTTCGCCGGAGCGGGTGATGACGATGAGTTCGCCCTTGGTGTTCGCCACGTAGCGCATCTGGCTGGAGAAGCGCACGGTGCCGTTGGACTTGCCCTCTACCTGGCTAGCGGCGGCGTTACGAGAAGCCGCGCCACCGATGTGGAAGGTACGCATGGTCAGCTGGGTGCCCGGTTCGCCAATGGACTGGGCGGCGATCACGCCGATGGCTTCGCCGGCGTTGACGCGCTTGCCGCGCGCCAGGTCGCGACCATAGCACTTGGCGCACAGACCGTAGCGGGTGTCGCAAGTGATGGCGGTACGCACCTTCACTTCGTCGATGCCCAGGCTGTCTACTACGTCCACCAGATGCTCGTCCAGCAAAGAACCGGCTTCGATCACGGTTTCACCGGTAGACGGATCCACCAGATCAATCGCGGCCACGCGGCCCAGGATGCGGTCGCGCAACGGTTCGATTACGTCGCCGCCCTGCAGCACGGCCTTCATGGTGAAGCCGTTGCTGGTGCCGCAATCGTCCTCGATCACCACCAAATCCTGGGTCACGTCGACCAGACGACGAGTCAGGTAACCCGAGTTCGCGGTCTTCAAGGCGGTATCCGCCAGACCCTTACGCGCACCGTGAGTGGAAATAAAGTACTGCAGTACGGTCAGGCCTTCGCGGAAGTTCGCGGTAATCGGCGTTTCGATAATCGAGCCGTCCGGCTTGGCCATCAAACCCCGCATACCGGCCAGCTGCTTGATCTGGGCTGCGGAACCCCGCGCGCCCGAGTCGGCCATCATGTAAATGGAGTTGAAGGACTCTTGATCGACTTCCTTGCCTTCGCGGTCCAGGACCTTCTGCTTGGACAACTCGTCCATCATCGCCTTGGCGATCTTGTCGCCGGTACGGCCCCAGATGTCCACTACCTTGTTGTAGCGTTCGCCCTGGGTCACCAGACCTTGACGATACTGCTCTTCAATCTCTTTGACTTCCTTCTGCGCGTCGGCGAGCAGATCGACCTTCTTGGCCGGGATCTGCATATCGTCCACGCAAATGGAGATGCCGCCACGGGTGGAGTAGGCAAAACCGGTGTACATCAACTGGTCGGCGAAGATCACCGTGTCGCGGATACCGCAACGACGGAACGAAACGTTGATCAGTTTCGAGATTTCTTTCTTCTTCAGCGCCTTGTTGATGTGCTCGAACGGCAAGCCTTTCGGCAGGATGTCGGACAGAATAGCGCGGCCCACGGTGGTGTCGTAACGCTTGATCACCGGCTGGAACTCGCCCTGCTCGTCTTTTTCCCACTCACGCAGACGCACGGTGATGCGCGTCGCCAGCTCAACCTGACGGGTTTCGTAGGCGCGATGCACTTCCTTGGTGTCCGCAAACACCATGCCTTCGCCCTTGCCGTTCACCTTGTCGCGGGTCATGTAGTACAGACCCAACACGATATCCTGCGACGGCACGATGATCGGATCGCCGTTGGCCGGGGACAGCACGTTGTTGGTGGCCAGCATCAGAGTGCGGGCTTCCATCTGCGCTTCCAGCGACAGCGGCACGTGAACAGCCATCTGGTCACCGTCGAAGTCGGCGTTGAACGCCGCGCAGACCAGCGGATGCAGCTGGATGGCCTTGCCTTCGATCAGCACCGGCTCGAACGCCTGAATGCCCAAACGGTGCAGCGTAGGCGCACGGTTCAGCAGAACCGGATGTTCGCGGATCACGTCTTCCAGGATGTCCCAGACTTCCGGCACTTCCTGCTCTACCAGCTTCTTGGCCGCCTTGATGGTGGATGCCAGGCCCATCACTTCCAACTTGTGGAAGATGAAGGGCTTGAACAGTTCCAGCGCCATCTTCTTGGGCAGGCCGCACTGATGCAGACGCAGGGTCGGGCCCACGGTAATCACGGAACGACCGGAGTAGTCCACGCGCTTACCCAGCAAGTTCTGACGGAAACGACCGCCCTTGCCCTTGATCATGTCGGCCAGCGATTTCAGCGGACGCTTGTTGGCACCGGTCATCGCCTTACCGCGACGGCCGTTGTCCAGCAGCGAGTCAACCGATTCCTGCAGCATGCGCTTCTCGTTGCGCACGATGATGTCCGGCGCGCGCAGTTCCAGCAGGCGCTTCAGGCGGTTGTTCCGGTTGATCACGCGGCGGTACAGATCGTTCAGATCGGAAGTCGCGAAGCGACCGCCGTCCAACGGCACCAGCGGACGCAGTTCCGGCGGCAGCACCGGCAGCACTTCCAGGATCATCCACTCCGGCTTCATGCCGGAACGCTGGAAGGCCTCCAGCACTTTCAGGCGCTTGGAGATCTTCTTGATCTTGGTGTCGGAGCTGGTGGCCTTGAGTTCGGCGCGCAGGGTCTCGATCTCGCTGTCCAGGTTCAGCTTCTTCAGCAATTCCTTGACGGCTTCGGCGCCCATCATGGCGACGAACTCTTCACCGTACTGGTCTTCCTTGTCCAGGAAGTCCTCTTCGGTCAGCAGCTGACGATATTGCAGCGGGGTCATACCCGGATCGGTCACCACGAACGCTTCAAAGTACAGCACGCGCTCAATGTCGCGCAGCGTCATGTCCAGCACCATGCCCAGACGCGACGGCAGCGACTTCAGGAACCAGATGTGCGCGGTCGGGCTGGCCAGCTCGATGTGGCCCATGCGCTCGCGACGCACCTTGGACAAGGTGACTTCCACGCCGCACTTCTCGCAGATCACGCCGCGATGCTTCAGGCGCTTGTACTTGCCGCACAAGCATTCATAGTCCTTCACCGGAGATCGGAAGAGC
>JBBIIJ010000086.1:0-5341 GCA_037446535.1 Sideroxydans sp. | reverse complement strand
CAGACAGCAGGCTGTCGATCAGCTCTGCAGGTAATGCTTTTGCTACGGTCATTGATGCTCCTTCTCAAGGGACGGCAGTTTCCTGCCAAATGACCGTTTACACAAAAATTCTTACACCCTCGTATCTGGAGACGCAGCGTCCCTCAGCCACCCACCATTGAACTCGGCGCTACGCCTCGGTGCGATTCAGCCGCGGGTCGAAGGCGTCGCGCACCGCGTCGGCGAACAGGTTGGCCGCGAACACCAGCAGCAGCATGAAGCAGAAGGCCGAGGCCAGCGCCCACCACACCATGGGCTCGCGCCCCATCTCCAGGCGTGCCGCGTTGATCATGGTGCCGAAGGAGATCATGGTCGGGTCCACGCCCACCCCCACGTAGGACAGCACCGCTTCCGCCAGCACCAGCGCGGAGAAATCCATCACCAGCGAGATCAGCACGATGTGCATCACGTTGGGCATGATGTGGCGCGTAAGGATGCGCAGGGAGGACACGCCGAAGGCCTGCGCCGCCTGGATGTATTCCATCTCGCGCAGTTTCAATGTCTCGCCGCGCAGCAATCGGCACAGGCCGGTCCAGCTCGTCATGCCGAGGATGAGGCACAGGAACACCAGCCTGAGGTCGGCGCGGGCGGCGGTGGTGTCGAACCAGTCGGGGTGGGTGTCTATGGTCACCTGCATCATCAGCACCGCCGCGGCGATGAGCAGCACGCTGGGGATGGAGCTCAGCACGGTATAGACGTACTGGATGACATCGTCCACCCAGCCGCGGAAATAGCCGGCGGCCACGCCGAGGAAGAGCGCCAGCGGCAGGGTCACCAGCGTGGTCACTGTGCCGATGATGAGACCGGTGCGTATGCTCTTGAGCGAAAGGTAGAGCACGTCCTGCCCCACCTTGTCGGTGCCAAGCACGTGGTAGGCGGTGGCGAGATTGATGGTGGCGCCAACGGCGGCAGAAAGGATGAGCGCGACTATCAGCACGGCACGTACCGATCCCCTCTCCCGCATGCGGGAGAGGGTTAGGGAGAGGGAAAAGTTGTTCGCAGCGTTTCTACCCTCTCCCCCGCCCTCTCCCTTCAAGGGAGAGGGGGTAGTACCGTACAGCGCCTTACTCAGGGAAAAGAACGACGCAAGCCCCGTCAGCAATCCGACCAGCCCGCCGATGATCGCCCGCCTCGCCACATCGGCATCGCGCTGCGACTCGTCGGCCAGATGCGCCCCGCCATACTGCAGCCTTGGATAGTCGCGCACGATGTCGCCCCGCGCATCGGCCGTGCTCTCCTTGACGTATAGCGTCAGCGCGAACGGCGCGGAATAGGTCTTCTCGTTGTGCGTGCGCAAGGGATCAACCAGCTTGTCGAACACACTCAGCACCTCGGGCGAATACACCTTCTCGCCGTTCGTTTGCGGCAAGGCAACGCGGAAATGCAGCGTATCCAGCAGGCCCACCATCAGGAACAACGACAGCACCAGCAGCGACACCATGGCCACGCCGCTCCGCGCCACCCGCCGCCACGGCAGGAGCAGATGCTCGCGCCGACGGATGTACCAAGCGCTGAAGACAGCTGCCGCCAGCAGCAGGAACACCAGGGCATCGCTCCACAGGATGACGGGGATGAAGTTCATAATTCGCCCTTCACGTCATTCCGGCGAAAGCCGGAATCCAGTTTGTCTATTTGTTCCCCGCGAAGCGGGACAACAGGGTTTGGTCCGCTTCGCGGGATTCCCGTCTCCACTGGATTCCGGCCTGCGCCGGAATGACGGAGCCCTGAGTAGCCGCTCATTGCAGCCTCACCCGCGGGTCGACCAGCGTGTAGGAGATGTCGGTCAGGATCAGGCCTACGATGTAAAGCACCGAACCGAGGAACACCATCGCACGCACCACGGAGAAATCCTGCGCGTTGATGGCATCTATCGTGTAGCTGCCCAGCCCGGGGATACCGAAGAAGGATTCAGTGAGCAGGCTGCCCATGAACAGCAGCGGGATGACCACCACCACGCCGGTGAGGATGGGAATCATGGCGTTCTTCAGCACGTGGGTGAACAGCACGCGCAGCTCGGATAGCCCCTTGGCGCGAGCGGTGCGCACGTAATCCTTGCCGATCTCCTCCAGGAAGATGGTGCGGTACCAGCGGCTGCTTGAACCTATGCTGCCCGCCACGCCGATTACGATGGGCAGCACCACGAACTTGAAGGCGTCCGCCCCGCTGGAGTAGCCGGAAATGGGCACCCAGTGCCACAGCTTGCTCACCACGAACTGCCCGCCGATGATGTAGAACAGCCCGGAGATGGACATCAGCAGCACGCACAGGGCGACGCCTGCGATGTCCAGCGCGGTGGCGCGGAACAACGTCATGAGCAGCGCGAAGCTGACATAGACCACCAGACCGATGAGAAAGGTCGGCAGTGCGATGGCCAGACTCGGCCCCATGCGTGTGGCGATCTCGCGGCCGATGCTGCGCCCGTCGTCGGCATAGCCGAAATCGAAGGCGAACATGCTGGCGGACTTCTGCCAAAAGATGGTGTCGGTGAGTCTCTCGGCCCCGCTTGCCGAGCTGTTCAGGAACAGTGGCTTGTCATAGCCCCTTTGCTGCTTCCACTTCTCGATGGCATCAGGCGTCACACGCTTGATGCCGAGCTGCATGCGCGCCATGTCGTCCGGCGTGTTCACTATGAAGAACAGCGCGAAAGTGAGCAGGTTCACCCCGATGAGGATGGGCACGGCGTAGAGGAAGCGTCGGAGCAGGTAGGCGATCATGGTCGGGCGCTATTGTACGGTAAACCCAGCATTGCCAAACACGCTAACAGGCCACAGAATGTGGCATAGCCGCCTACGGCGAACGCAGTACCGGAACAGCGGAATGCCCCTCAGTCATCCACTCTCTTCGCACAAGGAGAACAGCATGAAGATCGGAGTCCTCGGGTCTGGTGATGTCGCAAGATCGTTGGCGGCGGGCCTGCTCAAACACGGCCACGACGTGACACTGGGCACGCGCACGGCGTCCAAGCTGGGCGAATGGATAGTGAAGCACCCCAAGGGGCGCATCGCGAGCTTCGCCGATGCTGCGCGGGTCGGCGAGCTCGTGATCCTCGCGGTCAAGGGATCGGCCGCAACGGAGGTGCTGCGCCTGGCGGGTGCTGCCAATCTTGCGGGAAAGACCGTCATCGACGTCACCAACCCCATCGCTGATGAACCACCGGTCAACGGCGTGCTGAAACTCTACACCACCCTCAACGAATCGCAGATGGAGCGCCTGCAGCGCGAGTTCCCCGATGCGCACTTCGTGAAGGCCTTCAATTCCGTAGGCAACGCGCTGATGGTGAACCCGCAGCTGAACGGCAAGCCCACCATGTTCATCTGCGGCAACGACGACGCGGCCAAGCAGCCCGTGGTCGCCATACTCGAACAGTTCGGCTGGGAAGTCGCAGACATGGGCAAAGCCGAGGCGGCACGCGCCATCGAGCCGCTGTGCATCCTCTGGTGCATCCCCGGCTTCCTGCGCAACGACTGGACACACGCGTTCAAGGTGCTGACCTAGGGGACATCATCCGGTACAGTAAGGCCTGCGCGACAACGGAGAAGACTATGCGAGTCGAGATCTGGTCTGATGTGATCTGCCCGTGGTGCTACATCGGCAAACGGCGTTTCGAGGCGGCGCTGGCCGCCTTCCCGCAGCGCGGGCAGGTGCAGGTGGTCTGGCGCAGCTTCGAGCTCGACCCCAATGCACCTCGCCAGCAGTCGGGCACGCTGGAGGAGATGCTGGCCGAGAAATACCGCATCAGCCTGCACAGGGCCGCCGCGATGAACACACGCGTCGCCGAGATAGCCCGCGAGGTGGGCTTGGACTACCGCCTCTCCCACGCCCGTCCGGGCAACACCTTCGATGCCCATCGCCTGCTGCACTATGCCGATTCCAAAAAGATGGGCGAACGTGCCACGGAACGTATCATGCATGGCTATTTCTCCGAAGGGCTGCAGGTGGGCGACCGCGCAGAACTGGCACGCCTCGCACCCGATTTCGGCATTGCCGAGAACGACGCGCTGGCGGTGCTGGAAGGCGACGCCTATGCGGACGAGGTACGCGCAGACGAAGCGCGCGCCACTGAGTTCGAGGTCACCGGCGTGCCTTTCTTCCTGTTCGATGAGAAGATCGCGATCACCGGAGCGCAATCGGTCGAGACGCTGACCGACGCGCTGCAACAGACACTGGCGGAATCCTAGCCGGCCTGCCCCATAACGAGAGGAGATGCGAGATGAGCATGAAAGACAGTGAAGAGTGTTGTCCGAAGTTCGATCCCCAACCTTGGGACAACAAGACCATCGTTTGGCAGGACAAGCGCTTCGTGCAGGACCATGTGATCAGCTTCCTGCACATGCCACTCAATTACGGCGCGGTCATGACCAGGAACGACGACGCCATACGTGCCGCAGGCGCCCGCACCGAGGTGAGGATCATCCTCACGGACGAGAATTCGCTGTGGGGGGCGGACGTGTATTTCGAGGCCAGCAAGGACGTCCCCGGCAAGAAGATGGTGTCCATATCCGGGACCTTCCTGTCCAAGGTGTTCGAAGGTCCTTACCGCAACGTTCCCAAGTGGATAGGCGAGATGAAGTCCTATGTCACGGCCAAGGAGAAACGGCTGCGCAAGCTGTATTTCTTCTACACCACCTGCCCCAACTGCGCGAAGAAATACGGCAAGAACTACGTCGTCCTCCTGGCCGAAGTCGACCCGGACTGAGGTTTCACCTGGCCTGCTCGCGTTTCTGCAGCACGCGCCATACCCACGCGCCGCCCAGGAGAAGTGCCGCAGCGAGCAGCCAC
Source organism: Sideroxydans sp. (assembly GCA_037446535.1). Classification (GTDB taxonomy): domain Bacteria; phylum Pseudomonadota; class Gammaproteobacteria; order Burkholderiales; family Gallionellaceae; genus Sideroxyarcus. The sequence goes on along the minus strand of JBBIIJ010000086.1, from coordinate 523 downwards.
AGCGGCCACAGCACCGGCTGGTTCCACTCACGGCGCAAGCGATCGCGCTGCGCTGTATCCACTCGCCAGTACTTGACCCTGTTGTTGGCCATGATGTTGGATTTGACGTTGTGCAGCCAGCCGTGTTGCAGCACGTAGTTCTTGGGGTGGAAGCCCCACAGCCAGGGTGAGTCGCGGCGCAGTATCTCCACCATTTCATCGATGATGGCCTGCCGTGCCGGGCTGTTGTCCATGTTCTTCATCTGTTCGAACAGGCGGTCGAACTCGGGGTTGCTGTAATTGCTTGCATTCTCGCCGCTGAATTTCACCTTGCCCTGCGGCCCGTGCAGCAGGAAGAAGAAATTCTCCGGGTCGGGATAGTCGGCATCCCAACCTAAGAAATACAACTGCGTATCGCCGCGCCGGATCTTGTCCTGGAAGCGGTTGTAGTCGGTGCTGCGCACGTCGAGCTGCACGCCGATCTTGTCGAACTGCTTGCGCATCCAGTCCAGGCGCGACTTGTTGCCCATCCCCGCCGACGTGG
>JBBIIJ010000085.1:0-5794 GCA_037446535.1 Sideroxydans sp. | reverse complement strand
GTTGTTGAGGCTTGCAGCGACGATGATCTCCTCGTCGGCGCTCCACCGCTTGAAGGCGATGACGCGGTCTGAGTTCGACTGGTGGAGGATGTCTATGTTGTGGCTGCGCACCGAGTGCAGGCGGCGGCTGAGCGTGATGAGGTCCTGGTAATAGCGGAAGATCGCCATGCCGCTGTTCATCCGCTCACCCAGGATGTCCTCGCGTTCGCTCAGGAAGCCGTCGTAGGTGAAGCGATGTGTTGCCCCTATCTCTTCGCCCATGAAGAACATGGGCGTGCCCGCCGACAGCATGGACAGCCCGAAGCTCACGCGTGAACGCGCTTCCGCCCAAGGGCGAGTGGAGTCATCGAGCATGTCGTTGACCGCAGTCTCCATCGTCCTTTCCGTACTTATTTGTCTATGGTCGTCGTGGTCGTTGCCGGCCTCGTCGTGCGACTCGTGATAGACGACCTGGTTGTGGCGGCTGCCGTACAGCGCCCCGGCGAACGAGTCCATATTGAGCGGGCTGTCGTTGCCGTCGCCCGCGTGCTTCAACAGGCCGGCCTTGCCATCTGCTGCAGGAGAGTCGCCGATCAGGTTGTGGTAGAACTCGGCGGCCCAGCGTGTCTCGAATCCCAGCCCGCCCTGGGCCGCAGGTTTGGTCACGGCATCCCAGCCGCTGTGGTCCTCCGCGATCAGCATGACGGTGGGCCGTATCATGCGCAGAGTGCGGCTCCACTCCCGCAGCAGCTTCTGTCCGAAGATATTGGCGCTGCCCACCGAGTGGCCGTCTGCATGGCGCACGTTGTCGCGGTGCATCGCCTGCGTCAGGTCGACGCGCAGCCCGTCCACATGCATCTCCTCGACGAGGAAGGCTGCGCTGGTGATGAACTGCTGGCGCACGACCTCCTCGTGGAAACGGGGCGTGTAGCCCGTCGAACCGTTGTCCAGGTAACCTCCATGTCCGGAAATGGGCCTGTCCGGCGCGGTCGATTTGTTGTCCGCGGCAATTTTTGCGGCTGATTCGAATTCCGGATAGTCGTTGTGATGGCCTTCGTACCAGTAATAGATGTTTTCTTCCGGAGCGGGCGAGTCGTACTGCCACTCGGCGCGATCCGACTTGAAGTCATAGTGGTTGTAGACGACGTCCTGTATCACCGCGATGCCGCGCCTGTGGCACTCGCGCACGAAGTGGCGATACTTGTCGCGCCCGCCGGCGCTGCTCTCTATGCACTGGTGGTGGGTGTCGCCGTAGCCCCAGGCAGCGTTGCCCGAGAATTCGGCCATGGGCAACAGCTCGACCGCGTTCACACCTAGATCGACCAGGTGGTCGAGGAAGGCTATCGCATCAGATAGATCGCCTGGCATGGGCTTGCCGTCCGCACCCATCTTCCCGTAGCCCAGGGAGCCTACGTGCAACTCGTAGATGACCATGTCTTCCATGCGCGTGGGGACGGGCAGGCCGAAGGTGAATTCAGATGCCCAGAACTCCTCGTCCGGGATGAGGTTGGGTTTCTTGCCCGCGGGCGTGGAGTCGAAGCCCCAGCGCACCACGTCCGGGTCTATCACCACGCTGCAGCTCACGCTGCCGTCCAAGGTATCCACGGTCCAGTTCTTGGCGGTGGCAGGGTCGAGCTTGCCTTTCCCTATCTGGCTGCGGGAGAAGATGTCGGTGCGATAGACGGGCTTATCGCACTGGGGATGATGGATGCGGTACATGTAAGGCCGCCCCTTGAAGGATTCGAAAGAATCAGCGGGGCCGCCTTCCCAGATGCCGTCGGATGATCGCTTCAGTTCGACGACGGGCTGGGTCCTGTCTATCCCTTTGCCGTCGTCGCTGATGTAGCCCTTAGCCGGGTCGGCGAAGACCACTTCGACCTTGCTCGCATTGGGCGCCCAGACACCGAAACGCAGTTCGGCCGTCGCGCGTCCCGCCCCGAAATGCTTGTTGGCGCCCAGGCGGCGGCCATAGGTGAGGTAGTAGCGTTCGACCTGAGGTGAGGTCGTTCCGGACAAGCGGAACTGCCGGGACCTGTCCGTCGAATCCTTGTCGTGGACCTCCGTCGGGATGCCCCAGAAGTTCGCGCCCTGGGGGCCGTCCAGCGTCACGCCCCATCTGAAGGTCTTGTCGCGGTCGGCCATGTCCAGCGGGATCGTGGCCTTGAAGACGGGGCAGCCGTCGGTGCCCAGTTCTTCTTCCATCGGGCATTCGGTCCAGATGTCGGAATAGCGACCGTTGATGTCCCAGCTGCCGCAGAGTCGGGCATTGCGGAAGATGTTGCGCGTCAGCCCGGTGAAGTATTGGAATTCCACCATTTGCGTAGATGACATGATCGTTCCTTTCGATAGTAGGGCTGCGAGGAATGGTCGTGTCCCGCAGCTTGATGCTGAACGGCACGGTCATGTCACACCGAAGTCCGGTAGGAGGGGCTGGTGTAGGCAGGTCTGCCGCACCGATTGAGGCAGATTAGACATCTGCGTGCGGCGCAAGACAATTAGAGCATTTGGGTAGGCCGACTACCGTGTTGCCTGTAGCTTGGGGCGCATCAGGTCAGCCCTCAGGCACATGGTGTAGTCGTGCAGCGGCTGCATGCCTTCATGTGTCATCCCGCCAGCGAGCTCGCAGATGCTCACGTCATATCCCGGCAGCGTCAGCTCAGGCGCGAGCTCGCACAGCGGCAGCGCGAGGAAGGCCCGCTTCAGTATGTCCGGGTCCGGCAACCTGAGGCCGTCTTCATCCAGCACGAGATCGCCGTAGACGATGAGGTCCAGGTCTATGGTGCGCGCCGCGTATCGGTCCGCGGTGCGCTTGCGGCCCAGGTCGTCCTCGATGCGGCGCAACAGGCCGAACTTGATGTCGCGCGCCGGCATCTCGGTCGCTATCTCCGCGACGCCGTTGTAGTAGGCGGCCTGTGCGGTATCACCGAGCGCCTCGGTGAGGTAGATCGTGGAGACGCCGGTGATGTGCGTCTGGCGGGAGAGGGCGAGGAGGGCAGCATGCACGTTACTTGCAGGTTCGATGTTGGAACCCATGCCTATGAAGGCGCGCACCATGCTCAGTGCCTGCGGCTGATCTCGACGGCCACGCTTCTTGCGAAGCGCAGCGCACCGGGTTTTTCCACGCGCACGTCCACGCGCAGCACGCCCTGCTGTCCCAGGCAGAGTTCTGCGATGGCTTCCGCCAGCGCCTCTTCCAGGAAGAACTGCGAGCCCTCGGCCATGGCCAGCACGCGTTTCTTCAGCGCGCGGTAATCGACCGTATCCTCGATGCGGTCGCTCTTGCCGGCGCGGCGCAGGTCCGTGTAGATGGCGAGGTTGATCAGCACGTCCTGCTTGTTGCGCCGCTCGCTGTCGTTAATGCCCAGAATGCAGCGGGCCAGCAGGTCGCAGATGCAGATGCGGTCCATCATGTCTTCCATAGATCCTCCTTGGGTAACCAAGTGCATCGATGTCTAACTTCGGGAACCAGTGAAACGACAACGGGTGGGGCGCCTAAGATACGCGCTGAAGTCGGAGAGCTCAAGGGCTTATCGCCTGTGGCTTCACGTCCCCTTTGCTGCTACGCTGCGATGGTGACGGGGCGGGCTGGCGAGCTGCTCCACGGACTGTGTATCTTCGATATTGGATCGGTACCATGCACCCATACACGACGCGCACCATAGAAATCAACCGGCTGCGGGACAGACTCGAGCGCAATGACTTCCCCAGACTGCAGATGTCGTTCCTCGTGACGATCACGGGAGCCGTAGGTTTCCTCACTTCCTTTCTGCTGCTGCGTGCCGGACTGCATGAGATGTCCTGGCGCTACCTTTTGGCATGTACCGTTGCCTATCTGGCTTTCCTGTTTTTGCTGTGGCTCTGGTTGAAGACCAAGGCGGAAGACTATGCAGACGCCATCCTGGATGCGCTCAATTCGATTCCCTCGCCGGGCCATGGCGGTGCCGAGTGTGTCCGTTATGCGGGCAAGGGAGGGGATTTCGGAGGCGGCGGGGCGCATGCGTCCTTCGACGATGTCCCGGCCGCCATCGTTCCGGATGCCTCGGCCGCTGACGGTGTCGTCGGGGAAGCGCTGGGTAGCGCAGGGGCGGCAGGAGAACTGGCCATCCCCTTGTTCGTATTGATGCTGCTGGCGGGGCTGATCTTGTCGTCCTTATATGTCGTGTATTCCGCGCCGGTCTTGTTTGCCGAACTATTGCTGGACGGCCTGTTGGCCGCCGGACTTTATAGACGGCTGCGTGGGGTAGAGAATCGGCATTGGCTGGAGACCGCCTTGAGCGGGACCATCTGGCCATTCATACTCACCGCACTGCTGTCTTTCGTTGCGGGCTGGGCCATGGGGCAGTATGCGCCGGAGGCTGATACGCTGGGTTCCGTCCTGCATCATGTACGCCATGCGGAATAAACTTGGAGTGTGAACTGCATTGACTGAAACAGGAGGCAGCCATGAATGACAATCCCGTTGTGCCCGGAAACAAGCGCAACATCTGGATGCGCGCGCTGTTCATGCTCTTGATGGCGCTGGCATTCCATGTGGTCGCCACCGTGCTGGGCTTCGTTGTCCTCATCCAATTCATTATCGTGCTGGTGAACGACACGCCCAATGAACGCCTGGTCTCGTTCGGGCGCAACATGGGCATCTATTTCAGGCAGATCGTCGACTATCTCACCTTCGCCACGGAAGTCATGCCGTTCCCTTTCAGCGAGTGGCCTGGCGAATAGCATCGCAAAGTCGCGCGGTACTTCTGGCCGGGTGAGCTAGAATGCCGGCCCTTTTTTCGTCCCATGACTCAGCTCTATGTGGTTCAAGAATCTCCTCGTCTATCGTCTGACCCAGTGGGACATCGCTCCCGAAACCCTAGCAACGAAACTCGCGCAGCTGGCCCTGCAACCCTGTTCCGGCCTGGAGATGCAGCGCCTGGGCTGGGTGCCGCCCAAAGCGGACGGTGAGCCGCTGGTACATGTGCTGGGAGCGCAGATGCTCATCAGTCTCGGTGTGGAAAAGAAACTGCTGCCGGCGGCGGTCGTCAACCAGGCAACCAAGGCTCGCGCCATCGAGGCCGAAGAACAGCAGGGCTACAAGCCCGGGCGCAAGCAGATGAAGCAGATCAAGGAGGCGGTCACCGATGAACTCCTGCCGCGCGCCTTCGTCGTCCGCCGAAAGACCTGCGCCTGGATCGACCCGCAAGGGCAGTGGCTGGTGATCGACGCCGCCAACCTCGCCAAGGCCGATGAGCTGGTGGAGATGCTGGTCAAGACGGTGGACGGCATCGCCTTCGAACCGCTCAGGACCGAGTCGTCTCCCACCTCCGCCATGACCAACTGGCTGGCTGGGGGCGACCTGTCCTCCGTTTTCACCGTGGACCGCGATTGCGAACTGCGCGCCTCAGGCGAGGAGAGGGCCACCGTGCGCTACGTCCGCCACCCCCTCGAAGGCGAAGAGATCAGCAAGCACATCAAGGAAGGCAAGGAAGTCACCAAACTGGCCATGACCTGGAGCGACAAGCTCTCCTTCGTCATGCACGAGAATCTGCAGCTCAAGCGCTTGGCACCCTTGGACCTGCTCAAGGAACAGGCTGACAGCGACGCAGCCGACGACGCCTTCGACACCGACTTCGCCCTCATGACGGGGGAGTTGACGAAGATGTTGCCGGACATCGTCAGCTGCACCGAGAAGACGATGAGCTGCGGCAGCGTGCAGAGGGTGAAGAGCGCGAAGAAGACCGTCGACAAAAAAGGCCCGGAAGTCTGGGAAATTCTCGAAGGAATCATCGACGGGCACCCGGTGCTGCTGAACCGTGCGCCGACGCTGCACCGT
>JBBIIJ010000084.1:0-5885 GCA_037446535.1 Sideroxydans sp. | reverse complement strand
CAAGGCACCGTACTGCAAGTAGCGAACGCAGGTGTGTTTGTCGGCCAGTACGGTACGCTTACGCTCAATGCCGACGGCACCTACGTTTACGCTTTGAACAATGCTTCGCTTGGCGTGCAGTCCTTGGCCGAAGGACAAGTCGTCACCGACACCTTCGACTATGCTGCGACCGACGGCATTACCACCACCCCTTCGACATTGACAGTCAGCATCACCGGCACGAACGATGCGCCAGTGGTTGTTGCCGATACGGCAGCCGTACAGGAAGACCTCGCCATCGCAGCCAGCGGCAACGTCCTGGCCAACGACAGCGACGTGGATCAAGGCACCATACTGCAAGTGGTGAACGCCGGTGTGTTCGTCGGTCACTACGGCACACTGACACTCAATGCCGATGGCAGCTACACCTACGCCCTGGATAACGCCTCACTCGGCGTCCAGTCTCTGGCGGAGGGGCAGGTGGTCACTGAAGTGTTCGACTATCAGGCAACAGACGGTATCGCATCCACCCCATCCACGCTCACTGTCAGCATCACCGGCACCAACGATGCACCGGTGGTGGCAGTCCCGCTGTCTGATACCAGCACCCTGGAAGACCAGCCTTTCCACTTCCAGGTCCCGGCGGGAACCTTCATCGACATAGACCAGGGCGATGTGCTTACCTACGCCGCAACCTTGGCGGATGGCAGCGCACTCCCGAGCTGGATCAGCTTCGATGCGGTGACACAGACCTTCAGCGGTGTTCCTTCCAACTGGGATGTGGCTGTACTGGATGTCGCAGTCATCGCGACGGACAAGTTCGGCGCCTCCGCTACCAGCGTCTTCAAGCTCGACGTGCAGAATGTTAACGATGCGCCAATGGTGGCCAACCCGATGGCAGACCAGCACATCGATGAAGGCAAACGCTTCAGCTTCGCCGCGCCGGCCAACACCTTCGACGACTGGGATATCGTCCACGGCGACAGCCTTACCTATACAGCTACGATGGCCGACGGTGAAAAGCTGCCAGACTGGCTCAAGTTCGATGCGGCCACGCGCACCTTCTCTGGCCGTACCAAAGGACACGACAACTGGGATATCCGCATCACGGCAACCGACCAAGCCGGGGCCGGCGTGTCGCAGGTGTTCAACCTTTCCGCGGAGAAGACCTCGTCGCATCACTCGTCTGAACACGATGTTCCGGTCGATACCTCGCAGGACCAGCTCATCGTCAGCAGCCAGGCCAACGACATCATCCATACCGGCAACGGCAAGGATGTGGTCGCATTCGCTCATGGCAGCGGGCATGACACCCTGTACGGCGGCATCGGCACCGACAACTCCCTAGTCCTGCAAGGCATCCAGACCGCCGACATCAGCCTTTCCAGGAACGGCAGCGACCTCATCCTTGAGCTTGGCAAGGGCGACCAGATCGATCTCAGGAACTGGTATGACACTGGCGCCAATTACAGGAGCGTGCTGGACCTGACCGTGATGAACGATGCCATCCATGACTTCGATCATCATTCCGACGGGCATGACGGCCACGACACGCAGCACTATGACTTTACCGCCGTAGTCAGCGCCTTCGACCAGGCATGTGGCACGAGCACCACCTTCCAGCACTGGAACGCCACGAGCAGCCTGCTGGCCTCCCACCTGGATGACAGCAGCAACGAGGCACTGGGCAGCGACCTGGCCTACCTTAATGCGGTCCAGTCGCTGTCCTGCGCCACACTCAACCCAGGTGTGCCTCAGACTGACAAAACTCAGCTGAACCAGCGTACCTTGCAGGGAGTAGTAGCGTGATGTGTTGAAACGAGATCAAGCAAGACAAGTCTACGAGAATGGCCTGCAGGCTCTCGCAAAGCTGCAGGCCGTTACGTTCCGCCAACCTCATCAGCCGAGAATTTGTTGAAAAACATATCTGTAGTCGTTGCGTTATCGCTTGCCTGTTGCATTCCGCATTCATCCGCCCTGACCTTAGGCGAAGCGGTGGAGCGTGCCCTGCAAAACGATCCGGTCTATTTGGGTGCACAGGCCAATCTCGGCGTGTCCCAGGCGCGTTCCAGCCAGGCATTCTCCGCGCTGATGCCGCAGCTGACGGCCAGTGCCAATACCTCGTTCAATCGCCGGGATTACTCGCAACAAACACTGTCCGGCAAACCGTTCGACGTGCAGGATGCCTACAACAGCAACTCCACCCAGTTGAATCTCACCCAGCCGATCTGGCGGCAAAACAGCTACATCGCGTTGCGCCAAGCCAATATGGCGGTCGAGCAGGCGGATCAACAGTTGCTGGCTTCCGGACAGGACCTGCTCGTCAGGCTGTCTCAGGCATGGTTCGACATCATGCGGGCGCGCGATACGGTGTCGTTGGCGAAAAGCCAACTGCAACTGGCACAGCACCAGTCCGAGCAAGCCGTCCGTGCACGCGACAAGGGCGTGATGTCCGTGGCCGAAGCAGAGCTGGCGAACGGCAAGTACGAGCTGGCCGCAGCAGAGATATCGAGCGCAGAAGCCGAGCAGAGTATCAAACTCTCCGCGCTGGAGCAGATCATCGGAGCGGTGGAGATGTCGCCGCCGGAACTATCGGAAGAGGCTGCGATGCCGGATTGGCATGATGGCTCGCTCGATCAATGGGTGAAAGCGGCTGAAGAACGTAATCCGACCATCCTGGCTGCCAAGCATGCGCTGGATGCGGCCAATGAAGAGGTGCGCAAGCAGTTTGCTGGACACGGCCCGACCTTGGACATGGTCGCCTCCTATGGCAAATCCGCTCAAGGGGCAGGTCTCTCGGGCGGCCAAACCGGGTTTGCCACGAAGACCAGCAGCGTAGGTCTGCAGTTCAACCTGCCGCTATTTGCCGGAGGCGGACAGTCAGCGAAGGTCCGCGAAGCGAGTGCCTTGAAAGAGAAGGCTGCCCAAGACCAGGAATTGGCGATCCGCAATGTCCGCTCAACGGTGAAACAGGCATGGTTCACCTGGTTGTCCAGCGACGCCAGACGGCTCGCGGCCAGGCAGAACGCGAAATCCACAGCCTTCGCGCTCAAAGGCACCCAACAGGAGAGATTGCGCGGCACCAAGGCGGAACTGGACGTATTGCAGGCCAAGTCGCAATACGACAGCGCCATGCGCGACTGCCACAAGGCGCAATACGACCTGCTAATCAGCTATTTCAAGCTGCTCGCGGCCACCGGGCAATTGACTGGCGATGAGCTGCTGCGGCTGGATCGCTTGTTCAGGTGAACACATCCTGAGCATTCGTCCGGATCATCACCCATACCATGACCGGCGGCTGATCCAGAGCAGTTGGACCAACAACGGTGCATCGAAATGGTTTAAGCTCTGAGCATCGTGAAATCGTCCGAGAGGACCGGTATCCAGCTCACCATGCTCACCGTCAATGTTGAGACGCTGCTTTGGGTCATCGTGGTATGCAGCCTCGCGCTGGGAGGGGCGATAGGCTACATCGCCCGTGGTCCAGGGTCGCAGCATCTGCGGCTGTGGGCAGCGGCGATGGTGCTGCATGGCGTAGCCTACATATTGCTGGACCTGCGCGGGAACATCCCGGATTTCGTCTCCATCGTCGTCGCCAATGTCTTGCTGATCGGTGCCTACGCGCTGATCATCCTCGCGATCGCACGTTTCAGACATATCCCCGTTCCGGGATGGGTGCTGGGGTTGCCCATTGTGGCGGTGGCCGTGGTGTTCGCGCTCTACATCGACAACCAGCAGGTGCGCTCTATCAGCATCAGCCTCATCCTGTTTCTGCAACAGATCCCGGCGATCTATCTGGTGCTGCGCCGCAACGGGGAACAGGGGCAGGGTCATCTTCTGCTGGCCGGTGCGCTCACCGTCATGGCGATTATCTTCCTGGTGCGCATCGTGACATTCATGCTCGGCCTCGTGCCTACGCCGGCGTTGGCGACGCAAGGCACCATCCAGGTCGTCACCTATATATCCGGCATCATCGCCTTGCTGCTGGCTTCGATCGGCTTCCTGGTGATGGTCAAGGAGCGGGCGGAGCATCTTCTGCGGGCGAGCGAACAGCATTTCCGAGCCTTCTTCAAGCGCTCCATGGTAGGCATGGCCACCATCAGGACTGACAAGCACTGGATAGAGGTCAATCCGGCCTTATGCGGGATGCTTGGCTACTCGATGGATGAGCTGAGGCAGAGAACGTGGGACGACATCACGCACCCGGACGACTTGGCGGTCAGCTCGCGCAATTTCGAACGGGTACTGGCAGGGGAGATGGATGAATACGAGCTGGACATGCGTTACCGGCGCAAGAGCGGCGACATCATCTATGCCTATGTCGCTATCCGCTGCCTGCGCCATGCCGACAGGAGTGTGGACTACGTGGTTGCACTGATAGAGGACATCAGCCAGCGCAAGCAGCGCGAGATGGAGCTGGCCGAGAACCTGGAGAAGATGAATGTGCTCAACCGCCGTCTGGAAGAGGCGGATGACCAGCTACTGCAGTCTGAGAAGATGGCCTCCATAGGTCAGCTTGCCGCCGGAGTGGCGCACGAGATCAACAATCCGATCAGTTTCGTCAGCTCCAACCTCAATACGCTCACGCGCTATGTCCAGGGCGTCTTCGAGATCCTGGATGCCTACGAAAAAGTGGCGAGCGGCACCAACGACCTTAAGGCGCTGGCGCAGGTCCGCGCCATGAAGGCTGCGCTCGACATCGATTACATCAGACGCGACACAGCGGAACTGCTGGCTGAATCCAAGGACGGGCTGGATCGCGTCGGGAAGATCGTGAAGGACCTGCGGGAGTTTTCGCACATGGGCGAGGCCCATTGGCAGTGGACAGACCTGCACCAGTGCCTGGAATCGACGCTGAACATCGTGTGGAACGAGTTGAAGTACAAATGTACCGTGACGCGCAACTACGGCAAGCTGCCGCAGGTGCTGTGTCTGCCTTCGCAGCTGAACCAGGTGTTCATGAATCTGTTCATCAATGCCGTGCAGGCCATCGATACCCGGGGCGAGATCGTGATCACCACCCAGCCCCTCGGCACCGATGCTGTGCAGGTGAGCATCAGCGATACCGGCAGCGGGATACCACCGGAGATCATCAACCGCATCTTCGATCCCTTCTTCACCACCAAGCCCGTGGGCAAGGGCACCGGGCTGGGGTTGTCCCTCTCCTGGAACATCGTGAAGCGGCACCAGGGCAGGATAGAGGTGACGAGCACGCCGGGGAAGGGAACGACCTTCGTCATCACCCTGCCGATAGAGCCGGTGGCACAGGCCGAGGCCGGGCGTTGACGTCTTACGCCGTATATTCCAAAAACCGCTAAGCAATCGAAATCTAATTGGTTTACGTCCGCAGCACCCCTCTCTAGGATGCCTTCCACCGCGAACACCTGTTCGCGAGCCATCCGAACCAAAGAGGAGTGATAGACGTGAAGAAATTGCTTACCGCATCCGCACTGGCGCTGTTGTTCAGCGGCGCCGCTTCCGCAGCCGAAGTCAAACTGTTGAACGTGTCCTACGACCCCACCCGCGAGCTGTACCAGGAGTACAACACCGCGTTCGCCAAATATTGGAAAGCCAAGACCGGCGACGAGGTGAGCGTGAGCGCCTCTCACGGCGGTTCAGGCAAGCAGGCGCGCTCGATCATCGATGGTCTGGAAGCGGACGTCGCGACACTCGCGCTGGCGGCCGACATCGACGCACTGGCGACCAAGGCAGACCTCATCCCAGCCAACTGGCAGACCCGCCTGAAGAACAACAGCTCGCCTTACACCTCCACCATCGTGCTGCTGGTGCGCAAGGGCAACCCCAAGAACATCAAGGACTGGGGCGACCTCGTCAAGCCCGGTGTGGCGGTCATCACCCCCAACCCCAAGACCTCCGGCGGCGCACGCTGGAACTACCTCGCGGCC
>JBBIIJ010000083.1:0-6259 GCA_037446535.1 Sideroxydans sp. | reverse complement strand
TCAGTCAGCCCTATTTCTTGAACCGGAAGGTCAGCAGCACGCCGACCACCGCGCCTGCAGCACCGCAGAGCAATATCTTGTTGCGCATGTCCTCTATCCCCGAGATAGAGCGGAAGGCGCTCTGGAAGCCGTTCCCACCGAACGAGACCAGCGTCTTCAGGCTGACATAGTCACCGGCCCATTTGCCGAAAGCGGCGTAGCCTATGATGAGCCCCAATACGGTGAAGGCCAGTATGCTGAACAGGTTCTTCATGTCCCCTCCCTCCTAGATGTCGTTACGGTGTCTCAGCCCCACATCACGCCTATCACGGCCACGCTGATGGTGATCAATCCCAAGGTGAGGTTCAGGCCGACCAGCTTGCGTATCCTGGCCAGGATCTCGCCCGCTTCTTTCCAGCGCTCTTTGGCGACGTGCAGATTGAATGGCACGTAGCAGCCGAAGAACACATAGCCGTAGACCGCGGCCATCAGCAGGCCAAGCGCTAGCATGGAATGAACGTGATGCGGTGCGTGGGCGATGCCGCCGTACTGATAGATCATGTAGAGGCCGGTCGCGAGTATCAGGCAGAGTGCTCCCCACACCCAAGTGAAGAAGCGCTGAAACACGTTGTCCCACAGGCACAGGCGTTCCGGGGGCTGCAATACGTCGACCGCGGCAGGACGCAGCACGACGTAGGAGAAGAACATGCCGCCTACCCAGACGAGTACCGCGAGCAGATGGATGAGTTTGAAGAAGGTCATGTCATTGCCTTTAAGATAGGTTGGAGTTCCGCAGAGCTTCACGCACCGGTCCGAAGCTGCGCCGATGAACTTCGGATGCTCCGTGCTCGCGCAGTGCCGCGAGGTGTGCTGCGGTGGGATATCCCTTGTGCCCGTCGAAGCCGTACTGCGGATAGCTTTCATGCAATCTCTGCATCAGTTCGTCGCGTGCGGTCTTGGCGAGTATGGATGCGGCAGAGATGGCGGCCACCTTGCTGTCGCCTTTGACTATGGCCTGGCTGGGGATGCCGGTCTGCGGGCAATACAGGCCGTCCACCAGCACCTGCTGCGGCTGCAACGGCAAAGCCTCGACTGCACGTTTCATCGCCAGCAGCGTGGCCTGCAGAATGTTGAGCCTGTCGATCTCCTCGACTTCGGCGTACGCGACGGCCCAAGCCAGCGCGCGTTCGCGGATGAGGGGCGCGAGCTCGTCGCGTTGCTTCTCCGTCAGCTTCTTGGAATCGGCGAGCCCGGCGATGGGACGGGTCGGGTCCAGGATGACCGCGGCCGCGCTCACGGGCCCCGCCAGCGGGCCGCGCCCGGCCTCGTCTACGCCGCAGATGAGGATGAAAGCTTGATCGATTTTCCCTCTCCCTGCCCCTCACCCTCGTCGGGATGAGGGAATGTCGTTATCTGGCTGCCTGCAGATAAGGCAGGATGGCCGCGGCCGCTTTCTGTGCCGTGCCCTGTCGCAAGGTCTGGTGCATGGCGCTGAAGTCCGATTCCAGGTCTGCTACCGCATGCTTGTTGTTGACCAGGTTCAGCAAGGCCTGCGCAAGGTTCTCCGGTGTCGCATCGTCCTGCAGTATCTCGGGGACGACGAACTTGCCAGCGAGTATGTTGGGCAGGCCCACATAAGGCTGGTATTTCTTGCGCTTGGTCAGCCACCAGGACAGCACCGGCATCTTGTAGGTGATGACCATGGGACGCTTGAGCAGTGCTGCTTCCAGGGTGGCCGTCCCGGAGGCGACCAGCACGCCGTCAGCGGCGATCATTGCGTCATGTGCATGGCCGAACAGCATGGTGATGGGCAGCTGTTGCGCTTCCAGCTTCCACAGCACTTCCTCGAAGATATTGCGCGTTTCGCGGCTGGCCAGCGGCACGAGGAACTGCGCCTCAGGGAGCTTCTGCAGGATGAGTTTGGCGGTCTCGATGTAGGTCTTGGCCAGATAACGCACTTCGCTCTGACGGCTGCCCGGCAGGAACGCGAACACTTTGGCGGTCTTCGGCAGGATGCGCATCTGCTCGCGCATCTCGGCACGCTTGGGCTGGTCCGGCAGGAAGTCCGCTAGCGGATGTCCGACGTAGGTGACGGGCACGCCGACCTTCTCGTACAACGGTGCTTCGAACGGGAACAGCGCGAGGATATGCGACACCGCCTGCTTGATCTTGTGGATGCGTTCGCCGCGCCAGGCCCAGATGGAGGGGCTCACGTAATGCACGGTGGGGATGCCGCGCTGCTTGAGCGCCATCTCCAGATCGAGATTGAAGTCGGGTGCGTCCACACCGATGAACAGGTCCGGCGGTTCGGCGATGAAACGCTCGCGCAGTTTGCGGCGTATGCCGACGATCTCGCGGTAATGGCGCAGCACTTCGACGTAGCCGCGCACCGCGAGCTTCTCCATGGGGAACAGCACGTCCATGCCGACGCCCTGCATCTTGGGACCGCCTATGCCGATGAAACGCACGTCCGGCGCAGATTGTTTGATGGCGGACATCAGCAGGCTGCCGAGCAGGTCGCCAGACGCCTCACCCGCCACGATGGCGATGGTCTTCACTGGAGCAGACATGGCTTAACGGACGATACCGCGTTGCGAGCGGCTCAGGAAATCGGACATCAGTTTCAATTCCCGATGCTCGGCGCTTTGGGTGGCGATGGTCGCTTTGGCCTCTTCCAGCGTCAGACCGGATTTGTACAACGTCTTGTAGGCGCGCTTGATCGCCATCACCGCCGCGCTGGAGTAGCCGCGGCGCTTCAGGCCTTCCGAGTTGGTGCCGTGGGGCGCCGCCGGGTTGCCGGAGACCGTGACGTAAGGCGGTATGTCCTGGAACAGGATGGTGCCCATGCCGGTGATGACGTGGGAGCCGATCTGGCAGAACTGGTGCACCACGGTGAAGCCGCCGAGGATGGCGAAATCGTCCACGATCACATGACCGGCCAGCTGCGCGTTGTTGGCGAAGATGGTGTTGTTGCCCACCTGGCAGTCATGTGCCAGGTGCACATAGGCCATGATCCAGTTCCTGTTGCCGATACGCGTCACGCCGACGTCCTGCGACGTGCCCAGGTTGAAGGTGCAGAACTCGCGGATCGTGTTGTCGTCGCCGATCTCCAGCCGCGTCGGCTCGCCCGCGTATTTCTTGTCCTGCGGGATCTCGCCCAGCGAGCTGAACTGGAAGATGCGGTTGTTCTTGCCTATGCGCGTATGGCCGTTGATGACCACGTGCGGGCCTATGCTGGTCCCCGCGCCGATCTCGACATGCTCGCCGATGATGGAATACGCGCCAACCCTGACGTCGTCGGCCAGCTTCGCGTTAGGGTGGATGATCGCGGTCGGGTGGCGCAGGCTGTCCATCACTTGTCCCGTATGGTGCAGATCAGTTCGGCCTCGGCTGCGACTTGACCGTCCACCTCGGCCGTACCGCTGAATTTCCACATGCCGCGGCGGTTCTGCGTGATCGCCACTTTGAAGATCAGCTGGTCGCCGGGGCTCACGGGGCGCTTGAAGCGGGCATTGTCGATGCCGACGAAGTAATAGACCGATTTGTCATCGGGCTTGGTGCCCATGCTCTTGAAGGACAACAGGGCTGCGGCCTGTGCCATGGCTTCGATGATCAGCACGCCCGGCATCACCGGATGGTGCGGATAGTGACCAGGGAAGAACGGTTCGTTGATGGTGACGTTCTTCAGCGCCACGATGCTCTCGTTGGGCTTCACTTCCAGCACACGGTCTATCAGCAGGAACGGATAGCGGTGCGGCAGATGCTGCAGTACTTCGTGGATGTCCATGGTGCTCATACGTTCTCCCCTTTCAATGATTCGATTTCTTTTTCCAGAGTCTTGACGCGCTTGGCCAGTTCGCTCAGATGGCGCAACTGCACCGCGTTGGTGCGCCATTCGTCGTTCTTGCTGAACGGATAGATGCCGGCATAGCTGCCCGGCTCGGTGATGGATTTGCTGATCAGCGTGAACGACGACACCTCGACGTGGTCGACGATCTGCAGGTGCCCCAGGATGCCAGCGCTGCCGCCGATGCGGCAGTACTTGCCGATGGTGGCGCTGCCTGCGATACCCACGCAACCTGCGATGGCAGTGTGTGCGCCTATCTTCACGTTGTGCGCGACCTGGATCTGGTTGTCCAGTTTCACGTCTTCCTCGATCACGGTGTCGTCCAGCGCGCCGCGATCTATGGTGGTGTTGGCACCGATCTCGACGTGGTCGCCTATGATCACGCGTCCGATCTGCGGGATCTTCAGCCAGCGGCCGTCATCCCATGCCATGCCGAAGCCGTCGGAGCCGATGACAGCGCCGGAATGCGCGATGACGTGGTTGCCGATGATGCAGTCGTGGTAGACGGTGACGCGCGGATACAGACGGGTATGTTCGCCCAGCGAGGCGTTCTCACCGACGGCGCAGCCCGCCATCACCACCGCGCCTGCTCCGATGCGTGCACCCTCCCCGACCACCACATTGGGACCGATATGCGCAAGCGGCGAGATCAGCGCGCCTTCGCCGATCACCGCGGAGGGATGGATGCCGGGTGCGTAATAACGAGGTGGATTGAGGAAAGCGGACAGTTTTGCAAAATAGGAATATGGATTACGGGTCACGATGCGCGGCAATTCCGTCGCATCCGCATCGGCTTCGGACAAGATCACCGCCGACGCCCCGCTCCCCTCCAGCTGTTTGCGATACTTGGCGTTGGCGAGGAAGGCGATCTGGCCGGTGACGGCGTTCTCCAGCGTGGCGATCTGCGAGATCCGCGTATCGGCATCGCCAATCACGCGTCCACCGAACTGCGCCACGATTTCTGCCAGACGATAGGCTATATTCATATACTCGGGGTCGTGTTCGGTTATTTGCCGGAATCTTCGGCAGGTTCGTCGGCGAGGTACTTCAACACCTTGTCCGTGATGTCCACTTTTGGATTACGGTACACGGCCTCCTGCAGGATGATGTCGTATTCCTCGCTTTCGGCGATCGCCTTGATCGCCTTATCGGCCCGGGCCAGCACCTGCGCCAGCTCCTCGTTCTTGCGCAGGTTCAAGTCTTCTCGGAACTCGCGCTGCTGAGTCTGCAACTGCAGGTTAAGGTTGGCCAGCTCGCGTTCCTTGGTGCGTCGGGTCGAATCGGAGAGCTTGCCGCTCTCTTTCTCCAAGGATTCCTGCAGCTCCTTGATCTGCTTGGCGAGCTTCTTGATCTCCTGATCGCGCACCGAGAATTCTTTTTCGATCTTCTTCTCCGCGCGTATCGCCTGTTCCGATTCGCGCAATACGCGCTCGGTGTCGACGATGCCGATGCGAGTGTCCGCGGCGTGTGCCGTAGCCAGACAGCTTGCGAACAGGATGATGGAACCGACCAATTTATTCATCATGACTCCTTGCGGAACGAGCCGCCGGGGCGGCCTCACTGCTTAGAACAGGCCGCCCATGGTGAACTGGAAGGCCTGTATTTTGTCTTGTGGCTGCGAGTTCAACGGTTTTGCCCAGCTGATCTGAATCGGACCTGCAGGTGAGAACCAAGTCAACCCCACGCCCGTAGAATAGCGCATTCCCATGGAAGCCGGAACCTGACTGGCACCGCCATAGATCGCACCTCCGTCCACGAACAGACTCATGCGCATCGACCTTTCCTTTTCCATGCCCGGGAACGGGAACAGTACTTCCACGTTGCCGACCAAGCGCCTGTTCCCGCCCATCGGGTAGTTGTTCAGGTCTCGGGGGCCGAGCGAGCTGAAATCATAGCCGCGCACTGAGCCTGTTCCGCCGGCATAGAAGTTGCGGAAGAACGGCAGCTGCATGCCGCTGTAGCCATCCGCAACACCCACATCCCCGTTCAGCCGCAGGATGTAATCGCGGGACTGCGTCAGTGCATGGAACCACTGCTGCGTGTAATTGAGCTTGTAGAATCGCTGGCCAGAGACAGGTAACGACGCTTCGATGGATGCCCGCTGTGTTGCACCGTCGGTGGTGTAGATGGCGCTGTCGCGCGTGTCCCGCGACCAACCTATGGTCCCCATCCAGTTCTGGTTGGTCGCACCGAAGGTCTTGATGTAATCAGAGAAGCGCTGCGGACTAAGGGTGGTCAGTCCTATCGTCGTGTTCTCCAGTGAGAGGCCGTAATGGAACATCTCTTCATCGCTGATCGGCACGCCATAACGCACACCAGCACCGTAGGTTTCCGAAGTGTACTGGCTGACGGCGATCAGGGTGGCGTTAGTCCTGCGCTTGTACAGGTCGAACCCACGGCTGATGCCATCGTCAGTGTAATAAGGATTGGTAT
>JBBIIJ010000082.1:0-6335 GCA_037446535.1 Sideroxydans sp. | reverse complement strand
TTTCGAGTGTGAGTCGCGGCCGTTACTGGTACTGCCCCCGCCCTTTTTCGATGCCATGTTTCAGCTCCTTCAGAATTAAGCAGAGATGCCGTCGATGCGGATCTCAGTGTAGTTTTGACGATGACCTTGATGTTTTTGATAATGCTTACGACGACGCATCTTGAAGATGGTCACTTTGTCGTGACGGCCGTTGGAGACGATGGTCGCCTTCACAGTCGCACCGCTCAGCAGAGGCTTGCCAACGGTGACCTTGTCGCCATTGCCAACCATCAGCACTTTGTTCAATACGATAGCGCCGCCGACTTCACCGGCAACGGATTCGATCTTCAGAGTTTCACCTTCGACAACGCGATATTGCTTGCCACCGGTTTTGATTACTGCGTACATAACGACCTCGCTTGATGCGGTTTTTTAGAGCCGCGCATTATACATAAACACTGCTGTTCGTCAAAAACCTTTTTAACGGCGCATGGAGTCGAAGAACTCCGCGTTGTTCTTGGTGGCCTTGACCTTGTCCAGCAGGAATTCCATCGCTTCCAATTCGTCCATAGGATACAGCAGCTTGCGCAGCACCCAGATGCGCTGCAGCAGGTCCTGCTTGATCAACAGCTCTTCCTTGCGGGTACCCGAACGGTTGACGTTGATGGCCGGGTAGATGCGCTTTTCGGCCATGCGGCGGTCCAGGTGGATCTCCATGTTGCCGGTACCCTTGAACTCTTCGTAGATCACATCGTCCATGCGGCTGCCGGTGTCTACCAGGGCGGTAGCGATGATGGTCAGCGAGCCGCCTTCCTCGACGTTGCGCGCCGCGCCGAAGAAGCGCTTCGGGCGCTGCAGGGCATTGGCGTCCACGCCGCCGGTCAGCACCTTGCCGGAGGAGGGGATGACGGTGTTGTAGGCGCGGGCCAGACGGGTGATGGAGTCGAGCAGGATGACCACGTCCTTTTTGTGTTCGACCAGGCGCTTGGCCTTCTCCAGCACCATCTCGGCGACCTGCACGTGGCGGGTAGCAGGCTCGTCAAAGGTGGAGGCGACCACTTCGCCGCGTACGGTGCGGCTCATCTCGGTCACTTCTTCGGGACGTTCATCGATCAGCAGCACGATCAGCACCGCTTCCGGGTTGTTGGAGGCGATGGAGTGGGCGATGTGCTGCAGCATCACGGTCTTGCCGGACTTGGGCGAGGCCACCAGCAAGCCGCGTTGTCCCTTGCCGATCGGCGCGATGATGTCGATGACGCGGCCGGTGAGGTTCTCGTCCGAACGGATCTCGCGCTCCAGGCAGATCTGCTGGGTCGGAAACAGAGGTGTCAGGTTTTCGAACAGGATCTTGTTCTTGGCATTCTCCGGCGGCTCGCCGTTGACCTTGTCCACCTTGACCAGGGCCACGTAACGCTCGCCCTCCTTGGGGGTGCGGATCTCGCCCTCGATGGAGTCACCGGTGTGCAGGTTGAAGCGGCGTACCTGGCTGGGACTGACGTAAATGTCGTCCGGGCCTGCGAGATAGGACGTGTCGGGGGAGCGCAGGAAACCGAAGCCGTCCGGCAGCACTTCCAGCGTGCCCTCCCCGAAGATGCTTTCGCCTTTCTTCGCCTGGTTCTTCAGCAGGGCGAAGATCAGGTCCTGCTTGCGCATGCGGTTCGCATTGTCGATCTGGTTGGCTACGGCCATTTCCACCAGTTCGGTGATGTGTTTGGTCTTGAGGTCAGATAGATGCATAGTCAGGATGGAGCGCGATGGCGCCGGGTTGTGATGGGTTGCGTGAGAAGTGGGACCGGATTCCCCTGCGGGGATTTGCGGAACATGCCGCGCCGGACTGCTGAGTGTCTTTAACTTATTTTGATCGAGTGAGTTTCAGGACGAAACAGAACAGCTACGGGCGGCAGACTAAAGGGTTCAGATGTGGCTGTCAATGAAAGCGGTGAGCTGGGACTTGGACAACGCGCCCACCTTGGTCGCTTCGATGTTGCCGTTCTTGAACAACATCAGTGTCGGGATGCCGCGCACACCATACTTCTGCGGGGTCTGCTGGTTCTCGTCCACGTTCAGCTTGGCGACGTTCAGGCGGCCGGCATATTCCTTGGATACTTCATCCAGGATAGGGGCGATCATGCGGCAAGGACCGCACCATTCTGCCCAGTAGTCCACCAGCACGGGCAGCGGCGATTGCAGCACCTCGGCAGTGAAAGTGGCGTCGGTGACATAACGGATATGTTCGCTCATCTCGGATCCTCGTTTATTAAGAGTTTTGTTATAGACGCGGTCTGCGCCGCTTGGAAGTAGAACTGGACTGGGCGGCATCCTAACCAAAAAAATACGGGTTGGGAAGTGTTATGGCAGCGGTGGTCTAAGCCTTTGACGGCACGGGAGGATCAGCGAACGAGGCCTGCCTCCACCTCATCGCGCTGGGCTTTCCCTGCCAGGCGTTCCACCAGTGTCAGCGAAAAATCCATGGCCGTGCCGGGACCGCGCGAAGTGATGAGTTTGCCGTCTTCGACCACGGCCTGAGGCTGGCGTAACACTTTGGGAAAGGCATCCAGCGAGCCGGGGAAACTGGTGGCTTTCTTGCCGTCCAGCAGCCCTGCCGTCGCGAGTACGGAAGGGGCCGCGCAGATGGCACTGACGTACTGGCCTTGCGCTGCCATGTGTTGCACCAGCTTGATCACGCGCGCGTCGGATCTCAGGTTGGTGGAACCGGGCTGGCCGCCGGGCAGCACCACCATGTCATAGCTGTGCGTCAGCGCCTCGTCCAGCGTCGTATCCGGCTGCAGCACCGTGCCACGGCTACCCCGCAGTGTGCCGCCGTGCAGTCCCGCCAGCGTGACGTTGATGCCGCCGCGTCGCAGGATGTCGATGACGGTGACAGCTTCCAGTTCCTCGCTGCCGTCCGCGAACAACACAAGTACCTTCTTCATGGTTCAGCTCCTTTGCAGGTAGTGGGAACAAGCGGCATTCGTCTTGTGTGAGGGGGGAGGGCATTGTCACTCAGTCGGAGTGCACCTGCAATGCAGGGTTGCGAGCTACTGCGGGTGGCGACAGCTCTCTAGAAGCTGCCGCTAAGGCGTATCCCTACCATCCCGCGCGAGATCTCTGGCGACAGGGTCACCTTGTCCGAACGCAGGTCGCGGTTGTGGGTGACCACGCTCTTGCCGACCAGCGTGCCTATGGCCGCTCCCAGCAGCACGTCCGAGGCGAAGTGTGCTTGATGGTAGGTTCGCGCAAGCCCGACCATGCCTGCGACGGTGTAGGCGGTGTAATCCACCCAATCCTCTTCGTAGTGGTCCGCGATCACCGCAGCCAGCGCGAACGCCTCAGTGGTGTGGCCGGAGGGGAAGGATGCGTTGGGATCGTTGAAGGGCTGGAAGTGCGAGATCCCGACGTTGGCTCGTGGGCGGCTGCGCCCGACCACCAGCTTGATGGCAGGGGAGATCAGTCCGCTGGCGATGATGCTGGCCGCCAACCCGTCCTGGGCGACCTCCACCGAGTTCTTGTTTTCGGTCGCGACACCGGCCAAATAGAAGCCGCCCAGCACGACAGGGGCGTATTCCGCACCGAAGCGTTCGAACTGCTTGACGGTCGGATCGTTGCCGGCGTGACGCCGCATCTCGTCGCTCCAGGGGCGGTCTATCACCACGGCGGTGCCCAGCACGGCGAGGGACATCCAGCCCGCCTGACGCCACTCCGCCGCCTCCCACCGCGCGGGAGCGGTGACGACGTGCTTCACGTCATCGATGACGATCTCGGGATAGGAAAGGTCGGCGGCCGCGGCATTGTGCGACAGACACAAGGCCAGTAGGCCAATGAGGAGATGAGATGCGCGCTTCAATCGCGGAAGTTCTGGTATTGAAGGGGAAAGTCGACGATCGACTTCTTCACGAACGCGATGGCTTCCTGCAGATCGTCGCGGCTCTTGCCGGTGACGCGCACCGTGTCGCCCTGGATGCTGGCCTGCACCTTGAGCTTGCTGTCTTTGATCAGCTTGACGATCTTCTTCGCCAGCTCGGTCTCCACACCGACTTTGACCGTACAGCTGCGCTTGACCTTGTTGCCGCTGATCTTCTCGATTTTGTCGCTGATGTCGAGGCTGCGTATATCCACGCCGCGCTTGGCCAGTCTGCCACTGAGGATGTCCTGCACCTGGTTCAGCTGGAACTCGTTATCAGCGAAGGCTGTGAGCACCAGCTCGGCCTGTTCGACACGCGCGTCCGAGCCCTTGAAGTCGAAACGCGTGCTGACTTCCTTGTTGGTCTGCTCGACCGCGTTCTTGACCTCGGTCTTCTCTACTTCGGAAACGATGTCGAAAGAGGGCATGGTCTCTCCTGGGTTTTTCTATCAACCGAAACTGCACACGTAATCCACTGCTTCGGCGCCGGTGTGGATATCGAAGCTGCTGTTCTCTGCCACCTTGAAACTGGTGCCGGCGGCGTAGGTCTTGAACTCGGATTCACCTTTGATTTTGACCGAGCAGGTGCCTGCCGTGATCTCCATCAGTTCGGGGGCGCCGACGTTGAAGGTCAGCTGGCTGCCCGGCATGATGACGCCCACGGTCTTGCGCGAGCCATTGGGAAAGAACACGGAGTGCGACACGCACTTACCGTCGAAGAACACATTGGCTTTCTTGCCTACGCTGACGTTATCGATCCTGTCCGACATTTTCGTTTCCTTTATTTCTTACGATTGTGCAGATTCGCAGCGATACGCATGCGCAGCGCGTTCAGCTTGATGAAGCCGCCGGCGTCTTTCTGGTCATAGGCACCCTTGTCGTCCTCGAAAGTGGCGATGGTCGGGTCGAACAGCGAATCGGTCTTGGAATCGCGGCCGACCACGATCACGTTGCCCTTGTACAGCTTGACGCGCACCCAGCCGTTGACGCAGCTTTGGGTGTGGTCGATCAATACCTGCAGAGCCTTGCGCTCCGGGCTCCACCAGTAGCCGTTGTAGATCATGCTGGCGTAGCGCGGCATCAGGTCGTCCTTCAGGTGCGCCACTTCGCGATCCAGCGTGATGGATTCGATCGCGCGGTGTGCCTTGAGGATGATGGTGCCGCCGGGGGTCTCATAGCAGCCGCGCGACTTCATGCCGACGTAGCGGTTCTCCACCAGGTCGAGGCGGCCGATGCCGTGCTTGCCGCCCAGTTCATTGAGCTTGGTCAGCACCTGCGCCGGGGTCATCTTCGTGCCGTTCAGCGCCACGATGTCGCCCGCGGCGAACTCGATGTCGAGGTATTCGGCGGCGTCCGGGGCTTTCTCCGGCGACACCGTCCAGCGCCACATGGTCTCTTCGGCCTCGGCGGCCGGGTCTTCCAGATGGCGACCCTCATAGCTGATATGCAGCAGGTTGGCGTCCATGGAGTAGGGGGAGCCACCCTGCTTGTGCTTCATCTCGATGGGGATGCCGTGCTTCTCGGCGTAGGCCAGCAACTTCTCGCGACTCAGCAGATCCCACTCGCGCCACGGTGCGATGATCTTGATGCCGGGCTTGAGCGCATACGCGCCCAGTTCGAAGCGCACCTGGTCGTTGCCCTTGCCGGTGGCGCCGTGCGAGATGGCGTCCGCGCCGGTGAGGTTGGTGATCTCGATCAGGCGCTTGGCGATCAGCGGGCGCGCGATGGAGGTGCCGAGCAGGTATTCGCCTTCGTAAATGGTGTTGGCTCGGAACATCGGGAACACGAAATCGCGCACGAATTCCTCGCGCAGGTCGTCGATGAAGATGTTCTCCGGCTTGATGCCGAACTTCAGCGCCTTCTGGCGCGCAGGCTCCAGTTCTTCACCCTGGCCCAGGTCGGCGGTGAAGGTCACCACCTCGCACTGGTAGGTATCTTGCAGCCACTTCAGGATGACGGAGGTGTCGAGGCCGCCGGAGTAGGCGAGGACGACTTTCTTGATTTCGCTCATGCTTCTTGTTCCGATTTAGTTGTTGATCTTGCCCAGCAGCAGGTATTCCATCAGCGCCTTCTGCACATGCAGTCTGTTCTCTGCCTCGTCCCATACCACGGACTGTTTGCCGTCGATGACCTCGGCCGAGACTTCCTCGCCGCGGTGTGCAGGCAGGCAGTGCATGAACAGTGCATCCTTGGCGGCGACGCGCATCATGTCCCCGTCCACCTGCCAGTCGGCGAAGTCCTTCATGCGCTCATCGTTCTCTGCTTCCCAGCCCATGGAGGTCCAAACATCCGTGGTCACCAGATCTGCGCCGCGCGCGGCGTCCATCGGGTCCTTGAATTCCTCGTAGTGATCTTCGCCGAACAGGCCGGCACGCTCGGGTTCCACCTCGTAACCGGGCGGGGTGGAAACGTGCACGTTGAAATCGAGGATCTCGGCTGCAGGCCGCCGAGATCC
>JBBIIJ010000081.1:0-6510 GCA_037446535.1 Sideroxydans sp. | reverse complement strand
CGAGAAGCCCGAGAAGCCCGAGAAGCCCGAGAAGCCCGAGAAGCCCGGAAAGAAGGGAGGCAAGCACCATGGCTGAGTCGCGCATCATCCACGGCTTCCATGCCGTCACTGCCCGCATCCGTCAGAACGCAGACAGCGTGCTGGAAGTCTATGTGGATACACAACGCCGCGACCCGCGCGCGCGCGACCTGCTCAAGCTGGCAGAGGCCAACGGGCTGCGCATCATCCAGGTGGACGGCAAGCGCCTGGACGGCATGGCGGGACATGCCCGCCACCAGGGCGTGGCCGCTCGGGTGGACGCCGCACAGAAGGTGCAGCATCTGGACGACGTGCTGGATACGCTCACGGAGCCGGCGCTGTTGCTGGTGCTGGACGGAGTGCAGGACCCGCACAACCTGGGCGCCTGCCTGCGCAGCGCCGACGCTTTCGGCGTGCATGCGGTGATCGCGCCCAAGGACCGGGCCGTCGGCATCAACGCCACGGTGGAAAAGGTAGCCTGCGGCGCGGCGCAGACCGTGCCCTACATCACGGTCACCAACCTCGCGCGCACCCTGCGCGAGCTCAAGGAACGCGACATCTGGGTCGTCGGCATGGCTGGCGAAGTGGAGACAAGTCTGTATGATGTGCACCACAAAGGGGGGCTGGCCTTGGTGCTGGGAGCGGAAGGCGAGGGATTGCGCCGTCTCACGCGCGAGACCTGCGACCAGCTGGTGCGCATCCCCATGCAGGGCAGTGTGGAAAGTCTGAACGTGTCGGTCAGTACCGGCGTGTGTTTGTACGAAGCAAGAAGGCAGAGGGTAGTTACATAACAAGAAACTAAGCTGGAGGAGGGGAAGGTGATGCAGAAGTTCGATTTTTCGATTCTGACTCGCGACGGGCAGAAAGTGGAGAGCGTAGTCATCGCTGCCCGCGATGAGGCGGAGGCGGAGCGCAAGCTGAGGCAGATGTACCGTTATTGCGAAGTGGTGAGCTGCAACGAAAAGCCGTCGGAGGACGGCAAGGCTCACCCGACCATCATGTCGGTCGAGGACATCCTTTCCCTGATCTCCAAGTGAGCTGGCATCATTCGACGAATCCGTCGGCCAGCAGCTCTTTCAGCAGGTCGTCATAATCGCGCGCGCCGCGGCTGTCCGGCGCGTGCTCGAACACCGTCTTGTTCAGGGCCGGGCTCTCGGCCAGGCTGACGTTCTCCGAAATACGGGTACGGCAGACGTCCGCGCCGAACTTCTCCTCTACCAGCTTCAGCACGTCCCATGCCATGCGCCGCCGCCCGTCGAAGCGCGTGAGCAGATAGCGACGCTTCACGCGGCGCTTGAGCACGGGCTCCAGCGCGTTCAAGGTCTTCTCCACCTGGATCGCCCCCTTGGTGGAAAGATGGTCGGCCGAGATGGGCACGATCACGCCGCTGCACGAGAAGATCGCGTTCAACGACAACACGCCGACCATCGGACTGCAATCGATCACCACCGGCGCCTCCTTGCTGCCGAAGTGCTCGGCATGCAGGGCGATGTTGAGCCTGTTCACCACGTTGAGTCCCTTGCCATACAGCACGTCCACTTTGGACAACTCCGTGTGGGCCGGGATGATCCTGATGTTGTTTGCCGACTGGCGCACCAGGCTGTGCAGGGGATGGTTGTGTTGGAACAGGGCCAGTACCGTCTCGGCGCCGGACCTTGCCGTGATGTTGGAGATGGAGCTGAGCTGCGCCTGCGGATCGAGATCTATGCCGCAGGGAGAACGCTCGATGCGCGATAAGGCGGCAACGAGATTGAGTGCGGTAGTCGTCTTACCAACACCGCCCTTCTGATTGAAGACAGTGATGATGTTCATGCGACAGGATTCTAGTCGAAATCGATGTCGCGTATGTGGAACAAAGGAGGTGGATGCCCGGCCCGAGGACGGACCGGGCGGGGGTGTCGCGTCAGTTGCGCTTGTAGACGATCTGCTTGGTGTCACCCTCACAGGTGCCTACCACCTTGCCTGCTGCCTTGGCAGGGGCGGCGGCCGGATCGGCTGTGCCGGTCGAGGAGGCGGCAGCAGGCGCTGCCGCAGCTTGTGCCGCCGGGACGATGTCCAGGCTGTAGGAGGTGACCCCCTTGGCTTGAAGCTTGGCGTCGATCTGTGCCTTGAGGTCGGCACAGGAGGCCATGGCGGAAACAGAGATGCCGGACAGACAAACTGCGAGTAGCAATTTACGCATATACAACTCCTTTTTCTAGTTTAACGGAACGACGTTACACCACAACAAACGCCTACACGCCGATGGCGGCCTTTCAGCGCAACAACTCTTCGATCTTGCGGTTGGCGGCTTGCAGCTTCTTGAACAGCGCAAGCAGCAGGGCCTTGTCCAGATAGGTTTTCGAGTCGCCCTGCAGGTAGTCCACGCCGACCCTGCCGATCTCTGCAACGATCACCTGGCCATCCGCAATGACGGTCGCCGAGCGCGAGATGTTCTCGTTTGCGAAGAACATCCCTTCGCCCACGCACTCCCCGCTGCGTATCAGGCCGACGATATGGTTGTTGTAGTAGACGGTGGCCGCGCCGAACAGGACGACGTAGAAGACGTCCATGCTGTCGCCCTCAGAGGTGATGTGGTCACCGGCCGCGAAGGTGCGGATCTGAGTCTGCTCCGCGATGGGGGCCAGCCATTCACTGGGGATGGGGTCGAAGAACGAGCACTTGCGCAGTTCGTTGAAACGGTCGTTGGAAGCGTCGTCCAGACGCTTGGTGAAACTGGCGAGACTGGTTTGGATGGCATCTAACTCGTTCATTCCTACCCCACGGTGCTATCGGGCTGACTGACTACGCCCTGCGACAGGCGCAAGTTACCACAAGCCGGGATCGCTGTGTTGCACGCGGGATTCGGCTAAACTCAGGCCATGAACTCTACACCAGACTGGGATCGGGACGCGCTGTTGAACTCGCCGTTCTTTGCCCCGCTGCACCACATCATCTCGCGCTTCCATACCGATGGTTTTCCGACCTTACAGGACTGCAACACGCTGCTGGAGACACATCAACCGCGCATCACGGTGCGAAGCGGCCTGCCCCTGCGTTTCGTGCCACAGGAATACGGCAAGTTGCCTTTCGAGGCGCAGTACGAGCCGCGCTGCTACCTGAAAGGCGAAGTGCCGACGCGTGCGCAGAACTGGCATGATCTGCTCAATGCGCTGGTCTGGCTGACCTTCCCCAAGTCCAAGGCTGCCATCAACGCCAGGCATTATCGGGTACTCACGACGGACGGGGCGGGTGCGGCCCCGGCATGCAGCGAGCGCGGTGCCGTGCGCGACACCAGCACGCTGTTCGACGAGTCAGGTGTCATCGTGGCGTGCGCCGATGCCGAACTGGCCGGGCTGCTGCGTGACTTCCGCTGGAAGGAGCTGTTCTGGCAGCGACGCCACCACGTGCAGACCAGCATGGGCTGCTACCTTTTCGGTCACGGCCTGTATGAAAAGACGCTCAGGCCCTACATAGGGCTGACCGGGCAGGGATTACTGCTGCCCGTGGACGAGGCGTTCTTCACCTGGCCGCTGTCGCAGCAGCTGGCGCATCTGGACGAACAACTGGAGCGTCATCTCTCTGCGGAAGACCACTGCCGCAGCACCCGCGAGCTCACCCCTTTGCCCCTGCTGGGTGTACCGGGCTGGGCCGCGGAGAACGAAGACGAGGCGTATTACGACAACACGGCCTATTTTCGACCGGGTCGACGCAGCAAGCCGGCCTCTCAGCCTTGATCGTTCGCAGCCCCATGTTCTTGCAGGTAGGCCGCGATCGCCTCAAGCGCCTCGCTCAGGCTGCTCTCGACGGCGCCCAACAGCTGCTCGTATCGTCCGCTGTCCTCCATCCTGATCGCTAGTTCCAGCTGACTTGCCGATTGCGCCAGGAGGGAGGCTCCCACAGACGCAGAGACCCCTTTCAGCGTATGCGCCAGACGGCCTGCCGTCTCACGGTCATTGGCAGCAAGCGCCGCTCGTATCGACTGGGCCGCCTGTCCCTGGCTGGGCTCGAATTTTCCCAGCATGGACAGATAAAGTGCCTCTTCTCCCATTCGAGACATCGCCTCGGCGGTGTCCAGGATGTGTTCCTCGCTCTGCGGAGGATTCGTGCTTGCCGCGCGTTCGACCTTTGAGTGATTGCGTTGGGTCCACCGGGCCAAGGTGGCGTACAGCGTCTGGTAGTGCAGGGGCTTGGAGAGGTAGTCGTTCATCCCCGCCGCGAGGCAGCTCTCGCGGTCTCCTATCATGGCATTGGCGGTCATCGCGATAATGGGCAGATCGGCCAGCGCGGGATCCTCTCTGATGCGGCGCGTCGCCTCCAGCCCGTCCATCGTCGGCATCTGCATGTCCATCAGCACCGCATCGAAACGCTCGCGCTGCAGCGCCTGCAGCGCTTCGCTGCCATCGTCTGCGATCCCGACTTCCACTCCGGCGCGGACCAGCAGGGTGTTGGCCAGCTGCTGGTTGAATTTGTTGTCTTCCACGAGCAGTACATGCAGGCCGGCGAGGTCGGCCTGTGGTTCGTCCTGTGGCGGTGCCGGCGGCCATCGGCACTGGTCTGCCGTGCTCATCATGATCACGTCCAGCAATCCGGATGGCGTGATGGGTTTGTTGATCACCGCATCCAGCAGCTTCGCCGCACCGGACACGCTGATCATCTCCGTGTGTTTGTGACCCGAGAGATAGATGACCTTGGGGCGCTGGCGCAGCGGCATATCCTGCTTGATGCGCCTGGCCGCCTCCAGTCCACTCATGCCGGCCATGCTCCAGTCCAATATGACGCAACCGAAGGGGTGGCCGTCTTCGTCGGCGCGCGCAATCGTCTCCAGCCCCTCGATGTTGTCCGGGGCCGATACGGTATCGATGCCGAGCGACTTGAGGATGGAGACCATGAGGCGGCGTGAACTGGCGTTGTCGTCTACGATCAGCGCCTTCAGGCCGCTGAGGTCCGGGGCGATCATGGCCTCGTTGGGCACGAAGGTGAACGGAACGTCGAAAGCGAACACGCTGCCGACGCCCAGCGTGCTTTCCACCCATATCTGCCCGCCCATCAGCTCGACCAGCCGCTTGGATATGGCCAGCCCCAGACCGGTGCCGCCATATTTGCGGGTGGTCGAGATGTCCGCTTGACTGAAGGACTGGAAGAGCTTGTCTAGCTGTTCTTGCGTCAGGCCTATGCCGGTGTCCCTCACGGTGAAGCGCAATACGACCTGGCCATAGTCCTCCCCGTCGCTGGGGATCTGTCTCTTCATCCTGATCTGGATTTCGACTTCGCCTCTTTCGGTGAACTTCACCGCATTGTGCGCGAGATTGTTCAGCACCTGGCCCAGACGCAACGAATCACCGATTAGCATCTGCGGGATCCCGGGCTCCTTGTCGATCAGGAACTCCAGGCGTTTCTCCTCGGCGCGGATGCTGATGATGGCAGCGACGTTGCGCAACACGGCATCCAGATTGAACGGGGTGTTCTCCATGTCCATCTTGCCCGATTCGATCTTGGAGAAATCCAGGATATCGTTGATGATGCCCAGCAGCGAGTTGGCTGAAAGGGACACCTTCTCCAGATAGTCCCTCTGCACGGCGGTGAGTTCCGTCTCCAGACAAAGGTTGGAGAAGCCTATGATCACGTTCATGGGAGTGCGGATCTCGTGACTCATGTTGGCGAGGAAGTAGCTCTTGGCCTGGCTGGCCAGTTCTGCGTCGTGCTTGGCGGCGATCAACTCCTGCTGGGTGCGTTTGCGCCGCGTGATATCGCGCACCATGCAGGTGAAGTGGCGCCGCCCCGCCAGTATCACCTCGCTTATCGCCAGTTCCATCGGGAAGATCGTGCCATCCTTGTGGCACCCCGGTATCTCGCGCTCTTCGCGGGGAATATCCTTGCCTGCCCGCAACAGGTAATCGTCGTGCAGCCAGTGCGTGAATTCAGGCATCAACATGTTGATGTTCTGCCCGACGACCTCTTCCGGGGTATAGCCGAATATGCGTTCAGCGTTGGCGGCGAATTCTTCCACGGTACCGCTCTCATCGAAGGTGATGATGCCGTCCGCGATCGTGTGCAAGATCGCGTACATGCGCGCTTCGGCGTCGCGCAGCGCCAGCTGTTTGGCATATTCTGCCGCCGCCATGCTCAAGTCCTGCTGAGCCTTGATCTTTAAGTAGCGCATCTTGGTGAAGTACCAGCTGCCGATGAACAGCAGCAGCAACATTACTGCGGTGTAGAGCGTGGTGGACCACATCGCCTTGGAGCTCAGTTCCCATACCTGTTCGCGTGGAACGAAGGAGACCACCTTCCAGAAGTATTTGTCAGGATCGACGCTGGTACGGGCTGGCTTCTTGAGCCCGCCAGGTTTGTTGACATGCGTCCTCAACGGATAGACCGTGTCGAAGCTCCACAGTCCGCTATCGTCCTCAAACTGGCCGTAGTTGGCACCCGAGACCTTCTTCCAGACGTCGGGGAAGCGGTTGCCCAGCGTCTTGGGCTTGTCGAACATGAATTCCCATTCGTCGCTTGGGT
>JBBIIJ010000080.1:0-6719 GCA_037446535.1 Sideroxydans sp. | reverse complement strand
AGTGCACGTAGGCCGCGTCCTTGTCCAGCTTCCACGACTTGAAGTCGGGCACATAGGTGAAGTTGCGATCCGCGCCGCTGGCGACTTCGTTCACATGGCAGAACTTCTGCGCTTCCTTGATCGCCTTCTTGGACCAGTCGCCGGTGCTCACGTAGTCGGCAGAAAGCTTGCCGCGCAGCAGGTTCAACGGGATCATCGAGAACTGCAGGTGCGCCCCGCCCTGCAGGAACAGCACCTTGTAGCTGCTCGGGATGCCCATCAGATCGCGCAGGTCTGCTTCGGCCTGAGCATGGATGCCCATGTATTCCTTGCCGCGGTGCGACATCTCCATCACCGACATGCCGCTGCCGTGCCAGTCTGGCAACTCGGCCTGCGCCTGCTGCAGCACTTCCTTGGGCAATACTGCAGGTCCAGCGCTGAAGTTGAATATCGTCATTTACTCAGCGTCCTCTTCTTCCGTTTCGGCGATACGGCTCAGGCCGGCCAGCTTGTCACCCTCGCCCAGGTTCATCAGCGTCACACCCTGTGTCGCGCGACGCATCTCGCGGATCTCGTTGACGCGGGTGCGGATCAGCACACCGTTGGTGCCGATCAGCATGATCTCGTCCTCGGGCTGCACCAGCGTCGCGGCCACCACCTTGCCGTTGCGTTCCGAGGTCTGGATGGCGATCATGCCCTGCGTGCCACGGCCGTGGCGGGTGTACTCGGCGATCGGCGTGCGCTTGCCGTAACCGTTCTCGGTCGCGGTCAGCACAGACTGCTCTTCGTTCTCCGCCACCAGCAGCGCAATCACCTTGCCGCCCTTGGCCAGGTTCATGCCGCGCACGCCGCGCGTCACGCGGCCCATCGGACGTACGTCATCCTCGTCGAAGCGCACCGCCTTGCCCTCGTCGGAGAACAGCATCACATCGTGTTTGCCGTCGGTGAGCGCCACGCCGATGAGGAAGTCGCCCTCGTCCAGGTTGATGGCGATGATGCCCGCTTTGCGCGGGTTGGCGAAGTCGGACAGCGGGGTCTTCTTCACCGTGCCTTCTGTCGTGGCGAAGAACACGAACTTGTCTTCGCTGAACACCTTCACCGGCAAGATGGCGTTGATCTTCTCGCCGGCTTCCAGTGGCAGCAGGTTGACGATGGGCTTGCCGCGCGAGATGCGCGTCCCCTGCGGCACCTCGTACACCTTGAGCCAGTAGCAGCGGCCGCGGTTGGAGAAGCACAGGATGTAGTCGTGCGTGTTGGCGATGAACAGGTTGTCGATGAAATCGTCTTCCTTGGTCGCCGTGGCCTGCTTGCCGCGCCCCCCGCGCTTCTGCGCACGGTATTCGTCCAGCTTCTGCGCCTTCATGTAGCCGCCGTGCGACATGGTGACCACCACGTCTTCCGGCGCGATCAGGTCTTCCATGCTCATGTCCTGGGTGTGCGTGACGATCTCGCTGCGGCGCTGGTCGCCGAACTGCGCCTTCACCGCCACCAACTCGTCGCCGATGATCTGCGTCACACGTGCAGGCTTGGCCAGGATGTCGAGCAGGTCGGTGATCTTGTCCATCACTTCACGGTATTCGCCCACGATCTTGTCCTGCTCCAGGCCGGTCAGGCGCTGCAGGCGCAGTTCAAGGATGGCCTGTGCTTGCGCGTCAGACAGGAAGTAGCCGCTGCCCTTCACCAGGCCGAACTCCGGCGCCAACCCTTCCGGACGCGAAGCCTCGCTCACGCGGGACAGCATGTCTTCCACCAGCGAGGAACGCCAGCCGCGCGCCATCAGCTCGCGCTTGGCATCTGCCGGCGTGGGCGCCGCCTTGATCAGCGCGATGATCTCGTCCACGTTGGATAGCGCGACGGCCAGGCCTTCCAGGATGTGGCCGCGTTCGCGCGCCTTGCGCAGTTCGAATATGGTGCGGCGGGTCACCACCTCGCGGCGGTGACGCAGGAACGCCTCGATCACGTCCCTGAGGTTGCACAGCTTGGGCTGGCCGTCGACGATGGCGACCATGTTGATGCCGAAGCTGTCCTGCATCTGGGTGTCTTTGTAGAGCTGGTTCAGGATCACGTCGGCGTTCTCGCCGCGCTTCAGCTCGATCACGGCGCGCATGCCGGACTTGTCAGACTCGTCGCGGATCTCGGAGATGCCCTCGAGGCGCTTCTCGCGCACCAACTCGCCGATCTTCATCAGCAGGTTGGCCTTGTTCACCTGATAGGGCAGCTCGTCGATGATGATGGCCTGGCGATCGCCCTTGCCGATATCCTCGAAATGGGTACGTGCACGCATCACCACCCGGCCGCGACCAGTGCGATAGCCCTCCTTCACGCCGGCCAGGCCGTAGATAAAGCCGGCGGTGGGAAAATCAGGCGCGGGCACCAGCTCGATCATCTGTTCGATGTCCATGTTCGGATCGCGCAGCAGCGCCAGGCAAGCATCCACCACTTCGGACAGGTTGTGCGGCGGGATGTTGGTCGCCATGCCCACAGCGATACCGGAAGAACCGTTGATCAGCAGGTTGGGGATGCGCGTGGGGAAAACCAGCGGCTCCTGCTCGGAACCGTCGTAGTTCGGGCCGAAATCCACCGTCTCCTTGTCGATGTCAGCCAAGAGCTCATGGGCGATCTTCGCCATGCGGATCTCGGTGTAACGCATCGCCGCCGCGTTGTCGCCGTCCACCGAACCGAAGTTGCCCTGGCCGTCCACCAGCGGATAACGCATCGAAAAATCCTGCGCCATGCGCACGATGGTGTCGTACACCGCAGTGTCGCCGTGCGGGTGATATTTACCGATCACGTCGCCGACGATACGCGCCGATTTCTTGTAGGCGCGGTTCCAATCATTGGAAAGCTCGCTCATCGCGAACAGCACGCGACGGTGCACCGGCTTCAGGCCATCGCGCACGTCCGGCAGCGCACGGCCAACTATCACGCTCATGGCATAGTCCAGGTAGGACTTACGCATCTCTTCTTCAAGGCTGACTGGCAGGGTTTCTTTGGCGAATTGTTGTTCCATGAGCGACCTATACAATGAGGTGAAGCGGCACAAAACCGAAGTTCGCATTCTAGCACAGGCGCTTACCCCGCCGACTACCTGCGACAGGCTTGGCATGTTTGGCGAACACCTCAAGTTTTGCTAAAGTCCGCTCCAGCAAACAGAGCCTTCATCATGACCAACGCCGACCCCATCGAACTGCAAAAATTCTCGCAACTCGCCCACAAATGGTGGGATCCGAACAGCGAATTCAAGCCGCTGCACGAGATCAACCCGCTGCGCCTGGGCTACATAGACCGCATCGCGGGACTTTCCGGGAAGACCGTGCTGGACGTGGGCTGCGGCGGCGGCATCCTGGCCGAGGGCATGGCCGGCGCGGGCGCAAAAGTCACGGGCATAGACCTCGCCGACAAGTCGCTGCAGGTCGCCCAGCTGCATCTGCTGGAGAGCGGCAAGCAGGTGGAATACCGCAAGGTCGCAGTCGAGGTGCTGGCCGCCGAGCGCCCCGCCCAATACGACGTGGTGACCTGCATGGAGATGCTGGAGCACGTGCCCGACCCCGCAGCCGTGGTCGCAGCCTGCGGTCAGCTGGTGAAGCCGGGCGGGCACGTGTTCTTCTCCACGCTCAACCGCAACCCGAAGTCCTACCTCTTCGCGATCATCGGCGCGGAATACGTGCTGAATCTGCTGCCGCGCGGTACCCACGATTTCGCCAAATTCATCAAGCCGTCCGAACTAGCGCAATGGTGCCGCCCTGCGGGACTGAACGTGACGGACCTGACCGGCATGAGCTACAACCCGCTGAACAAGACCTACTCCCTGGGACGCGACACCGACGTCAATTACCTGGTGGCCTGCCAACGTGATTGAAGCGGTACTGCTCGACCTTGACGGCACTTTTGCCGACACCGCTCCCGACCTTGGAGCCGCGCTCAACCATGTGCTGAACCTGCGCGGCCTGCCCGCGCTGCCGCTGGCGACCATCCGACCGCAAGCCTCTCACGGCTCCCCCGGCCTACTGCAACTGGGACTGGGCATCAAGCCGGATGCTCCAGATTACGGGGAGGCGCGCGACGCCTTCCTTCAGCACTATGAAGAGCATATCTGCGAAAACACACGCCTGTTCCCCGGCATGGCTGCGCTGGTCGCCGAGCTCGACCAGCGCGACATCGCCTGGGGCATCGTGACCAACAAGCCGCAGCGCTTCACCGTACCGCTGATGGAGAAGCTGGGCTATGCCCTGCGTGCCTCCTTCGTGGTGAGCGGCGATACTTGTGCATACGCCAAACCCCATCCGATGCCGCTGCTGCACGCCGCCAAGCTGGCAGGCACGACACCTGAGAACTGCCTCTATCTGGGTGACGACCTGCGCGACATGGAGGCTGCGCTTGCTGCCGGCATGATGGGCATCATCGCCGCCTACGGCTATATCGATCCCACCGCAGACACGACCCGATGGCCGTCGGCGGGCAGCGTCAATTCCCCGTTTGAACTGCTGAAGTATCTGGGCCAGCGCTAGGCCATCACCGCCGGCGCGCGGACACCCCGTCAATCGGGACATCACGGTTTATGTCTGTTAGAGTGACCATCGGAGGGGGCCGCGAAGAGGACACGTACGCGCCGGCCTGAGGTTCACAAGGAAAACAACAATGCCTACCCGCAAGATATTTCGCACCGTCCGGCCGTACATCTCCGCCTTTGCGGTGCTGGTCGTCATCGGACTGCTCATCTTCACCATCTACTTCACCGAACTCGGCCTGCAATGGGTCACTTTCCTGACAGGCATCCTGATAGCATCAGTGCTCGCGATGGTGAGCCGTTCATCCCGCGCGGAATGGATAATCACGCGCCGCACGACACAATTGAGGTCCCTGAAGGATAAGCTGGATCAAGAAACACAACTTCGCAGCAGCGCGGTCACCAACTACGAACAGGCGCTCTCCAAGCTGCAACAGACCGAACAGGCATTCGCACGTCTGATCCCGCACCAACTACTGACCCTGCTCGAGCGGGACAGCATCGTGGACGTGAAGCTGGGGGACCAGGTCGAGCGCAAGCTGACCATCATGTTCTCGGATATCCGCCATTTCACCTCTCTTTCCGAGAGCATGACGCCCCAGGAGAACTTCACCTTCCTCAACTCCTATCTCAATCAGATCGAACCGGTCATCGGCATGCATCGCGGCATCATCGACAAATATATGGGCGATGCCATCATGTCGCTGTTCACCCAGGGGGCCGACGATGCCGTGAGCGGAGCCGTCCATATGATAGAAAAGCTCGGCGAATACAACGCCGGTCGGGCACGTGCCGGCTATGCGCCCATCCAGATCGGCTTCGGACTGAACACCGGCATGGTCATGATAGGCACGGTCGGAGGCGCGAACCGCATGGAAAGTACGGTGATCGGCGACGCCGTCAACCTGACCTCCCGTATCGAAGAGGCCACCAAGACATACCACACACAGCTGCTGATCAGCCAGAACACGCTATACGATCTGTCCAACCCCTCAAAATACGACATCCGCTTCCTGGACCGCATCCGCGTGAAAGGCAAGACCCAACCGCTCTCCATCTACGAAGTGTTCAACAACGACCCGGTCAAGCTGAGGGACGGTAAGCGCGCCACCAAGACCAGGTTCGAGGAAGCGATCGCCTATTATCATTTGGGCGAAATCCCGCGTGCGATGGAGCGGCTCTCCCAATGCCTTGAAAGCACGCCCAAGGATGTCCCCGCCCGCATCTACATGGCACGCTGCGAGGAATATCTCGCCAATGGACAGCACTACACGACAGGGGAGCTGAACAACCACCTGGAATGGCGCGAGGAATTCCAGATCGGCATAGAGGAAGTGGATGAGGCGCACAAACGGCTGTTCGGGAAGATCAACGAGCTCATCTCTCATCTCGCAAACCAGGATCGCCAGTCAACGCAGGACGCTTTTGCCTACCTTGCAAGCCACCATGTGGAAAGTGAGAGCGAGGAAGAGGAGCTGATGCGGCGCTACAACTACCCCTTCCTAGACAGCCACTTGCAGGAGCATCAGCGCTTCATCGATGACTTCACGTCGCTCAAGGAAGAAGCCGACGAGGGTAACTGCGACCCCTATCACCTCTCGTTCCGCACCCAGCTGCTGCTGTTCGACTGGTTCACCGGCCACATCGCCAAGACCGACCGTCACCTCGGGCGCTATCTGCAGAAACACATGCAGATGCCCCCTCCCGTACAGACTCGCGACGCGGCCCCGCACTGAGTTGTCTGCTATACTAGGCACCGCTAGTAGCAAACCGAACCGGGGGCGACCTGGCTTCGACGTGGGTTGCAAAGCAGCGTAGGGCATACCGAGGACCCGCCACCTCGTAAATCAGCTGGAAAACCAATAGTCGCAAACGACGAAAAGTACGCTCTGGCCGCCTAAAGGCTAGACCTCACACCCTGCTGTCCATGGAGGGGCTCGAAACCGCAAGGTGGAGATGAGTGAGGTCATTTACATGGAATCGTGTCGTGCAGGGCTACTTTGCACGAAGCTAAAACCAAGGTAGCTCGTCCGTCAGCAGCCTGTCGGTTGGCGTCTGCCGGATCAAATCAAACAATCAGACTAAGTATGTAGAACTGCCTGTAGAGGGCTTGCGGACGGGGGTTCAATTCCCCCCGCCTCCACCAATATATAAAGGTCAACCGTTCTCGGTTGACCTTTTTTCTTGCGCATTGCCGCGAACTGGCGCAGGTTCGTGCGAATGTTTGCGGACT
>JBBIIJ010000079.1:0-6922 GCA_037446535.1 Sideroxydans sp. | reverse complement strand
GGCAGGGGTCGAAGGCGCGGATGGCGACCTCGACGTGATTGAGCAGGCCTTCGGTGAGCTTCTTGCCGTCGAGGTATTGCCGGGCCACGGAACGGATGGCCTCATTCATCGCCTGGTTGTTGTGCGTGGTCGAGACGATGAGGTTGCAGCGCACGATCTGGTCGTTGTCGTCCACCTTGTAGTGATGGATCAGTGTGCCGCGCGGGGCCTCGATCACGCCCACGCCGCGCGCTTGCCGTTCGCCGCGGCTCACGAGCTCGGTGCCTTGCAGGTCGGGATCGTGCAACAGGTCGCGTATCACCTCGGCTGCGTGCAGCATCTCTATCATGCGCGCCCAATGGAAGCCCAGGGTCGCGCCCGTGGCGGAGCCACCATCGAACGCCAGGAACTCCTTGCGCTGTGCCTCGGCCAGCGGCGTGGGTATGAAGTCGCACTGCGTCACGCGCGTCAATGGCCCGACCCGGTACCACCCCTGCTCCGCTCCCAGGCTGCGCAGGAAGGGGAACTTCATGTACGACCACGGCTTCACGTCCTCGAAGATCACATCCCAGTAGTGGCTGTAATCGTAATGGTCGAACAGCGTCTTGCCGTCCTTGTCGCGTGCACGCAGACCGCCGTGGTACAGGTCCAGCGCTCCGTCGTTACGCACCAGGTTGAGCGTATGCGTATCGAAACGCCCGAAGCTGTTATAGAAATCCTGGTTCTTCTCGAACAGCTGCCGCGCGATGCCTACCGCGTCACGGCTCCACGCAATCGTCTGCTCGATGTCCTTCAGCAGGTAGTTGCGTTCCTCGATGCTGACGTTCTTGTTCACCCCGCCCGGGATGGAGCCGGTGCCATGCACGCGTTTGCCCGCCGTGACGCGTATCACCTCCTGCCCGAACTTGCGCAGCAGCACGCCCTGCTTGGCCACCTCGGGATATTGCGCAGCCACGCCGACGATGTTGCGCTTGGCCACGTCGGAATCGAAACCGAACAGCAGGTCGGGCGCTGAAAGATGGAAGAAATGCAGCGCATGCGACTGCAATATCTGGCCATAGTGCATCAGCCGCCGTACCTTCTCCGCCGTCGGCGTGAGCGTCGCGCCTACGATCATGTCCATCGCCTTGGAGGCGGCGATATGGTGGCTCACCGGGCAGATGCCGCACAGGCGCTGCACCATCACCGGTGCTTCCCAGTAGGGACGCCCCTGCACGAACTTCTCGAAGCCGCGGAACTCCACAATGTGCAGCCGCACCTGATGCACGCGGTCGTTGTCGTCCAGCAGCAGCGTTACCTTGCCGTGGCCCTCGACGCGCGACACGGGATCGATGGCGACGCGGCGCAGGTTCTCGGCGTGGGCGGCGGTTTCCAAGTTATCAGTCATGTCAGTCATATTTGATCAGTCCATGTCCCAGTTCGGGCGTCTTGCCCGCGATGAGGTCGGTGAGGAATTTCCAGATGGCGTCGCCGGAGGGTGGGCAGCCGGGGATGAAGTAATCGATCTTCACCACTTCATGCAGCGGGTGCACCTTGTCCAGCGGCAGCGGCAGTTCCGGGTCATTGGGGATGTGACCGTGTGCCAATCCCGGTTCGGTGAGGTATACCTCGGTGAGGCAGCTGCCGAGGTCGAGGTGGTTGCGTTGCGCAGGCAGACCGCCGGTGACAGCGCAGGCCCCGATGGAGATGAGGATCCTGCAGTTCTTCCTGAACTCGCGGAGCACGTGCACGTTCTCCGCGTTGCAGATGCCGCCTTCGATGATGCCGATGTCGCAGGGGCCGCAGTGCTTGATGTCGGTGAGCGGCGAGCGATCGAATTCGACGAGGTCTAGCAGCGGGAACAGGCGCTCGTCGATGTCGAGCAAGGACATGTGGCAGCCGAAGCAGCCGGCGAGCGAGGTGGTGGCGACGCGTAGTTTCTTCTTATCGTTCATGGCGCATCCTCGCAAGCATCGCAGTTCGCACGTGCCTCCGGGATGCGCGGCGCGTCGTCCAGCGCCTGCGCACCGACCGGGCGCTGGTCATAGCGTCTCGCACCTATCGGTACGCTGAACCCTACTCCCTTCTTCAGGATCACACCGACCGGGCATACCTCCATCGCCTTGTCGGAAAGCTCGATGTCGGTGTCCTTGAGCAGGCCCGATTCGGCGTTGACGATGAGGTGCTTGGTGATGCCCCGCCCCGCCAGGGCAAACACGTTCTTGCCGTCCACCTCGCTTGAGGCGCGTACGCACAGTTCGCACAGGATGCAGCGGTTGAAGTCGAGCAGGATATCGGGGTGGGAGCCGTCGAGCGGACGGTCAGGATAGAACTCGTTGAAGCGCGGCGTCATCACCTGCAGTTGGTAGGCGGTGGCCTGGAGCTGGCAGTTGCCGCTGGCCTCGCAGGAGGGACAGAAATGGTTGCCCTCGACGAACAGCATCTGCAGGAGCGTGCGGCGCTGCGCATTCAGTTCCTCGATGTCGCTCTCGACATGCATCTCGGCTTCGGCAGGCATGGTGCAGGCGGAAGTGGTACGGCCGTTGACCTTGACCGTGCACAGCTTGCAGCTGCCGTGCGGCTTGAATTCGGGGTGGTAGCACAAGTGCGGGATGTAGCGATCGGCCGCCAATGCGGCCTGCAGCACGGTCTGTCCGGGCTCGAAGGGGACGGTCGTGCCGTCGAGTTGGAAGCTGTCGCTCATAGGTCACCCCAGTGGAGGCCGTCATTCCGGCGCAGGCCGGAATCCAGTCGGTCAACGACATTCTCGCGTAGCGAGGCCACACCAAGTTGTCCGCTACGCGGGTCGTTTGTTTTGCTGGATTCCGGCGTGCGCCGGAATGACGTGGTTATCATATTTCCTCCGGTCTGAGGTGGGCCCCCGCGTCGTCGCGCCCTGTCATCTGGCGCGCGCGCGCCAGTGCGCCGTCCAGGTCGAAAGCCGGCTTGAATTCCAGCGATTTGAGGCGGTTCTCGTAGGCAGGCCGGAAGTGTTTGAGCGTGTGCAGCACGGGGTTGCAGGCGGTGCGCCCTAGCCCGCAGTGCGAGGTGGTCTGCAGCACGAGGTCCAGATGCTCGACTTCGGCGAGGTCATACTGCGTGCCCAGGCCGGCGGCGATCTTGTCCATGGTCTTCTTCAGCAACGAGGTCCCCACGCGGCACGGCGTGCAGAAACCGCAGCTCTCGTGGGCGAAGAAGTGAACGTAGTTGCGCGCTACCTCGAACATGTCGCGGCTGTCGTCAAACACCATGAACGCACCCGCGGTGGGCAGGTCTTCGAACCCCAGCTTGCGGTCGAACTCGCTCTCCGCCACGCAGACGCCGGAAGGGCCGCTGATCTGCACGGCCCGCGTGTTCACTGCACCACAATCGCGCAGCACCTCGCGCACCGAG
Organism: Sideroxydans sp.; assembly: GCA_037446535.1. GTDB lineage: Bacteria > Pseudomonadota > Gammaproteobacteria > Burkholderiales > Gallionellaceae > Sideroxyarcus. Next base: position 3,571 of record JBBIIJ010000079.1, on the reverse strand, counting down.
ACACCGAAGGGATACTCATAGATCCCTGGGCGCGGGCAATCGCCTGAGACCGAGATGACCTTGCTGCCCGTGGATTTGGCGGTGCCGATGGCGCGGTACTTCTCGGCGCCCACGTGCACGGCCAGCGCAGCCTGGCAGAAGGTCTCTACGTTGTCCACGGCGGTGGGCTGCTGCATGTAGCCGTGGGTCACCGGGAACGGCGGCCGGTTGCGGGGCACGCCGCGCTTGCCTTCCAGCGATTCGATCAGTGCCGATTCCTCGCCGCAGATATAGGCGCCTGCGCCCAGATGGAGCTCGATGTCGAAATCTAAGCCCTGCCGACCGAGGATGCGGTCGCCCAATAGGCCGCTCTCGCGGCGCCGTTGCAGCACGGCGCGCAGGTGCTCGGCCAGATAGCTATATTCCCCGCGCAGATAGAGGAAACCTTTCTTCGCGCCTATGGCCAAGGCGCACAGCGTCATGCCTTCGAACACCAGGTCGGCCTGGCGGGTGAGCAGCACGCGGTCCTTGAAAGTGCCGGGCTCGCCCTCGTCCGCGTTGCAGACCACGTAGCGGATGTCGCCGGATGCGCTGCGGCAGCTCTCCCACTTCAATCCGGTGGGGAAACCTGCGCCTCCCCTGCCCCGCAAGGCGGAGGCCTTGACCTGCTCGACGACGCCCTGCGCTCCCAGCGCCAACCCTGCCTGCAAAGTCTCGCCCAGCGCGAGGGTGTTGCCCAGCAATATCCCGCTGCGCCGGATGTTGTCTTCCACATGGAAGAAATCGGCGGGCCAGTCGGCCAGTGGCGTGCGGTTGCGTATCAGCTGTCCTATCTCCTGCACGCGCTGATGCGTGAGGCGGGTGATGGCGCTGCCATTGACCAGGAGCGCAGGTCCCTGGTCGCACATGCCGGTGCATGAGGTGGGGGCGACGCTTACCAGCCCATCTTCCGACACTTTTCCGGCCTCCACCCACAACTGCTGGCACATCTGCTGCATCAGTTCGGCACTTCCGAGCATGCGGTCGGTGATGTTGTCGGAGAACAGCACGCGGTATTCGCCGTGCGGCTTCAGGTGCAGGAAGGAATAGAAGGAGGCCACGCTTTCTACCCGGGCGCGGGGGATGCCGAGACTAGCGGCGATAAGTGAGACGGCGCGGGGCGGGACATGACCGAGGCGCTCCTGCACCTCGCGCAGTATCTGCAACAGCTTGCTGGCATCGTTCCCGTGCTGTGCCACGGCCTGCTCTATGAAGGACAGATCGGCCGGTATACGGGAATCGTCAGGATATGGACCGTCATCTGGTAGCATATGGGTCGTCCGCGTAGTCTGTCCGGGCTAGTCTATCAGAAGTATCGTGAGCGGTTTCGTTCGCGACACCACTCTGGCCGGCAGTTCACCGACAGGACCCCGGAATGGCGCTTCCCACAGCGCAGACCAGATTCAGGCAATACATCAGCATGTTAAGCAAACTCAATCCCACGCAACGTGAAGCCGCGAAATATCTCGGTGGCCCTCTCCTGGTGCTGGCAGGCGCCGGCAGCGGCAAGACGCGCGTCATCACGCACAAGCTGGCCTACCTTGTGCAGGAATGCGGCTATGCGCCTCGCAACATCGCCGCCATCACCTTCACCAACAAGGCCGCCAACGAGATGCGGGAGCGCGTGGGCAAGATCATCAGCGGGCGCGATGCCAAGGGCATGACCATCTGCACCTTCCATGCCTTGGGCATGCAGATCCTGCGCGAAGAAGCGCCGCTGCTCGGCTACAAGAAGCAGTTCTCCATCTTCGATAGCGCGGACACCGCCAAGATCATCGCCGAGTTGTTGGGCAGCCCGGACAAGCAGGAGATACGCACAGCGCAGAGCGTGATCTCGAACTGGAAGGCTGCCTTCCTCACGCCGCAACAGGCGGCAGGGCTGGCCGAGAACGAGGAGCAGCAGCGCATCGCCCTGCTCTACGGGCGTTATCAGGAGACGCTGCGAGCCTATCAGGCGGTGGATTTCGACGACCTCATCAGACTGCCGGTGGAACTGTTCAGGGAACATGAAGAGGCGCTGCGCCGCTGGCAGCATCGGTTCCTCTACCTGCTGGTGGACGAGTACCAGGACACCAATGACTGCCAGTACCAGATGATGAAGCTGATCGCGGGCCCCCGCGCTGCGATCACTGCGGTGGGTGACGATGACCAGGCCATCTACGCTTGGCGGGGAGCCAGCACCGCCAACCTCTCCAACCTGCAGAAGGACTACCCCAACCTGCGCGTCATCAAGCTGGAGCAGAACTACCGCTCCTCGCAGCGCATCCTGCAGGCGGCCAACCACGTCATCCAGAACAACACCAAGCTGTTCGAGAAGAAGCTGTGGAGCGAACACGGCGACGGCGACCCGGTGCGGGTATATGCGGCCAAGGACGAGGAGAACGAGGCGGAGTCGGTCGTGCTGCGCCTGCTCGCGCACAAGTTCGAGCACGGTGCGCGCTATGCGGATTACGCGATCCTCTATCGCAGCAACCACTTATCGCGCGCCTTTGAGGAACAACTGCGCACACACAAGGTGCCGTACACGGTCAGCGGCGGCACCTCCTTCTTCGACCATGCCGAGATCAAGGACCTCACCGCCTACCTGCGCCTGATCGCCAACCCGGACGACGATCCCGCATTCATCCGGGCGATCACGACGCCCAAACGCGGCATAGGCAACAGCACGCTGGAGAAGCTCGCCTCGCATGCGGGCAGACGCAACATCTCGCTCTTCGAAGCCGCCTTCGACAGCACGATGGCGGACCAGCTGCAGCCGCGCCAGCACGAAGATTTGATGACATTCTGCAATTTCATCAATCGCATGCAATCACGTGCTGAGAGGGAACCTTGCAGCGAGGTGATGGGCGATCTGCTCTCAGCCATCGACTACGAGGCTTGGCTGTTCGACAGCTTCGAGCCGCGTCAGGCCGAGACCAAGTGGAAGAACGTGCAGGACTTCGTGGGCTGGATGAACCGGAAATCCGAGGCGGACGAGAAGACCATGATCGCCATGACCCAGCTCATCGCCCTCCTCAACCTGCTGGAATCGCGCGACCAGGAGACGGACGCGGTGTCACTTTCCACGCTTCACGCAGCCAAGGGCCTGGAATACAAGCACGTGTTCCTGGTCGGCGTGGAGGAAGGCATCCTGCCGCATGAGCGCAGCGAGGAACCGGAACAGATCGAGGAAGAGCGCCGCCTGATGTACGTCGGCATCACCCGCGCCCAGCGCTCGCTGCAGATCAGCTACTGCACTCGGCGCAAGCGCGGCAAGGAACACGCCGGCTGCGATCCCAGCCGCTTCATCGCCGAGCTGCCGCAGGGCGACATCGTGTTTTCCGGCGTTACAGCGAACAACGCCCCGACCGTGACGAAATCGGAAGGGATGGACAAGCTGGCGCGGTTGAAAGCGATGCTGAAGTAGCATCGCCCTCAGTCAGCCCTATTTCTTGAACCGGAAGGTCAGCAGCACGCCGACCACCGCGCCTGCAGCACCGCAGAGCAATATCTTGTTGCGCATGTCCTCTATCCCCGAGATAGAGCGGAAGGCGCTCTGGAGATCGGAAGAGCA
>JBBIIJ010000078.1:0-7025 GCA_037446535.1 Sideroxydans sp. | reverse complement strand
ATATCCAGACAGCAGGCTGTCGATCAGCTCTGCAGGTAGTGCTTTTGCTACGGTCATTGATGCTCCTTCCTAAGGGATGGCAGTTTCCTGCCAAATGACCGTTTACACAAAAATTCTTACACCCTCAGGCGCATGGGACTCTGCTAACTCCACTGCGGATGAATCCCAGTTATTCTGGCAACAAGTCCGCTTGGCCGGCTTGGCTGCAGGTCCCACTTCTGGGGATATGCTACCAACGAATTCCGTTGGTGGCGTCATTGGAATCACCAGCGCGGCATCCTTCACAGACCCATCGACTAATAAACTCTCCGGCACTTACATTATTTGCTCGGCAGGCATTCTGGGGAAGTTCGCGAAACAATTGGACATTCAAATGGATGACGGCTCTCCGACTGCTGGTTCGATAAGGGCTTTCAGCCAAGCAAGCGGTCGTGGCACAGCACTCGCAGTTCCTACGGGCTCGTATTTAGATGCCTCTGGTCAGCTCGTTGACAGCCAACCTTTTACCATTTGTATGGGGGTCTAACCAGGTCAGCACATTCGAAGGCCCGCTGTGTAATAGCGGGCTTTTTTTATGGTCCATCGCACCTTTCCGGGGAAGGCATCCTTGATTTTCAGGAAGAAGTTAGCCCGCGTAGGATGGGTGGAGCGCAGCGATACCCATCAATCACTTCCCCGTTCGCCGCACTCCATTTCCCCAACTCCGCTTCCCGCCCAACCACCCGGCAATATCCCCGCACGCACGTAACGATGGAATGACGAATGCGGCCATTCCGAGACTTGCCTGGCCCATCCGTGTTTAACGGGATTGATGTGGATGTAATCGACATGGCGCGCATAATCCTGTTCGTCACGGATCATGTGTTCCCAGTATCGTCGCTGCCAGATGCCACGTTCGCCTTTTTCTTCGCGGCTCGCGGAACGATATTCGCCGTGCGGCACGTTGCGCGAGAACGTGGTCTTGATCAGCCGCCAGCGCAGGGCAAAGTCTTTGTCGCCGGCTGGTAACGTCCAGATGGCGTGCAGGTGGTCAGGCAGGATCACGATGGCATCTATCGTGAAGGGATGGCGGGATTGCACATATTCGAAGGCGTTGCGCAGCAAGGCGATTTGTTCAGTCAGCAGGCAAGAAGAGCGGTCGGCCAAATTGACCGTGAAGAAGTAGCTGGCTCCGGCGATGTCGCTGCGGCGGTAGTTGGTCATGGTCTCGATGGGTATCGCTGCGCTCTCGTCCCCGAAGGGGGCAACCCATCCTACATGTGCTGCATTCCGGAACCCCTTTATTCACCTTCCCGCAACCGCTTCTCCGCCGCTTCCAGCATCACCGGTTGCCCGAGCAGCATGAGCACGTCACCCGAACGCAGCTGCATGTCGCCGGAGGGCTGCCGACCCAGCACGTTGTGGCGACGCACGCCGTTCACCTCGACGTTCAGCTCGTCCAGCTTCAGCTCCTCCAGACGACGACCAACCGCCGCGTCACGCTCGTTCAGCATGACGTGATGGAAACGCGGCTGCAGGTTGTCTGTGTCTTCGCCCACTTCCGGCTGTGGGGTGCGCAAGTAGCCGCTGAACATGCTGTAGCGGCGGGCACGTGCTTCCTGCACGCGCCGCACCACGCGGCTCAAGGGGATGCCGGCCATGAGCAGCGCCTGCGAGGCGAGCATGACACTGCCCTCCAGCACCTCTGCCACGACCTCAGCCGCACCGGCCTTCTTCAGTACTTCGACGCTGCTGTCGTCTGCCGTGCGCACGATGACCGGAAGGTCCGGGCGCACCTTCTGCACCTGGTGCAGGATCTTCAGCGCGGAGTGCTTGTCGTCGTAAGTGATGACCAGGGTCTTGGCGCGCATCAGTCCGGCTGCTTGCAGCACCTCGTGTTTCGCCGCATCGCCATACACTACGCGCTCGCCCGCCGCGCTGGCCTCGTGCACCCGGCGAGAATCCAGGTCTAGCGCGATGAAGCTGATGCCTTCCACCTGCAGGAACTTGGCCAGCGCCTGCCCGCTACGTCCGTAGCCGCACACGATGATGTGCTGGTTGGTCGCCATGCTCTGCACGGCGATTTTGTGCATCTGCATGGCGCGATTCATCCATTCATCAGGCGACAGGCGGCGCACGATGGCCTCGGTGTGCTGTATCAGGAACGGCGCGACGAGCATGGAGATGAGCATGGCGGCCAGCACGTTCTGCATCACGTCGTGAGGAAGCAGGCTCACGCCGCCCGCCAGCGTGAGCAGCACGAAGCCGAACTCGCCCGCCTGCGCCAGGCCGATGCCGGTGCGTAGCGCCGCCCCCCAGTTGTCTTCGAAAGCGCGCACGAGCATGGCGACCACCAGCGCCTTGAACGGCACCAGGATGAGCAGCAGCAACAGTATCCAAGCCCATCCTGCCTCGATGGCGTGTATGTCCAGCATCATGCCTATGGTGACGAAGAACAGGCCGAGCAGCACGTCGCGGAACGGTTTGATGTCCTCTTCCACCTGATAGCGGTACTCGGTCTCCGAGATGAGCATGCCGGCCACGAACGCGCCCAGCGCGAGCGACAGGCCGGATAACTCGGTGAGCCACGCCATGCCCAGCGTGAAGAGCAGCACGTTGAGCATGAACAATTCGGACGACTGCTGTTGGGCGACCACGTGGAACCACGGGCGCAGCAAGCGCTGTCCGAACATGAGCAGCGCCGACAAAACGATGGCAGCCTTGAGCGTGGCAAGCATGAGGGTGCTGCTGAGCTCAGCCCCACTCTCGGCAAGCGCCGGGATGACGATGATGAGCGGCACCACAGCCAGGTCCTGGAACAGCAGCACGCCCATGATGTTCTGTCCGTGCGGGGTGCTGAGCTCGGCACGCTCCACCAGCATCTTGCTCACGATGGCCGTGGAAGACATCGCAAGGATGCCGCCAAGAGTGAGGCCCGCGCGCCAATCCAGCCCGAAGAACAACGACGAGATCATCACCAGCACCATGGTGGCGACCACTTGCGCCGTGCCCAGGCCGAACACCAGCTTGTGCATCGCGCGCAAGCGAGCCAGGCTGAATTCCAGACCGATGCTGAACATGAGGAACACGACGCCGAATTCGGCAAGGTGGCGAGTCTCGGGCGCATCAGGTATCCAGCGCAGCGCATGAGGGCCGATGAAGATACCGACGAGGAGGTAACCCAGCATCGCAGGCAGACGAAGGATACGGCACAGCACCACCACACCCACTGCGGTGGCCAACAAAATAAGGATCAAATGGAGCGAGCTATTCATGCCCCCGATGATGCCTTAACTGCGCACGCTTGCAAAATTTCGGAAGCCCTAAAGCCCAGATTCGTCATTCCGGCGAAAACGAGCGCAACGAAGTTTCGAGCTCGCGGCCAAGCCGGAATCCAGTTGTTCAATAGACTGGACACCGGCCTTCGCCGGTGTGACGGCTTATTCGGAGGTTTCTTAGCGGCCCTATAGGGGCGCTGATATAATTTCGGGCATGAACAAGCCAACCTCCAAAGCCTCGCACGCCCTCGATCTCGCCCGCCGTGTGCTGACCATAGAAGCTGACGCTGTGCAAGCGCTGATCCAGCGCATAGACGACGAGTTCCTCAAGGCGCTGAACCTCATCCTCGCCTGCAAGGGACGCGTGATCGTGAGCGGCATGGGCAAGTCGGGGCATATCGCACGCAAGATCGCGGCGACGTTCGCCAGCACCGGCACACCTGCCTACTTCGTGCACCCGGGCGAAGCCAGCCACGGCGACCTCGGCATGGTCACGGCTCAGGACGTGGTCATTGCCCTCTCCTATTCCGGCGAGAGCGATGAACTCCTGGCCATCGTGCCCGCCATCAAGCGCCAGGGCGCGAAGCTCATCTCCCTCACGGGCAACCCGCAGTCCACGCTGGCACGCGAAGCCGACGTCCACCTGAACGGGGCAGTGGCGCAGGAGGCCTGCCCCATGGGATTGGCGCCCACCGCCAGCACCACCGCCGCACTCGCGCTGGGTGATGCACTCGCCGTGGCGTTGCTGGACGCCAAGGGTTTCGGCGAAGAGGATTTCGCGCGCTCGCATCCTGGTGGTGCGTTGGGTCGCCGCCTGCTCACCCATGTGCGCGACATCATGCACACCCATGCCAGCATCCCGGCAGTGCGCGAAGACGCGACGCTGGCCGACGCGGTGCTGGAAATCTCGCGCAAGGGCCTGGGCATGACGGCCATCGTGGACGCATCCCACCGCCTCCTTGGGATCTATACCGACGGCGACCTGCGCCGCACGCTGGAGAAGAAAGTGGATTTCAGCACCACGCTCGTCAGCAGCGTGATGTCCAAGAGCCCGCGCAGCATCGATCCGGATGCGCTGGCCGTGGAAGCAGTGCAGGTGATGGAGCAGTACAACATCAACCAGCTGCTGGTCGTGGATGCCACGAAGAAGGTCGTCGGTGCGCTGAACATGCATGATCTGCTCAAAGCCAAGGTTATCTGATGCAACTCACAGAAAGAATCAAACCGCTGCGTCTGGTGGCGTTCGACGTGGACGGCGTGCTCACCGACGGCGGCCTGTATCTCTCCGACTCGGGCGAAGAATTCAAGCGTTTCAACTCTCTGGACGGCCATGGCCTGAAGATGCTCAAAGCGTCGGGCGTGGAGCTGGCCATCATCACCGGGCGCACCTCGCGCTGCATGGAACTGCGCGCAAAGAACCTCGGCATCGCGCGCCTGTATCAGGGCGTGGAGAACAAGCTGGCCACGATGCAAGCGCTGCTGGCCGAGCTGAAGCTCGCGCCAGAGCAGGCGGGTTTCATGGGTGATGACGTGGTCGATCTGCCAGTGATGCGCCGTGTGGGGCTAGCGTTAAGCGTGCCCGCGGCGCCGCAAGTGGTGCGCGACCACGCTCATTACGTGAGCCAGCGCGAGGCAGGCTACGGCGCCGTGCGTGAAGTGTGCGAGCTCATCATGTCCGCACAGGGCACGCTGCAGGCGCAGCTCGCCCCCTATCTGGAATGATGGACAGCCAGCGCATCGGTGCCAAGTTACGCGCCTGGCTGCCGCTGCTGCCGCTGCTCCTGCTGTTGTTGGCGAGCTACTGGCTGAGCCAGCAGGTGCAGCCCTTGGTATCGACTGCCGGCGAACAGCGCCACGACGTGGATTTCGTCATCGACAAGCTGACAGCCACCACCCTGGACGAGCAGGGACAGCCTCACCTCATCTTGGCCGCCGACAAGATGTGGCACTACCCTGACGACGACACCACCCACCTGCAGATGCCGCATCTGACCAGTTTCTTTGCAGACCGGCCGCCCAGCCGCATCTCCGCCCAGTCCGGGACCATCAGCAGCAAGAACGAGGACCTGTACCTGTACGACGAGGTGCAGGTGGTACGTCCGTCCGGCAGCCATACGCCTGAACAGCGCTTCCAGACCGACTATCTGCACGTAGCGCCTGAGCGCGGCTGGGCGGATACCGATCGCCCCGTACTGCTGCTCAGCGGCAAGAGCACGGTCAGCGCGGTCGGCCTGGAACTGGATAACCAGGCACGCAGCGTGAAGCTGCTTTCAAGAGTCAGGGCTACCCATGAACCGGCGCGCAACTAGATCCGCATACGTGCTCTGCATGCTGGCAGCGCTGGCTGCCAGCACTGCGCACGCCGAGCGCGCGGACCGCACCAAGCCCATACACCTGGATGCCAACCGCGTGGTGATGGACGACGCCAAGCAGGTCAGCACCTTCGAAGGCCGGGTGCAGCTCACCCAGGGCACGCTCTTCATCCAGGCCGAGAAGGTCGTAGTCAGCGAAGACGCGCAAGGCTACCAGCACCTTACGGCCACGGGCGTCCCGGCCAGGTTCAGGCAACGCTACGAAGGTTCCGACGACTACGCGGAAGGCGAAGGCGAACGCATCGAATACGACACGCGTGCGGAAACCGTGAATTTCTTCGGGCAAGCGCGCGTCAAGCGCGGCCTCGATGAAGTCTCGGGCGCCCAGATCACCTACAGCACCAAGACGGAAGTGTTCGAAGTGCTCGCCACGCCGTCGGACAACCAGGCGCCCTCGACCAATAGCCGCGTGCGGGCGGTGATCCAGCCGAGGAACACCAAGCCTGCCGGCCCGGAAGAACCGCTCATCATCCAGCCCACTCCGACCTTGTCCCCATCGAAGCCCGCCTCGACCAATCATGAGTGAACTGCGCACCGTCTCGCTGAAAAAACGCTATCGCGCCCGCACCGTGGTGCAGGACGTCTCGCTATCCGTCAAAAGCGGGGAAGTGGTCGGCCTGCTGGGGCCCAACGGCGCCGGCAAGACCACCAGCTTCTACATGATCGTCGGCCTGGTAGCTGCGGATGGGGGGCAGATCAGCATCGACGGCGAGGACGTCACACATCTGGCCATACACCGTCGCGCCCGACTGGGCCTGGCCTATCTGCCGCAGGAAGCCTCCATCTTCCGGCGTATGACGGTGAGCCAGAACATCGAGGCCGTGCTCGAACTGCATGGTTACGCTCCGGAGGAGCAGACGGAACGACTGGAAGCGCTGCTGAACGACCTGCACATCACCCATATCCGCAACAATCCCGCCATCAGCCTGTCCGGTGGCGAGCGTCGGCGCGTGGAGATTGCCCGCGCCCTGGCCACCGACCCACGCTTCATCCTGCTCGACGAGCCTTTCGCCGGGGTAGACCCCATCGCCGTGCTGGACATCCAGAAGATCATCCGCTTCCTCAAGGAGCGCGACATCGGCGTGCTCATCACCGACCACAACGTGCGTGAGACGCTGGGCATCTGCGACCGCGCCTACATCATCAACGCCGGCTCGGTAATGGCCGAGGGCAAGCCCGACGAAATCATTTATAATGAGGGCGTGAGGAAGGTGTATCTGGGCGAACACTTCAAGCTATAAGAAGCGGGCCCGGCACCAAACATCCGGCAATGAAACACTCTCTCCAACTCAGGCAATCCCAACAACTGACGCTGACGCCTCAGTTGCAGCAGGCTATCAAGCTGCTGCAGTTGTCGACGCTGGAGATCAATCAGGAAACCGCGCGCTTGCTGGAT
>JBBIIJ010000077.1:0-7109 GCA_037446535.1 Sideroxydans sp. | reverse complement strand
GCCCGAATCGATAGCTGCCGCGAAAGGTCCCGAGCCGGTGACGGTCGAGCCCGCCCTGCCCTTCGAATTGACGCTGCCGACCGAATTGCTGGCGACCACCGAGAAAGCGCCGCTGTCCGAGTCGGTGATTCCGGAGGCTGTCCCTGTGGCGCCGGAAGTTCCCGCCGAAGAGGTGGCGATCCAGATAGGTGCGGTCAGTATCTCACCGGTACTGTTCAACATCGCCTCCGAAGAAGCGGCGGAAAAAGTGCAGGCGCTCAAGAACCATCTTGCCGGCGTGAAGGAAGACGCGGCGCATGTTGTCCCTTACGACTTCATGCGGGCCGCGCATACGCTGGCCGGCATCAATCGCACCATGGGCTTCGTCCCCGTCGCGGAGCTTGCGTATAACCTGGAGCTGTGGCTGGAAGCCCGCATAGACAAGCACGGCACGGTGACCGATAGGCAACTGGCCATGCTGAACGACATCGTTTCCAGGCTGGACACATTGTGTGCTGCAGTCAGGAATCGGGAGGAGCCGCAAGCCCAGCCCGATCTGATCGCACAGCTGGTCGCCGACAAGGAGGTAGTCGCCGCGGCGCAGGCCCCCGTAGAAACGGCCGCCGCCCCCGTTCCGGTGCCCGCATCCGCCGCAATCCCGCCCGTTCCTCAGGCTGCCCCCCAAGAAATTTCGGCTGCGCCCAAGACCGTCGTCAAACGCGAACGTGTCGTGCACGACGACGTGGACATGCAGCTGCTGCCCATCTTCCTGGAAGAGGCCGAGGAGCTGTATCCGCAGATCGGCAGCACGCTGCGTGCATGGCGCGATGCACCATCGGAAGCACAACTCGGACGCAACCTGCAGCGCAGCCTGCACACGCTCAAAGGTAGTGCGCGCATGGCCGGCGCGATGCGTCTAGGCGAATTGACTCACCTGGTGGAGGACCGCGTAGGTGTCGCCATCTCCAAGAACGTCCTGGACGAGGCGTTCTGGAACGAGATGGACAACTATCTCGACCGCATCGCGCTCGCCATAGAACAGATACGACACCCGGAGGCGGCGCCGGAAGCACCTGGCGCCCCCGCCGCTGGTGCAGCTCCGGGTGCCGCGCCAGCCGCCGCACCCGTCACACCGCACGTGCTGGAGATCGGCGCCGAGCGCGCGATGGGTGCGGCGCTGCTGCGCGTACGTTCGGACACCGTGGATCGTCTGGTCAATGAGGCCGGCGAGGTCAGCGTGGCGCGTTCGCGCGCAGAGACTGAGCTGCGCAGGCTGAAGGACAGCGTGCTGGAACTGACCGACAGCGTCATCCGCTTGCGCAAGCAGCTGCGCGAGATCGAGATCCACGCCGAAGGCCAGATGCAGGCGCGCATCGCGGTCAGCGGAGAAAGCGCGGAGAAGTTCGACCCTCTCGAATTCGACCGCTTCACCCGCTTCCAGGAACTGACCCGCTTCATGGGCGAGAGCGTGCACGACGTGCAGACCGTTCAACAATCGCTGCTCAAGAACCTGGACGAGACTGCGGCCGCGCTCACCGCGCAGTCCCACCTCAACCGAGACCTGCAGCAGGGCCTGATGTCCATCCGCATGGTGCCTTTCTCCAGCATCAGCGAACGCCTGTACCGTATCGTGCGCCAGACCGGTAAGGAACTCGGCAAACGCGCCAACCTGGAATTGTCAGGCACCGAGATCGAACTGGACCGCAGCGTGCTGGAGAAGATGACCGCGCCGTTCGAACACCTGCTGCGCAATGCGATCGCCCACGGTCTGGAGACGGTCGAGCAACGTGCACAGGCAGGTAAACCGGCCATCGGCGAGATCCGCATGGCACTGCGCCACGAAAGCAACGAAGTGGTGTTCGATCTGAGCGACGACGGCGGCGGCCTGGACCTCGCGCGCATCCGGCAGAAGGCGCTGGAGAACGGCACCATCACGGCCGCTGAGGAGATCAGCGACGAGCAGGCGATGCAGCTGATCTTCACTGCCGGACTTTCCACAGCGCAGGAAGTTACCGAGGTCTCCGGACGCGGGGTGGGTATGGACGTGGTGCGCAGCGAGATCACCGCCTTGGGCGGCCGTATCGACGTGGCCTCCGAGCCCGGCCAAGGGGCGCGGTTCAGCATACACCTGCCCTTGACGCTGGCAGTCACCAAGACGCTGATGGTCCGCTCCGGCCAGTCCACCTACGCCCTGCCTTCCATCATGGTGGAGAACGTGCAGCAGCTGAAGCCGGCCGAGTTGCAGGAGGCCTACCAGCGCCAGTACCTAGACTGGCAGGGCCGCCGCTATGGCCTGCACTACTTGCCGCGCCTGCTAGGCGACGAGCAGACCGAAGTGGTCAGCCAGCCGCATAGTCCCATACTGCTCTTGCGCAGCGGGGAACAGCGCATCGCGCTGCATGTGGATGAACTGCTGGGCAACCACGAAGTCGTGGTGAAGAACATCGGGCCGCAGCTGGCGCGCCTGGCTGGCGTCGCAGGTGCTACGGTTTCCGGCAGCGGTGAGGTGATCCTCATCATCAACCCGGTGGCCTATGCACAGCGCATAGTCCCCACGCGTAAGGTGGTCACCGCGGCCGCGCCGGCGGCTGTGGAGACCGTGCGCACGGTCCCGCTGGTGATGGTGGTGGACGATTCGCTCACGGTGCGCAAGATCACCACGCGTTTGCTGGAACGGGCCGGCTATCAGGTGGTCACCGCCAAGGACGGGGTGGATGCGCTGGAACAGCTCGCGGAGGTCTCGCCCGATGTCATGCTGCTCGACGTGGAGATGCCGCGCATGGACGGTTTCGAGCTGGCCAAACACCTGCGCCAGGACGCCAAGACCAAGGGCTTGCCCATCATCATGATCACTTCGCGCACCGCCGAGAAACACCGCAACTACGCGCTCGAGCTCGGCGTCAACGAATACATGGGCAAGCCCTATCAGGAAGAGGAGCTGCTGCAGAACATCGCCCGCTACGCCGGGCAGCCCGAAAAGGGCTGATTCGTCTGTGCCGGATATGCCGAGGACGTCAGGGGCCAGTTTGTGAAGGCTGGGCCCTGAAGTTACAATGCTGGCATGTCCGACATCAATCTAACGAATCATTTCCTGATTGCCATGCCGGCGATGACCGACCCGTTCTTCGCCAAATCCCTCACTTACGTCTGCGAGCACAACGACCAGGGCGCCATGGGCATCGTGGTGAACCGCCCCATCAGCCTCACCCTGAGCGAGCTGTTCGCCCAGATCAACGTTCCGCTAGACCGTACCGGACTGGGCGACATGCCCATCCACTTCGGCGGACCTGTCCAGACCGACCGCGGCTTTGTGCTGCACGACGCGGGTGGGAACTGGCAGTCGACCATGCATGTGAACGACAAGATCAACCTCACCACTTCCAAGGACATCCTCCAGGCGGTGGGACAAGGGCAAGGGCCGCGCCACCTCTTGGTCACGCTGGGTTACGCCGGATGGTCTGAAGGCCAACTGGAGCAGGAACTGGCCGACAACGCCTGGCTCAGCGTACCTGCCTCCGAACATATCCTGTTCGACCTGCCCGCCGATGAGAAGCTGCCCGCTGCCATGAAGCTACTGGGCGTAGACTACGCCTCGCTGTCCGAGGAGGCCGGACATGCCTGACGGCATGCCCACCCCTCCCCTTTCCGGCACGCTGCTCGCATTCGATTTCGGTACCCGACGCATCGGCATCGCGGTCGGCAACACCGTATCAGCCACCGCACGGCCCCTCACCACCATAGACGACGAGAGGAACGAGGTACGTTTCGCCGCAATCGGTGCGCTCATCGCCGAATGGCAGCCGGCAGCGCTGGTCGTGGGTCTGCCCTGCAACGAAGATGGCACCCCGCACGAGATGACCGCGCTTTCCCGCCGTTTCGCCAACCGCCTGAAAGGACGCTTCAATCTGCCCACGCTGCTGGTGGATGAGCGGTATACTTCGGCCGCCGCAAGCGCGGCGCTGGACGAGGTCGGGATACACGGCCGCAAGCAGAAGGCCCTGATCGACCAGTACGCCGCGCAGCAGATACTGCAAGCGTATTTTGATGAACCCAGCGCAGGAATCTACGCATGAACAATCCCCAGTTGAACAAGAACGGCGAGCTGCAACACCTGCTCACCACCGAAGGCCTGCCGGCGCGCATCCTGCGCGACATTCTGGACAAGGCTTCCGGATTCGTGAACCTCGCAGAGGGGCGTGAGATCAAGAAGGTCCCGCTGCTCGCCGGCAAGTCGGTGTTCAACATCTTCTTCGAGAACAGCACGCGCACGCGCACCACCTTCGAGATCGCCGCCAAGCGCCTGTCGGCGGACGTGGTCAACCTCAACATCGGTTCTTCTTCCACCAGCAAGGGCGAGACCCTGCTCGATACGGTGGACAACCTGTGCGCGATGCACGCCGACATGTTCGTGGTGCGCCACTCGACCAGCGGCGCGGCCCACCTGATCGCGCAGCACGTGGCACCGGACATCCATGTCATCAACGCCGGCGACGGGCGCCACGCGCACCCCACGCAGGGGCTGCTCGACATGTACACCATCCGCCACTACAAGAAGGAGTTCCACAACCTGCGCGTGGCTATCGTCGGCGACATCCTGCACTCGCGCGTGGCGCGCTCGCAGATCCACGCGCTGACCACGCTGGGGGTGCCAGAAGTGCGCGTGATTGCGCCCAAGACGCTGCTGCCCACCATGGTGGAGAAGCTGGGCGTGCAGGTGTATCACGACATGGCGCAGGGCCTGAAGGACGTGGACGTGGTGATGATGCTGCGCCTGCAACACGAGCGCATGCAGGGCGCGCTGTTGCCCTCGGCGCAGGAATATTTCAAGTACTACGGCCTGACGCAGGAACGCTTGGCGCTGGCCAGGCCGGACGCCATCGTGATGCACCCCGGCCCGATGAACCGCGGCGTGGAGATCGATTCCAGCGTGGCCGATGGCGCGCAGTCCGTCATCCTGCCGCAGGTCACCTTCGGCATCGCGGTACGTATGGCGGTGATGAGTACGCTGGCAGGGAGCAAGCAATGATGGAAACCTCCATAAACCTACTGCGCAGCTTGATTGCTGCGTTGCGCGGTACTCGCGTCCTCGCCTATCCGTTCGATATGTCTCGTCGCTCCGTTCCGTGCGCCTTGCACTCAAGCCGCTCGCTACGGTTTCTAGAGGTTTCCCTATGAACATCCACATCAAGAACGGTCGCCTGATCGACCCGCACAACAAGATCGACGCCAAGCTGGACGTCTTTATCGCCGACAAGCACATCGTTGGCATCGGTCAGGCACCGCAGGGCTTCGCCGCAGAGCAGGTGATAGACGCGACAGGTCTGATCGTCACGCCAGGGCTGGTGGACGTCGCGGCGCGACTGCGCGAACCGGGCTACGAGTACAAGGCCACGCTGGAATCCGAGATGGACGCGGCGATGGCGGGCGGCGTAACCTCGCTGTCCTGTCCGCCGGACACCGAGCCGCCGCTGGACGAGCCGGGGCTAGTGGAGATGCTCAAGCATCGCGCCCGCTCGCTCAACCAGTCGCGCGTGTTCCCGGTGGGCGCGCTGACCTACGGCCTGAAAGGCGCCGAGATCACCGAGATGATCGAGCTGACCGAGGCGGGCTGCAAAGCGTTCGGCCAGGCCGACACGCCGCTCACCGACACACGCGTGCTGCTGCGCGCCATGCAGTACGCGGCCACTTTCGGTTACCGCGTGTGGCTGCGCCCGCAGGACAACTGCCTCGCCAGGGACGGCGTGGCGCACGACGGCGAGGTGGCCACGCGCCTGGGTTTGCCGGCCATCCCCACGGTGGCCGAGACCATCGCCCTGTCCACCATGCTGCAGCTGGCGCGCGAGACCGGCGTCAGGTTGCACGTCTGCCGCATCTCCAGCGCCGCGGGCGTAGAGATGGTGCGCGCGGCGAAGCGCCAGGGCCTGCCGGTGACCTGCGACGTGTCGATGAACCACGTGCATCTGTCCGAGATGGACATCGGCTTCTTCGATTCCAACTGCCACCTGGTGCCGCCGCTGCGCGGTCTGCGCGACAGGGAGGCGCTGCGCGCGGGGCTGCGGGACGGCACCATAGATGCGATCTGCTCCGACCACACGCCGGTGGACGAGGATGCCAAGCAGCTGCCGTTCGCCGAAGCCGAAGCCGGCGCCACCGGCCTAGAGCTTTTGCTGCCGCTGATGCTGAAGTGGGCGGAGCAGGACGACATACCGCTGCCCGAGGCGCTCGCGCGAGTCACCATCAATCCCGCACAACTGCTCGGCGTGAAGATGGGCCACCTGTCCGTGGGCGCACACGCCGACGTGTGCGTGTTCGATCCCGCCGCCACCTGGAAGGTCGAACCCGCGGCGCTGAAGAGCCAGGGCAAGAACACGCCGTTCAACGGTTACACCATGCAGGGCCGGGTGCGCCACACCATCGTCGAAGGCCACCTCGCCTATTCTTTCCAGTAGATGCACATGAACCCCTTACTCGACTTCAGTGGTCTGCCGCGCTTTGCGGAGATCAAACCCGAACACGTCACCCCGGCCGTCGACGAGTTGCTGGCTCGCAACCGCGCGCTGGTGGCGCAGTTGCTGGCCGACAAGGCTGCGCCGACGTGGGCGAATTTCGTGCAGCCGTTCGAGGATGCAAACGAGCAGCTGTCGCGCGCGTGGGGCCAGGTGGGACACCTCAACATGGTGATGAACTCGCCCGAGTTGCGCGAGGTGTACAACGCCAGCCTGCCCAAGGTCACGCAGTACTACGCCGAGCTGGGGCAAGACCATGCGCTGTACGAGAAGTACAAGGCCATCCGCACCAGCGGCGGCTTTGCTGCGCTCAATGCTGCGCAGCAGAAGGTCATCGAGAACGAGCTGCGCGATTTCCGTCTTGGGGGCGCCGAGCTGCCGCAGGAGCAGAAAGCACGCTTCATGGCCATTCAGGAAGAGCTGTCCGCGCTGAGCTCGAAGTTCTCCGACAACCTGCTGGATGCGACCAACGGCTACAGCTGCGTGGTCGAGGACGAGAAGGAAATCTCCGGCATCCCCGCGGACGAGCGTCAGGTAGCGGCCGAAGCCGCGCAGCAGGCAGGCGGGCAGGGCTGGCTGTTCACGCTGAAGGCGCCGTCTTATGGCCCGGTAGATCGGAAGAGC
>JBBIIJ010000076.1:0-8128 GCA_037446535.1 Sideroxydans sp. | reverse complement strand
GGCCATGGCCTTGGATTGCGCCATGCGCGCTTCCAGATCGCGGAACTTGGGGTTGTGATCGGCCATGTACTTGAACACCGACTCGGCCTTGTTGAACTGGCGCTTGCGCTCGAAATCCAGCCCCAGGTTGTACAGCACGTCCATCAGGCTGTCGTCCAGCGGCACCTTGCGGAACTTGTCGAAGGCCATATCCAGCTGCCCCTGCCCTTGGAAAGCTAAACCCAGCATACGGTTGCTCTCTGCAGATTCCGCCTCGGATTTTTCCTTGCCCCTCTCAGTCATCAGGAAGCGCTTGGTCGTCAGTAAGAGGTGGCCTACGAGCAGGAGCGCCGCGGGCAACATCAACTGCAACCACATCGCCTGGGTCGTCATGAGTATGAAGTGTACGGCTAACAGCAGCACAAAGAGGCCGCCCGTGACTGCAGCCGCCAGGCCTGCGCCTAGGCGTGGCATCAGCAGGATCAGATAAAGCGCGACAGCCAGGAAGACCACGCTCTCCGCCCAGAATCCCCATCGAGGTGCCACGAAGAAATCTTGCTTGAGGATGCTCGAAAGTGAGTGTGCCAACGTCAACACCGGCGGTGTCACAGCGGAAACGGGGGTCACCTGAGCCGACCCCACACCGGCTGCGGTCGCCCCGATCAGCACGATCTTGTCGCGGTACTTATCTGCAGGGATCTTGCCTGTCAGCACGTCATAGAACGAGTCCACCTGGAATGCCGGCTTGCCATCCCGGTTGCCGTAGAAGAAGGTGTGCATGCGCAGATCAGGATCGGTGGCGATGCTCAGATTGCCCAGCTTCACCCCGCTGCCCAGCATCACCTGTATGTCCTTGGGCTCGAGATTCAGACTCTTCGCCGCCAGCATCAGGGAGAGCGAAGGGAAATACTGGTCGTAATAGCGGATCACCAACGGTTCGGTACGCACGCCACCGTCTACGTCAGGCGTCGAATTCAGGTGTCCTATCGCCACGGCTTGCTGCCCCAGGACAGGGATGGGTATCTCGGCATTCAGCGCGGGAACAGGCTGCGCGGAGTCCGCGCCGCCTTGGATGTTCACCAGACTGTCCTTCAGCACATAATCGGGCAAAGGCCCTTCCGGATTGCCCTGTGGTTCACCCAGTTCGAAATAAAGCCCCAGCAGTACGTTGTTGACCTTGGCCATGCTCTCGGCCAATTTCTGGTCGTTGTCCAGATGCTGCAACGCATCCTGCAACAGGCTCTCCAGCTCCTGCCACTCGGCGGGATGGGTTTGTTTGAGTGAGGTTCTCTCCAGGACCTTCGCGATGTTCAGGATGTAGCCCATGCCGGCGTCAACCTGCGGCTCGAAGAACAGGGCGGTATGGCCGACCAGCTTGGCGTGGCCTTCGGCCAGTATGGTCAGCATCTTCGCCTGTATCTCGCGGGGCCAGGGCCAGCGCCCCAGGTTGGCGATGCTCTCGTCGTCGATGGCGATCACCGCGATCTTGTCGCTCGGAACTCGCGAGGAGGCCTGCACGCCCCAATCGTAGGCTTTGCGCTCCAGACTCTGGATCAGATCGCTGTTGGCGCTGAAAAGGAACAGCAGGGTCACCATCAATCCGGCGAACCAGTCCGTCTTATAAAACGATGTTTTTCCCATGTTTGACCTGCCCGTTCTCATGTCCACTAAGCCACCCGAACAGATACTAAAACATTTTTCAATTCCAGGCCATACTTGGTTGATTTATCAGCAATTTGAGAGCAGTCATCGACTGATGGTAACTGGCACTTTCGCCAACTGCGCGACCTTGGAGGCGACAGAGCCCAGGAGAAGCGTCGTAAGCGTCCCCTCACCATGAGCACCAACGATGATGTGATCTGCCTGCCGCTCATGCGCATATTGGACTATGGCCTCCGCGGGCCGGCCTACGCTGATGTGGTATTGATACGGCAATCCTGCCGCATCCAGCGCGGCGCGCGCCTTGGCCAAGGCAGCCATCCCCTGCTCACGGTAATAGTCGTTGATCGACTCCTGGTTGATGAACAGTTTGACGTTCCCCGCAGCCACGTTCCACTGCACATTCAGCAGAAGGAATTGCGGCGTCTCGCGGTACTTGCCCGCCAGTTCGATAGCGTACTCCACGGCACGATTGGCGTTATCCGAGCCGTCCACCGGTATCAAGATCTTCATGTTCGTCTCCCTGTCATTTTTCCGAACCGGATGTATGTTGCGAGCCCGTCCGCTCGCCATCCACTGTTTCGTCTACCAGATCCACCGCCCCGACCGCCTGCGCCTTGCGCATGGCCAGCCAGTAACCTGCCGCGAGCACCAGGGCCGCGCATACCACTGGAGCCATCCAGTGCAAGGCATGCTGCGCCTCAACCAGCGGTTTGAGCGAGGCCTCGCTCACCAGCATCTCGCCGGCCACATAGCCCAACAAGGCGCCGCCTGCGTAGATGATGAAGGGGAAACGGTCGATCAGCTTCAGTACCAGCTGGCTGCTCCACGCGATCAGCGGGATGCTCACCAGCAGACCGAAGATCAGAAGCATCGCATTGCCATGTGCGGCGCCTGCCACTCCCAGCACGTTGTCCAAGCTCATCACGAAGTCGGCGATGATGATGGTCTTCACCGCGCCCCACAGGTGCGCCTCGGCCTTGATGCTGCCCTCGCCATGCTCGTCCTCTTCCGGCAGGATGAGCTTGACGCCTATCCAGATCAGCAGCAAGGCACCGAGCAGCTTGAGGTAAGGCAGCGCCAGCAGCCCGACAGCGAAGAAGGTCAACACCACGCGCAAGCCGATGGCACCAGCCACGCCGTACAGGATGCCTTTCTTGCGCTGTGCCTCCGGCAGGTTGCGGCACGCCAGGGCAATCACCACTGCGTTGTCACCGGACAACAGCAGGTCGATCATGATGATCTTGAACACATCCACCCAGAACTGGGCGGTTCCCAACATTTCCAGCATGACTTACCCCTTCAGTATCTTGTGCATCGTGCGACCCATCTCCGCCGGGTTGCGCGTGATGTGGATGCCGCACTCCTCCATTACCGCCAGCTTCTCGTTGGCGCCACCCTGACCACCGGAGATGATGGCGCCGGCATGGCCCATGCGCTTGCCTTCCGGGGCGGTCACGCCGGCGATGAAACCGACCACCGGCTTCTTCATGTTGGCCTTGATCCAGCGCGCGCATTCCTCCTCGTCGCTGCCGCCGATCTCGCCCACCATGATCACCGCATCGGTCTCCGGGTCGTCGTTGAACATGCGCATCACGTCGATGTGCTTCAGCCCATTGATCGGGTCGCCGCCTATGCCCACACAGGACGACTGTCCGTAGCCCAACGCAGTCAGCTGCCCCACCGCCTCGTAAGTCAGCGTGCCGGAACGCGACACCACGCCGATGCGCCCCTTCTTGTGGATGTGGCCGGGCATGATGCCGATCTTGATCTCGTCTGGCGTGATGATGCCCGGGCAGTTAGGCCCGATGAGTAGCGTCTTCTTGCCCTGCATCCTGTAGCGCGTCCGGATCATGTCGTGCACCGGGATGCCCTCGGTGATGCAGATCACCAGATCCAACTCCGCATCCACCGCTTCATCGATGGCGGCTGCAGCACCTGCCGGTGGCACGTAGATCACGGATACGGTGGCGCCGGTCGCTTGCTTCGCGTCACGCACAGAGGCATACACCGGGATGCCCTCGAACTCTTCGCCCGCCTTCTTGGGATTCACGCCCGCCACGAAACAGTTGGCGCCATTCGCATACTGTTTGCAGTGGAAAGTGTGGAACTGGCCGACCTTGCCGGTCATGCCCTGGGTGATGACTTTGGTGTCTTTGTTAATGAGGATGGACATGATTAACCTTTCGCCGCGGCCACGACCTTCTGTGCCGCATCGGCCATGTCGTTGCCGGAGATGATGGGCAACCCAGACTCGGCCAGGATCTTCTTGCCGAGCTCGACGTTGGTGCCTTCCAGGCGCACCACCAGCGGCACGTTCAGGCTCACTTCGCGTGCCGCGGCCACCACGCCCTCCGCGATCACGTCGCACTTCATGATGCCGCCGAAGATGTTCACGAGGATAGTCTTGAGGTGTGGGTTCTTCAGCATCAGCTTGAACGCCTCGGTGACTTTTTCCTTGGATGCCCCACCGCCCACATCGAGGAAGTTCGCCGGGCTACCGCCGTAGAGCTTGATGATGTCCATGGTGGCCATCGCCAGGCCCGCGCCATTCACCAGGCAGCCGATGTCACCGTCGAGCTGGATGTAGCTCAGCTCGAACTTCGAAGCCTCGATCTCGGCAGGATCTTCCTCATCCAGGTCGCGCATGGCGACGATCTCGGGATGGCGGTACAACGCGTTTGAGTCGAAGTTGAATTTCGCATCCAGCGCCAGCACGCGATTATCCGCGGTCAGCACCAGCGGGTTGATCTCGGCCAGCATCGCATCCTTCTCGACGAAGGCGCGGTATAGACCTTTAAGCACCTTCACTGCTTCGGCATTCGCCGCATCCGGGATGCCGATGGCGCGCGCCACATCCGCTGCTTCGGCATCAATCAGGCCTGCGACAGGATCGATTCGGACGGTGTGGATCTTTTCAGGAGAGTGCTTCGCGACCTCCTCGATCTCCATACCGCCCTCACTCGAGGCGAGCAATGCCACGCGCTGCGCTGCCCGGTCCACCACCATGCCGACGTAGAATTCCCTGGCGATAGCCGCACCTTCCTCGATCAGCAGCCTGCGCACCTTCTGGCCTTCCGCCCCGGTCTGGTGTGTCACCAGCTGCATGCCGAGTATCTGCAGTGCAAAGCTCTTCACTTCCTCCAGCGACTTCGCCACCTTCACGCCACCGCCCTTGCCGCGTCCACCCGCGTGGATCTGTGCCTTCACGACCCAGACCTTGCCGCCCAGCTGCTGCGCTGCTGCGACCGCCTCTTCGACACTGAAGCAGGCGACGCCTCGCGGTGTCGGCACGCCGAACTCGCGCAATATCTCTTTACCTTGGTATTCGTGGATCTTCATTATGTATGCATGTTTAGGGATAGGCCGGAATTTACCAGACTGCATGCGAGAGCGCCGCACCTTTCAACACAACGGGGTCGCCGGCTTTGGCCAGCGACCCCGTTGGTTTGGGATTAAGAGCTCCGCTCAGAAATCCAGGCGCAATCCAGCCGAATAGAAGTAGCGAGACGTATTGGTCTGGACCTGCGGACCGTTGAACGAACCGTTCTCCACGCCGCCATCCACGTCGAAGGTCAGCCTGTCCCTGATGCGATAAGTGCCGCGCACCATGGGCGTAGTGCGTTTCGTGACCCCACCGAACTGGTCGGTCTGGCTCAGCAACTGCAGGGAAGCGTCCATCGCCCAGCCGCTGTTGAACTGGGTGTGGTTGTAAAGGAAGATGGAATGGCTGCTTACGGCGGTGCCGGAGGTAAAGGTGGCGCTCGCCGACCAGATGTCCCCTACCTTGTAGAGGCTGCTGCCCACGACCTGCCCCGTGACACCTTTCTCAGTGCCACGGCTAGGCACGGCGGACAAGATCCCCTGCAGTGCATCAGTTCCACTAGCGGGCAATCCGGTGATGTTGGACACGCGCACATCGCCGCCTATCTGCCATTTTTCCGCGAACGGCACCGTCACCCCGATCTGCCCCATGTTGGCGGTAGCGGTACGCGCCAGCGCCAAGTCGCGCAGGCTGCTGGCCGACATGCTCTGCAGGAGCGCATTGATGGAGGAGGTCCCCGCGCCGTTCAAGGCATTGCGTATGCTCAGCGACGGCGCCTTGCGGTGATCCACCATGAAGTTGAGGTTGGCACCGGCGACCCCCACCGTTCCCATCATCTGTGCAGCGTTAAGGGTCCGGAACAGCGTGTCGTAATCCACCAGGGCGTATGCCGAGGTCTTGCCCTCGAAATAGCGCCATTCCGTACCTATGGCCCGGCGATCCAACGTGCCGTCCACGGATTGGTTGATGGCATATACGGAGTAAGGACCGAAGTCATAGCCCGCGCCGAAGAATATCGGCTTGCTGCCCTGCGAAAAGTCGGCCAAGGTGCCAGCCACGCCGTTCACGCGCAACTCCTGGGGGTCGCCAAAGGAACCGTACACGCCATCGAAGCGCCCCAACACACCACCGCCCAGCGCGGACTGACGACCCACGCGCAGCAGGTAGTCCTGCTTGCGGTTCTTGATCTCGCCGTACGCAGCATTCACCCGATTGAGGCTGGGCTGTTTGGAGAGGAAGTTCCTGGTGTTCACATCGCGGAACACGACGCGGCCGTCGTAATCCTCGCTCACATAACGCTCGGATGCGTCCACGCTGGTGATCAGCATGGACTGGTCGGTCAGCGACAGCGAGGAGGTCACCGGGACATTGTTATAGGTGTAGGTCGAATCGATCTTGCTGCTGCCGTAGTAATAACGTGACGTGACGCTGCCAAAGGACAGCCAGCGCGCCTCTTTCTTCTTCACCTCGGGCTCGGCGGCCACAACTACCACCGCCTTCTGCCCGGACAGACCGGCCAGACGCTGCATCACGCGGGCCGGGCCTGCGCCTTCAGTGTACAGTCGCAGATAGAGGTCATACTCCGTCTTCGCCTTCTCGATCTGCCCTGCGCGCTCACGGGCAACCCCCACCCACTCCTGCCCGTCCTGGGTGTAGTCGTTGGGGGGTAACAGCAGCAGCTTGTTGAAGGCATCCACCGCCGCTTCGTTGTTCTTCGCAGCAAGCGCGTCGCGACCTTGCACCATCAGCGCGCGAGCCTGCTTGTTGTTCTCGGCCAGGTTCACCTCGTCCGCGGACAAGGCCGCTGCGGGCGCAGCGGCTTCCGGCCTGATCACAGGCAGGAAGGGCAAAGGCGCACTGCTGGCCTGCACCCGATCCGGGCGTATGGTGATGCGCAGGCTACGGTTGTCCTTCCCGGGCTCGACGCTGTACTCCGCCTCGCGCGAGAACTCGACCACCAGTTTGGGCTGGGTTTGCTGGTCGCGCGTGGTCACCGTGAAGCTGGGGATAAGACCGGACGGCGGCGAGTTGCGGGTCTCGTTGTCCACCCAGGGTTCGTCAGAGGTGGCGCCCTGTACCCGATCATAGAAGATCTCCAGCGTCTTGCCGTTCTTAGCCGGGAAGTGCCGCAGATATTGCACAGGCGTGGTCATATTGATGGTCGCGACGATACCGTCGCTCTGGTATTCCAGAGTGACGTCGTCCAGCGGCTGCGCCATCGCGCAACTGGAAACCGCAGACAGCAGAAGCGTGCAGGCGGACCAATACCGTTTGAAGAAAGGCATAACTATCATCTCAACTCCTGACTACCGTATAACATCCCCCCACTCTTCCCGTGGTGGGTTAGACGTTGTTCCCTGACAGGAGGCCGCGAGTGCGGCCTCCAGACAACATGATCAATCCCAGACTGTATAAGCGCTACCCTTGGTGCCGGCTGGTGCATGGCATCCGCTTGCGGAGCAGTCTGTCGCCGCGGGATTGTGGCTGGCCTTATGGAAGCTGGGCCAGCTTGCTGTCCGCTGTCCGTTGCCCGGATACGCCGTATTGCTTCCGTGGCAGACATAGCAGGCGGTGCCGGCGACCTGGCCGTGCAGCGTCGCGCCGCGGGCGACTGCGCTCCACGCCGCCGGGCTGGTATGGCAAGCCGTACAGGTGGCAGTGTTCGGGATCAGGATGTGATTGGCCGACATCGCACGTATGGTCGGGCTGTTGGCCGCGGTGTGGCAGGTCTGGCAGGCACCGGCACCCACGTGGTCATACTTGCCGGCGGGGAACGTGCCCGTCGCATAGCTCTTGTGGCAGGACTGGCAATTCGTGATCCCCACACTTGCGTACACATTGTGCTTCGCTGTCGAGCTCAGCTGCGCGACGGCCGAAGCGTAGGCGGCATTCGAGTGACATGTCCCGCACGCAGTGCTGGCGCCAACGTGGTCGTAGCTTGCAGCAGGGAAGCTGCCCAGCGCATAGCTCCTATGGCAGGAGCGGCAGGTCACGGACGGCATGTTGATCGTGTGGATGGCGGTCGCGGGCATCTGCTTGACGCCGGGGAAATAGGCCGCGTTCTTATGACAGGTGTCGCACGCGAAAGAGGCCCCCGCGTGGTCGTAGAACGCGCCATAGAACGAGTAGTAGTTCTTATGGCATGCACGGCAGGAGTTGAGGCCC
>JBBIIJ010000075.1:0-8249 GCA_037446535.1 Sideroxydans sp. | reverse complement strand
GTGCTCTTCCGATCTGCATTTGGCATGCTTCGGTTTCGCCAGCGGTGGCTTTCAAAAAGAGAAGATGAACACGCCCGATCTTTAATCGTCTGCTTTGAAGAGCCTGAAATTTATCTACACCCAAGCGCAGCCAACCAAATGCGCGACACAATTTACGAACTAAGCGGCCATGAGTCACAAATTGTCGCCACTACACACTCCCCATTCCTCATTGATCTAGCACGAAAGCCGAAGCAGATATTGAACAGCCTTAGAAGCGATGCAACTAACGTAACCGCATCTCCGTTTAACGTAACCGACGCATATCTAGCTTTAGAGGAAGACGCCAAGACACATGTGAAGATGCTCCTGCGCGTTGACGAACACGTGGCGCGAGTCTTTTTTACGAAACACATCATCATTATTGAGGGCGATACTGAGGAGGTTGTCATCAAGGAAACCCTTAAACGTCTTCCTAAGGATCGCTATCTTAAAATTGCCTCAGACTTCGAAATTGTAAAGGCAAGAGGCAAAGCATCTATCATTGGCTTGGTGAAGTACCTTGTAGCCATGGGCATTAGCCCTATCGTTATTCATGATCGAGACGGAGGGGTGGCCGGAGCCGAGGTATTCAATCAGCCAATTGCTGATGCCCTCGCAGGCGGCGGCAAGGTCATCCAGATGCATGAAAACATCGAAGACGAACTAGGATACTCCGCTTCGACTTCCGAGAAGCCATTCAAAGCCTACCAACATACGCAGACATGGGGTGAGGATTGGGCTGGAGTGCCTGAGAAATGGAAAGCCAAGATGGTGGAAATTTTCGGCAATTATATTGAAGGCTAACCACGGGCACCTGGGGGAAGAGGGAGAAAAGTAACTATGAACGAGATTAAGTGCCCGCACTGCGGGAAAGCATTCAAGATTGACGAGGCCGGATACGCGGACATCCTGAAGCAGGTTCGCGATGTCGATTTCGAGAAGCAGTTGCACGAGCGGCTTGAACTGGCCGAAAAGGATAAGCGAAATGCTGTCGAGCTCGCCGAAGCCAAGCTCGCCAGCGAATTGCAGAAGACAGCAGCAGTCAAGGACGCCGAAATTCAGGAGCTGAAGGCTAGGCTTGAAGCCGGAGAGGTGGCGCGGAGGCTTGCCGTGACCGAGGCTCTAAGCGCCGTGGAGAAAGAGCGTGATTCGCTTGCGAACGAACTTGCGCAGGCGAAACATGACAAGCAAGCCGCTTCCAAGCTGGCCGAGGCGACGCTGGCGAACGAACTGCAAAAGGCTGCCGCCACGAAAGATGCACAGATACAGAGTCTGAAGGCCAAGCTCGACACTATCGAAGTTGAGCGGCAGCTCGCGATTACCCAAGCTGTTAGTGCGGTCGAAAAGGAGCGAGACGCACTGAAGAGTGGCCTTCAGCAAGCAGAGCTTCAAAAGCATCTCGCCGAGAAGGCGCTCAAGGACAAGTATGAGACGCAGATCAAGGATCGCGATGACACCATCGAGCGGCTACGTGACATGAAAGCACGCCTGTCAACCAAGATGGTTGGCGAAACTCTCGAGCAGCACTGCGAGACCGAGTTCAACCGCATTCGGGCGACAGCGTTTTCGGGGGCATATTTCGAAAAGGACAACGACGCACGGAGTGGTAGCAAGGGCGACTATATCTTTCGAGATTCGGATGAAGCTGGCACCGAAATCGTCTCGATCATGTTTGAAATGAAGAATGAGAGTGACGAAACAGCTACCAAGAAGAAGAACGAAGATTTTCTCAAAGAGCTCGACAAGGACCGCACTGAGAAGAACTGTGAATACGCGGTCCTCGTTTCACTTCTTGAGCCTGACAGCGAGCTATACAACTCCGGCATTGTCGACGTCTCCCACCGTTATCCGAAGATGTATGTTGTCCGACCACAATTCTTTATTCCGATCATTACGCTGCTGCGAAACGCTGCCCAGAACTCACTGAAGTTCAAAACCGAGCTCGCGCTGGTGAAAGCACAGAACATTGATATCACGAACTTCGAGAACGAGCTTAATGAGTTCAAGACTGGCTTTGCGCGGAACTACGAGCTGGCGTCCAAGAAATTTAAGACAGCTATTGATGAGATCGACAAGACCATCGACCATCTCCAGAAAACCAAGGAGGCCCTGCTCGGTTCAGAAAACAACCTCCGCCTTGCCAATAATAAGGCCGACGATTTGACCGTCAAAAAGCTGACCAAGGGCAACCCCACAATGGCAGCAAAATTTTCCGAGCTCAAGAATCATCGGTGAAATAGCGATGAAATAGAGCGATGAAATAGGGTCAGCATCGAATGCTCCCATGAACAATAGCCCGGTTAGCCCGGCATCAACCCAACCTCGGAAATCTTTTTCGCGCTTACCCATTTTCTAATATTTGGAGCACACCGCCATGCCCGATAACCAACTGCCTCCCGGATTAGTGTTGTGGCCTCACGATGGAGACGCGCGACAGCACGTTGCGGCGTTGATCAGCGACATCCATTGCACCGGATTGCACGGTCGGCAACAGACGGCGAATGAAACGGACTGGGCGACATTCTTCCGCGAGCTGGAGAAGATGCTGGAGGACACGATCTCCGGCGGCTGCGAGGTGATGCTGATTCTCAACGGGGATGTGGCCGATCTGTTGCGCTCTGGGCAATGGGCGGAGGCCGGTGTTTATCCGTGGCAACGGGATAAGCCGGTATACAACGAGATCGTCATGTCCATCCTGCGCAAGATCGTCAAACGGCACGCGCTGGACCCTGAAAAACATCCGCACACATCGGGATTTTTCTTTTACCTGAAGCGGCTGGTGACACGCCTGAAAGCGAAGAAGGTGGGTGTCACGCTCTTCCCTGTTGCGGGCAACCACGACAAGATATTGCAGGTGTTGCCCGAGGCGCGCGAGTTCTTTTACCGGGAATGCCTCGGTCTCGACGCTGGCGATTTCAGCGCCGACTACCGCGGCTGGGTGGCAAAGCAGATGGGCGGCGATGTCGCAGAGGTGTGGCCGCTGTTGCCGTTCTATTTTGCCGCGCCGCGCTTGCGCCTGTTCGCCACCCACGGCCACTGGCGCGACAGCACGAATTCGGGCGCGACCCGCCGGTGGAAGCCCGGTCAAGGCTGGCAGCCCCAGCTTTGGCAACAGGAGCAATATCGGGCGTTCAGCGAACCCTGCTTCGGCGACACGATTGCCTCCGGTTTGCTTTCCCATTTCATCTGGAACACCAGCCGCGCCATCAAACGGGCGGTCAAACCGGATGCCCACCGTTCGCACATTCTGAATGTGTTGCGCGAAATGGATCTGTACCGCCCTGCGGCCAGCGCGATCGTGCGTTTGCTGGATGAAGCCAGGAAACTCGACCGCAGCGATCCGAATTCCCGTCTGCTCTACCAGACGGTGGTGGATGAGTACCGCAACAGCCTGCGATCGTGGCTGGCTCACCCGGAGACTTTCAGCACGGCAACGCTGGGCATGCGGATCGTTCTGCATGTCATTTCATGGCTGCGCCGCCTGCGCTCGAACTGGGTGGATACCAGTTTGATGCGCCTGATGACCTGGACGTCGGGCCTGCCGGCAGAGACTGACTATGCCGAGCTTCCGGCCTTTCTCGCCGATTACCGGCCACTTGGGTTCAGGCTGCATGTCGAAGGCCATACGCATGCCGCGATGGAGGAGGATCTGCAATACCGCCTGCCGCAAGAGCGCCGCAACTACACCTACGTCAACCTCGGCGCATGGCGCAACCGCATCGTGCAGAAATTTGAGGAACGGGGTTTTCGCCGCCGCAGCATAGGCCGCGCCTTGATCGTGCAAAGCACCGCCGCCCCCGATCAACGCGGCAGCCGCTACGGCTTCACCTTGCGCGACATCACCAGCTGGGGGGACGATCTGGATAAGTGGTGAGTCATGAACAGCTAACAGAGTCCACATCACTAGGAAGAAGTCGCGGTGAACTTACTGCTTGCCTTGAGGATATTTTCCTCGCCCCGCCGCTTCTTCTGTGCCAGCTGCTAAGCGAGCAACCAGATCTGCGCTGTGGAACCTCATGACCACGGCGCCCGGTGCCGTGTAATCGATGACCACGTTGTCCACCAGCCCGCCGAGGATGCTTTGCTGCGCCAGGAAGTTCGCACGCGCGGTGGCATCTCCCTTCACAGCCGCATCCAGAAAAGGCACGACCCAGCCGAAGACGTCCCCGGCATAGGTGCTGTTGTAGCCGTGCGGCACACCGGTCAGCGCGACCATGTAATGGGAGCTCATGAAGTAGTTCATGGCCTGCTGCATGCGGGCCATCGGCGCCACAGTGTCTGCGGTGCCGCAGATGGCGAGATACGGCGTGTTGACGTTGGCGGCGGTAGCGTTGTTGACGCCGAAGGCCGGCAGGAAATTCTCTCCGGCGTAGGGCACGTAGCCGACCACGGCCTTGATGCGCGGGTCGGTCACGGTGGGGTGCGCGTTCTGGCTGACGAAGCCGTCGGTGACATAGGCGCCGAGCAGCCACGTCATGGAGGCCCCGCCCATGCTGGCGCCGAAGCCGCCGATTTTGGCGGGGTCGATGCGCGGGCCGAAATCGGGATGGGCAAGCAACGCATCCACCGTGACCTTCAATGCGAACGGGCGCAGCGCTTCCATCTCCACGAACTGGTTGAAGTTGTTCAGCACCGTGACAAGGTTGCCGATGTTGCCTATGTGGATCAGCGAGAAACGGGCATCGCCGTGGAAAGGTGCGGCGACGATGTAACCGAAGCTGGCCAGCGTGGTCATCACTCCCAGCGAGGAGTCAGCGAGCGGACTCGCTGCAAGCCCGTGGGAGAACACGATGAGCGGCAACAGGTTCGGATCGGGCTGGCCGGGCACCACCGGCAGCAGCGCGGGAAATATCGGCGGCTGCCCCGCGCGCTGCATCTTCGGCACGACCGCCATGCTGGGCAATGCGTAGTCCGGGCGGGTGTTGGCGACGCTGGTGGGATAACACACGAGCACGACGAAGGGCACCGGCCTGTTCCAGGTCTGGCCGTAGAAGGCGGGGTCGGCCGGCACGACGGGGTTGACCTGTATCGTGTCCAGCGGTTCGAGCAGGACGTCGGTGAAGTAGCGCGGCGCTCCGTTCAACGGATTGCCTTCCCAGAAATCTGATGGAACGCCGCCGATCTGGGCCACACGGTTGGGGTCATACGCGACGTCGCTGCAGGCGACGGGGAACGGGCCCATCGTGGTCGGGGGAGCTATGACGGTGCGGACGGCATGGGCGGTGTTGAGGCAGGCCATGCACACCACCAACAGGGTGGCGGCGAAAAGTCGGGGCATCGCTGGAGTCGGAAGCGCCATGGCGTCCTCGGAAGAGGGCGTGCGACCAGTGCGATACATCCGTCTGACGGGCTGTGTCGCAGCTTGATGACTCGGGGACATCTGCGCCAGTTAGGAGAGAAGTGGCCGATGGCATCAAATGCTGGTCGCACTGGGACGCAGATTATTCCTGTGGGGAGCGGCGTTCAATACGCTGGCTGCCGTATTTTTGCTGTACCCCTGCATGCCGCCATCTACACGCTCTAGCTCATATACAGGAGGCTGACAACGGCGTTCAATGTGCAACGCACATGACGTGTGCGACAGCAGTTCACTCGACGAGTCATTCTCTTGAAAGGCGGATGACCGATGGCTACTCCCTCCCTTCATGCATACCAGCGCAAGCGCGATTTTGGCTGCAGCCGTGAACCCACGGGTGAGGCGCCGGCGCAAGCCGGGCATCTGTATGTGATGCACAAGCATGCCGCGCGGCGTCTGCATTTCGATCTGCGCATGGAGCAGGACGGTGTGCTGCGCAGCTGGGCGCTGCCCAAAGGTGCGCCACTGGAGAGTGCGGACAAGCGGCTTGCTATCGAGGTGGAGGACCATCCGCTCTCATACGGCACCTTCGAGGGCACCATCCCCAAGAACGAGTACGGCGGCGGCACGGTGATGCTGTGGGACGTGGGCATGTGGCAGCAGAACGGCCGCTTCGACGATCAGCAGATCGACTTTATCCTCACCGGCACCAAGCTCAGGGGCGCGTGGACGCTGGTGCGCATGCACCACTGGGATGTGCACGGCAAGCAGAAGCAGTGGCTGCTGATCAAGCGCCACGACCATCCGCAGCACGAGCTGCACCCCGACGATCTGAGTGTGGCGACCGGGCGCAGCATGGAGGAGATCGCGGCCGGACAGGAGACACACAAGGCGGAACCACGGCCCGCGCCGCCCGTCGCAAGCTCGCTCGCCGGCGCGCACCCCGCGCCTGCCCCGACCACCCTGCCCCCGCAGCTCGCTACCAGCGTTGAACGCGCGCCGAGCGGCGACGCATGGCTGCACGAGATCAAGTTCGACGGTTATCGCATCGTGGCGCATGTCGAGAAAGGCAAGGTCAGGCTGATGACGCGCAACGGCCTCGACTGGACGACGCGTCTGCGCGCGCTGGCAAAACAACTGTCCACGCTACCGGTACAAGACGCCATCCTCGACGGCGAGCTGGTGGCGCTTTCCGCCAGCGGTGCGAGCAGCTTCCGCGACTTGCAGGAGGCGCTGAGCCGCAAGCAAACCGCGCAGCTCACCTATCAGCTCTTCGACCTCGTGCATCTGAACGGCCACGACCTGACCCAAGTGCCGCTGCTCGAACGCAAACAGGCGCTGGCGCAGCTGCTGCAGGCCGCGGGTGTTGAGCCCGGCGACACCGTGCGCTATTCCGACCATGTGCAGGGACAGGGGCCGGAGTTCTTCGAGCAGGCGTGCAGCCTCGGACTGGAAGGCATCGTCTGCAAACGCGCCGATGCGCCCTATCGCAGCGGCCGGAGTGGACTGTGGCAAAAGGTGAAATGCGCGCACCAGAGCGCCGAGTTCGTGGTGGGCGGCTACACGCCACCTGCCGGTGCGCGCAGCGGCTTCGGCGCACTGCTGCTCGGCACCTTGCACAACGGCAAGCTGGAATATTCGGGGCGGCTGGGCACCGGCTTTTCCAGCCCCCAGCTGGAGACGCTGTACGCGCAGCTGCAACGCGAGGAGATCGCGCATTCGCCCTTCTCGCCATCGGATGCGCTGCCCCATCTGCGGGGCGTGCACTGGGTGCAGCCCAGGATGGTGGTAGCGGTGGAATACGTGGAGCGCACGCGCGACGGCCTGCTGCGCCAGCCCACCTTCCTTGGCGTGCGCGAGGACGTGGCGCCGGAGGAGATCGAATGGTCTCGCGTGAACCTGGAAGAGGCACCCGCGAGTGCAACACGCGCCGTGCGTCCGGCTGAGGCAGGCGCGGTGGAGATCAACGGGGTCGAGCTTACCCATCCCGAGCGCGTCCTCTACCCGGAACAGGGCGTGACTAAGCTGGCCCTCGCCCGCTATCACGAATCCATCCACGAGTGGTTGCTGCCTTATCTCGCACACCGTCCGCTGGTGCTGCTGCGCTGCCCGGAAGGAAGAGAAGGTTGTTTCTACCAGAAACATCTGCCGAAGACGCAGGCCGGCTCGGTGCCGCGCATCGCAATTAAGGAGGAAGACGGCACCGGTGAATACGTGTACGTGCGCTCGCTCGCCGACATCCTGTCGCTTGTGCAGCACGACGTGCTTGAGTTGCACGCGTGGGGCTGCCAGGTGGAAGACATCGAGCATCCCGACCTGATCGTGTTCGACCTCGATCCCGCACCTGATGTGGCATGGGCCGAGGTGCTGCGCACCGCGCGCGAGCTGCGCGAACGGCTGCAGGGATTGGGCCTGACGTCATTCCCGCGTACCACAGGCGGCAAGGGGCTGCACCTGGTGGTGCCGCTAAAACCCAAAGCCGACTGGCATACGGTGAAGGAGTTTTCGAAGGCGGTGGCGGAGCTGCACGCGAAAGGCGACCCGCGCCTGCTCACCACCAACCCGAGCATGGCGAAACGCCGCGGCAGGATATTTCTCGATTACCTGCGCAACACGCGCGGCTCCACCGCCATCGCCAGCTATTCGCCGCGTGCCCGCCCGCGCGCACCGGTGGCGGTGCCGCTGCGCTGGGATGAGCTGAGCACAGCTGTGCATTCGGACCACTACACGGTGGAGACGTTGACGCGCCGTCTCGGAGCACTGAAGGCGGACCCGTGGGAAGGGTTCTTTGAGGCGGCGGTAGCGTTGAACGCGGACAGGCTGAAGGCGGTTGGAGTAGATGAACCTGGAGCGTCATTCCGGCGCAGGCCGGAATCCAGCGAATGAATATGTCCTGCAAAGCAGACAAAACCTGAGGGGGGTCGTCCCGCTT
>JBBIIJ010000074.1:0-8250 GCA_037446535.1 Sideroxydans sp. | reverse complement strand
ACGATGAACTCGAATCCCGTCTGCCCCTGCGACTGCAGCGTCTTCTTCACGTCGACGATGACGTTGGCCAGCTTCTTGGACTTCTTGCCGCATCCGGGCTCAAGCTCGTCCGTACCGCTCTTGAACGAACACTGGTTCTTGCGCCCTTCGGCCAGCAGCCTCTTGTTGACCTGCGCGGCGAGCTTCTTGTTGCCCTCTGCTCGCGCCTTCTCCCTCGCCTGATCCTTGACCTTGGCTTCAAGGTTGCCCCCGGCAGACTTGTTCAGATCATCCATGAGGCCGGCATGGACCACCGTGGATGCGACAGACAACAGTAATGCAGAAAGGAGGTTCTTCTTCATGGTAGGTATCCCCAGGTAAATGAGACGCTGAAACAGCGAATGATGACAGCGCCCCGCATGCTCTTAGAAACGTGTTCCGCGGTCAATCCTCAGGGCTCAGATATGCATCCAGTTGGGAACGCGGCCCAAAAAAATATCCCTTTCGGCATATTGACAAACAATGACAATCCACAACCCCCAATAACCATGCTGTTTCCGACCATGTTGGCTAGCGCACGAAATCACAACTTACCGCATCATATTGTTTTTTAAGGATATTTCAGGCGGTCATTTTTTGAGCGGTGCCGCACAAAAGCCGTCAGCATCGGGCTTATGACGTGCATGACGGCCCTTCGTCCACAATGTTATCCACAGCTTTTGTGAATAAGAAAACTATTCTCTTCAGCGACGCAGAGTTAGCGTTACCCACCTCCGCTTACCTTGCCCAAAGAGGGGGGACACGATACAGTTCGCGCCTCGGAATTCATGCCTAATTTTGGAGACGTTGCGTGTTCACCCTCATCGAAGCGGCCGGCTGGCCTATCTGGTTACTCATCATCGCATCCCTGGTCGCAGTCACACTCATCACCGAGCGCTTCATCTTCCTGAGGGGCAAGAACATAGTCCCTCCCAAGCTGCTGGATGAGGTGGCGTTGGAGCTGAAGCAAAGCGGCGTCAGCGCACAGATGCTGGCCAAGCTGAACGGCAGCTCGCCTCTGGGCAAGGTGTTCGCCGCCGCCCTGAAGAACATCAAGAGCCCCACCGAAGTGATGAAGGAATCCATAGAAGAAGCCGGTCGCGCGGTCACCCATGACATGGAACGTTTCCTCACGACCCTGGGCACCATCGCTTCCATCAGCCCGCTGCTCGGCCTGTTCGGCACGGTCGTTGGCATGATAGAGATCTTCGGCGCTCAGAATGCAGGAGGTGCTGCTCCCGCCGAACTCGCACACGGCATCTCGGTGGCGCTGTACAACACTGCCTTCGGCCTGATCGTCGCCGTCCCCAGCATGATCGCCTACCGCCATTTCCGAGCCTTGGTGGACACTTTCGCCATAGAGATGGAGCAGCAGGCCATCAAACTGGTCGAGATCGTGCACGGAGAACGCAATAAATGAACTTCAAGCGTGGACGCAGCCGTGAGGAACCGGAGATCAACCTGATCCCCATGATCGACGTGTTGCTGGTTGTGCTGATCTTCCTCATGGTCACCACCAGCTACGGCAAGTTCTCCGAGTTGCAGATCAACCTGCCTCAGGCATCCAACGAGGAAAGCGCAGTCCCGGTCAGCAAACCCATCACGGTGGCGGTGGATGCCTCGGAACACTATGCCGTCAACGGTACACGCGCGCCTTTCGAGGACGTGAACGCCTTCGCACAGATCCTGCGCAAGGCTGCCGGCGACCAAACCGACCCCACCATAGTCATCAACGCCGATGCCAAGGCCATGCACCAGTCGGTGATCAACATCATGGAATCGGCACGCATCGCGGGTTACGGGCGCATCACCTTCACCACCCAGAACCAGACCAAGTAAACCCGATGGAGCGGCTGCAACACCACTGGTACAGGTACACGCCGCTCCACCTCCTGCTCTACCCACTCAGCCTCGTCTTCCACGCCCTTGTCGTACTGCGCCGCCTGCTCTATCGCAGCGGCGTACTGGCATCGGTGAAACTGCCTGTGCCGGTTGTCGTGGTCGGCAACATCAGCGTGGGCGGCACCGGCAAGACTCCGCTCACGCTTTGGCTGGCCGAGCAGCTGATCGAGGACGGCTGGCATCCCGGCATCATCAGCCGCGGTTATCGCAAGACCGAAGAGGGGCCGCAAACTCCACGCGCCGTCTCCGCCGATGACGACGCAGACGAGGTCGGCGACGAGCCGCTGCTGATGGCCCAGCGCGAGCTGTGCCCCGTCTGGATAGGCTGGGACCGCCCTGCCGTTGCACAGGCACTGCTGCAAGCCCACCCGGAATGCGACATCGTCCTCAGCGACGACGGCCTGCAGCACTACCGCCTCAAGCGTGACGCAGAGATCGTCGTCGTGGACGGCGCGCGACGTTTCGGCAACGGCTGCCTGCTGCCGGCAGGTCCCTTGCGCGAACCCGTGTCGCGCATGGCCAGTGCAGATGCTGTAGTCGTCAACGGCGGGGAAGTGCGAGGTGACGAATTCGCGATGCAGCTGGAAGGCACCAGCTTCTACAACTTGCTCAATCCTGAGTCCGCGTACACGGCCCGCGATTTCGACGGCCTGCGCCTGCACGCCATCGCAGGCATCGGCCATCCCCGACGGTTCTTCTCCCAGCTGCGCCAACTCGGCCTGTCGTGCGCCACACACGCCTTTCCCGACCATCACCGCTACACCGCGGCCGACATCGCATTTGACGACGCGGATGCCGTGCTCATGACTGAAAAAGATGCGGTAAAATGCGCGGCGTTCGCCACAGAAAAACATTGGGTGCTGCGCGTGGACGCGCAAGTCAGCCCCTCTCTCGCCCAACTCATCATAAAAAAGGTCACGCCGTAAATGGACGCCAAACTGCTCGATATCCCGATTTGCACAGCGGGCAAATCGCCGCTGATCTACCGCAAGGCTGAACAAGAGCTGATCTGCAAGGCAGATCGCTTGGCTTACCCCATCAAGGACGACATCCCTGTGATGCTGGCAGACGAGGCCCGCACGCTGTCCGCCGAAGAAGCCGAAAAACTCTGATGTCCATCTTCAAAGTCGTCATCCCCGCCCGTTTCGCCTCCACACGTCTGCCTGGAAAACCGCTGCTGGACATCGGCGGCAAGCCCATGGTGATACGCGTCGCGGAACAGGCGGCGCAGAGCGGCGCGCAGGAGATCATCGTCGCCACCGACCACCAGCCCATCGTGGCCGCCGCACAGCAGAACGGATACTCCGCCTGCATGACGCGTGCCGACCATGCTAGCGGAACCGATCGCATCGCAGAAGTGGCGGCACAGCAGGGCTGGGGAGACGACACCATCGTAGTCAACGTACAAGGCGACGAACCCCTGATCCCGCCTGCGCTCATACGCGCGGTGGCAGAGCACCTGCATTGCCACCCGGAATGCGCCATCGCCACTGCCTGCCATCCCATCCACGACGAGGCCTCGATGCGCAACCCGAACATCGTCAAGGCTGTGCTGGACAAGGACGGCAATGCACTGTATTTCAGCCGCGCCCCCATCCCCTGGCCGCGAGACGCCTACGCGCAAGGCAAGACCCTGCCCGATGATGTGAATGTACTGCGCCACATCGGCATCTATGCCTATCGTGCGAGTTTCCTGCACGCCTTTGGCAGATTGTCGGTAGCGACCATCGAGAGGATAGAAGCGCTGGAGCAGCTGCGCGCCTTGTATCATGGCTACAAGATCGGCGTGACCATCACGCAGGAGGCGCCGCCCAGCGGCGTGGATACCGAACAGGACCTGCACGCCGCACGACAACTTTTCAAAACACATTCGGAGGAGAGATCATGAGATTGATACTGTTGGGCGCGCCCGGCGCTGGCAAAGGCACACAAGCCAATTACATCAAGGATAAGTTCAAGATTCCGCAGATCTCCACCGGCGACATGCTGCGCGCCGCCGTCAAGGCTGGTACGCCTTTGGGCGTGGCCGCCAAGAAGGTGATGGACGCGGGCGGCCTCGTGTCTGACGAGATCATCATCAACCTGGTGAAGGAACGCATCAAGGAAGCGGACTGCGTGAACGGATTCCTGTTCGACGGTTTCCCGCGCACCATCCCGCAGGCCCAGGCCATGAAGGACGCAGGCATCAGGATAGATTACGTAGTCGAGATCGACGTTGCCGACCAAGAGATCATCAAGCGCATGAGCGGCCGCCGCGTACACCTGGCTTCCGGACGCACCTATCATGAAGTGTTCAACCCGCCCAAGGTGCCAGGCAAGGACGACATCACCGGCGAGGACCTGGTACAGCGCCCCGACGACGTCGAGGAGACCGTAGTCAAGCGTCTCAACGTCTATCACGACCAGACCAAACCGCTGGTCGAGTACTACACGGCCTGGGCGAAGTCGGGCGATGCAAATGCCCCTAAGGTCGTGCACGTCCCGGGCGTGGGCGACGTGGACGCCATCCGCGACCAGATCTATCGCACCTTGGGAGTGTGAACATGGCGAACAAGCCTGTGCTGACACTGGAAGATGCCAAGCGCGTCGCCGCCGCCGCAGAGGCCGAGGCGGTCAAGAACAACTGGCGCGTGGTCATCGCCGTAGTGGATGACGGCGGCCATCTGCTCTACCTGCAGCGCACCCATGAGACCCAGTTCGGCAGCGTGGAGACCGCCATCACCAAGGCGCATTCCGCCGTGGCTTTCCAGCGCCCCACCAAGATGTCGGAAGACGCCGTGTTGAGCGGGCGACTGATCCACCTGTCACTGCCCGGCGTGATCCCCGCGGAGGGTGGCGTACCGCTGCTGCGTGACGACGTCGTCATCGGCGGACTGGGCATCAGCGGCGTACGTTCGGCGCAGGACGGACAGATCGCCGCGGCGGGCGCAAGCGCGCTGTGACGAGTCTGGCGATACGAAACAAAAAAGCCGCGTTGTCTTCAACGCGGCTTTTTCCTTTCCGGGCTCCCTGCCCAAACTGAACTGCTTAGGCTGGCACCTTGTAGTGCTGCTGTGTCATGAGGTCCACACCACAGGGCAACTGCTCGATCCAGTTCAGGAACTCGTTCACCATCTTCTTGCCCTTGAACATGCGTCCGTGCTGCGGCACGATCATTTCCACGTCCATCTGACGCACCATGTTGACCCAGAAACGGCAGATCTTGTTGGAGATCATGTAGCGCTTGTGGAAGCCTTCCATGTACTGGATGTGCGACTTGAAATCTTCCACCGGCACATCGGCCGCGTTGTGCGGGACGATGGATGCACCCATGTCACCCGAGAACAATATCTTGCTCACCGGATCGTAGAACTGGAAATTACCTTCCGAATGCATGAAGTGCGCGGGGATCGCCTTGATGACCGTCTCACCGAGCGGCAAGTTCATCCCTTCATCCGGGATGCCACCCACGCGTCCCGCCGCGTTGCCCACGCTGCAGAAGTGCGGCACGAAACGCTCCCACAGCTTGGAGATCATCACCTTGCACTCGGAGTGGATCATCCACTTGTTGACCGAGGCGATGATGTCGGGGTCAGCATGGGAAGCAAGGATGTATTCCAGATGCTTCGGTATGAAATAGCTGTGCATCGCCATGAGCAGACCGTTGTAGGTCATGTTGCCGCCCGGATCGAGCAGCGCGCCCTTGCCGCTGTCCACGATGAGGAACTGGTTCGCCTGAACTGCCTCGCCCATGGAGTCATCCACCAGGTCATCAAACATCAGGCAGAGATGTTTGCCGTTATTGAATAGTTCTATGGCCATATGTTTTCCACCCTAAATTGTATGAACTTATCTTGTGAATTTGCCGCGACCGAGATGCATTCTACTTAAGTTCGTTCCCGACCGACAGTGCCTCTCTCATCCGTACACATGGCTATGCGAAAGGCGTAAGATGGCCATCAAGCGTCACCACTCGGTCATTATTGCAATAATCTGATGAGGGAGCAAAGCATGGCTAAAAAGAACGCGTTCTATGCCCAATCCGGTGGCGTCACCGCCGTCATCAACGCCACCGCCTGCGGCATCATCGAGACGGCCCGCAAGCACAAGGACAAGATCGGCAAGGTGTATGCCGGAAGCAACGGCATCATCGGTGCACTCACCGAAGACCTGATAGACACCTCCAAGGAATCCGCCAAAGCCATCGCCGCACTGCGCACCACCCCTTCTGGCGCCTTCGGTTCCTGCCGCTTCAAGCTCAAGTCGCTGGAGCAGAACCAGCGCGAATACGAGCGCCTCATCGAAGTGTTCAAGGCACACAACATCGGCTACTTCTTCTACAACGGCGGCGGCGATTCGGCCGACACCTGCTACAAGGTCTCGCAGCTGTCGGAGAAGATGGGCTATCCCGTGCAGGCCATCCACGTACCCAAGACCGTGGACAACGACCTGCCCATCACCGACTGCTGCCCCGGTTTCGGCTCAGTCGCCAAGTACATCGCGGTCTCCACGCTGGAGGCCAGTTTCGATGTGCGCTCCATGGCCAAGACCTCGACCAAGGTGTTCGTGCTGGAAGTGATGGGACGCCACGCCGGCTGGATCGCCGCGGCAGGCGGCCTGGCCGCAGAGCAAGGCATCCCGGTGGTCATCCTCTTCCCCGAGGTCCCCTTCGACCAACAGAAATTCCTGGCCCGCGTGGATGCGCTGGTCAAGGAGCACGGCTACTGTACCGTGGTCGTGTCGGAAGGCTGCCACTACGCAGACGGCAAGTTCCTCGCCGAACAGGGCACGCGCGACGCCTTCGGCCATGCCCAGTTGGGCGGTGCGGCGCCCGTGGTCGCCAACATGGTGAAGGAGGCCCTAGGTTACAAGTTCCACTGGGCCGTCGCTGACTACCTGCAGCGTGCGGCGCGCCACATCGCCTCCAAGACCGACGTCGAGCAGGCTTACGCACTGGGCAAGGCCGCGGTCGAAATGGCGCTCAAGGGACAGAACGCCATCATGCCCACCGTAGAGCGCATGTCGGACAAACCCTACAAATGGAAGGTCGGCGTCGCGCCGCTCGCCAAGGTTGCCAACGTGGAGAAGTTCATGCCACGCGACTTCATCACGCCGGACGGCTACGGCATCACCGCAAAGTGCCGCGCCTACCTCGCGCCGCTCATCAAGGGCGAGGACTATCCGCCATACAAGGACGGCCTGCCGCAATACGTGCAGCTCAAGAACGTGGCCGTCGCGAAGAAACTGGAAACATTCAACATCTGAAACATGCCGCATTGAGCGGCCCTACCTAGGGAGAAGATCATGGCAACTGGCCTGAGTTTCGCGCTGATATGCGCCGTCGCAGCAATCCTGTACGGGATATTCTCGAGCAGGTGGATCCTGGGCAAATCGAGCGGCAACGAGAAGATGCAGAGCATCTCCGCGGCCATCCAGGAAGGCGCCTCGGCTTACCTGAAGCGGCAGTACACCGCCATCTCCATCGTCGGTGTGGTGCTGTTCGTCGTCATCCTGGTCGCGCTGGGCTGGCAGACCGCCGTGGGCTTCGCCATCGGCGCCCTGCTCTCGGGCGCTGCCGGCTTCATCGGCATGAATGTCTCGGTGCGCTCCAACGTGCGCACCGCCGAAGCGGCGCGCGAAGGCCTCAACGCCGCGCTCAACGTCTCGTTCAAGGGCGGCGCGATCACCGGGATGCTGGTGGTGGGCCTGGGCCTCTTGGGTGTCGCCGGTTATTACGCGATACTCACCGGCACCGGCGCGACCTCCGCGCAGGCCACGCATGCGCTGGTGGGTCTGGGTTTCGGCGGCTCGCTCATCTCCATCTTCGCCCGTCTGGGCGGCGGCATCTTCACCAAGGGCGCTGACGTCGGCGCCGACCTCGTGGGCAAAGTCGAAGCCGGCATCCCCGAGGACGACCCGCGCAACCCGGCCGTCATCTCCGACAACGTGGGCGACAACGTGGGCGACTGCGCCGGCATGGCGGCCGACCTGTTCGAGACCTACGCCGTAACCATCATCGCCACCATGCTGCTGGGCGGCTTGCTGATGACGAATGCCGGAGCCAACGCGGTGATCTATCCGCTGGTGCTGGGCGGCTTCTCCATCCTCGCCTCCATCGTCGGCACCTTCTTCGTCAAGGCGCGCGAAGGCGGCAAGATCATGAACGCGCTGTATCGCGGCCTGGCGATGTCCGGTGCACTCGCGGCCATCGCCTTCTACCCCATCACCCAGTGGCTCATGGCCGACAACGGCATGTACAGCGTGGGCGCGCTGTATGGCGCCGCCCTCATCGGCCTCGTGCTCACCGCCGCACTGGTGTGGATCACCGAGTACTACACCGCCACCGAATAC
>JBBIIJ010000073.1:0-8264 GCA_037446535.1 Sideroxydans sp. | reverse complement strand
TCCCGTGCTGCCTGTGGTCTAGGCTGCCCCCTAAACTCACCAAGGAGCTCAGACTATGAGTACCGTCGTCATCGATCCAGTAACGCGCATCGAAGGGCACCTCCGCATACAGGCCGAGACCAATTCCCGCGGCGTGGTGACGAGTGCGTCGGCCAGCGGCACCATGATGCGCGGCATAGAGATCATCCTGAAAGGCCGCGACCCGCGCGAGGCGTGGGCATTCACGCAGCGCATCTGCGGCGTGTGTACCGCAGTGCATGCGCTGACTTCGGTTCGTGCGGTGGAGGACGCGCTAGGCTATGCCATCCCCACCAACGCACGACACATACGCAACCTGATGATGGGTGCGCAACTCGTGCACGACCAGACCACCTACTTCTACCAGCTTGCTTCCATGGACTGGGTGAACGTCGTTTCCGCGAGCCAGGCCGACCCTGCAGCTGCCGCCAACCTGCAGAAGTGCATGTCGAACTGGCACAACAACACACCGGCCTATTTCGAAGCGGTGCGCAGCAAGCTCACGAACTTCATCAAGAGCGGACAGCTGGGCATCTTCAGCAACGGCTACTGGGACCATCCCGCGTACAAGCTGCCGCCCGAGCTGAACCTGATACTGTTCGCACACTGGCTGGAGACGCTGGAATGGCAACGCAGGGTGGCGCGGCTGCATGCCGTGTTCGGCGGACGCAACCCGCACCCGAACTGGGTGATAGGCGGCGTGCCCACCACTTTCCACATGGCCCCCAACGACGCCGGCGTGCTCATGCCCGCGGTCGGGACCACCGGCGTGGACCAGGCGGGGCTCGACCTGGTACAGACCTGCATCACCGACATGCGCAACTATGTGTCCCAGGTGCTGATGCCAGACATGCTCGCGCTTGCGAGCCACTACAAGGACTGGTTCACGCAGGGTGAGGGCCTGGGCAACTTCCTCACCTACGGCGACTATCCGCAGGATGACAGCGCGGACATCTCGTCCAATCTGTTCGTGCCCCGGGGTGCGATCGTCAACCGCGACCT
Organism: Sideroxydans sp.; assembly: GCA_037446535.1. Classification (GTDB taxonomy): domain Bacteria; phylum Pseudomonadota; class Gammaproteobacteria; order Burkholderiales; family Gallionellaceae; genus Sideroxyarcus. The sequence continues at coordinate 7,244 of JBBIIJ010000073.1, read as the reverse complement.
TTCGCACATACAGGAAGTGGACCTGCGTGACCCTAACCAGATACAGGAGTTCGTCGCGCACAGCTGGTATGACTACTCGGCCGGCAACAGCGCGGGTCTGCATCCTTTCCAGGGCGAGACTACACCCAACTACACCGGCCCCAAGTCCGCCTACCAAACGTTGCCGACGGACGAACCTTATTCCTGGGTCAAGGCGCCACGCTGGAAAGGTAGGCCCATGGAGGTCGGCGCGCTTGCCCGTGTGCTCATGATGTATGCCACACGCAACGCCGCCGTCCGCAGCCATGTGGACCAGGCGCTGCATGACCTGGAACTGCCTTTCTCCGCGATGTACTCGACCATGGGTCGCCTGCTCGCGACCGCGATAGACACCCAGGTCATGGCCGATCAGATGCAGGTGTGGTTCGACCAACTTACCGCGAACGTCGCGAGCGGAGACTTCCGCACGCATGACGCCTCGATGTTCGACCCTTCCACCTGGCCCGCCACCGCACAGGGCGTGGGCTTCACCGAGGCTCCGCGCGGTGCACTGGGACACTGGCTTTCCATAGAAGCGACTCGCATAGGCAACTACCAGTGCGTCGTCCCGACCACCTGGAACGCCGCACCGCGCGACCAGAGAGGGAAGGGCGGGGCTTTCGAGTCGTCCCTCGTGGGACATGCGCTGGCCGTACCCGACCAGCCGCTGGAGCTCCTGCGCACCATACACAGCTTCAATCCGTGCATGGCCTGCGCGGTGCATCTGCTGGACCCGAGGCTGGAAGAGATGCTCGAAGTAACGGTGCGCCCCTGAGCGCAGCGGACAACTACCTGAGGACATGCCATGAACATCCATTCATCGCTACCCAGAATCATCCAGGCTTTTGCGTTCATGCTTCTGTGCTTGCTGGCCGGTGCAGCTTGGGCCACACCGACCTTCGGCGCCCGGCTGGACGCCTACTGTGCGACACAGCCCACGCAGGCTGCGGCCCCGCAACAGAGCAGACCGTACCGGGCATCGGGCTCATCCTGCCTGCTCTGCCACACGAGCGCCAACGCGACCGTCAACAACCTCAACACGCTCGGCACCGCGAGCCTGACCTGCAACGGCGTGACCTGCGGTGCGAGCGTTAACCCCTTCTGCGTGGCACATGCGCCCAGCGGCGTGAGCATCACGGCTCCCCCGGCAGGCACGACAGTGGCACAGGGAACGTCGCTCACCTTCAGCGGTGCCACCACAACGAACCCGGACGGATTCCCGCTCGTCTATACCTGGCTTTTCACAGGTGGGATGCCTGATGCACTGGGACAGAGTGTGTCGGTGCCCATGACGGTCGCAGGCTCCATCACTTCCACCCTTCATGTCGCCAACTCCGTCGGCATGCTCGCGGCGACGACTCCCACGCGCACTGTCACCGTGACCGGCGGTACGGCTCAGCCGGCGCTGACAGTCGCCCCCGCAAGCCTTGCTTTCAGTGCGCAGGTCGGTGGTACCCCTCCGACTACACAGACGTTGTCCGTCACGAGCAGCGGTGCGCAGCTCGGCCTGACCGCGAGCGCTTCGACGGTCACCGGCGGCAACTGGCTGACGTTGGCCCCGGCCAGCAGCACCACACCTTCCACACTCACCGTGTCGGTGAACCAGGCGGGGCTCGCGGTCGGGACCTATAACGGCACCGTGAACATCGCCGGCGCAGCGTCCAACAGCCCGGTCACGGTCTCGGTCACGTTCTCGGTCACTGCGGTGACGCTGCCTGCGCTGTCAGTCTCGCCCGCAAGCCTGACGTTCACGGCTCAGGCGGGTGGCGGGATGCCGGCCACACAGAGCCTGTCGGTGACGAGCAGCGGTGCGCAGCTCGGCCTGACCGCGAGTGCCGCGACCGTCAACGGCGGCAACTGGCTCACGGTCGCGCCATCCAGCGGCACCACACCTTCCACACTCGCCGTGTCGGTGAATCCGGCAGGTCTTGCAGCAGGGACCTATAGCGGCACGGTGACCATCACAGGTGCGGCCTCCAACAGTCCGCGCACAGTGGCGGTCACGCTCAACGTGACCGCGGGCGGCCAGCTGCCTGTCGCGATCATCGTCGCGCCGGCCATCAATGTCTCCGTGCTGCCTGGTGGCAGGGTGACGTTCAGGGGCGCGGGCACCGATCCGGCCAACCAGAGGCTCACCTATCGCTGGACCTTCCAGGGTGGGCAGCCGTCCAGGTCCACGCGGCAGAATCCGGGTGCGGTCACCTTCAGGGACCCCGGCGTCTATACCGTCACGCTCGTCGTCACCAACAGGCGTGGCGTGGAATCGTTGCCGGCCACGAGGGTGATCACAGTCGCGCAGCCCAACGTATTGCCTCGTCTCAGCGACGAAGACTGTCTGGAGAACGAGGATCACAGGGAGCACGCCGATCATCAGGACAGGGATGGACGCGACGAGGGTGATGGCAGTGCGCAGGACGACAGCGCTGAACAAACGGACAACGATTGAGGAGGGGCGAACATGAAGGACATGATGCTACGCCTTGCAGTCGCGGTAACGCTGCTGGCTGCCGCGGGAACAGCCAGCGCGGCTCCCGCCTGGAAGTATGTGCGGAACATAGGCATGTGGCAGTTCGTCGTGGTGGAACCCAGGGTATCTGCCGACACTGGTACGTTCATGCAGGCCGTCAGGGCGATCTGCACGCCCGGCAGGGCATGCATGGTCGTGTTCTGGTCGGACGCTGCCGCTGTGCCGGCGAGCATGCCCATGACCCATGCCCAGCAGCAGGCGGTCGTAGCCCGCTACCTGCACAACCCGACCGGCGTACACGATGAGCTCCTGCTGCGCTGCCGAGCGGATGAACCTGCGGGCTCCAGATGCCTGCGCTAGTCAGCGAACGGAAGAGGGACCCCATGGACGAAGAGAACATCCTGGTGCTGGGCATAGGCAATCTGTTGTGGGCGGATGAGGGCTTCGGCGTGCGCGCCGTCCAGGCGCTGGACCGCGAATGGCGCTTCCCGTCACTGGTCACGGTGGTAGATGGCGGGACGCTGGGGCTCGCGCTGCTGCCTCATGTACAGGCGGCGCGCAGGCTGATCGTGTTCGATGCAATCGATTGCGGTCTGCCGCCCGCGACCCTCAAGGTGCTGACCTGCAAGGACGTGCCCCGGACCTTGGGACCCAAGCGGCTGAGCCTGCATCAGACCGGCTTCCAGGACATCCTGGCTTACGCGGAGTTCGCCGGCGGCCTGCCGGAAGAAGTGGTGGTCATAGGCGTGCAGCCGGTGTGCCTGGACGATTACGGTGGAGGACTGCACCCGGCAGTCCAGGCCAGGATGCCCGAGGCGATCGAGCTCGCCGTAGGCAACCTCATGCGCTGGGGATGCGAGCCCATGCGACGCGACAAGGACGAGCTGCGTGCCATGGGACCCGACGGAATGCGAGATCCGGCATGTGCATCGTCCGCAAATACGGTATGTTCCTTTCCGTTGTGACTGGACGCGCATTAAGACACGGAGGCTGAATGGAAACCTTACCGACTGACTGGTTGACCCTGATGGTGCTGGTGTTCGTGCTCGGCCTGAGGCACGGCATGGATCCCGATCACCTGGCGACCATAGACGCGCTCACGCGGTTCAACGCCGTGTCACGCGGCCGGCTCTCCCGGTGGTGCGGCTTCCTGTTCTCGCTGGGGCACGGCATGGTCGTGTCAGCCATCTCGGTCACAGTCGGCATGCTGGCCGGGAAATGGATGGTGCCCGGTTGGCTGGACGACCTCGGTTCCTGGGTCTCCATCCTGTTCCTGCTCCTGCTGGGCTGGCTGAACCTGGCTGCGGTGCTCGGTGCGCGGCCCGACGAGATGGTGCAGCCTGTGGGGCTCAAGGGGCGCTGGCTGGGGCGTTTCTCCAGGACCAGCCATCCCGTGACCATCGTGGCTATAGGCGCGCTGTTCGCGCTGTCCTTCGACACCGTGACGCAGGCGGTGGTGTTCTCCATCGCAGCCACGGCCATAGGAGGCTGGGCCTACGCCGCACTGCTGGGCATCACTTTCATGTGCGGCATGATGGTCACCGACGGCGTGAACGGCCTGTGGTTCGCCCGCATACTCGCACGCGCCGACAGGCGCGCGCGCATCGCATCCCGCGTCATGGGCCTGACCGTGGCCGGCCTGAGTTTCGCCGTAGGTGCCTTCGGCTTGGCGAGGTATCTCCTCCCGGAGGTCGCGGACTACAGCGCGGGCCGCGAGCTCTACCTGGGCGGTCTGCTGCTCACGGTGGTGGCGCTGAGCTCTGTGCTCGCGCTTGGCCTGGCCAAGAGAGACCGCGCCCTGGCCGACTGAGGTGATGAGTCATGAAGCCCCGGCTGTCGGACTATGTGGACATGGCGGCGACGGAGTACCTGCAGGAGACGGGCAGGACGGAACTTGATGCGCACTGGGTGGCCGAGTTCTTTCAGGACAACGGGGTCCCGGACAACTACCCGCATGAGGGATTGGTTGCCTTCCATGCGCTGGTGCAGAAGGAATTGACGTTGAGGGCCGACCGGGCGGAGAAGCTGGAGCGCCTGCGGCAGGAGAGGGCAAGCCGTGATGCGACCAGAGAACGGAGGTGATCATGCACGAGATGACGATAGCCGAGAGCGTCCTGCACGTGATTGAAGACTTCGCGAGCAGGGAAGACTGCTCTCGCATCAAGATCGTGCGGCTGGAGATAGGCAAGCTCTCGGGCGTGGAGCCTGAGGCGGTGCGCTTCTGCTTCGACGCGGTCGCGCGCGGGACCTTGGCCGAAGGAGCGGAACTGGACATTGAGGAGCCGGACGGCTGGGCCTGGTGCTTCGATTGCAGGCGGCAGGTGCCGGTGGAGGCGCGTACCGACCCTTGCGCGGTGTGCGGCGGCTTCCGCCTGCGGATGATGGAAGGTACAGTGATGCGCGTGAAGGAAATGGAGATCGAATAGGAGAGGATATGTGTATGGTATGCGGCTGCGGCGGTGAGGAAACCAGGACGGAGGGCGCCCCGGGACAGCGCTATTTCCATGTGCATGCGGACGGTACGGCGCATGCGCATGGTCACGGCGACCATCACCACCACCATGACCTGCATTATGGCCTGGGGCCGGCGCGCGCCCATGTCGCTGGCATGAGCCAGGCGCGCATGGTGCGGGTCGAGCAGGACATCCTGGGCAAGAACAACGGCTATGCCGCACAGAACCGAGGCTATTTCCGCGAGCGCGGCATCTTCGCGCTCAACCTTGTCTCCAGCCCGGGCTCGGGCAAGACCACGCTGCTGGTGCACACCGTTACCGCATTGCGCGGGCGCCATCCGGTATACGTGATCGAAGGCGACCAGCAGACCTCGCTGGATGCGGACCGCATACGCGCCACCGGCGTGCCCGCGCTGCAGATCAACACCGGAAAGGGGTGTCATCTGGATGCGCACATGGTGGGACATGCGCTGGAGCAGTTGCAGCCCGAGAAGGACAGCCTGCTGCTGATAGAGAACGTGGGCAACCTCGTGTGCCCGGCCGCTTTCGACTTGGGCGAGGCGCACAAGGTCGCCATCCTGTCGGTGACCGAGGGCGAGGACAAGCCGCTCAAGTATCCGGACATGTTCGCGGCTGCCGACCTCATGCTGCTCAACAAGTCCGACCTGTTGCCCCATGTGGATTTCGACGTGGACCTTGCCATCGGACATGCGCGCCGAATCAACCCTGACATCGAGGTGATCGTCGTCTCTGCACGTTCGGGTGAAGGCATGGAGAGATGGCTGGCCTGGCTGGACGAGCACATGGAACAAGGCTCGGTCGTCGCACCGACCCTGCAAGCGGAAGTGCAAGGCTGAGGATGGAGGCTGTCCTTGCCGCCGCCGTGAAGCGCTGCCGCGTGCAGGTGCGCGGCCAGGTGCAGGGTGTGGGCTTCCGCCCCTTCGTGTATCGCATCGCGCAGGAGCTCGGGCTTTCCGGCTGGGTGCGCAATTGCGCTGCCGGCGTGGAACTCGAGGTGCAGGGCCTCGGCGCCCAGGTGGATGCGCTGCTGCGCAAGCTGCGCCAGGAACATCCTCCGCTCGCGCGCATCGCCGGCCTGACTGTGGAGCCGGCCGAGGTCGAACCCGGACAGGGTTTTGCCATTCTGGAAAGCCGCAGCGGCACAGCCGCAACGCGCATCGCTCCCGACACCGCGGTATGTTCCGATTGTCTGCAGGAACTTTTCACGCCCGGCGACCGGCGCTACCGCTACCCCTTCATCAACTGCACGCATTGCGGCCCGCGCTACACCATCGCGGCACGTCTGCCGTATGACCGCGCACACACGGCGATGGCGAAGTTCCCGCTGTGCGCGGCTTGCGGGGACGAATACCGGAGCCCGGTCGATCGCCGTTTCCATGCCGAAGCCACGGCTTGTCCGGTTTGCGGCCCTCGGTTGGGACTGCTCGATGCGGACGGTGCTGTGGTGGATACAGATGATGTGATCGCCAGTACCGTAGCGCGGCTCAAGGAGGGGGAGATCCTCGCGGTGAAAGGGCTGGGCGGCTTCCACCTCATGTGCGACGCCAGGAACGCCGCAGCGGTCGCGCGTCTGCGTGTCCGCAAGGCACGCGAGGAGAAACCCTTCGCCGTGATGGCGCTGAACGCGGCTTCGTTCGACGGCCATGCGAGATTCAGTGTGGCCGAACAGGCGCTGCTGGCGAGCGAGGCGCGGCCTGTCGTCATCGTCGAGAAGCTCGCGGAACTGAAAGGCATCGCCGATGGCATGCCCGGCTTCGGTGCGATGCTGCCCTATACGCCGCTGCATTACCTGCTGTTCCACGAGGCAGCAGGACGACCCGAGGGGACGACCTGGCTCTCCGAGCCCCTGCCTTTCCTGCTCGTGTGCACCTCGGCCAACCCCGGCGGCGAACCGCTGGTGTATCGCAACGAGGAAGCGGTAGAGCGCCTCAAGGGTATCGCCGACGGCTTCCTGGTGCATGACCGCGACATCCTCGTACGCGCCGACGACAGCGTGATGCGCATGCACGGTGCTGCACCCGTCTTCGTCCGCCGCAGCCGTGGCCATACACCGGTACCCATAGCGCTGTCGCCGTCCGGCCCCTCTGTGCTGGCGGTCGGCGGCTATTACAAGGATACGGTCTGCGCGACGCGCGGCGACGAGGCCTTCCTGTCGCAGCACATAGGCGAGCTCGACAACGCGGCAAGCTGCGAGGCGCTGGAGCAGGCGGTTTCCCATATGCTGGACGTGCTCGACATACATCCTGAGCTCGTGGTGCACGACCTGCATCCCGATTTTTTCAGCT
>JBBIIJ010000072.1:0-8520 GCA_037446535.1 Sideroxydans sp. | reverse complement strand
CTGTGGGACAGCCAGTTCGGTCGCTTCTTCAACACCGGCCCGATCAAGAACACCAACGGCCATCCGTTCTATTTCGTGCTGGTGTTCCTGTGGGCCTTCCTGCCGTGGGTGGCGGTGTTCGTGGCGGCGATGTCCTCCGGCGTGCGCAAGTTCTTCGTGCGCAGTGATGAGGATCGTTCCGGTTTCGTGTTCCTGTGCGGAGCGTTCTTCATCACCTTCGGCCTGTTCAGTGCCACCAGCTTCCAGCTCGACCACTACACGGTGATCCTGTTCCCGTTCGCGGCCATCCTCTGTGGCAAGTTCCTGCATGACTGGCTGGAGGTGCAGGGGCGTGCGCTGCCGTTCATTCAGCTGCTGTTCACGCTTTTGCTGGTGGCGCTGGCCCTCGGGCTCGCTTCCTATGTGGCGAACGCCATCGTGCTCGGCGTGGAGCTGGCGATGCTCGCGGGCTTGCTGGCCTGTGGCTATGTAATGCGGCGCGAGTCGCGCGCAGCCATGGCGCTGGTCTATCCGGTGTGCGGCATCCTCATGCTGTATGCCTTCCTGGTGCTCACGAACGCGCTGACGTTCACCGCGGTGAGCGTGGCGCACAACGCCGCCGCCCAATTGAGGGACAGGCCGGCCGCCCCTGTCTATGTGTACCAGATGGACATCGTGGCGCGCGAACTGGGGCTGTACCAGGGGGGGGCCACCTATGCCGTGGATGATGCGGTGCAGCTGCCCAAGTCCGGCCGCTATTACCTGCTGGTCAGGGCCGAGCAACTGGCGCAACTGGGCGAGCAACTCGGGCGCGGGGCGCAGGTGGGGAAGGGGATGTGGGTAGTGCACAAGACGGGCACCTTCCCGCGCTTCCTGCGCCTGGCGAAAGGCACCGAGCCGCTGGAAGACATACGCATCTTGCAGATCGAAGGAGTGAACTGATGGCGCGTGGGCTGGAGATGGACTCGTTCTGCCAGTGGGATGGCGACACGCTGGTGCTGAACATCCTGGGCAGGCCGCGCGCGAAGCGCACCAAGATCGGCAAGGTGATCGGCAAGCAGCTGGAGATCTACGTCGCGGAGGAGCCGGTGCGCGGCAAGGCGACCGCACATCTGGTGGATTTCCTGGCGGGCGAGTTCGACGTGCCGAAGAGCGCCATCACCGTGGTGTTCGGCGTGTACAACGTGAACAAGCAGCTGCGCATCACCGCGCCCAGGAAACTGCCTTCGCCCATCCGGCCGCGCTGACGCCCTTCACTTCCTGACGCGCTGGTAGAGGCGGAAGCGCTCGTTCTGGTCGCCTTTGCGGCCCCCTTCCCATACTTTTTCCCAGCCGATCTCGTTCTCTATGGGCTTGGCGATGCGGTTGCCTTGCACCAGCAACAGGTCGCACACGCGCGTGGCTTTCTGGCGCGGGTTGATGTCGCCGAAATACTGCAGCATGGCGCGCTGGCTGTCGCCGATGCGCACGTCGGCGATGCAGTTGTACTTGGCCGGCAGGTTCTTCTTGAGGTCGGCGATCATGGGGCGGTAGCTCTTGCCGCTGTCCAGCCAGGGCAGCCACAGCGTCATGGTGAGCATCCACAGCAGGGTGACGCCGCCAGCCCAGTTGATGAGCGAGCGGCGCACCGAGCGGCCCACGCGCCACACCAGCACGATCCACAGCACGGTCACGATCGCTGCGATCCAGAACGGCACAGCCTGGAAGTCAGGCTCGAAGCCCGGCTGGTAGTCCTTCAGCCAGTGGGTGATCTTGGCGTTGTTGTCCAGCAGCAGGCCGGCCCAGCCCCACCATAGTGCGATGGCGAGCAGGGCGAAGGTCATGATGCCGAACCAGTCCAGTGCGTTCGCGGCACCGCGGCGCAGCGTGGAGAGTGCGGCCGTGGCGAGCAGCGCGATGGGCAGCAGCATGGGCAGCGCATTCTGGTCGTTGATGTCTGGCACGAAACTCAGCACGACCAGCATGACGATGAAGCTGGTCAGCAGCAGCTGGAACTCGGGCTGCTGCCATATTCGCTTGCGCGCTTCCCACACCGTCCACGCCGCGAGCGGCGCAGCCGGCCATGCCAGCCAGGGCAGGGACTTCAGGTAATAGAACACTTCTTTGTAATCGCCGCCGCGCGCATAGCTCATCCAGCGTCCGATGTTGCGCGTCCACGCCCAGTCCGCGAAGAGCTCGGGCGCGTGCATGAACAGCAGGTAGGGCCAGACGGTGAGCCAGGGCAGTGCGCACACCACCGCGACCACCAGCGTGCCGAAGTAGGCGCGGGTACGCCAGTTGCGGAACACCAGGAGGGAGAGGCTGATGAGCAGGAACAGCATGGGCGCGATGAAGCCCTTGCTCATGAAGCCTATGCCCAGGCCCAGGCCTATGAACACGCCACCCACGTTGGCGCGGCGCAGGCTGAGTGCATAGCCGTACAGCATCATGGCGCAGCCGGTGAGCAGCGCGTTGTCGGTGAGGATTTCGTGCGCGCGCACCAGCATGCCCAGGCAGCCGATGAGGATGACGGCAGTGGGCCAGCCGCGGTTGTTGCCGAAGAGCTCGCGACCGGCGAGGCCGGCGAACAGCAGGGTGAGCGCGGAGTAGAAGCCGGTCGCCAGGCGTGCGCCGTCGTGCAGCGGCAGCACGGCGGCGAAGGACTTGGCGAAGAACGCGGCGGTCCAGTAATACAGCGGCGGCTTGTCCAGGTAGGGTTCGCCGGCCAGCGTGGGTACCAGCCAGTCGCCGCTCTGGATGATGTGGTAGATCAGCCCGAAGCTGTAGGCTTCGTCCGGCTTCCACGGATCGTGTCCCACCAGGCCGGTGAATGCCCAGATGGCGCAAAGCAGGAACAGCAGTCCTGCCTTGAGCGGAGTGATCTCGGGTTCCTTCAGCTGGGTGTAGTAGGCGTACATCTATTCAACGACCTTGATGGTTTGTCCTGGCGCAGGATCTCCCTGCGGATATTGCGCATTGATGAGGCGCAGGTATTTCTCTGCGTTCACGCCCAGCGGCGAGTGCTGGGCGAGCTTGGCATAGGTCGTCCCGGCATTCGCCGTGACGAGATGGATGCTCAGGGGTCTGATCTGTTTGCGTTCCTCTGCGCTCAGGGTATGGAAGCTGCGTATCGTGGTCCGTATGGCATCCAGGCGTGCAGCCAGGATTTGCGGCGTCCTGGCCCTGCCTTGGATGATGAAGGCCTTGCCCTCGTAGTAGACGACGCCGAGCTCGGTGTTGCCGGCGCTACCTATGGCGGCGGTGCGTTTATCTATCTCTGTGGTGCTGATCGTGGCGCCCGGGCCCAGCAGGCGTCGTGCGAAGTCGACGACGGTGCCCGACGGATTGCCCAGCTTGAGTTCTATCGACGCGTCGTTTTGCGGGCTGAGTGCGATTAGCTGTGCGGGGAGGTTCTTCACGCTCCATGCGGGCGGGAAGGTGAGCGCGATGCCGAGGTCGCGGTGCATGAACTCGTTGTCGCGCACCACGCCTTCCTCGGCGCTGTCGTTGAACACGAGGCCTGAGGTCTCACGCAGGAACTCGCTCCTGTGCTCTGCGGGGTGGGCCACTGTCAGGTTCTTGGCTTCACCCACCACCTGCTGCAATCGGGTGTCGTTGTCCGGATGGGTGGCGAAGGTGCCGTGGTAATGGCGCGGTTCGCGGCCTTCCTGCTTGGCGACCTCGGCATCGAACAGCTCCTGGTTCTTCAGTACACCGATGACGCGGATCATGGCTTGCGGATCGTAGTCGCTGCGTGCGAGGTACTCGGCGCCCAGACGGTCCGCTTCCAGTTCGTGGTCACGCCCGTAACCGGACAGCAGCGCGCCCCCGAACAGGTTGGACAGGTCATGTCCTATTTGCGTATTGAGCTCCGGCACGAAGATGGAAGCGACCGAGAGACCGATGTTCGCGGCTTGCGCGGCGCTCTGCTGGCGCACGCCATGTCGTGCGGTGACGTGGCCGATCTCGTGTCCCAGTACGGCGGCCAGCTCGGCCTCGGAGTTGAGGTAGGCCATGATGCCGCGGGTGATGTAGACGTAGCCGCCGGGCAGCGCGAAGGCATTGATCTCCGGCGTGTCGAGCACGGTGAAATGGTAGACGAGGTTGGGACGGTGGCTGCGCTTGGCGATCTTCTGCCCCACCTCATTCACGTAGCGCTGCAGGGCGGGGTTGTCGTAGACGCGGTATTGCCTGCGCACATCGGCATCGGCGCTGCGCCCCATGCTGATCTCCTGCGCTTCGGTCATCATCACGAAGTCCTGCTTCCCCGATACCGGGTTCTGTGCGCATCCGCCAAGGATCGCCAGACTGGCTGCGAGCAGCAAGGAGTGCAGTGTCTTCATGGGGTCGCTCCGCAAAAAAGAAAAAGGCAGCCTATGCTGCCTTTGATCTTGACTCTTAATGCGACAGCATCAAGCGGCAGCCTTGGCGCCAGTCCTGTACTTGTTGTTGAACTTCTCGATACGGCCTGCGGTATCCACGACCTTCTGTGTGCCGGTGTAGAACGGATGGCACTCGGAACAGACTTCGACGTGCAAAGCCGGCTTGCCGATGGTGGAACGGGTGTTGAATGTGTTGCCGCAGCTGCAGGCGACGGCAACTTCGTTGTATGCGGGATGGATGTCAGCTTTCATTTTTGTTCCTAACTAAAGTTGGGCGCGGCGGTTGTACGCGCACGGATACCTACAAGGGGGCGCATTATCCATAAAAATAGGGAGTTGGGCAAACGGTTTCGCTGTGGCGGGACAGTCCTGCCATATTGACCTGGAGTCGGGCGGGACGTAGTTTTCGGTCGTCTTTTTCATCCTTTCGGAGCCGGGCATGGGGCATCTTCTGAACGTTCAGCATTTCCTTCGCGCGTTGGTCGTGTTATCCCTGCTCGGCGTAACGAAAGCGTATGGGGAAGACGGAGGGCGATCGTGGCATGCAGGCCTGTTCTATCCGCAAGGCGTTGATGCAGTCGGCTATACAGTCGAGAAAGGCCTCACGGAGCATCTGTACGGCTATTACACCTTCGGCTTCCCCGCGTTGGCGGCAGCCGGCATCAGCTACTACCAGTCCTATAACGGGGAGGGGTGGACGGCATCCGCTGGCACCGGAATAGGCTTCTTGAACCAAGGGAATTTCTCGCTGGCTTACCAATGGCCGCTGGCTACGGATGGGGATCAGATGTTTCTGAAGATGGGCATCGGCTATTTCGGCAGTCTGATTGCCAATGGTCCGTTCCCGGTCCTGTCCATCGAGCGCCGTCTGGAATGATGGGGCAGGCTAGCGGATCTGGCCGCGCTCTATGCTGATGCCAACCTGCTTGCAGTTGCGGATGGCCTGCAGCTTGGCGACGCTGACCCTGACCCAGGGGGCGTTGAAGTCCTTGAGGATGATCTGGGCGATGTGTTCGGCCAAGGTCTCCAGTAGAGAGAAATGCCCTTCGCTCAACACGGTCTGTATGTGCTGCGCGACCTGGGCGTAATCCAGCGCGTCCTTGATGTCGTCGGTCTGCGAAGCCTGGCTGTTGGGCAGCGCGATATCGAGATCCAGCTGCAGCGTCTGAGGTACGCGCTTCTCCCACTCATATACGCCGATGAGCGTGACGACTTTGAGTTCGCGCAGAAAGATGATGTCCATAAAGGTGTGAGGCTCTTGTTTGGTCGCGATGACGCATTCAAGTAGAATGCGCCGCTCTCATTTTAAGGTATTCCAGATGACCACCCTAATTATCTTCGTTGTTTGCGCCTATCTGCTGGGTTCGGTGCCTTTCGCGGTCCTGATGAGCAAGGCATTCGGCCTTGCCGATCCGCGCACCTACGGTTCCGGCAATCCGGGCGCGACCAACGTGTTGCGCAGCGGCAAGAAGGCGGCCGCAGTGCTGACCTTGCTCGGCGACGCAGGTAAAGGGTGGCTGGCGGTGTTCCTGGCGATACGCTTTGCCTCCCACGACGGGCAGGGCCTGTTGCAAGTGGCGTTGGTGGCGCTCGCGGTGTTCATCGGCCACCTGTTCCCTGTCTTTCTGAAGTTCCAGGGGGGAAAAGGCGTGGCCACTGCAGCGGGCGTCTTGCTCGCGATCAGCGGCTGGATGGGGCTGGCCGTATTGGCTACCTGGCTGCTGGTGGCAGTGGTTTTCCGCTATTCATCCCTGGCTGCCCTCGTGGCGGCGATCGCCGCGCCGGTTTATGCCATGCTGGTCCACCTGCGCCCCGAGCTGGTGATGGCGACCGCCGTCATGTCCTTGCTGCTGATCTGGCGGCATAAGAAGAACATCAAGAGCCTGATGACGGGCAAGGAAAGCAAGATTGGCAGCAAAAAGACTGAATCTCAGTCGGCGTAATTCAGTTCCTGCAGGTCCCAGCGCGGTTTCACGTTGAAGCGGTAGTCGCGCTGGCCCTCCTGATGCTTCAGTCGCATCGTACCCGCAAAGGCGATCATCGCGCCGTTGTCGGTGCAGAATTCCATATCCGGATAGAACACCTTGCCGCCCCGCTTGCCCATGCTCGTGTCCAGTCGGCTGCGCAACAGCTGGTTCGCTCCCACCCCACCCGCCACGACCAATTGATCCAGTCCGGTTTGATCCAAGGCTGACAACGCCTTGCCTGCCAATACATCGACGATGGCTTCCTGGGTGGCATGGGCGATATCGGCGCGTGTCTGTTCATCGTCCGGATTCTGTTGCGTGGCGAGAAGGACTGCAGTCTTCAAGCCGCTGAAGCTGAAATCCAGGTCGCCGCTATGCAGCATGGGGCGTGGCAGCTTGAACCGTCCCGGCCGCCCCTTCTGGGCCAACTTGGATAGAAGCGCCCCTCCGGGATAGTCCAGCCCCAACAGCTTCGCGCTCTTGTCGAAAGCTTCCCCTGCCGCGTCGTCAACCGATTCGCCCAGCAATGCGTACTGCCCGATGCCGTCCACCCGCATCAATTGGGTATGTCCTCCTGAGACCAGCAGGGCCACGAACGGGAACCCCGGCGCTGTGTCCGACAGGAGTGGCGAAAGCAGGTGGCCTTCCAGATGGTGCACGCCTATAGTCGGCAGGTTCAATGTATAGGCCAGTGCGCACGCGACGCTTGCGCCGACCAGCAAGGCGCCGGACAGTCCCGGTCCTTGCGTATAGGCGATGGCATCTATATCGCCCAGTTCACACCCCGCTTTACTTAGCGCGTCGCGTATCAGCGGCAGCGCATAACGGATGTGATCGCGCGATGCGAGCTCGGGCACGACGCCGCCGTATTCATTGTGCAGTGCGATCTGGCTATGCAGTGAGTGTGCGAGCAGCCCGCGCTCGGAGTGGTACAGCGCGATTCCGGTCTCGTCACATGAGGATTCGATCCCAAGTGTAATCAACGACATTTATTGCCTTTCAGAGGTGGCAGTATTGTAGTGAGGAATCCTGATGAGCTGGCGGATATGAGCCGATACACAGATTTATTTCAGAAATGTGTTGACGCAAATTTTTGAATCCCTATAATGCGCACCTCTTCGCTGCTGCGGTAGCGACGAAACGAAGCAAAAAGTTCTTTAAAAGATAGAAGAAACAACCGATTAGTGTGGGTACGCAGGCTTAGGTAAGTATCTTGCGCCAAGGCGCGAGGTGCTGACTCAAGACATATATGTAGTACCTCACACAATCGAAGATACGAAAGTAAATTCGCTTTGAGTGAGATCCGTTGGTCCGCAAGGACTGACGAAAAAATTGCTAGATTGAACTGAAGAGTTTGATCCTGGCTCAGATTGAACGCTGGCGGCATGCTTTACACATGCAAGTCGAACGGCAGCACGGGTGCTTGCACCTGGTGGCGAGTGGCGAACGGGTGAGTAATATATCGGAACATGTCCGGAAGTGGGGGATAACGTAGCGAAAGTTACGCTAATACCGCATATGCCCTGAGGGGGAAAGGAGGGGATCGCAAGACCTTTCGCTTTCGGAGTGGCCGATATCGGATTAGCTAGATGGTGAGGTAAAGGCTCACCATGGCGACGATCCGTAGCGGGTCTGAGAGGACGACCCGCCACACTGGAACTGAGACACGGTCCAGACTCCTACGGGAGGCAGCAGTGGGGAATTTTGGACAATGGGCGCAAGCCTGATCCAGCCATACCGCGTGAGTGAAGAAGGCCTTCGGGTTGTAAAGCTCTTTCAGCCGGAAAGAAATCACGCTTATTAATACTAAGCGTGGATGACGGTACCGGAAGAAGAAGCACCGGCTAACTACGTGCCAGCAGCCGCGGTAATACGTAGGGTGCGAGCGTTAATCGGAATTACTGGGCGTAAAGCGTGCGCAGGCGGTTTTGTAAGACAGATGTGAAATCCCCGGGCTCAACCTGGGAACTGCATTTGTGACTGCGAGACTAGAGTGTAGCAGAGGGGGGTAGAATTCCACGTGTAGCAGTGAAATGCGTAGAGATGTGGAGGAATACCGATGGCGAAGGCAGCCCCCTGGGTTAACACTGACGCTCATGCACGAAAGCGTGGGGAGCAAACAGGATTAGATACCCTGGTAGTCCACGCCCTAAACGATGTCAACTAGGTGTTGGGGAAGGAGACTTCTTTAGTACCGCAGCTAACGCGTGAAG
>JBBIIJ010000071.1:0-8548 GCA_037446535.1 Sideroxydans sp. | reverse complement strand
CGACGGAAATGGCCTTGCCTTCATAGAAGGTCACTTCGCACTTGTCTTCCATGCCATCGGTCAGGTAGTTCACCACGTCGCCGAGGTTCTCATTTTCGACTTCGTACTGGTTGTACTCTTCGTCCATGAACACGAACATCGGGTCGGCGAAGTAGGAGTAGGTGCAATCCTTCTTGTCGAGGATGATCTGATCGAACTTGTCATCCGCGCTGTAGACGGCTTCGCTGGGCGCGTCGGTCAGCAGGTTCTTGAACTTGAATTTCACCACGGACCCGTTGCGGCCGGAGCGGCTGTATTCAGCTTTTTGCACCACCAGCGGCTGGTTCTTCACCATCACCACGTTACCGGCGCGGAGTTCTTGAGCGATTTTCATGTGTATCCCTATCTAAAGCTAGATTTTGAAGGCGCGCATTCTATGCAACTTGACGGAAAAAATCCAGCAAATTCAATGCGAGATTGTTACCGGACAGACGCTGCGCCCAAACCCGCGCCCGTGCTTGCAGTTCCTCCCGGCAGGCCACGAGATCAAGCCACGTCTGCCCCACCGGTTCGCCGCGATTCCAGCCCAGCCATAGCGCCTGCATCGCTTGCGACGCGGGCTCAGACAGGCCTGCGCAGTATAAGTTCATGAAGGCCCGCAACTTTTCCAGGTGCACCCCGTCGTGCTGCGGGTAGATCTGCCAGATGAAGGGCTTGCCTGCCCATTGCGCCCGTACGCAGGAATCCTCGCCCCGCACGAAATTCACGTCACATGCCCACAACAGTTCGTCATAGTGCTCTTGCTCGACGAAAGGCAGCACATGCAGACGCAACCGGCCGCGCTGCCATACGTCGCCGGCTTTTCCGCTCGGCTGCCCGAAGAAGGCCGCCGCCTGCGGCAGCGAGCGCCCCTCCGGCAGCAGGCAAGTGACCGGCTGCGCCTCTCCTGCCCAGGCCTGCAACAGGCTCTCCATGGCCGCGTTCTCATAGCCGAACAGCGAGACGCGCAGCTCGCCCCCCTCCCGCTGCGGCACGCCTAAGGCACGCCAATAGGCATCCTGCGCCTCGGCATCCGCAAGGAAGGTATCGCGATGTGCCAAAAGGTCTCGCTCCAGCAGCAAGCCGCCGGTCTTGTCGGTGAAGCCGGGGAAGAAGAAATACTTGGTCAACGGCAAGTTCGGGTGCGGCGAAGGGAGCTTGTGATGCGTCTCGACCCAATCCTCGGCGGAGAGATATTCCAGGTTGATCCACACCGGCTCGCGTGCTTGTGCTGCCATCGCGGTGACGTAGGAATCCGGCAGCTTGCAGGCGAAGGCTCCGATCACCAGTTCGGCTGGCTCGACCTCCGGAAACTCAGGCGACCAACGTCGCACCTCCACGCCGCGCCGCTGCTGCCTTTCCGCGGCGGCGTCCGCCTCAGGACAGAGTCTGGCGAAGCTCGCCACATCGTCCACCCATAGCCGCACCTGCAGGCCGTGCTCGTTGGCCAGCTGCCGCGCCAGCCGCCAGCACACGCCGATATCGCCATAGTTGTCGACGACGTTGCAGAAGATGTCGCAGGTCTCATTCCGCATGCAGCGCCTCCACGGGGTCCAGCTTCGCCGCGCGCATCGCGGGAACGACGCCCGCAGCCAATCCTATGCTGACGGCGATCAATTCGGCCAGTACGGCGTATAACCAGGGCGTGTGCACGGGGAGATCGGCGAACAGCAGGTGCAGCCCCTGCGCCATGCCCACCCCCATAGCCAAGCCGAACAGCCCGCCCATACCCGACAGCAGCATGGCCTCGCTCAGGAACAGCACCAGCACCTGCTGCTGCCGCGCGCCCAAGGCGCGCAGCAGGCCTATCTCCGACGTGCGTTCGCTCACAGCCATGGTCATGATGGTGAGGATGCCGACCGCGCCCACGACCAAGGAGATGCCGCCTATGGCGCCGACAGCGAAGGTGAGGATGTTGAGCACGGAACTCAGGACCTCCAGCGCCTGCTCCTGCGAGATGATGGTGAAGTCCTCGCGCCCGTGCCTTTCTGTCATGCGCGCCTTGATCAAGCCAATCACGGTTTCCGCCGGGACATCGGCACGGTAGCTCACGTTGACCTCCATCAGGCCGGAGCGGTTGAAGAGTTCCATCGCACGCGCCGCCGGAATGAAGACGGTGTCATCCATGTCCATGCCGAGGATCTGCCCCTTGGACTCCATCACCCCGACCACGCGGTAACGCTGGCCGCCGATGCGCAGGTACTGTCCCAGCGGGTTCTGCCCCGGGAACAGCTCCTGCCTGATCTTGGCGCCTATCACCACCTGCGCGCGCGCCTGCTCGTTGTCGGCGTCGGTCCAGAAGCCGCCGCTCTGCACCTTCATGGTGAAGGCCTTGCTGAAATCGCGCCCCTCGCCCAGCACCATGGTGCGCCGGGTACGGCCCTCGTAGCGCACCTCGGCGTTGCCGACCAGGCCCGGGATCACATACTGCACATAGGGCAGGCGGCGCAAAGCATCGGCATCCTCCAGCGTGACCTGTCGCACCGAACCGAAGATGCCGACGTTGCCGCCCTGGGTCTGCGTCTTGCCGGGCTGCACGCTGATGATGTTGGTGCCGAACTGCGAGAACTCCGCCAGCATGAACTGATGCAGCCCTTCACCGATGGAGGTGAGCAGGATGACCGCGGCGATGCCGATGGCGATACCCAGCCCGGTGAGGAAGCTGCGCATGCGATAGGTGAGGAAACTGGTCGAGGTGAGCGTGATGAGATCGCGCAGTTGCATGGCTTATTTCCCCGCCAGCGCGGCCACCGGATCCAGCTTCGCTGCCCGTCGCGCCGGCCACACGCTGAACAGGACGCCCGTACCTAGCGCTGTCCCTGTCGCCGCCAAGACCGCCCACCACGGTGGACTCACGGGCAGCGCCGGGTAGATGTAGGCGATGATGGCGCTGCCGGCATAGCCCAGCACCAGGCCGGCCAAGCTGCCTATGCCGGACAGCAGGGCCGCCTCGGCGAAGAACAGATGGCGTATCTGCCGCCCTGGTGCCCCAAGCGCCTTGAGCAGACCGATCTCCCTGATGCGCTGCGCCACGGCGATCAGCATCACGTTCATGATCAGCACGCCGGCCACCGCCAGGCTGATCGCGGCGATTCCACCCACCGCCATGGTAAGTGCAGTGAGGATGCGGTCGAAGGTCTGCAACACCGCATCCTGGGTGATGACGGTCACGTCACGTTCACCGCTGTGGCGCTGCACCATGATCTCTTCCGCCTCGCGCACGGCGGCATCGATGGCGTCGCGGTTCTTGGCCTCGATCAACACGCGGAACAGGTTGGAGGTGTTGAACAGCTGGTGCGCGGTGGCAACCGGGACGAACACCAGGTCGTCGGTGCGCATGCCCATGGATTCGCCTTGGGATGCCAGCACGCCGATCACTCGTAAGCGCCTGTCACCTAGCCGTATCCATTGCCCCACCGCCTGCTCGTTGCCGAACAGTTCACGCTTGATCGCGCTGCCCAGCACGCACACCGAGGACGCGTCATTGAGATCGCCCGCCGGCAGGAAACGGCCTATCGCCATGCTCATGTGGCGTATCCCCAGCATGTCTGCTGAGGTACCGGCGACGACCACTTCGCGGTTGAGGGCGCCGCGCGAGATGGTGGCAGACCCGACGGTGAGGGGGGCGATGCGTTTTACGGCGCGGCTGCGCAGCAGTGCCTGCGCGTCCTCCAGCGTGATGTCACGCGGCGTCTGTCCGGACATCAGCCCCGGACCTATGCCTGCAGTCTCTGTGCGCCCAGGCAGCACGATGACGAGATTGGTGCCCAGAGATGCGAACTGGTCTACAACGTAACGGCGCGCACCTTCGCCCAGCGCGGTGAGGATGACCACGGCCGCCACGCCGATAGACATCGCCAGCATCATCAGCACCGTACGCGTCGGGCTGCCCCGCAGGCTTCCGGACGCGAACTGCAGGGTGTCGGAGAGTTTCATGCCCCGCTTGGCTGATCGGACAGGATGCGCCCGTCCAGCATGTGGATCTGACGCCGGGCGCGCGCACCGATCTCGGCGTCATGGGTGACGATCACCAGCGTGATGCCGCGCTCTATCAGCTGCTCCAGCAGCTTGATCACTTCCCAACCGGTCGTGCGATCGAGGTTGCCGGTCGGCTCGTCCGCCAGCAGCACGCTGGGGTTCATCACGGTGGCACGCGCGATGGCGACACGCTGACGCTGGCCGCCAGAAAGCTGCTCTGGACGGTGATCGGCACGCGCAGACAGGCCATAACTGTCCAGCAGCTGGCGTACGCGCTCGCGTCGCTCCTCCACGGGAATACCCGCCAGCACCATGGGCAGCTCGACGTTCTGTGCCGCAGTCAAACGCGGCACGAGATGGAAGGACTGGAACACGAAGCCTATCTTCTCGCGGCGCGCCCTCGCCTGCTGCTCGTCGTCGAGCCCGGTGACATCGCTGCCGTCGAGCAGATAGGTCCCGCCGGTAGGCCGGTCCAGCAGGCCTAGCAGATTGAGCATGGTGGATTTGCCGGAGCCGGACGGCCCCATGATGCTGAGATATTCGCCTGCATCCAGCCTGAGATTGACATCGCGCAGCGCTGGGACCTGCTGGTCGCCTACCTGGAAGATGCGGCTGACGTTCTTCAGCTCGATCATTTTGCGGTTTGATTCTCTGCCTTCGGAACAGCTCTCACGCCAGCCTTCACGCCGGCCTGGTCCAAGGAAGAGACGATGCGGTCCCCCTGCTGCAGACCGGAAAGGACCTCGGCATATTCCCAGTTGGACAGGCCTGTCTCCAGCTTGCGTTCCTCCAGCACACCGTCAGCGTTGAGCAACAGCACGCGGTTACCCTCGAGCAACGCCTGCGCCGGGACGCGCAACACGTTCTTGCGCATGTCGTACACGATCTCGACATCGGCGCTGTAACCCACCAGCAGGTTCTCGTCCTTCGCCAGCTTGTCGAATTCGACCTCCACTTCCACCGTGCGCGCCTGCTTTTCCAGGTCGAGCACATAGGGAGAGATGCGGCGTACCTTGCCTGCAAAGGTGCGACCCTTGATGGCATCCAGCGTGATGCGGCTGCTCTGGCCTATCCTGACCTTGGAGGCATCCACCTCGTCTATGGGCGCGCTCACATACAGGCAGCTGTCGTCTATGAGGTCTATGGTGGGCAAGGTGGGAATGCCGGGAGGCGATGGGGTGGCGTACTCGCCCAACTCTCCGCTGATGTCGGCCACCACGCCCGCGAAAGGCGCACGCAACGTCATGCGCTCCATCGTGGCGCGGGCCAGCGCGATGCGCGATTTGCTCTGCTCTATGTCGCCGCGCGCCGAGGCACAAGCCGCCTGGCGGGAGGTCGCATCGGTCGTCGCGCGGTCCAGCTGCTGCGCGGAGATGAACCCCTTGTCGCGCAATTCCTGTGCACGCACTGCCTCGCGCTGGGCAGCTTCGGCCTGCGTGCAGACCTCCTGCACCCTCGTGCGCGACACTTTCAGCTGTTCCTCGGACAGCTGCTCCTGCGCATGCAGATCCTCGTCCCACAGCTCCAGCAACACCTGCCCTTTCTGCACGCGTTGCCCCTTCTTCACATGCAGACGGGATATCTGCCCACCCGCAGGAGGAGACATCTTGGCACGGCGACAGGCCATCACCGTCCCTGCACGCGTGTTGCTCACCGAGGCCTCGACATCGCCGCGCTCCACCTTTTGTAGAGCAACGGGTAGTGGTTTGGCGCGCATGGAATAGGCCAACGCTGCCGCAACCACGAGCGCGGCGAGAACGAAGAGCGAGATTCTTTTGAAGCGCGAGGAGAACTTGCTGAGTTGCGGGAAAGCCATTCCTGCTCCTGAAGGTTCGCGCTGAATAGTCGAAAGGGGTGGTGCCGATGACCGGAATCGAACTGGTGACCTACGCGTTACGAGTGCGTTGCTCTACCTACTGAGCTACATCGGCATGCCGGCGCGGATTATAAGCGGAGTGCCGGCGCCGCGGCAACGTCTAGTGCCATCGATAAGGAGTGACATCGAAAAGCTGGGGCTCGCCGTTCATCGCGTGCAGCAAAACCTCCACGCTGGCGGGCGCCATGGTCACGCCGTAACGGAAATGGCCGCTGTTGAAGTAGAGGTTGGAAAGCTGCGGATGCCGCCCTATGGTGGGGATGTTGCCGGGAGAGGCCGGCCGCAGCCCCGCCCAGTGCTTGACGACAGGCATGCCGCGCAAGGGTGGCAGCAATGCGATGGCGCGCTGCCACAACATCTCGCGAGCCTCATCGGTAGTGCTCTTGTCGAACCCCACGTCCTCCAGGGTGCTGCCCACGATCAGGTGCCCGTCGCGGCGCGGGATGAGGTACAGGTCCTTCTGCAGCACGATATGTGGCAGCGGAGGGGTGTCGAACTTGAACAGCAACATCTGGCCGCGTATCGGCTTGACGTCGGCGTGCAAGGCATGTTCGCCCAATAGGACCTTGCTCCATGCGCCGGCAGTCACTATGTAGGTGTCGGCGCGAAGATCACCTTGGCTGGTGGCCAGATGCATCACGCGTCCATTCTCCGCGACGACGTGCTGCACCTCACAATGCTCGACGATGTGCCCGCCAAGCTGAACCACCCGGGCACGCATGGCCTGCAGCAACCGCGGATTGCGCGCCTGCGCAACATCCGGCAGGAACACTCCCTCACCCCGCTCTTCCACCTTCACCCCATGCGAGGCACACCATTGCTTTGCGATCGGCACATCGAAAGGTGGCAACACCAACATGCCACAGCGGTTGTACTCGGGGTCTATGCCGGTAGCCCGGCGCAGGCCTTCTGCCCAAGTGCCGAACAGGTCAGCCCCCCGCGACGCCAAGCGATTCACCTCCTCAGGGTAGTCCCACGGACACAATGGCGAGAGGATACCCCCCCCCGCCCACGAAGATTCCCGACCGACCGAACCGCGTTCCAAAACGGTCACCGACGCCCCTTGGAGCAGCAGTGCTTCTGCCGTCGCCAGACCCAGGGCGCCAGCCCCTATCACAATGAATTCACAAGACAAAATATTCTCTCCAACCCCGCCGCTAGTCTGGCAGAATCGCCATCCGTCGGTTTTATCTGGTCACGCCGACCAGACCTGTTTTAACTTCCTCATCACCAATATTCGGGAGCGCAACATGAAAACGCAAGAAGGTTTTTCGCTGATCGAAGTTCTGATCGTCGTCGCCATCATAAGCATACTAGCATCGCTGGTGGTGCCCGCCTATTCCGACCATGTGATCCGCGGCAGGATACCCGATGCGACCTCGAACCTGGCCAGCAAGCGAGTGTTATTGGAGCAGTACTACCAGGACAACCGCACCTATCTCGGCGCTCCGGCCTGCAATGCGGACAACAACACGAGCGCCTATTTCAATTTCTCTTGCACCGTGCAAACCGCGGAGACTTATACCCTGGACGCGGCAGGAAAAGGTCCGATGGCGGGTTTCAACTACACAGTCAACCAGGCCAACGTCAAACAGACGGTGACTACCCCTCCGGACTGGGAAGCTGCCGCAATGCCGGCCAATTGCTGGATCACCCGGAAGGGGGGAGCGTGTTGATCGCGAAACACGGTGCGCGCGGCTTCACCCTCATCGAGCTCGTGGTGGGCTTGACCATTCTTGCCTTTTTGATAGCTGTGGCCGCACCCAGTTTCACGGTATGGATACAGAACACGCAGTTGCGCACCGCAGCGGAATCCATCTCGGGCGGACTGCAGCTTGCACGTTCGGAAGCCGTCCGCCGCAATACGACCATCCAATTCGCGCTGCCGGCTGCCGATTCCAGCTGGACGCTAGGCTGTGTGGTGCCAGTAGCGGACCTGAACGGCGACGGGGTGGAAGACTGCCCGGCCGTCATCCAGTCCCGCCTTGGTACCGAGGGCACCAAAAATGCCGTGGTCGCTGCCGACAACCCCACTGTGATATTCAACGGGCTCGGGCGTGCCAACAACGCGATGACCATCACCGTCACCGACCCCATCGGAGGAACCTGCGCAGCGGCAGGCGGCCCCATGCGCTGCCTCAACGTCATCGTCGCCACCGGCGGGCAGATCAGAATGTGTAACCCGGCATTGCCCAACACCAACCCTCAAGGATGCTGATCATGTCCAACCCCTTGCCCAACACGTATTCGCAACGAGGCTCGGTGCTGCTGGAAGCGCTCATCTCCATCCTGATCTTCTCGGTCGGCATCCTGGGCATCGTCGGCCTGCAGGCCAGCTCCATCAAGATGTCCAGCGATGCAAAATACCGCTCCGATGCCAGCTTGCTGGCGAATGAGTATCTAGGCTCGATGTGGGGAACCGTCGCCACCGCTGTCGCCGCTCCCTCGGTCGCCTGCGCAGGTTCTTTCAACGTACAGCTGCCGCAAGGGTTGAGTGCGTTCGACAGCCCGGGAGGGGCTAACTTCGGCCCTTGGTTGAATACGGTCCGAACCGCCTTGCCCAATGCGACGGCTAACGTCGTGACCAATACAGTATTGGATCCCGCTGCTTGCTCAAGCGGCGCGCAACAGGGCATCAACACCAATGTCACCATCACCATCACTTAGTGATGGTGA
>JBBIIJ010000070.1:0-9893 GCA_037446535.1 Sideroxydans sp. | reverse complement strand
GTATTGCGTGGTACTTCTTATGTCAGGCCCTGAGTTTGTTGGCGCGCCCGAAGAGATTCGAACTCCTGACCCCTTGGTTCGTAGCCAAGTACTCTATCCAGCTGAGCTACGGGCGCATCAAACTACTACAGTTACCTTGGCGGAGAAGGAGGGATTCGAACCCTCGATACAAGTTTAAGCTCGTATGCACCCTTAGCAGGGGTGTGCCTTCGACCTCTCGGCCACTTCTCCGAAGGGCGCGAATACTAATGCAATCGCCCCGAAACGTCAAACAATTATGCGTCTTCCTGATCGAGATTAAATGCTTTATGCAGCACGCGCACGGCCAGCTCCAGATACTTCTCGTCGATGACCACGGAGATCTTGATCTCGGAGGTGGAGATCATCTGGATGTTGATGCCTTCTTCCGCCAAAGTGCGGAACATCTTGCTGGCGATGCCCACGTGAGAACGCATGCCGACGCCGACCACGGAGACTTTGGCGGTCTTGTTGTCACCGATGACGTCGCGTGCACCGATGTGCGGCTGGACCTGGTTCTTCAGGATGTCCATCGCCTTGTTGAACTCGTTGCGATGCACGGTGAAGGAGAAGTCGGTGGAGCCGTCCACGCCGACGTTCTGGATGATCATGTCCACGTCGATGTTGGACTCGGAGACCGGCCCCAGGATCTGATAGGCGATGCCGGGTTTGTCGGGCACGCCGCGCACGGTGATCTTCGCTTCGTCTCGGTTGAACGCGATACCAGAAATGATTGCCTGTTCCATTTTGTTGTCTTCCTCGAAAGTGATCAGCGTGCCCTCGCCCTCTTCCTGGAAGCTGGAAAGCACGCGCAGTTTGACTTTGTATTTGCCGGCGAACTCGACCGAGCGGATCTGCAACACCTTGGAACCCAAGCTCGCCATTTCCAGCATTTCCTCGAAAGTGATGCTCTTCAAGCGGCGCGCTTCGGGCACCATTCGCGGGTCGGTGGTGTAGACGCCATCCACGTCGGTGTAAATCTGACACTCGTCGGCACGCAGCGCAGCTGCGATGGCAACGCCAGTGGTGTCCGAACCGCCGCGGCCCAGGGTGGTGATGTTGCCTGCCTCGTCCACACCCTGGAAGCCAGCGACCACGACCACATGATCGTTGGCGAGATCGGCGCGGATGTTCTGCTCGTCGATGCTGACGATGCGCGCCTTGGTGAAGGAACTGTCAGTCAGGATCTTGACCTGTCCACCGGTGTAGCTCTTGGCCTTCATGCCGGCGTCCTTGAGCGCCATCGCCAGCAGGCCTATGGTCACCTGCTCACCCGTCGAGATGACCACGTCGAGTTCGCGGGGATCGGGATGCTTCTGGATCTCATGGGCGAGATGGACCAGGCGATTGGTCTCGCCGCTCATCGCGGAGAGCACCACCACGACCTCATGCCCCTGTGCCTTGTATTTTGCTACGCGCTGCGCAACGTTCTTGATGCGCTCTGGACTGCCGACGGATGTACCGCCGTATTTCTGAACTATCAGTGCCACAATATGCCTGCGTCGTTTAAAAAGTGGGCGGCATTCTAACCGAACTCGCGTCAAAAAACGATGACCCCTGCTACACTGTAACGGAAACCTGCAGCCCGTCCTCATGAGCAAGATCACCCAACGCCCCTACCCCGCCGACATCGCAAGCCGCCTCGCTCGGGCCGGCATCGCCCCCCTGCTTGCCCGCATCTATGCGGCACGCGGCATCGCCGATGCAGCGCAGCTGGACACCGACATCAAGCACCTGTTGCCTTTTTCACTACTCAAGAATGCTAACAAGATGGCGAAGCTCCTGGCCGACGCTGTCGCGGATCGAAAGAAGATCCTCATCGTCGCTGACTACGATGCCGACGGTGCCACCGCCTGCGCTGTCGCCATGCGCGGGCTGGGTGCACTCGGCGCCCGGGTGGACTTCATCGTTCCCAACCGCTTCGAATACGGCTACGGACTGACACCCGAGATCGTCAAGCTCGCAGCCAAGGCGCAGCCTGACATCCTGCTGACCGTGGACAACGGCATCGCCAGCGTGGAAGGGGTGGCAGAGGCGAAGCGACTGGGCATGCAAGTGCTGGTGACCGACCACCACCTGCCCGGTGACACGCTACCGGATGCGCAATGTATCGTGAACCCGAACCAGCCCGGCTGCGGGTTCCCCAGCAAGAATCTGGCAGGTGTAGGTGTGATGTTCTACGTGCTGATGGCGTTGCGGGCGGAGATGCGGGCGCGCGGTGTTTTCTCGGGAAAAACGGAGCCTAACCTCGGCAGCCTGCTCGACCTCGTCGCGCTGGGCACCGTGGCGGACGTGGTGAAGCTGGACGACAACAACCGCATCCTGGTGCAGCAGGGCCTGCAGCGCATCCGTGCCGGACGCAGCTGTGCCGGCATACAGGCCTTGCTGCGCGTGGCACGCAGGCCGGCGGCGCAGGCAGCATCCTATGAACTGGGGTTCATGGTAGGTCCGCGCCTGAACGCAGCGGGGCGCCTGGAGGACATGAGCCTGGGTATCCGCTGCCTGTTGACCGATGATTCAGCGGAGGCCTATGAGATCGCAACCCAACTGGATACGCTGAACCAGGAGCGACGCAACATAGAGGCAAGCATGCAGGACAGCGCTCTGGCGTCGCTCGACACCTTCGATCCGGAGGGAAGCTACTCGCTCGCCCTGTTCAAAGAGGATTGGCATCAGGGCGTGATCGGCATCCTAGCTTCGCGCCTCAAAGACAGATTCCATCGCCCGGTAATCGCGTTCGCCCGCGCGCAGAACGGCGAAGAGCTCAAAGGTTCCGGCCGCAGCATCGCAGGCCTGCACCTGCGCGATGCCCTCGACCTCATCTCCAAACGCCAGCCGCACCTCATCCATAAATTCGGTGGCCACGCCATGGCAGCGGGCATCAGCATCCTGGAGGAACATCTCGACGAATTCCGGCTCGCGTTCGAGGCTGTCGCACAGGAGCTCATAGATGCCGACGCACTAGTGAAGACCATCGCGACCGACGGAGAGCTCGATGCGAACGAATTCAACCTCGATCTTGCACGCGATCTGCAGCAGCAGGTGTGGGGACAGGGTTTCCCCGAGCCGATGTTCGAGGGCGAGTTCCGCGTGGAGATGCAGCGCGTAGTGGGCGAGAAGCACCTGAAGCTGAGGCTGTCATCCCCCGCAGGCAGCTTCGATGCGATCCGCTTCTTCTCCGCAGAGCCGGCACCTGACGAGATCCGTGCGGTCTACAGCCTGGGCGTCAACGAGTACAACGGCAGCACGAGCCTGCAGCTCATCGTGCGCCACTGGCAAGCGCTCGACGACTAACGTCGGCCCTATCCTTTGATCAGCCCGCCTGTGGATAGCGGGGCCATTGGAAGGGGTTTCTTTTTGTACTGTCTGTAGAACCCCAGCACACGCGGCACGTAATCAGTCGTCTCACGATACGGCGGGATACGGTTGCCGTATTTCGCCACCTTCCTCTCGCCTGCATTGTAGGCCGCGAGGGCAAGACTCCTGTCGTTCTTGTACTTGTG
This sequence comes from Sideroxydans sp., assembly GCA_037446535.1. Classification (GTDB taxonomy): domain Bacteria; phylum Pseudomonadota; class Gammaproteobacteria; order Burkholderiales; family Gallionellaceae; genus Sideroxyarcus. The sequence goes on along the minus strand of JBBIIJ010000070.1, from coordinate 6,372 downwards.
AAGCAAGTGGCGCAGATGCTTTGCGCCGCCATGCAGGTTCTGCATGGGATCGAAAGGATCGGCCACTCCGTAGTGTCTCGCCAGCACGGGCATGAGCTGCATCAGGCCCATCGCTCCTTTCTTCGAAACTGCCTTGGGGCTGTATTGTGATTCGACGGAGATCACCGCATGCAGCAATGCACTCTCCAGCCCGTAGGTTTTCGCGACTTCATCGACCAGTCCGTCATACTGGACCTTGTTTGCCATTATTGACGCGGATTTAACCTCGTCGAGAGTCGGCGCAACGGCTTGCTGTTTCTCCTCGGAAACCAGGACCGAATAACGATGATCCGTCGGCACGTTGCTGAGGCTGACCGTCCCGCTGCCGGTCGTATACGTGTAGATGTCCGCCCCGGCTGGCTGCGTACAAAGGACAGCGCACAACAACACTGGAACCACGGACATTCTTGGAACGCGATCCAAAGATTTCATGGCACCCCCTGTAGTAAAAAATACTCCCCCCTCGATGCGCTTGGCAGGTTAAGGACGATTTTTCACCGCATAAATACAGTGTATACGGTATATCTGCGCTTGTACTTGCTCAATTTGAGGCGCAAAGTCCCCCACTCATAATTCGCCTGGGAAGACAGAATCGAAATGTTCAAATTACTGCGTTTCTATTCGGTGGTGAGTTTCTTTGTCATCTTTGTCACGGCTGCGTTGCTGATCTCGTTCTACCGGCAAGTCACCATACATTGGGGCGATCACCTGGCAGAGACCCACAGTCTCGCCATGGCACAGACCGTCCTGAATTCCGTCAAACCGGAACTCACGGCATATCTGGGCACAGTCCCCGGTGCTGATCGCGCGCCCAACTCGAAAACACCTCCTGCCAGCCTAGTGTCGGGAATACTGAGGCTGACGCAAGGCACCGAGGTGGATGCCATCAAGATATACGACCAGTCTGGTCAGTCGCTCTTCTCATCCAGGCAAGACTTGGTCGACTCGATGGCCTGCGTCCACTCAGCCGTCAACGGCCAGACCTTCAATCTCATGACCTATCGCGACGTATTCAATCGTTTTGAAGGGACGACTGTAGAGGACAACCTGATGCACACCTGCATCCCGATACGGGACGGCGAGACTGGCCCTATCCTTGGCGTGCTGGAGACACGGACGGACATGAACCATCTGGTAGAGGAGAACGATAAAGTGCTGTTCACTACCATGATAGGTGCAGAGCTCATCCTTGCAGTGCTGTATGCGGTCCTCATCATCGTGGTGCGTCACGCCAAAAACATCATCGAATCGCAGCAGAAGACCATCGAGGAAAGGACTGCGTTACTGGAAGTCCTGTCCAAGCGCCTGTTGAAGAACGAAGAGCAAAAGAAACAGAAGATCGCCATCGATTTGCACGAAGGGCTCGCACAGACGCTGAGTGCGATCAAGTTCAATGTAGAGAGCAGCAGTGCAAAGATCAAAGCCCGCGACAAGAACGCACAGCCGCCGGAATCGATAGTCCCGGTGTTACAGGGAGCCATCCAGGAGGTACGTTCCATAGCGACCGAACTGAGGCCTTCGAGCCTGGATGAACTGGGGCTGCTGCCCACCATCAAGTGGTACTGCCGGGAGTTCGAGCAACTGCACAAGGATATCTACGTCGAACGCGAGATCGAATTGCAGGAAACCACCATCCCCGTTCCGCTCAAGATCGTAATCTACCGCATCATAGAGTCCACGCTCAAGAACATTGCGCACTACTCGGCGACCGACCGGGTCATGCTGGCTCTGCAGAGGGTGGGAGACAAAATACACCTGCGCATCAGCCATACGTCCGGTGAGAAATCATCAGCCACCACCTCCCACTCCCAAGATCCAAATTCCGACCCTCAGTTCCGTTTCGTCGAGATGATGGAGCGTGCCACGCTGTCCGGCGGCACGTTCAAGGCCACCCGGAACAACGACGGGTGGATCATGCTGCACGCCTCCTGGGCCTGCTAGGAATTGGCGAGCAGCCCCTTCTCGATCGCGTAGGCGGTCAGCATCGAGGCGTTGTGCAGATCGAGTTTCTTCATCAGGTTGGAGCGATGTTTCTCGATCGTCTTGACGCTGAGGCAGAAATAGTCGGCGATGTACTTGTTCGGGTGCCCCTCCGCCACCAGCTTCAGCACCTCGCGCTCGCGATGGGTCAGCGTGTCCCACGCACTGGTCGGATGGGGTGACTTCTCCGAACCCAGATAGGCAGCGATAACGTTCTTCGAGATATCCGGGCTTAGGTAAGTCTTTCCGCCCAAAACGCTGCGTATCGCCACGCGCAATTCGTCGTGTGTCGCATCCTTGAGGATGTAGCCGTCCGCACCCGCACGCAGGCTCTCGTGGATGTACTCATCCGCCTTGTGGGCCGTGAGCACCAACACGAGTTTCTTGGGGTAGCGTCGCTTGATGTCCACTATGGCCTCGATGCCGTTCATTCCCGGCATCGAGATGTCCATCAGGACCAGATCAGGCGAAAGAGTCTCCATCAGACGCACCGCATCGCGTCCGTTGTCTGCTTCCCCGACGATCTCGAGCGTCGTGTCTTGCAGCAACAGCGACTTGATCCCGGCTCTCAGCAAGGTATGGTCTTCCACTATCAGGATGCGCTTCTTAGCACTCATTTCACTCTCCTTTTGGTTTGTTCCGAGTCACCACTCAACGCCTTTGTGGCAGGCCTGTCGGATTTTGCCCCGGGATATACATGAACACCCAATCCGAATAAGTCATCTTGTTCTCAAAACTTCTGTCCGCACTGCTGAAATTACCCTTCTTCACCGGCTCGTCCTTGGAGAGGCTATGGACGCCCATGATCTCGCCGCCAGCTCCCTTGACCAATCCCCACTCAGCACCGCCCTGGACCGGATCTGCGTATATCTTGCGCAGGTAACGCTGCACCAAAGGGTAGCGCGGATCCTTGAGCAGATCCTCCAATCTCGCGGGATAACGCTGAGCTTGCGGGGGGGTATGTTCATAATACCCCTTGATTGCCTGACGAAACTGGTTCCCGACAAACAGCAACTCCTGCTCCTTCTCCCGCTTCACCGCCAAGTGCCAGACCTCGCCGGCAGCGGCAAGAGCGATACCTAACACGAAGATGCTAGCCATCAAACCGAAATACGTAAACCCGCGTTCACTCCGCCGGCCTACGTCCCTCCAGCCCGATCTCACGCGACGCCGCACGTCACCAGTCCTTATACGCCGTGCCATCGCGGGCGTGGCCAGGTGCCCCGCTCTTCACGTCGAACACGCGACCTTTTTCCCGCGTATCGGGAGACACGACCACCCAGGTCTCGGTGCTACCTGTAAGCGGGTCGACAGGCAGGCTGCGCAGATACTTTTTGCTGACCAGGTCCTGTAACGCATCAGGATACTTTCCGTTGTCACCGAAGTACTTGTCCAGCGAATCGCGCATCAGTGCCAGGTCCTGGCGCAGGACGGCCTCTTTGGATTTCTCCACGCTGTTGAAATAGCGCGGTACCGCGATGGTCAGCAGCGTGGAAATGATCACCATCACCACCAGCAGCTCGATGAGCGTGAAACCACTATGCATATGCCGTCTCATCCATCCTCCTACCAGTCCCTGTAGGGGATACCGTTCAGGCCGACCGCCGGGGACAGTGAGTAGACGTCGAAGACGTCGTTCCCTTCTTCCGGGGCCTCGGCACTGCTCGCATAACTGCGCCTGCCCCAGGACTCCTCGTTCGTCCGGCTCGGGTCCTCGGACATCGGGTCGCGCGGGATGCGCCTCAGGAAATAGAGCGTCTTCTTGTCGGGACTGGTGACGTCAGGCACCCCGTCCATCAGCACTTTCAGTGTAGGCGGATATCCCGAGTCGTTCAGGGTACGGGCGATATGCCCCTCGGCCACCGCCTGCTTGTATGCATCCAGCGCAGTGCGTATCTCCCGCAGCGCATGGTGCAGCTCATGCTCCTTGTTGCGCTGCACCGTCAGCTCGGCCAGAGGCAAGGCAACCGATGCCAGCAGGCCGACTATCGCCACCGTGACGATCAGCTCGACCAAGGTAAACCCTCGATGTGGTTCGAATCCGCGCATGGCTATTGGTTAAGAGAGACGATATACGGTTTAGGGGCGCTGTATGCCAGCGTCTTTCCTGATGCATCCAGCGGCAGTATCTGGTTCACGGTGACCTGGGATTGCGGCATCGGACGCATCACCTCGAACACGATGGTCACCACGCTGCCAGAACCTGCGACCTCGGTGGGCGCGGGACTAGACAGCTCGAGCACGATCTGTCCGCTGGTCTGGTCGGTGATCTTGGTCAGCCTGGCTGGCGAGGTGCTCTGACTGAGAAAGTCCCCTTTAGTCACCTCGGCGACTTTCAGGACGCTGGGATCGAACCCCATCAGGAAACCCAGACTCTTCAGCCCTCGCGTCGTCTGGGTGTTGAGGGTGACACTGATCTTGTCGCCCACTTTGGCCTGGCTCGGCCCCGCCCATGACATCGCCAGCGGCGACACGGCGTCGCCATTGACGGCTGCGCCAGGTGCGGCGGCTGGCGCAGGTTGCTGAGGCTGGCCCGATGCCGGAGAAGTGCCGGTTTCAACGGGCGCTACCGGCTTCAGGAACACCGGCTTGGTATGCATGTTGTCCTCTGTGCCGGACCAGTATTCCACTTCGCTGGCGTCTGGCTGATACACCTTGCCGACGATGTGCGGCGTGATGGAAAGGATGACCTCCGTCTTGGTGCCGTTGTTGTTGTGCTCGGAGAACAGGTGCCCCAGTATGGGCAGCTGACCCAGCCCCGGCACCTTGCTGGCGGAGTTGCGCTGCTGGTTGTCTATCAGACCAGCCAGTATCTGCGTCTCGCCGTCCTTCAGTTGCAGCATGGTGGAAGCGTTTCTGGTACCGATCTGGTATGCCAGCGTGCCGGAAAGCGTGTTCTGGACCTCCTTGGCGATGGAGCTGACATCGAGGTTGATCTTGATAGCCACCTCGTTGTTGAGGCGTATGTCGGGCTCGACTTCCAGCTTCAGTCCCACGTCCAGATACTGCACGCTGCCGGTGACCACCGGCGATCCGGTAGCGACGGGAGTCACCGCATTGGTGATGACCGGAACGCGGTCGCCTATCATGATTTTTGCCTTCTCGCGGTTGCGCGCGCGGATGCGCGGGCTCGCGAGGATGTTGGTGTCGGTGTCCTGCAGCATCGCCTTGAGCGCGATGGACATCGAGGGACTGGTGACGATCTGGTTGCTGTTGAGATGCTTCAGCTGGAAGAGTGTGGGCGAAGTCGCTGCGGCTGCCGCGCCCACGGCACCTGGTATCACCCCCGTCCCGGTCGCAGTGAGGGTGAGCTGATCTGGCCATTTGACGCCGAAGTCCGTCAGACGCGTGCGGTTGACCTCAAGTACCTCGACCTCCATCATCACCTCAGGCTCGGCTACGTCCTGGTCGGCGATCATCTTCTCGGCCAGGCGGATCGCATCCGGCGTATCGCGTATCACGATGGAATTGATCTTCTCGTTTAGGAAGATGTCCTTGGTCTTAATGACCGTCTTCAGCATGTTCATCATCTGCTTGGGATCGGCATTGGTCAGGTGGAAGCTGCGGATCATGAGATCCTGGTAATCCCTGACCTTGGACGGGATGTTGGGATAGACGAATATCGTATTGTCGCTGATGATCTTCTTCTCGAGCTGGCTCTGCATGATGATCAGGTCTATCGCATCTTCCACTGTCACGTCCTTGACGAAGATGGACACCTTGATGTCCGGCTTCACATCCTTGTCCAACAGGACATTCACCCCGCTGACACGTGAGAGCGCCTCGAAAACCATCTTGATGTTCGCGTCGCTGAACTGCAGCGTGACGGTCTTTTTGAACTGCCCCTTGAGCGACGGCTCCGCGACCCGCGCCTTGGCGGCTTGCTCATCTATCTTGCGCTGCAGCATCAGCGCTTGGCTGTTCCTCGGATCCTCCAGCAGAACCGGTTTCAGCGTCGCACTCGCCGCCCCCAGGTCGCCGCCCTTCAACTGACTATCGGCTTCGGCGATGATCTTGTCGTGGCGCTCATCCATCGCGAGTTCCTCGAGCCCGTTCCGGGCGCGCTGATGGTCCGGGTCCAACCGCAGGATGCGCTGGTAGATGCTGCGCGCCGCATCCATATTCCCGGCGGAGCGAGCCTCGGTCGCTTCCAGCAGCAGCCGGTTCTCTGTCTGCTCTCGGTTGCGCCTCAACGCGATGCGGTAGGACGTATTGTCGGGGTCTTCCTTGACCGCCTCCTGCAATTTCGTCAGCCCCTCCTCGTAGCGTCCTTCATCGAGCAGTGCCAAGCCCTCACGATGTATCTTCTCCGCCGCGCACCCGCCCAGCAAACCGATCAGCAGGAGGGCGAGC
>JBBIIJ010000069.1:0-9917 GCA_037446535.1 Sideroxydans sp. | reverse complement strand
CGCTGCGCCGGGATTTCAGATAAGCCATATCTGTCCAAGAGGTGTGCCATGAAGAACAGCAAACTGTTGTCAGGTCTTTCCGGCGTTCTTGCATTGATGTCATGTGCGAGTCCAACTTGGGCAGACACTGCCGGATATGTGCAATTCGTGAACGGGCAGGTAAGCCTCACGACAGCAAAGGGTGTGACGCACACGGCGAAGAAAGGCGAAGCGGTCAGTGAAGGCGACACCATCTCGACCGCACAGAACGCGTCGGCGCAGGTCAAGATGCAGGATGGCGGTTTCATCGCGGTGCGTCCTGACACGCAGCTCAAGTTTGATAGCTTCAAATTCACGGGCAAGGCGGGTCAGCCAGAAAGCAGCTTCTTTTCTCTGTTCAAAGGCGGCTTCCGCGCAGTCACCGGACTCATTGGCCGGGTGAACAAAAAAGACTACCGGATCAACACTCCAGCAGCCACCATAGGCATACGCGGTACCGACCATGAGACCGTCTATCTGCCGGCCAACATCGCGGGTGCGATGGCGGGTGCATACAGCAAGGTCAACATCGGCGAGACCACGCTGACCACCAACCGGGGCACCATCAACGTGTTGCCAAACCAGATGGGATTTGCCGCGGGTTTGAATCAACTCCCGCAGCTGCAGCCGATCAACACTATTATCTTCACCGTGGCGGTCGCACCGCGTGAAGTCAAAGTCAGCAAGGAAAGCAAACAGGAAAGTAAAGAACAGGGGACAGGGCAGGCCCAGCAAGCGGCACCCAAGGAAGAGGCGACTACCGCTGCCGAGCAGGGACATCCCCCATCAGCAGAGGCACCTAGCGAGCCAGTATCGGTATCTGCCGGCCCCGAACCGATTCGCGATACGGCCGTCGTAGATAACACCAAACTGGCTGCGAGCATTGTCACCACCACGACGACCGCCCCGCCAACCGCCGCTGCAAGCGCTTCCGAAACGGCCCCCATCACTCCGCCTGTGGTGCAGACGACGGTGCTCCCGGTGACGGCATCGAGTGGCGCGCTGATCCTGAATGCCTCCGACCAGACAGTGGCGACCGGTGGGACCGTCGTATCGGTGCAGAACGGCATCTACTCTACACAGGCCAAAGCAGCTGCAGATGGCGCAGCGGCAGCTGCGCAAGCTGCCACTACGGCGGCTGCAGCGGCAACGAGCGCCGAGAACGCGCTGCTGTTGATCACGACAGTGAACGCGACATCCGCCGCGACGGCGATCAGCGCTGCGAATAGCGGCATCGTGAGCGTTACTCCGACAGTCACCGCCGCGACTGCGCTGACACCGGTCAATGCGGCGACGCCAGCCGCAGCGGCCCAAACGGCCGCGACGAACGCAGCTGCTCAGGCGGCTTCAGCACAGGCGGCCCTCACTGCGAACGGATCGTTTGCGGACGCGACCGCGGCGCCGGCAAACACCACAACGCAATCGGCCAATACCGCACTGCAGAGTGCCAATGCCACTTTGCAGGCCAGTGCGACCACGGCAGCCACACAGAATGCAGCGCTGGGTACGGCTCAGACCGCGGCGAGTAATGCGCTGACGAATGCCAACACCAGCCTGACGACAGCCAACAGCAACCTGAATTCGGTGAGTGCACAGAATACCGCCATCACAACCGCCCAAAGCGGCGCTGCAGCGTTGCTGAGTACGGTGCAAGCCGCGGCAACTGCGGCTAATGTCGCAGCCCAGGCAGCGCAAGCCGCAGCCACCAAAGCAGCCTCGCTTCAGGCGGCGGGCGACCTGACAGGTGCTGCCGCGGAACTGAAGATCGCTCAGGACCAGTCTGCAATTGCCCAATCCGAACTTGCCAGCGCGCAGGCCGCACAAGCGGCGCTGTCCACGAAGTTGTCCAATGCGCAAAGTGCGTATGCCGCAGCGACTACCGCGGTCACGAATGCGACCAATCTGGCGAATACTGCTAATACGGCAGCCAACACCGCACAGACTCAGGCAACCAATGCTTCCACTGCCAAAACGAATGCCGATACCGCGCTGACAGCGTTGAACGGCCAGGTTCCAGTAGTCAACAGCAACGCGGCCACGGTGGCAGCCAATGCACCGATTGCGGCCTACCACAACCCGGCCGTGGCGATCAGCAATTTCGTCGGCCATCTCTCTATGGCGGTCCCAGTGCCGGCCAGCTACAACATCGCGCACGAGATCAGCAACGCCCCGCAGGCCAACACCCAGTTCGTACTGGATGGCAGCGGCAATTTGGTCCAGATGCGCAGCACCTCATTCCAGGTTCAGCCCGTTCGGTCATTGCCAACGACCTCGATTGCCAACGCTGATGTCAAGTGGAGTGGCGGAATAGCAGCTGATACTTTCAAGCTAGCCGACAACAGCATCTATGCAGGGCGGTGGTCGGGAGCCACAGTGACCGTGACGGATCTCGCAAATCCGGCGACCCCGCTGTTGCTGACGCCGTCCAACAGCCTGTGGGCGGTGTTGCTGACGCCAGCCTCGGGCTATGTGCAATCGCTGGTGGGAACGACCACCTACACCAAGGCTGGCAACACGATTCCGTTCGACGCCGCAGGCAATCTGGGTACGCTGAACAGCGCGACATTGAGCGCCAACTTCACCAGCCAGTTGGTCAATTCGGCACTCAACCTGACCATGCCGGCCGCCAGCAGTATGGCCGGGACCTACGCGGTCGTCGCGAACAACATGCCAATAGACACACTGGGCGGTTTCGGCGGTGGTACCTACATCCCCACAGTCGCGTGTAGCGGCACTTGTGCCGCGGGCGCCGGGGGCTACAGCGCCAATATCGGAGGCAGTTTCGCCGGAGTGGCGGCCGCGAGCGCCGGTCTGAGTTATGACATCTGGCCGACCGTAAGCCCGAACTCGCCGGCCAGCAATCTGGTGCAAGGCATGGTGGCCTTCAGCACTGCGACGTCGCCTACCGTTGCTCCTGCGGCAGCCTACAATCCCAATCTCATCGCTGTGGAGGCGGCGGGAGGCCAATTCGGATTTGGCTTCTCCTTCATTTCTTCTGGCATGCTGGCAAGTCCGGCCGATCTGCTCTATGTCACTGGGACGGCCGGCGGGGCATCGAGCAGCGGCGCCTTGTCATCCATGACTTTCCGCGACATCGCGGGCGGTTCTGCCCTTGTGTCGACCTCGACGGTGACCGGAGGCACGGCGACCAGCGCCAACGCCCCGGCCTACGCCACCACCGGCATCCAGTACGGCGCCTGGACCGGCTATACCGGAGAACAGAATACGATTTCGTATCGCCTGGCTAGCGTGCATTCGGTGGCTCAGGATTACTGGATGTACGGTCCCCAGGGCTATGTGGATACCGCTTATCAGCCTGTTGCACCTTCGACTTCATTGAGCGGGGCGATGGCGGGAACCTTCACATACCATTCCGATGGCGCGACAGCTCCGGCCAGCAAGAGCACTGGCCTGACGGGCACGTTGACCAGCGCCACGGTCACGGCTAACTTCGTGACCATGCAGGCAAGCACCAACCTCGCCATCACCATGCCAGGCAACGAACTGTGGGGGGCGACGGTTACCAATGCGCCAATTTCGTCGACAGGTACGTTTATCGCCAACACACCGACGGTTACACATGGTGTGAACACTGCCGTGACGTGCGCCACCTGTTCGGGGACAGTGACCGGCGACTTCACCGGCCAGAACTACGCAGGCATGCTGCTGACCTACAACTTGTTCAACAACGCTACAACGGCCGGCAGCGACGTGGCGGGCGTCGTGGCGATGACGAGAAACTGGGCGGGGAATACGAACCCGGTAGTGGCCAACGGTACCCCTGCGTCGACCAATGTCTTCACGGTGGACACCGGAATGTGGGATGGCCCCATCAACTCCGCCACCCTCGCGGGCAATGTGCTGACCGGCTTCAGCTTTTCCGGCGGTGTGAGCCCCAACACGTATTCAGCCACAGTCGCTGTTTCATGCCCGACCTGCACCGCCACTGCTGCCGGGCAGGTAGCGACCAGCGGCATCTATTATGGCAACTGGACTGCGGGTTCGATAACGCAAACCTTCAACGCCACTTTCCCCGCCAGTTCCCAGGCGCTCTACTGGATTACCGGCCCTGAGGCAGGTCCTCTGTACTTGCCACAAGCGCTGTCCGGCACGGCGAGTTATGCGTTCAATGGCGGACAGGTGAGCAACGGCGCGGGCGTGGCGGGAACGGTGCAGGGTACTACGGCATTGACCCTGGACTTCAACAGGCAAACGGTGGGTATCAATCTGGATGTGAGCATCGCAAATACGGCCGTGACTCCCACCGTGCACGCGTGGAATGTAAAAACAGTAACTGGCCAGGAGGCAGCTCTGGTCAGTGGGCAAGGGGTAGGCGGGGCGGCCTTCTATGCATCGACCTTCAATAACGGCGGCGGTGCAGGTCTGCTGACCGTCACAGTGGACGGGTTGGCTGCCAACGTGATCAGTCCCAGCAGCAACATCAACGGCCAGCTTACCGGCACAGGACTGACCGGAGCCATCATGAGCTACAATCTGAGCGGCATGCTCAGTGGCGCGTCGCCTTCCTTCGAGAACATCAGTGGTGTGGCGGCTTTCACCGGCACGGCAGTCAGCACAGCCACTCCTCACCGTTATGTGTCGTTCTCCACCTACGATGCACTCGCGGCCGCGCCACAGGCGGTACTGGGTTTCTACGCCAACAACCCTGCGCGCGTGACCCAGGATGTTGCCGGCAACCTGACACAGTTCGACACCCAGTTCGTCAACAGGAACCAGAGTGGCAGTTCGATGACCTTCGCCAGCAATACCAGCACGCTGACCGACCACGGTACGGACGCAGTGAGCGGCATCAGCTGGGGGCGCTGGTCGGGCGGTACCGTCAATTCCACCGACCGCCAGACCGGCGTAGTCACCCCGGTGACACTGGCAGGCAGCATGCACTGGATAGCCGAGCCGGTGGCGACCGCCGCCACCACCTTGCCTACGACGGGCACCTACACCTATACCCATGCGGGAGGGACTGCACCCACGGATAACCTGGGCAACCTGGGAACGCTGAATTCCGCGACACTCACCGCCAACTTCAGCGCGCAGACGGTGAATCTGGGCGTGAATGCGACGGTGGCTGGGGCGACGCTGAATGCGGCTGGCACGAATGTCCCCATCATCCAGAAGACTGCGTTCTATGCCTCCAGCCTGGAACCGGCAGGCACCACCTCGCATCTGACGGTGACTTGTACCGGCGGTACTGCTTGCGGTACGACGCTGGGCGGAACCGTGGTGGGCAAGTTCAGCGGCGCAGGGGCGATCGGGGCGGCGATGTCCTACGGGCTGCAGAACGGCAACAGCACGATCTCCGGCGTGGCGGCGTTCCATCGCTGATCTTCGTCGAGTCGATAAACAACAAGCCCCGCCGAAGCGGGGCTTGTTCTTTCGGGGTGGTGTAGTTAGATGCGTTTGGCCAGTTCCGCCGCCTTGCCCGTGTAGGTTTCCGGACTTAATGCCTGCAGGCGCTGCTTCTCGCCATCGGGGATGTCCAGCGTCTGGATGAAGGCCGCTAGGCTGTCGCGGTTGATGCCGCCCTTGCCGCGTGTCAGCTCCTTCAATTTGTCGTAGGCATTCTCGATGTTGTAGCGGCGCATCACGGTCTGGATGGGTTCTGCCAGAACTTCCCAGCTGTTGTTGAGGTCCTCGCTGAGGCGCTGCGGGTTGGCTTCCAGTTTGTTCAGGCCCTTGAGCAGGGATTCATAGCCGAGCAGGGTGTAGCCCAGCGCGACACCCATGTTGCGCAGCACGGTGGAGTCGGTGAGGTCGCGCTGCCAGCGCGAGATGGGCAGCTTCTCGGATAGGTGCTTGAGCAGCGCGTTGGCCATGCCCAGGTTACCCTCCGAGTTCTCGAAATCGATCGGATTGACCTTGTGCGGCATGGTGGAGGATCCGACTTCGCCTGCCACCACCTTCTGCTTGAAGTAGCCCAGCGAAATGTAGCCCCAGATGTCGCGGTCCAGGTCGATGAGGATGGTGTTGGCACGCGCATAGGCATCGTACAGCTCGGCCATGCAATCGTGCGGCTCGATCTGTATGGTGTAGGGATTGAAGGTTAGGCCGCGCGCCTCGACGAAGCGTTTGGCGAAACTCTCCCAGTCCACGTCGGGATAGGCGGACAGGTGTGCGTTGTAGTTGCCCACCGCGCCGTTGATCTTGCCCAGGACCTCGACGGCGGCGATGCGCCCATAGGCGCGGCGCAGGCGGTACACCACGTTGGCCATCTCCTTGCCCAGCGTGCTGGGGGTGGCGGTCTGGCCGTGGGTGCGGCAGAGCATGGGCAGGTCCGCATGCTGGTGCGCGAGATGTTGCAGGCGATTGATCAGGCCGTGCAGCGCGGGCAGCATCACCTCTCGGCGCGCGTGGCTCAGCATCAGCGCGTGGGAAAGGTTGTTGATGTCTTCCGAGGTGCAGGCGAAGTGGATGAATTCCAGCGCCTTTGCAGTCTCCGGGTTGCCGGCCAGCTTCTCGCGCAGCCAGTACTCGATGGCCTTCACGTCATGGTTGGTGCGCCGCTCTATGGTCTTGATCTGCTCGGCATCAGCCTCCGAGAACTGCGCGGCGAGTTGGTCAAGCTGCGCGATAGTGGCGACGGAGAACGGCGGCAGTTCCTCTATCCTGGCTTCGGCGGCGAGTGCCTTGAGCCATTCGATCTCGATCAACACGCGGTAACGGATCAGGCCGAATTCGCTGAAATGGTTGCGCAAGGCATCGACTTTGCCATGGTAGCGTCCGTCGAGGGGAGAGAGTGCTGTGAGTGCCGAAAGAGTCATGATGTATAGCTCGAAAAGTTTCAGGCGCGCATTTTACGTGAAAGCGCCATGTGGCGCTTTACTCCGCATCCCTGAGGATATGCAGCGTCCGCGTCGGGAACGGCATGTCGGCGCCATGCCTGGCGACGATGTCGGCGATCTTCAGCAGGATGCCCTGCTTGACCTCATGGAACTCTTCCGGTGCGGTCGTCCTGGTGAGTGCCTGCACGAGGAGATTGACCGAGGAGTCGGCGAACTGGTCGAGGGCGACGATCACCTTCTGTTCGGCGTCGATTGCCGGATGCGACTTCAACATGGCCTTAACCTCGTCAGTGATCGCGTCGATCTTGCCCAGGTCGTCGTAGCGCAGGCCTATGATTTCGCGTATGCGGCGGTGCGACATGCGCGAAGGATTCTCCACAACGATGGAGGTGAACAGCGAGTTCGGCACGTAGATCGGCGTCATGTTGGGCGAACGGATCACGGTCTGGCGCCAGCCTATGTGTTCCACCTTGCCTTCGATCTGTTTGTCGGGTGAGCGCACGGTCTCACCCACGTTGAAGGGGCGGTCCAGGTGGATCATCAGGCCGCCGAAGAAGTTGGCCAGCAGATCCTTGGCGGCGAAACCCACCGCGATACCGCCCATGCCGCCGAAGGCCAGCACGCCGGAGACGCTGAATCCCAGCGTCTGCATCACCGCCAGCGCGGCGACCACGATCACCACGATGCGCGACACCTTGGAGAGGCTGTCCACTGTAGTGCGGTCTACCTCTTCGCCGGCTTGTGCACGCGCGGCGACCACGTTGTCCGCCAGCTCGCGTATCAGCTTGAACAGGAACCAGGCGACGCAGATCACCACGCCGATGTTGCGGGCGGGGGCGAGATATTCGAGCAGCTGCTCGCCGGTCTGGCGGTGGATCAGATGCAAGGCGAAGGAGACGCCCGACAGCCAGATCAGCACCGGCAGCGGCCTGCGTGCCGCTTCCAGCAGCGAATCGTCCCAGATGTTGTTGGTACGCGCGGCGATCTTTTCGGCATGCTTCAGTATGCGCCGCGCGATGAAGTGGACCGCCATGGTGGCGGCGAGCACCAGCAGCAAGCGGGTGATCTCGGGACTCAGGCTGATCGACATGGTGTTTCCTTGGTGTTATTTGATGATGCCGCCGCCCAGGCAGATTTCGCCGTCGTATGCCACGACGGATTGGCCGGGCGTGACTGCCCATTGCGCCTCATCAAAGGTGAAATGGGTCGTTTCCGTGCCGAGTGCGATGCGGCAGGCCGCATCTTGCTGGCGATAGCGGGTCTTGGCGGCGTAGGCGAGAGCAGTATCGGGCGAATGGCCGCTGATCCAGTGCATGTCCAGTGCATCCAGCTGCGGGCTGAGCAGCAGGGGATGGTCGTGTCCCTGCACCACGATCAGGCGGTTGTTCGCCATGTCCTTGCCCGCAACGAACCAGGGCTCGCCCGTCGTATCGCGTGAACCGCCTATCCCCAAGCCTTGGCGCTGGCCGTAGGTATAAAAAGACAATCCCACATGCAGGCCCACCACCTTGCCCTCCGGCGTGACCATGTCGCCCGGCTTGGTGGGCAGGTAGCGGTTGAGGAACTCGCGGAAGGGGCGCTCGCCAATGAAGCAGATACCCGTGCTGTCTTTCTTTGCGGCGTTCGAAAGGCCGTGCTGGCGCGCGATCTCGCGCACCTTGCTCTTGGGGATGTCGCCGAGCGGGAACATGGACTTCGACAGCTGGTGCTGGTTCAGGCGGTGCAGGAAGTAGCTCTGGTCCTTGCTGTCGTCATCTGCCTTGAGCAGCTGGAACAGGCCGTCCTGCTCGCGTACTTTGGCATAGTGGCCGGTGGCGATCTTTTGCGCACCCAGGCGCATGGCGTGGTCGAGGAAGGCCTTGAACTTGATCTCCGAGTTGCACAGGATGTCCGGGTTTGGCGTGCGGCCGTCCTCGTATTCGCGCAGGAAGTAGCTGAAAACGCGGTCCTTGTATTCCTTGGCGAAGTTCACCGCCTCGATGGGGATGCCGATGGTGTCGGCCACGGAGACGGCATCGATCAGGTCCTGGCGCGAGGAACAGTACTCGCTGTCGTCATCGTCCTCCCAGTTCTTCATGAACAGGCCGATGACTTCATACCCCTGTTCTTTCAGGAGCAACGCGGTGACGGATGAATCCACGCCGCCGGACATGCCGACGACGACGCAGGGCTTACTCATAGTGCGTGATGAGGTCCAGAGGGTAACGCTTGCCTGCGAGATAGTCCTCCACGCAGCGCAGGATCAGCGGGCTGCGGTGGCGTGCCTGGGTGGCACGGATCTCGTCCGGCGTCATCCAAACAGCGCGCACGATGCCCTTGTCCAAGGGGCGTTCCGAGTGATGCTTGAGGATGCGCCCCCCGAAGGCGAAGCGCAGGTAGGTGACATCCGACTTGACCGAATGCCAGCGGTACACGCCCAGCAGGTACTCCGGCTCGAATTCGTAGGCCGACTCCTCCAGTGCCTCGCGCACGGCGCCGGCCGCCAAGGTTTCATTCGGCTCCCAGTGCCCCGCGGGCTGATTGAAGAGCAGGCCCTGAGGTGTGTGTTCTTCCACCAGTAAGAACTTGCCGTCCTGTTCCAGGACTGCGGCGACGGTGGCGTGTGGTTTCCAAATCATGGCGCGATTTTAAACGAAATGAAAAAGGCAGGGTTGCCCCTGCCTTCTTTTGCCTGCCAGAGAGATTACTTGGCGGCTGCTTCAGCAGCCTTCGCCTTCTTGGCGTGCTTCTTAGATTTCTTGCCGGACTTCTTGGCAGGCTTGGCAGAGGCCTCGGCCTTGGCGGGAGCAGCGGCGGCTGCGGGAGCTGCGGCCGCGGCGGCAGGAGCGGCTGCGACAGCGGAGAAGGAAACAGCGGCGAATACGGCGGCGATCAGCGTAGAAAGCAGTTTCATTTGTGGCTCCAGTTCTGGTAGTTGATAAACGTTTATGACACTACTCGTGTCGAGAGCAACAACGCGCATGCGTTCCATCGCGTTGACAGGGATCAGTCTAAAGGGAGTTCTGCTTGGTGCCGGGGGAGGGACTCGAACCCTCACGCCATCTCTGGCACCGGATTTTGAGTCCGGCACGTCTACCAGTTCCATCACCCCGGCAGGGG
>JBBIIJ010000068.1:0-10833 GCA_037446535.1 Sideroxydans sp. | reverse complement strand
CTTCCGATCTCTTGTCGGCCAGCATCTGGATGAGTCCGTCGATCCCCGACTGCTGGATCTGGTCGGCGAAGGAACCGCGGTAGCTCGTCACCAGGCTCACACCCTCCACCGTCACGTCGAAAGCTCTCCAGCCCGTGGGCGCTTTCAGCATCTCGTAGTCTATGGTCACGGTCTGTCCACCCTTGAGATGTATCAGAGTGCGCACGGTCGCCTCGGTCTCGTCACCACCCAGCTTTACCGGTTTGACTTCCACCTTGGGGTCGGGATAGGTGATGAACACCTTGGTGTAGGTGCGTACCAGCATGGTGCGGAACTCGGCCGTGAGCGCCTGCTTCTGCTCCGCCGTAGCCGTGCGCCAGCTGCGTCCCACCGCCAGTTGCGTCATGCGGCCAAAATCAAAGTGCGGCAATATCTTCGCGTCCACCAACTCGTGCAGACGCTTCTGGTTGGAGACGATGCGCTTGTCCGCATTCACGATCTGCATCACCTCCTCGACCGTGTTCTGGATCAGCACGTCAGGCGGAGGCACGTCCGCCCGTGCCGCTGACGACGCGCCCAGGGCGAGCATGCATAGCAACGATGTCAGTATTTTCTTCATGTTCTTCGTTCTACCTGCCACGGCTTACTTGGTGCTCTCCGCTTTGTTCAGCAGGAATTTCCCTATCAATTCCTCCAGCACCACCGCCGACTGCGTCTTCTTGAACTCGTCCCCGTCCTTGAGCATCTGCTCGTCCCCCCCAGCCATCAGGCCGATGTACTGCTCGCCCAGCAAGCCCGAGGTCAGGATGTTGGCAAAGGTATCCTTGGGGAAGTGGTAGCGCTGGTCTATGCTCATCGTCACCCTGGCCTCATATCGCTCGGTATCCAGCGTGATTCCGGTCACCCTGCCCACCAGTACGCCCGCACTCCGAACTGACGCATTCGGCTTGAGTCCGCCTACGTTGAGGAAGTGCGCCTGCAGCGTATAGGTCTCAGACACGTTGTAAGTGCTCATGTTGCCCACCTTGAGCGCCAGCACGACCAGGGCACCGATGCCCGCCACGACGAAAGCGCCTACCCACAGGTCCAATGTAGTCCGTTCCATAACTCAAATCCCCTGAAACATGAACGAGGTCAGAATGTAATCCAGCATCAGTATCGCCAAAGACGATTGCACCACGGTGCGCGTGGTCGCGCCCGACACGCCCTCGGCCGTCGGCGGCGCATCGTATCCTTCGAACAGCGCGATGGTGGTAACCGCCACGCCGAACACGAAACTCTTGATCAGGCCGTTCAGTATGTCGTGCTGAAAATCGACCGCGCTCTGCATCTGCGACCAGAACGACCCCTCGTCCACGCCGATGAGCACCACGCCCACCACATACCCACCGAAAACCCCCATGGCAGAGAACAGCATGGCCAGCAGAGGCATGGAGATGACCCCCGCCCAGAAACGCGGCGCGACCACGCGCGATATGGGATTCACCGCCATCATCTCCATGGCATCGATCTGCTCAGTGGTCTTCATCAAGCCGATCTCGGCGGTCATCGCCGATCCGGCACGGCTGGCGAACAGCAGCGCTGCCAGCACGGGCCCCAGTTCCCGCACCAGGCTCAAGGCCACCAGCGAACCCAGCGCCGACTCAGAGCCGTAGCGCTTCAGCGTCTCGAAGCCTTGCAGGCCGAGCACCATGCCGACGAACATGCCGGACACCAGGATGATGATGAGCGACAGCACGCCACTGAAGAATATCTCCTTGACCGTCAGGTGGAAGCGCCTGAAGCTCGTCCCGGAGTAGAACAGCGTCAGTGCAAGGAAGCGCGTAGCGTAGCCGATACGCCATACCGCCTTGATGCTGCGATGTCCAATGGCCCTGACTGTCTTTGCGATGGGCATCAGGCGCGCACTCCCAGATCCTGGGCGTAACTGTTGACGCCCGGATAGTGGAACGGCACCGGACCGTCCATCTCGCCGTGCACGAACTGGTGCACGAACGGCTTGTCGGACGCGCTTATCTCCTCCGGCGTCCCTTCCGCCACGATCACGCCGTCGGCGATGAAGTAGATGTAATCCACGATCTTCAGCGATTCCTGCACGTCATGCGTCACCACCACCGAGGTCGCTCCCAGCGCATCGTTCAGCCTGCGGATCAACTGCCCCACAACGGTGAGCGAGATCGGATCCAGGCCGGCGAACGGCTCGTCATACAGGATCAGCATCGGATCGAGCGCCACCGTGCGCGCCAGCGCCACGCGCCGCGCCATACCGCCGGACAGCTCCGCCGGCATCAGGTTGTGCGTGCCGCGCAACCCTACCGCGTGCAGCTTCATCATCACCAGGTCGTGAATGATCTCCTCCGGCAGGTCGGTATGTTCGCGCATCTGGAACGCCACGTTGTCATACACCGACATGTCGGTGAACAGCGCGCCGAACTGGAACAATACCCCCATCTTGCGGCGCATCGCATACAGGCCACGCTTGTCCAGCTCATGTATGACCTGGCCGTCTATCCTGACCTCGCCACGCTTCGGCTTCAACGCGCCGCCGATCAAACGGAACAAGGTCGTCTTGCCGCAGCCGCTGCCGCCCATCACGGCGATCACCTTGCCCTTGCCAAAGGACATGTTGATGCCGTTCAGGATGGGGCGTTGGCCGTACGAAAAGTTGACGTCCCGTATCTCTACCAGCGATTGATAAGACACAAATAGCCTTCTGCCTGGATTGCGAGGTGCGCATTCTAGCACTACCACCGGCCGAGTTCGCAGCCCGCCCAACTTGAGCTTGACGGCATTACTGGCTATCCTGCGTGCGTTCCTTGATCCCCAGCCGTCGCGCAAAGTACACCTTGAACAAAGACCTTCGCCCCAGCCTGCTCATCGTGGATGACGATCCGCTCATTCGCGATTCTCTGCGTCTCATCCTGTCCGACGAATTCGATATCCTGCTGGCACAGGATCGGGAGCAGGCCATCCGTCTGGTGCGCGACCTGCCCGCTCCGCCGCAACTCGCGCTCGTGGACCTGGGACTGCCGCCCACACCGCACCGGCCGCAAGAAGGCTTCCGGCTCATCACAGAGCTGCTGGCGCACTCGCAGCAGATCAAGATCATCACGCTGTCGGGGCAAAGCGAAGAAAGCAACGCCAGGCATGCGCGCACACTCGGCGCCTTCGAATTCGTCGCCAAGCCCTGCAAGCCCGAGAGCATACGCGGGGAGCTCAGGGCCGCGCTGATCGCCCTGCACAGCGAGCAGCGCGCAGCCGCGCAAAGCCAGGAACTGCTGGGCATCGTAGGCGACAGCCAGCCCATACAGGCGCTGCGCAGCCAGATCAAGATGTACGCAAACACCCCCTTCCCGGTGCTCATCCAGGGCGAATCGGGGTGTGGCAAGGAGCTCGTGGCCGGCGCCCTGCAGCAACTGAGCAACGATCCCGGCGCCCCCTTCATCGCGCTCAACTGCGCGGCGATCGCGCCCAACCTGCTCGAATCCACGCTGTTCGGCCACGCCAAGGGGGCGTTCACCGGTGCGACCGCCGCCCAGGTCGGCTTCTTCGAGAAGGCTGAGAGGGGCACGCTTTTCCTCGACGAGGTGGGCGACCTGCCGCAGGAACTGCAGGCCAAGTTGCTGCGCGTGCTGGAGAACGGCGAATACCAGCGCGTCGGCGAGACCGCGACCCGCAAAAGCACCGCCCGCATCATCGCGGCGACCAACCTCGACCTTTCCCAGGCGGTGCGCAACGGCAGCTTCCGCGCGGACCTGTTCCACCGCCTGAGCGTATTCACCATCAACGTGCCGCCCTTGCATGCGCTGGGCGGGGACAAGTTCGTGCTGCTCGACCATTTCCGTGACTTCTACGCAAAGCAGATGCAGCGTGTACCTTTCACACTGGACGCTGCCGCGAATGCGGCATGGCAGAACTACCCCTTCCCGGGCAATACGCGAGAGTTGCGCAACATCGTCATCCGCCTGATCACCAAACATCCGGGCAAGGAGATCGGCGTCGCGCAGCTGGAAGCCGAGTTCGACCCGCAGATCCCCTCGCCCAAAGGGGGGGCGTCCGAGTCCACGAACGATGCGCGACGCGCCCTGCAACAAGGCGGGTTCAATCTGGACGACATGCTGATGGGCTATACTCAAACATATATCGATGCGGCGATGGACCTCGCCCAAGGCAACGTGAGCGAGGCGGCGAAACTGCTGGGGATAGCGCGCACCACGCTATACAGCCGCATGGAAGCAGCGCAGAAACACCGGGACGCTAAGCGTTAGGGAACCACTGAATAAGTCGTCACACCGGCGAAAGCCGGTGTCCAGTCTAGAAAACACTGGATTCCCGTTCGGAATGACGAATCCGGACTTAATCAGGACTTCCTTGATTTTTCCATGGCAGACCAACCAAAGGAAAACTGATGTATCTGGAACACTTCGGCCTCAACGAGCCCCCCTACAAAGTCACCCCCGTCACCGACTTCTTCTTCTCCGGCGCCAACCGCGGCGAGATACTCGATGCGCTGGTCTATGCCATCACGGATGGCGAGGGGATCGTCAAAGTCAGCGGCGAGGTCGGCAGCGGCAAGACCATGCTGTGCCGCATGCTGCTGGACAAGCTGCCCACCAACATCACAGCCATCTACCTGGCCAATCCCAGCCTGTCGCGCGAGGAATTGCTGTATGCGATCGCCGACCGCCTGGGACTGAACCTGGAAGGGCAGCGCATCAGCGTCTTCCTGCAGAACCTGCAGAACGAGCTCGAGGCAAAATTCGCGCGTGGCGAGCGTTGCGTGGTGCT
Source organism: Sideroxydans sp. (assembly GCA_037446535.1). Lineage (GTDB taxonomy): Bacteria > Pseudomonadota > Gammaproteobacteria > Burkholderiales > Gallionellaceae > Sideroxyarcus. The sequence continues at coordinate 6,066 of JBBIIJ010000068.1, read as the reverse complement.
GGTGGACGAAGCGCATGCCATGCCCCTGGATACGCTGGAAGAGCTGCGCCTGCTCTACAACATGCAGGTCGGCAAACACAAGCTGCTGCAGATCGTCCTGTTCGGGCAGCCCGAGTTGGACGAGAAACTGGCGCAAAGCAACATGCGCCAGCTGAAAGACCGCATCGTGCATCACTTCGGCATCCTGCCCCTCTCGCCCAAGGTCATCCATACCTACCTCATGTTCCGCATGCGCGCAGCAGGGTACAAAGGACCGGACATCTTCTCGCCGGCCGCGGAGAAACTGATCGGTAAGGCCTCGCAGGGCCTCATGCGCCGCGTGAACGTACTGGCCGACAAGTCGCTGCTGGCCGCTTTTGTCGAGAACACACACGCGATCGAAGTGCGCCACGTACAGGCGGCGATACGCGACAGCGAGATGTTGCCCGCGCGTACATGGTTCAACCGCAAGGGCTTGGGCGTGGTGGGCGGAGTAGCCCTGTTTGCCGGCATGCTGGTGGGAGCAGGCTGGTTCATCGGACACGAGCAGAAGGAGTCATTCAACTCAGCGCCTGCCAACATTCCAGCCGCATCCCCGCAAGCATTCGCGCAGACCGTTGCTGGCGCACTGCCGGCCACTGCCGGAACGGCGACTCCCATCCAGCGTGATCCCGCATTCGATGAAGCAGCCTTCTCTCAAGCCTTGGCCGCCGTGCCCGAGCGCAGCCTGCTAAAACAGCGGCTGGCTGCGATGCGCGCCGCGCTGAGCTCGGCCCCCAAGGGCAGCACCAGCATCCAGCTGTACTACACCGAGAACAGGCAACCACAGCGTATGGAGGGTTTCCTGATGCGTGCAAAGAGACTCGGCAAGCTGGATGAGATCTATATCCTTCCCATCAAGCTCCAGGGTCAAGACGCATATCGCGCGCTGTATGGCATATATGCAAACAGCAATGAGGCGGGTGCAGGCATGGCGAGACTCCCCCAGCGTTATCAGGAAGCATTCGCCCCTACCCTGTATCTGCTGGATGACGCGCGCAACTTGCCCTGATTTTTGATCGCCGAAATATATAGGCCAAGGGCATATTGCCTGCGCCTGTAATAGAATGTTACCGTTGCGTCGGATACGAACAGGATAAGAAGAATGAGGCAAAAACGGGCTCTGCTATTTTTCGGTTGCATCTTGCTCGCGGCCTGCGGCACGAAAGCCATCAAGCCATCCGACAAGCACATCCAGCAGACCCCCGACGCAGCCCTCCACGATTCAGGCACCATCCCCGAGACCAGCAAGAACTCCGTCGTCCTGCCTCCGCCCAAACCGGTCGCCAAGGTCGCCACTTATACCGTCATCTTCAGCAGCGGCGTTCCAGTCAGGAACGTGTTGTTCGAGCTCGCGCGCGACCAGAACATCAACATCGACATCAAGGACAGCAATGACGATGCGATGGCACAACCCATCACGCTGAACGCAGTCAACCAGACCATGCCGCAGATCATGGAGCGCATCGCCAAACAGGCGGACATCCGTTACGAGGTCGATGGCAACGGCAACTGGATGGTAATGCCGGACAAGCCGTTCATGAAGACGTACAAAATCGATTTCATCAACATGTCGCGCTCGGTGAAAAGCTCGGTCTTCACCTCCAGCCAGATCGGCGGAGCCACCACCGCCGGCACCGCGACGACAACGACGGCAGGTGGTAACACGGCTCTCACCTCGGTGACGAGCGAAACCAAGAACAACCTGATGGACAGCCTGGTCGAGAACGTCAAAGCCATCCTCGCCGACGAGGACCGGATCAGGTACAACGAAATTGTCGAGCACCGCGCCCAGAATGCCGCCTCAGCCCGGGGCATGGGCAGCGCCTCTGCAAGCGGCGGGATCTCATCGGGCGGCGCCAAGGGCCAGTCCGGCAGAACCGGCGGCGCCGCCACTGGCACAGGGAACGAAGATGTCGTCAGCCAAAGTTCAAGCGCGATGCAGGTCGGCAAGTATGAACCCGCCGTGAACATCAACGCCAACAGGGAGACCGGCGTCCTCCTCGTCCGCGCCACCGGCCGTCAGCACCAGAAGATCCAGGAGTTCATCGATAAGGTCATGTCCACCGCTCGCCGTCAGGTGCTGATCGAGGCGACCATCGCCGAGGTCACCCTGAACAGCAACTACCAACAGGGGATAGACTGGTCTCGGCTGCGCGGCACCTCCCGGGGCTTCCAGATCACCCAGGCGGGCACGACAGGCCTGCCCTCGTCGCAGACCGGCCAGATGTTGCTCCTCAACTACGTCAACCCGACCAGCGTCTTGGGCAACCTGAGCGCCAGCGTCTCCCTGCTCGACTCCTTCGGCGACGTGAAGGTGCTGTCCAGCCCCAAGTTGAGCGTGATGAACAATCAGACCGCAACGCTCAAGGTCGTTGATAACCGGGTCTATTTCACGATCTCGGTCACGCCGGGCACGACAACCGGAACCACTATCACCGCGCCCACGTATACGTCCACGGCCGTCCCGGTCGCAGTCGGCTTCACCATGAACGTCACGCCCGAGATCAACGACGCCGACTACGTGACCATCAACGTGCGCCCCACGATCACCCGCATCATAGGCTACGTGAACGACCCGAACCCCGCGCTGACCGGGACCGTGGTGAACCGCGTTCCCGAGATCCGCACCCGTGAAATGGAGTCCATCATCCGCGTGAATAGCGGACAAATCGCGGTGCTCGGGGGCTTGATGCAGGACGAGATCAACAATCTGAGCGACGGCGTCCCCTTGCTGGATAGTGTTCCCCTCATAGGGAACGCCTTCAAGAACCGCAACGACACCAAGAACAAGACGGAACTGGTGATCTTCCTGCGCCCCGTCGTCATCAAGGATGCCAGCCTAGACGGCGACTACAGCGGGTTCCGCAACACGCTTCCGAACGCGAACTTCCTGAAGCCGGAAGACGAGAAGGAGGCGCCATGAGCCTCTTGCTGGACGCCATGAAAAAGGCAGGCGACCGAGGCAACGGCCTGTCCCTGGCACCTCACGATCAGCCAACAACGGCGCCATCCGATGGTGCCTCTCCTGACGCAGCCAAGACTACCGCCACACGCGCAGCAGGCGAGAACCTGTTCGCGGCCAAGAAGAAGCCAGCCGCGCCGCGCTTCCGCTGGAAGCTGGGGCTGGTGCCTACCACCTTCCTGATCTGCTCCGTCATCGGTGCCGCCTACGGCTACTACGTGTACCTGGAGATAACACCGCACCCGCAGCCGGTACCGCAGCGACCTCCCCAGCCAGCCCCCGTCAGTCCGGTCCAGCCCTTGCCGCTGGTCGCCTCCATCGCACCGCAACCTGCCCCCGAAACGATGGCGAAGAAACCGGAGGCCGCCGTCGAGAAAGCACCGCAGCCCTTCTTCAGCGAAGCCAAGCCACGGCGCAGGAACGCGGCGAAGCTCCGGGCTCCCGCGCACCCGGCCATGGCCATCACGCGGCAACAGGAAGCCGACAGCATCACACCCGTGCTGTTCGACGCCTACGACGCGTACGAGCACGGTGACTATGTCCGTGCCGAAAAGGGTTACCGCGAGGTCCTCGCCAAGGACGCACGCAACCGCGATGCGCTGCTCGGCATGGCGGCGATCTCTCAGCAACAGGGACAGGATGAAAACGCCCAGTACTACTACCGTCAGGTGCTGCTGCTCGATCCGCGCGACCCGGTGGCGCAGGGAGCGATGTCGGCGTACAGCACGGGCGAAGACAACGAAAGCCGGCTGAAGCAGATGATCTCGGAACAGCCGCGTTCAGCGGCCCTGCACTATGCACTGGGCAACCTCTACGCCCGACAATCGCGCTGGGGAGACGCACAGCAGTCCTATTTCAGCGCTCGCATGCTGGAACCGTCCAACGCACAGTTCACCTACAATCTCGCCGTCAGCCTCGACCATCTGGGGCAGAACAAGGCTGCCGCGCAGCATTACCAGCAAGCCCTGCAACTCGACGCGAACAACAACGCCGGCTTCGATCACGCGCAAGCACAGAAACGCCTGAATGAATTGACCGCCCCCGGCCGCTGAGGACAAAGATGGCAGTGCCGCAACAACAGCTACAGCAGCCAATCGGACAATTGCTGATCGCCAAGGGCGTCATCAGCGAAGACCAGCTGCGCATCGCCACCCAGGAACAGAGCAAGTCACCGCAACCGCTGGGCCGCCTGCTGGTGCGACTGGGCTTCCTCTCCGAGGCCACCATACGCGACGTGCTCTCGGAGAACCTGGGACAGGAAAGCGTAGACCTTTCCAGCGTGATCGTGGACCCGGCGGCGGTCCAGCTGATCCCCAAGGAGATCGCGCGGCGGTACCTGCTCGTGCCCCTTTCCGTGGACCAGGTGGGCAAGACGCTCACACTGGCCGTCGCAGACCCCGACAACATCATCGCGCTCGACCAGGTGCGCGCCCTGCTGCGCGACGAGTATCGCCTGATCACCCTGCTCGCCAGCGAATCCGACATCCTGCGCGCCATCGACCAGTACTACGGCTTCGAGCTGTCCATCGACGGCATCCTGCACGAGATCGAGCCGGGCGAACTGGACGTGCAGGTCCTGCAGCAGGGGGTGAACGAGTTCAGCCAGCCGGTGGTGCGACTGATCGACGCGCTGCTCACCGAGGCCGTACAGCAAGGCGCGTCCGACATCCACTTCGAGCCCGAGAACAGCTTCCTGCGCATCCGCTACCGCGTGGACGGCGTACTGCGCCAGGTGCGCAGCCTGCACAAGAGCTTCTGGCCGGCGATGGTGGTGCGCCTCAAGGTGATGAGCGGCATGAACATCGCCGAGACACGCGCGCCGCAGGACGGCCGCATCTCGCTGCGCCTGTCGGGCCGCCCCATCGATTTCCGCGTGGCATCGCACCCCACGCAGTACGGCGAGAACCTCGTGCTGCGCATCCTGGACCGGCAGAAGGGCCTCGTGCCCATCAACCAGATTGGCCTGGACGAAGCTGCGCTCGCCACCCTGCTGACCATCATCGCCAAACCGGAAGGCATCGTCCTGGTGACCGGCCCCACCGGCAGCGGCAAGACCACCACGCTGTACTCCATCCTGAACCACGTCAACACCGAGTCGGTCAACATCATGACCCTGGAAGACCCGGTGGAGTACCCCATCCCGCTGATACGCCAGAGCTCGGTGAACGAGGCGGCCAAGCTCGATTTCGCCAGCGGCATACGCTCCCTCATGCGCCAGGACCCGGACATCATCCTGGTCGGCGAGATCCGCGACCATCCCACGGCCGAGATGGCCTTCCGCGCCGCCATGACCGGCCACCAGGTCTATTCGACGCTGCACACCAACTCGTCCGTAGGCGCCATCCCGCGCCTGCTGGACATCGGCATCCTGCCCGACATCCTGGCCGGCAACATCATCGGCATCATGGCCCAGCGCCTGATCCGCATCCTGTGCAACCACTGCAAGTATCCCTACCAGCCGGACGCCGGGGAACGCAGACTGCTGGGCGCATCCCACAGCGAACCGCTGACGCTCTACCGCGCCGCCGGCTGCGACATGTGCCACCACCAGGGCTACAGCGGACGCCAGGCCATCATGGAGATCCTGAAGATGGACTCCGATCTGGACGACCTCGTGGCGCGCCGCGCCAGCATCCGCGACATCAAGCAGGCCGCGCTGGAACGCGGCTTCCGCCCGCTCGCGCAGGACGGCATCCGGCGCATCCTGCAGGGCGTGACCTCCATCGCCGAAGTCTCGCGCGTGGTCGACCTGACCGACCGTCGTTAAGCCACCCGCCATGGCGCTCTATTCCTACAAGGCGATCGACAGCAAGGGCAAGACCGCCAAAGGCCTGCAGGACGCCGCCAACCTTATCGACCTCGAACTGCGCCTGAAGCGCGGTGGACTCGACCTCATTCGCGCCAAAGAGGCGGAGAGCAAGCCCTCGTTCGGCGGCACCAGGATCAAGCGCACCGACCTCATCACCTTCTTCTTCAATCTCGAACAACTGACCCGCGCCGGTGTGCCTTTGCTTGAATGTCTGGGCGACCTGCGCGACAGCATGGAAGAAGCCTCCTTCCGCGAGATCATCGCCAGCCTGGTT
>JBBIIJ010000067.1:0-10934 GCA_037446535.1 Sideroxydans sp. | reverse complement strand
CGGCTTCGAGCCCGACGCGCCGACGCTGGCCGAGAAGATGGAGATCCCCGAGGACAAGATCCGCAAGATCATGAAGATCGCCAAGGAGCCGATCTCGATGGAAACACCGATCGGCGACGACGACGATTCCCATCTGGGCGACTTCATCGAGGACAGCAACAGCTTGGCGCCAGTGGATGCGGCCGTGTACGATAGTCTGCGCAACGTCACAAAGGACATCCTCGACAGTCTGACGCCGCGCGAAGCCAAGGTGCTGCGCATGCGTTTCGGCATAGAGATGAACACCGACCACACGCTGGAAGAGGTCGGTAAACAGTTCGACGTCACGCGTGAGCGTATACGCCAGATCGAAGCCAAGGCACTGCGCAAACTGCGTCACCCTTCGCGTTCTGAGAAGCTCAAGAGCTTCCTCGACGGCGAAAGTTGAGTTCACGGGCCCTTAGCTCAGTTGGTTAGAGCAGAGGACTCATAATCCTTTGGTCGACAGTTCAAGTCTGTCAGGGCCCACCATCAAAAGGGGCCACACGTTTGTGTGGCCCCTTCTCTTTTTGTCTCAAAAAACGAAGGCGGCCTAACAAGACCGCATATCCCCGTCAGTTCAGATCATGAGCAACAGGGTGGATGTAACGAAGTCCCAGGTGAGGAACGTGATATACATCATCACGGCCCACGCTACCGCTCCGGCGGCCAATATGGAGCCGGACAGCAGTATGGCGTGTCCTTTTTCCTCCACCTTGAGTACAGCGGGTACGCTGTAGAAGATCAGCATGCCTGAGAGGATGAGGGCTGCTGCCACCACCGTGAGGTTGAGCATGAAGCTGGGGATGTACAGGAACAGGGGGGCGATCCACAAGGGAGTGGGCACTACCACTGCAAGCTTGTAGCAATCCTCAAAGGCGGGTTTCATGTCTATCACCTCGCCCAAGCGCTGGATGACATAGGCAACCACGAAGGTCATCACCAGTTCGGCGATGAAGAAGGTAACGCCTATGAATTCCAGCTGCGTGGTGCTCAACACTGGTAAGAGATGCCCGCCGTACGTGACGCCTGCGTAATAGATCATCGCAGGCGGGACCACAGACAAGGGCAGCGCGTAGACCAAAAGCAGTTTCAGCACCGACATGTGACTGTGGCTGAACGTATCCCACCCCACCAATTGGGGCATTTTGTGCAAGTTGATTTGAGCCATGATGAACCTCCCGTAGAAGTTAACTGGGCAAACGCTTAGGCCGGAATAGTTGAGGAAAGTTTCTGGATATTTACATTCGTACAATCAATGCGATAGGCTGTAGACCACGAACCCAATGTGAAGGATATTCCCTCGCGAACGGTGGGTTCTGCCGTATTGCCGGCAGCCATCATCGGTGCCACGCTGGGCTCGTTTTTGGTAGCCTGTGAAGGTCAAAATCTGGAGGGAGTGCAAATGAATCACGACTCATGGCAGTGGGTGCGCGCAGTATGCCGCGGCGGCCTGGTGCTACTGTTGGCGGGCGGAAGCGTGGCCGCCATTCCAGCGCATGCGGGCACGGGGGCGCTGGCCTATGAGGAACAAACGCTGACGGTGGACGGGGCGAGCAGGACCGTGCGCGTGCCCAAGGGATACCGGCTGGAGTGGCTGGGGGCGATGGATGCCCCGAGGATGCTGACTTTTGGCGTGAACGGAGACCTGTTCGCGGGTTCCCAGTCAGGCAAGGTGTATCGCCTGCCTCCCCCCTATACCATGCCTGAAGTCCTCCTGGAGCTCGGTGATTACCCACACAGTGTGGCATTCAGGGCTGGAGAGATACTGATCGCACAGACCGAAGGTGTGTATCGCGCGCCATATGAACCCGGGCAGGCCCGCATCGCTCAGGACGACGTGACGCTGCTGGCTGAGTTGCCGGGGGGCGGTGGTCATGACAGTCGTACCGTCGGCGTGGGGCCGGATGGCAGGGTGTATGTGAGCTTGGGGATACAGGGGAATTGCAGCGACCAGTTCGTGGGCGGGAACTACCTGTTCGATGAAAGACGTGGCGGCGTGCTGGTACTGCGCGAGAGCGACGACGAGGACCACTGGGCACCATTTGCCTCTGGCTTGCGCAATCCCGTGGGTTTCGCCTGGCAACCTAGAACGGGCGTGATGTTCGCCAGCAACAATGGGCCGGATCATATGGGATATGACCAGCCGCCAGAGTATTTCAGCAGGCTGGACCCGGGGTCCTTTCACGGTATGCCCTGGTTCCAGTTCGATGGCAAACGGCTGCGCCGCGACAATTGTCTGGCCAGCGCCCCTCCACGACCGATCAATGAGGTGACACTGCCGGTGGCGACGTTCCCTGCCCGCAGCGCTCCCTTGGGCGTAGCCTTCGTGCCGGAGGGCGCGATGGACAACCAGCTGGAATTCGATGCTGTCGTCGCGCTGCACGGTTCATGGGCGACCAAGCCCAAGGGCGATCAACTGGGACGCGCTGCCACACGCCGTCCGCCGGAACTCGTGGTGGTGCGCTTCGAAGCTGGGCAGGTGGCGCGCGTGGATGAACTGGTTACGGGCTTCCAACTGCCCGATGGCCAGCGCTGGGCGCGCCCCGCAGGGGTCGCCTTCGGGCCGGACGGGGCGTTGTACTTCAGCAGCGACAGCGATGCCGAGGGGTTGTTCAGGTTGAAGCGAGTGCCCTGACCAACGGGGCTCGCGGTTCCGCGAGGCCTATTTCTTCTTTTTCTTCTGCGCGGCCGCCACGGCGATCTCCCGGTATTGCCGGAGTTCGGTCTCTATGGTGGAGAGCTGGTAGTAGTCGTTACCTGACTGCTTGGCGAGTTCGAGCTGCTCGATGGCGCCGAGCAGGTCTCCGTGCAGTATCAGGTAGTAGGACAGCACGTGGTGCTCCTCCTGGTGACGGCCCAGCGCCGCATAGGCACGGGCCTGCAGGTCGTAGAGTCGGGCATCGTTTCCGTCGAGCAGGACTTGTGCGTCCAGCAGCTTGAGCGCGTCGACATACTGCCGCTCCTGCAGCATCGCCTCCGCGTAGTCGTAAATGAGCGCGTGGTGCCCGGGGAACTGCTTCAAGGCCTTGCGATAGAAGGCCAGTACGCTCTTGTCGTGCGTAGTGAGGCGCATGATCTGCCCCGCCAGCGCCTCTATGGTCGCGTTGTGCGGCGCTTGCCTGTGCAGCGTCTCGAACTCCTTGGTGGCGAGCGCCTCCTGCTTGCTGCGCAGCAGCGCCAGCACCAGCCCGTAGCGCTGTGCAATGGGATTGCCGTAGCGCTGCTCGCCCAGCGCGGCGTTGAAATAGGCAACGGCATCCTGCGGCGTCTTCTGCAGCGCGTTCAGTCGCGCGCGCATGAGCTGGAAATCCAGGCTGTCCGGTACGAGATGGTAGGGAATCTGCTGTACGCGGTTGTCGACATCCGCTATGCGCTCCAGGGTGAGTGGGTGGGTGAGCAGATAGGACGGCGTGGTGTTGCTGTCCAGTATTTGCGTGGCCTTCTGCATGCGTTCGAAGAAGGCCGGCATGGCGCGCGTATCGAAGCCCGATTTGTCCAGGATGTCCAGGCCGATGCGGTCTGCCTCCTTCTCATGCTCTCGCGTGAAGTTCAGTTGGCGCTGCATCATGCCGCCCTGCGCGCCGACGATGGCAGTGGTGGCTGCCTGCGGGTTGTTGCGTGCGGCAAGTATGGCGACGGCCATCGCGGCCATAGCGGCGTAGGAATCGTACTTTTGCCCGGAGATCTGGCGTGCGATGTGGTGCTGGGTGACGTGCGAGATCTCGTGGCTCAGCACCGATGCGAGTTCGGATTCGTCCTGTGTCAGCTGGATCAGGCCGGTGTTGACGCCGATGAAGCCCCCGGGCAATGCGAACGCGTTGATGGCGTTGTCGTTGATGGCGAAGAACTCGAACGGGAGGCTGGGCTCAGTGCTGTTGGCGACCAGCCGATAGCCCAAGTGATTGAGGTAGTCGGTGACCTCTGGGTCATCCAGATAGCTGCGACTCGCGCGGATCTGGAACATGCTCTGTTCGCCGATCTGGCGTTCCATCTGTGGCGAGACCGTGGCCTGCGAAACGTCTCCCAAGTCTGGAAGGCCGTCTGCGAAGGCGAACAAGGGAAGGGAAAGCAGAGCGGAAAGGAGGAGCTTTTGCATAGCCATATGATAGCACCGGCGCTTATTTGTTCCGGCGTGGTAACCCATTGTAAAGGCGGGGGATGCTGGACACGCCGGCGTCCAGGCCCCAGAATGCGCGCCTCGTGAGGCAAGGCCTGCGCATGGAATCCATAGGCAAATACCAGATCATCAAGGAACTCGGGCACGGTGCGACCAGCACCGTCTACCTCGCGCTCGACCCCTTCAACAACCAGCAAGTGGCGATCAAGCTGTTCAGCAGTGAGTTGACCCGGCACAGCGCCCTCAGCAAGGCGCTCCGCAAGCAGCTGTCCACCGAGGCCTCACTGGCGGGAAAGCTCTCGCATCCGCACATCGTGAAGATATACGACGCCGTCATCGACAGCGAAGAGAACTACATGGTGATGGAGTACGTCGAGGGCGAGACGCTGGAGAAGTATGCCGAGGTGGATCACCTGCTCTCGCTCGGGCGTATCGCCGAGATCGTCTACAAATGCTGCAAGGCTCTGGAATACGCCCAGTACCAGGGCGTCATCCACCGGGACATCAAACCCGCCAACATCCTCCTGAGCGGCGAGAGCGACATCAAGATCTCGGACTTCGGCGCCGCGGTGATAGAGAGCCAGCAGACCACGCAGGTGAGCGGGGTAGGGTCGCCTGCTTACATGTCGCCGGAACAGATCAAGGAGCTGACGCTCTCACACCAGACCGACATCTATTCGCTGGGTGTCACCATGTATCGCTTGCTCACCGGCAAGCTGCCTTTCGTGGGCGCAAACAACTACAGCATGATCTACCAGATCATGAACATCGAGCCGCCTCCACCCAGCACTTTCCGTCCGGAGATACCGCCAGCGTTGGACGCCATCGTGATGCGCTCGATACACAAGGACTTGGCGCAGCGCTATCAGACCTGGGACGAGTTCGCGCGCGACCTGGTGTCCTTCATCAGCTATAACGTGCCACAGCAAGAGGGGATATTCGACACCGAGAAGTTCGATACCCTGCGTGCCCTGCCGTTCTTCGAGGAGTTCAACGACGTCGAGCTGTGGGAAGTGCTGCGCATCAGCGAATGGCAGAAGGTCGTCAAGGACAGCCAGATACTCAAGGAAGGCGATCTGGGACAGAACTTCTACATCATCGCCAACGGCTCGGTACGCGTGGTCAAGCAAGGCAGGTTGATCAGCCTGTTGCACAAGGGCGACTGTTTCGGCGAGATGGCGCACCTCTTGGGCCGGGATGCGATGCGCTCGACCGACGTGTATGCGAAGACGGACGTGAAGCTGATCGAGATAGACCCGGAGGTGCTGTCGCGAGCCTCGGCGAACTGCCGTTACCAGTTCAGCGAGGCCTTCCTGCGCATACTGGCCAGGCGAGTGTCGGTGGCCAACACGCGCATCTCGCGCCTGCTGCACGACCACGCCGATGAACAATAAATCTTCAATGGAGAACAGAAAGATGTCCGGTTTCAAGAACATCACATGCAGTGAATTGCCAGCCTTGCTGGCGGATGGCGCAGTCCAGCTGGTGGACGTACGTACCGATGCGGAGATTGCGCGCGGCCGCATACCCGGCGCGATCAGCCTGCCCTTGCACCTGCTGCCGCTACGCCTGAACGAGCTAGCGAAGAAGCCCACCGTGTTCTACTGCCAGATGGGAGGACGCTCGGCTCAGGCCGCGGCGTTCGCAGCGGCGCAGGGCATGGACGACGCCTACAACCTGCAGGGCGGCATCACCGCCTGGTATCAGTCGGGCGGGGAGATCGTCGCGTGAGCACGTTCGACGTGGAGCTGGATGTGCGGGGCTTGGCATGTCCGCTGCCCATATTACGCGCCAAGAAGTCGCTGGCTACGATGACGGCAGGACAGGTGCTGAAAGTGGTGGCGACTGATAAGGGCGCGCCTAAGGACTTCGTCGATTTCTGCGGCAAGACCGGCAACGAGCTGCTGTCTTCGAGCGAGGCGGACGGCGAGTTCGTGTTCCTCATCCGCCGCCGCGCCTGAATCACTCGGCGGCTTTTTTCTCGATCTCCTTGGCCAGGAAATAGGCCATCACGGTACGGATCACCACGATGCCGCCCAGAAGTAGCAGCGTCTCCCGGCTGGGAACCACGATGGTGCCGATGATGTCGCCGGCGAGGAAGAAATCGAGTCCCAGCGCCATCTTCTCGCCGATGGCGATGCGGACGTCACGCAATGAACCTGTGACCGCCTGCTTGCGCGTGGAGCGCCACATGCGCTGCACCAGCAGGAGCAGCCCGTGCACACTGCCCCAGGTCACCACGATCACACCCAGCATCTCCGTGAGCGGCACTATGTAGGCGATGCTCTCGACCAGGAGTTCATGCAGCATGGTTCACCTCGCTTAGAAAAAAGGGGAGAGTGCGAATCTCCCCTATACCTTACCCCAGCTTCTTGCGCTGCGCCTGTAACTGCGTCAGCGTCGCGCCGAACTCGGCCAGGCGTTTCTTCTCCTGTTCCACCACCGCCGCCGGGGCGCGCGCCACGAAGCTCTCGTTGGAAAGCTTGGCGTTGGCCTTGGTGATCTCGCCAGATAAGCGCGCGATTTCCTTGTCCAGGCGCTCGCGTTCGGCGGCGACGTCGATCTCGACCTTCAGCATCAGCTTGACGTTGCCGATGATGGACGCGGGCGCATCGCCTTCAGGCAGATCGGCAACCACGTTCACTTCGCTGAGCTTGGCGAGGCTGCTGATGTAGGGCGCGAGTTCGTTCAGCACTGCGGCGTCACCCGCGGCGATCAGCGGCACGCGTGCGGCGGGTGACAGGTTCATCTCGCTGCGCAGGCTGCGGCAAGCGGTGACGAGTTCCTGCAGCAAGGCGATCTGTGCGGTGGCGGCAGCGTCGATCTTGCTTGCGTCGGCCTGCGGGTAGGCCTGCAGCATGATGCTGTCGCCCTTCTGGCTGGCGAGTGGCGCGACCGAGTGCCACAACTCTTCGGTGATGAAGGGGATGACCGGGTGGGCGAGACGCAGGATGGTCTCCAGCACGCGCACCAGGGTGCGGCGCGTGGCGCGTTGTTGTGCTGGATTGCCGTTCGCCATCTGCACCTTGGCCAGCTCCACGTACCAGTCACAGTAGTTGTCCCACACGAGCACGTACACGGCACGTGCGGCCATGTCGAAGCGGTAGTCGGCGAAGTGCTGAGCCATCTCGGTTTCGGCCTGTTGCAGTAGGCTGATGATCCAACGATCGGCGGCGGAGTACTCCAGCGGCAAGGATTCATCCAGGCCTACATCCTTGCCTTCGCAGTTCATCAGCACGAAGCGCGTCGCGTTCCACAGCTTGTTGCAGAAGTTGCGATAGCCCTCGCAGCGCTGCATGTCGAACTTGATGTCGCGGCCGGGCGAGGCGAGCGAGGCGAAGGTGAAGCGCAGTGCATCGGTGCCGAAGGCGGGGATGCCTTCCGGGAATTCCTTGCGTGTGCGTTTCTCGATCTTCTCTGCGTCCTTCGGGTTCATCAGGCCCGTGGTGCGTTTCTTCACCAGGTCCTCGAGGGCTATGCCGTCGATGAGGTCGATGGGGTCGAGCACGTTGCCCTTGGACTTGGACATCTTCTGGCCTTCCGCATCGCGGATCAGGCCGTGCACATACACGTCCTTGAACGGGATCTTGCCGGTGATGTGTTTGGTCATCATCACCATGCGCGCCACCCAGAAGAAGATGATGTCGAAGCCGGTGACCAGCACCGACGACGGCAGGTATTGCTTCACGAACTGGTTCTGCGCATCGAACGGTTTGGACATGTCCCAGTCCAGCGTGGAGAACGGCCACAGCGCGGAGGAGAACCAGGTGTCGAGCACGTCGGCGTCGCGGTCGAGCTGGCCGGCATAGCCCGCCTGGTCGGCCAGGTGGCGCGCCTCGGCCTCGTCGCGCGCGACGAACACTTCGCCGTTCACGCCATACCACGCCGGGATCTGGTGGCCCCACCACAGTTGGCGCGAGATGCACCAGTCCTGGATGTTGTTCAGCCACTGGTTGTAGGTGTTGACCCAGTTCTCCGGGTGGAACTTGATCTCGCCGGAAGCGACGCAGGCCAGTGCCTGCTCGGTGATGCTCTTGCCTTCCGGATTATCTTTCGTTTTCGGCGGGGTCTTGCTCATCGCCACGAACCACTGGTCGGTCAGCATCGGCTCGATCACTACACCGGTGCGGTCGCCGCGCGGCACCTTGAGTTTGTGCTTGTCGGCCTTGATGAACAGGCCCGCGGCTTCGAGGTCGGCGCAGATCTGCTTGCGCGCGTCGAAACGGTCCATGCCGCGATACTTTTCTGGCAACGGCAAGTGGGAGATACCAACTCCTGTATCGGTATAACCACTAGTTTCAGAACTTATTGAAGTCTTGGTGGGATAGAAAACATAGGCTGAGTCTCTGATCTTGCCATTGAGTTCTAGGACGCTAATCAACTCAAGCCCGTGGCGCTGGCCCACCGCGTAGTCGTTGAAGTCATGCGCGGGAGTGACCTTCACCACACCGGTGCCGAATTCCTTGTCCACGTATTCGTCGGCGATGACCGGGATGGTACGCTCGCACAGCGGCAGCGTGACCTGCTTGCCGATGAGGTGTTTGTAGCGCTCATCCTCGGGATGCACCATCACCGCCACGTCGCCCAGCATCGTCTCGGGGCGCGTGGTGGCAACCACCAGTTCACCGGAGCCATCGGCCAGCGGATAACGGATGTGGTACATGAAACCGTCTTCTTCTTCCTGCACGACTTCGAGGTCGGAGACGGCGGTGTGCAGCTTGGGGTCCCAGTTCACCAGGCGCTTGCCGCGGTAGATCAGGCCTTCGTTATACAGGCGCATGAAGGTCTCGGTGACGGATTTCGACAGGCCATCGTCCATGGTGAAGCGCTCGCGCGACCAGTCAGGCGAGGTGCCGAGGCGGCGCATCTGCCGGGTGATGGTGCCGCCGGAGTATTCCTTCCATTCCCACACTTTCTCGATGAAGGCCTCGCGGCCGAGATCGTGGCGAGAGACCTTCTGCGCGTCCAACTGGCGCTCTACCACGATCTACCTGGAGAAAGTGGTCCTGTCGGTGCCCGGTTGCCACAGCGTGTTGTCGCCACGCATGCGGTGGTAGCGCGTCAGCGCATCCATCAGGGTCTGGTTGAAGCCGTGCCCCATGTGCAGTGTGCCGGTGACGTTCGGCGGTGGCAGCTGGATGCAGAAATTGTCTTGTTTGGCGGTGTCCAGGCCGGCCTTGAAGTAGCCGGAGGATTCCCACTCGGGATACCAGCGTGCTTCGATGTCCTTGGGATCAAAACTTTTTGCGAGTTCTTTTTGCTGAGTCATGTTCGTACTACAAGAATGTTGATGGGCTTGAGGGCCTGTCCTGAGCGTGTCGAAGGAGGCGCGATTATACGGCACATGTGCCTATTCTGCCGGGTCAGGCATTACTGCCAGTGGCGTCGCAGCGGGGGCATCCGCTTCATGGCAGCGGCGATCATGTGACGGCCTATATATTCTTTCTGATAGCACCTGTCTTGATGAGATGCGAGAATCGTAACACCTGTCTGTCGACGGTCATTGCCCGGCTCGATGTGGGCAAACAAGAACAATTCGCTAACAACAAACATAGCTCTCATGATTTGCCGACTTCGCTACAGCAAGCGGATTGCGCCCCCTGCAGTAAGTTTCCACCGCCTTGAACCCGGTACGGAACGCGCGCCTCCATGAACGAATCTCCCCTTTTGCAAGAGCGGCCCCGCTTACGGGCACCCCCGCTCCTTTGCCAGCCGATGAGTTCATTCAGGAGAGATCAAGTGATTACCGTACCAACCAAACATTTTCAGGCCGTCTTGTTTGCAGTCATCTCGTTATTGGGTATCTTTGCCATGCCCGTCGCCCACGCTTCGGCAGTTGGCGAAATCAATGCCTGTTTCAGTCTTTTGAACGCCCAAGACTACGCCCGCGCCGAGCAGGCTGCGAAGGCTGTGCTGCAACGCGGCTACCTAGAGCGCACGGAGAAGCGTTACGCCAATCTGTGTCTGGGGCAGACATATCAAAATATGGGGCGCGCGCGCGATGCCTTGCCTATCTTCCAGCAAGTCGAGGCACTGTCGCAAACCACCGAGGAACTTGCCGCTGCCCATGGCTGGCTGGGGATAACATACGGAGACATAAACGACTTGCCCCGGGCTGAGCTGTATAACCAGCGCGCGCTCAAGGCTTACCGCGAATTGGGCGACAAAGATAACGAAGCAATGTCACTGAACAATTTGGCAGTGGTCGCGAAAGCGAAGGGCGACCTGGAGCGCGCATTGGCACTGCACCGCGAATCGCTTGCCATGCAGCCGGAGGCCCAGCAGGCGGCCACGCTTGGCAACATGGCGTCGATCCATTCTGACCGCAAGGAATATAAGCAGGCCATCAAGCTATCGCGCAAGGCAATCGAAATATTCGAGCGCAACGGCGATGCGCATAGCGCGGCAGCGACGAAGATTAATCTGGGGGACGCTTTGCGTCTGGATCGCCAATACCCGGCTGCAGAAAGAGAGTTGCTGGCGGGGTTGAACGCAATTCGGTTGGTGGGAGATAGATACTGGGAAGCAGACGCTTGTAGATTTTTGGCGTTGTTGGCGAAAGACAGGAAGAAGCCTGCCGAGGCGCGCAAGTGGTATGAGCAGGCCGAGGCGCTGTATCGGGAGATTGGCAATGTCGCAAGCGCCGATGAGGTTGCTGGTTTACTGAATAGGAAGTAAGGATATGACCACGTCTATGAGGGTGTCCGGAATTTTGTGTAAACGGGGTTTCTCTAGTGCTGCGCCATTCGATCCTCGAACTGGATGGTAAACCGGTTTAGCGCAGACTTCCAATCAC
>JBBIIJ010000066.1:0-11072 GCA_037446535.1 Sideroxydans sp. | reverse complement strand
TACGGTCTTCGAGCCGCCCTGCGCTCTCACGCCACGCCCGCTCCGAGCCGGCGCACGCTTGGTGGCGCTGGCGCGCGCTTTCTTCGCGGTGCTCTTCTTCTTGCTCGCCGGTTTCGCCGCGGCGCGTGGCATCCCGCTGCTCGCCGTGCAGCACCACCATGCGCATGTCGCGGCCGTGGCCGCCGAGCACGGGATCGATGAGCCTATCCTGGGTCTGGCGCTGGACGGGGTGGGGTTGGGGACGGACGGCACGGCATGGGGCGGCGAGCTCTTGCGGGTGCACGGCGCGAACATGCGACGCTTGGAGAGCCTCGCCCCCCTCGCGCTGCCCGGTGGAGATGCCGCGGCGCGCGAGCCTTGGCGCATGGCCGCTGCGGTCTTGCATGCTCTGGGGCGTGGCGAGGAGATAACGCGGCGGTTCTCCGAACCCGCGGCACCTACGGTGGCTGCGCTGCTGGAACGCGGACAGAACGTGGCGCGCACGTCCAGTTGCGGCAGGTTGTTCGACGCGGCTGCGGGCTTGCTGCGCGTGAAGCAGCGCAACGGTTACGAAGGACAAGCAGCCATGCTCCTGGAAGGTCTGGCGGCCGGGCATGGCAGGGTGTCGCCCTTGCTGCACGGTTTCGAGCTGCATGATGGAGAGTTGAGCTTCCTGCCATTGCTCGACGTATTGGCGGACGCGCGCGACGCTGCGGCGGGCGCGGCACTCTTCCACGCCACGCTGGCAGCAGGCCTGGCCGCGTGGGCCGGGCGGGCGGCAACGTCACAGGGCTTGCGCAAGGTGGCGCTGGGCGGCGGCTGTTTCCTCAACGCGGTGCTGACATCCGCCGTGGAGACGCTGCTGCGCGCAGAAGGACTGGAAGTGTTCCGGGCGGAGCAGGCGCCTCCCAACGACGGCGGTCTGGCGCTGGGGCAGGCGTGGGTAGGCCTGCATCATTTGAGGAGCTGAACGATGTGTCTTGCGATTCCGACCAAAGTGGTCCAGATGCTGGAAGGCGAGCGTGCCATGGTGGAGATGGGTGGTGTGCGGAAAGAGGTGTCGCTCGCTCTGGTGGAAGATGTGAACGTGGGCGACTACGTGATCGTCCACGTGGGCTTCGCGCTGAACAAGCTGGACCCGGAAGAGGCGGCGAAGACGCTCGCGCTGTTTGCCGAGATGGACGATCCGGCGGCCAGCGCATGAAGTACGTAGACGAATTCCGCGACGGCGTGCTGGCGCAGAACCTTGCCGCGTCCATCGCGCGCGAGGTCAAGGCGCGCGATTACAGTTTCATGGAGTTCTGTGGCGGGCATACCCACGCCATCTCACGCTACGGCGTCACCGACCTCTTGCCACCCAACGTGCGCATGATCCACGGGCCCGGCTGCCCGGTGTGCGTGCTGCCCATAGGCCGCGTGGACATGGCCATCGGGCTCGCGCTCGAACACGGCGTCACACTGTGCACCTACGCCGATACCGTGCGCATCCCGGCGTCCGACCATCTCTCGCTGCTCAAGGCCAAGGCACAGGGTGCGGACATCCGCATGGTCTATTCGGCTTCTGATGCGCTGACGATAGCGCAACGGTATCCGGAGAAGCAGGTGGTGTTCTTCGCCATCGGCTTCGAGACCACCACGCCGCCCACTGCCGTGGTCATCAAGCAGGCGCAGGCAATGAACCTTAAGAACTTCTCCGTGCTGTGTTGCCACGTGCTCACGCCCTCGGCCATCGCCAACATCCTCGAATCGCCCGAGGTGCGCCAGTACGGCACCGTCCCGCTCGACGGTTTCATCGGCCCGGCGCATGTGTCCACCGTGATCGGCAGTCGGCCCTATGAGTTCTTCGCCGAGGAATACCGCAAGCCGGTGGTGATCGCGGGCTTCGAGCCGCTGGACGTGATGCAGGCGATATTGATGCTGATCCGCCAGGTGAACGAGAACCGTGCCGAGGTGGAGAACGAGTTCACGCGCGCGGTCACCCGCGATGGCAACGTGAAGGCGCAGACCCTGGTGGCCGAAGTGTTCGAGTTGCGCCGCGAGTTCGAGTGGCGCGGGCTGGGGATGGTGCCGTACTCCGCGCTGAAGATACGCAAGGAATATGCGGAGTTCGACGCGGAACTGCGCTTCCCATTGTCCTACCGCGCGGTGGCCGACAACAAGGCCTGCGAATGCGGCGCGATATTGCGCGGCGTGAAGCGGCCGTGGGACTGCAAGCTGTTCGGCACGGCGTGCACGCCGGAGAATCCGATGGGCTCGTGCATGGTGAGCTCGGAAGGCGCGTGCGCGGCGCACTACACCTATGGGCGTTTCAAGAACATCGAGGTGGTGGCGATATGAGCGACGTGATGAACGGCAAGATGAGAAAAGGCTATGTGCGCGCACTGGACATCAAGAACGGCCGCGTGGACATGAGCCACGGCAGCGGCGGGCGCGCGATGGCGCAGCTGATCGAAGAGCTGTTCGCTGCTGCCTTCGACAACGACTACCTGAGACAGGGGAACGACGGCGCATTGCTGCCGAAGACGGACGGCAGGCTGGTGATGGCCACCGATTCGCACGTGGTGTCGCCGCTGTTCTTCCCCGGCGGCGACATCGGCTGCCTGTCGGTGCACGGCACCATCAACGACGTGGCGGTGATGGGGGCGACGCCCTTGTGGCTCTCCGCAGGCTTCATCATCGAGGAAGGATTTCCGCTCGTGGATCTGCAGCGCATCGTGCAGTCCATGGCAAGGGCAGCGCAGGAGGCTGGCGTGCACATCGTCACCGGCGACACCAAGGTGGTGGAGCAGGGCAAGGGCGACGGTGTGTTCATCACCACCACCGGCGTGGGCGTGGTGCCGGATGGCCTGCACCTTTCTGGCGACCGCGCACGCGCGGGCGACCGCATCCTCGTCTCCGGTACGCTGGGCGACCACGGCATGGCCATCATGGCGCAGCGCGAGAGCCTGGGATTCACTTCTTCCATCGCGTCAGACACCGCAGCATTGCACGGCCTCATCGCAGCGCTGCTCGACAGCGGAGCGGACATCCACGTGTTGCGCGACCCCACGCGCGGCGGGCTGGCGACCACGCTCAACGAGATCGCGGCGCAGTCTGGCGTGGGCATGATGCTGGAAGAGCGCGCCATCCCGCTCAAACCGGAAGTGGCGAGTGCGTGTGAATTCCTGGGCCTTGACCCGTTATACGTCGCGAACGAAGGCAAGCTGGTGGTGATTGCTTCGCCACAGGACGCGGAGCGTGCGCTGGCCGCGATGCGTGCGCATCCGTTGGGAGAGAAATCCGCCATCGTCGGCGCGGTGCACGAGGACGCGAACCACTTCGTGCAGATGACCACCAGCTTCGGCGGGCGTCGCATCGTGGACTGGTTGAGCGGCGAACAACTGCCACGGATCTGCTGATGCGTATCCTGCTCCTCACCCACGGCTACAACAGCCTCACCCAACGTCTGCATGCCGAACTGACAGCGTGCGGCCACGAGTTGTCCGTCGAGTTCGACATCGCCGACTCCGTGGCGGAGGAGGCGGTGGGGCTGTTCAATCCCGACCTCATCGTCGCGCCTTATCTGCGTCGTGCGATACCCGCATCCATTTGGAGGAAGCATGTGTGCCTGGTGGTGCATCCCGGCATCGTCGGCGACCGCGGGCCATCGGCACTGGACCGCGCGATACAGGAAGGCGAGAACAACTGGGGAGTGACCGTGTTGCAGGCCGAGGCGGAGATGGATGCGGGGCCGGTATGGGCGAGCGAGATGTTTGCGATGCGCGATGCCTCCAAGAGCAGCCTGTACCGCAACGAGGTCACCGAGGCGGCGTGCCGCGGGGTGCTCGCGGCGGTGGAGCGATACGCCTCCGGCGACCACAAACCGGCGGCGCTCGCCGAATTAAGTTCGCTGCGGCCCTTGATGCAACAGGATGAGCGGCGCATAGATTGGCAGCGTGACGGCACCGCCACGGTGTTGCGCAAGATGGCGGCTGCCGATGGTTTTCCGGGTGTCGCCGACCAACTCTTCGGCGAACCGTGCCATCTGTACGACGCACACGCCGAATCCGCCATACGCGGGGGCATCCCCGGCGACATCATTGGCCGGCGTGAGACTGCGCTGCTGCGCGCGACGGTGGACGGTGCGGTGTGGATAGGGCATGTACGGCGCCAGATGCACCGCTTCAAGCTGCCCGCAACGACCGCCTTCACCGAGCACCTGGGGGCCGTGCCGGAACTGCCATTGGTGAACTGGTGGGCGGCGGAAGGCGATACCTGGCAGGACATTTCCTACCGCGAAGAGGGCGGCGTCGGCTACCTGCACTTCGAGTTCTACAACGGCGCGATGGGCACGCAACAGTGCCGTCGCCTGCTGCAGGCCTATCAGTGGGCGCTGACACGCCCCACGCGCGTGGTGGCACTGATGGGCGGCGAGGATTTCTGGAGCAACGGCATCCACCTCAACCTGATCGAGGCCGCCGAGAGTCCAGCCGACGAATCGTGGGCCAACATCAACGCGATGAATGATCTTGCCGAAGCCCTCATCCGCACCGGGTCGCACCTCACCATCGCGGCCCTGCAGGGGAATGCGGGCGCGGGCGGCTGTTTCCTGGCGCGTGCGGCCGACCAGCTCTGGCTGCGCGATGGCGTGCTGCTCAACCCGCACTACAAGAACATGGGCAACCTGTACGGTTCGGAATACTGGACCTATCTGCTGCCGCAGCGTGTGGGCGAGGAGGGCGCGGCCGCCATCATGCACAACCGTTTGCCGCTCACCGCACAGGCCGCAATGGCGTGCGGTTTTGCCGATGCGTGCATTGGAGGGCAATGCTGCCGCGTTCAGGCCGAAGTGAGCAGGCGTGCGCAGGAACTCGCGCAGGCAGGGGACTTCCACCGGCACCTCCATGAGAAGAGGCAGCGGCGTGCGGCAGACGAAGCGGTCAAGCCGCTTGCGCAATACCGCGCCGAGGAGCTGGAGCAGATGCGGCGCAACTTCTACGGATTCGATCCCAGTTATCACGTCGCCCGCTACCGATTCGTGCACAAGTCGCCGCATTCGTGGACGCCGCGCCACCTTGCAGTGCACAGGAAGCCAGGGTGGATGGTTCCTTCAAGACAGGGAGCATAGCTACTTCGACCCGATGTCACTTGCCGGTCGGCAGCCAGTCCTCGGTCGCATTCACATCGGGGATCCGGCACACGGTCATCTCGTCGCTGTAACGCACATAGCCGTTGCGACCGGCTTCCTTGATGCGGTACATGGCGATGTCGGCATGGTGTAGCAGGCTTTCCGCGTCCTCTCCGTCGCTGGGGTATATGCCTATGCCTATGCTGACCGTGAAACGCAACTCATGGCCTTCGATCGTCATGGGCTCGGTGCAACAATCCAGGAATTTCCTTGCGACGTTGAGAGCATCATCCGGGTGCTTGAGCGCAGGGAGGAGGGCCGTGAACTCGTCGCCGCCCAGGCGTGCGAATGTGTCCACCTCGCGCAGGCAATTCCTGAGCCGTTCTGACACAGCCAGCAGCAGGCGATCACCCACCTTGTGGCCGTGCGTGTCGTTGACCTGCTTGAACCGGTCCAGATCGACGAACATCACCGCCAGCATGTGCCTGTCGCGGCGCGCATGCGACAAAGAGACCTTGAGGCGGTCCAGGAACAGGCGGCGGTTGGGCAGCCCGGTGAGCCCGTCATAGTTGGCCAGATAATGCATCCGCTCCAGGATGTATCCCTTGGTATGGAAGTCCGAATAGATCCCAACGTAGTGGGTCACCCGGTGCTGGGCGTCCTTGACGGCGCTGACGGCCAGGTACTCGGGATAGATCTCGCCGTTCTTGTGCCTGTTCAGGACTTCGCCGCGCCATTGTCCGTGCTCCTCAAGGGCCTGCCACATTTCGCTGTAGAAATCCTTGTCGTGCTGCTTCGACCTGAACAGGACAGGGGTGCTGCCTATCATCTCGCTGGCGGAATATCCGGTGGCCCTTTCCAGTGCCGGATTGACGGACTGGATGACGCATCGCGCGTTGGTGACCAGGATGCCTTCGGTCGCGTTCTGGCTGATGCTGGCGATCAGGCTGTGGGCCTCATCCAGCCTTCTCTGGGTCTTCCTTAGCTCAAGGCGATATGCGTGCAGCTCCTGCCTGAGCACCGTCTCGTCCCCATGGTTCGAGGATGCCTCAATCACGTCTATCTCTCCGGACTGCTCCATGTCGCTCGACACCTCATACCTGTCCATAGCGTTTCCTTTGCGTTGTCCTGGCTGTCATCCCGCGCGTGGTCGTATTGACTCAGGCGACACCTTAGCCAGCACGGCGGGATGCGGAAATCAGTACATCGCTTGATTTGGTGACGGGAAGGGCTGTAGCGCGGGGAGGGAAGGGGGCATGGACGAACCGCCGCTGCGAGGATCCTCTACATAGTTACCCTACCAAAGAATGCGGCCTGGTACATAGTCGAATAGGGTTGCCCACCCACAGGAAATATTTAAGTGCGACGCTAAGATGCAGCCCGTACATCAACCATACGGAACAGCGCGAAATGATGAAGACAACGCCAGTCGCCTTACAGAACCGGCTCTCCCGCAAGGGTAAAGGGTTCACCCTGCTTGAGCTGCTGGTCGTCATGGTCATCATAGGTTTGCTCGCCGGTTATGTAGGTCCCAGGTACTTCGCGCAGATCGGCAAGTCGGAGGTCAAGGTGGCAAGGGCGCAGCTCGAGGCGCTGGGAAAGGCATTGGACCAGTTCCGCCTCGATGCCGGTCACTATCCAACCATGGAGGAGGGCCTGGCGGCGCTGGTGGCACGCCCGGCCAACGAACCCAAATGGGACGGTCCCTATCTGGCCAAGAACGTGCCTATGGATCCGTGGGACAAGCCCTATATCTACAGGTTTCCAGGGGAACATGGCGATTACGACCTTCTTTCTTTCGGCAAGGACATGCAGCCGGGTGGGGAAGGCGAGGCTGCCGACATCACCAACTGGTAGCGGTTTGCCATGAAGAAACCGCTTGTCGCCCCTGATATCCGATAGACGCAAAGCGGAGTGCACATATGCAATACGTGGTGAAGGCATTGCGTGGCAACGAGGGACTGATCGAGCTGCTGCTGGAAGCCGCGGACGCGGACGATGCCGCCGTCCAGGCGAAGGCACAGGGCTACAGCGTCATCGCCATCAGGGCGGTGCAGCAATGGGCGATCCTGTTGCGCTGGCGCAAGTCCGGCTTCCCGCTGACGCTGTTCAGCCAGGAGCTGGCGGCACTGCTGGATGCGGGCCTCCCGGTGCTGGATTCCCTGGAGGCGCTGGCGGAGAAGGAGGAACAGCCCGCCATCCGAAAGACGCTGACCCAACTCATCTCCAGCATATCCGAGGGGCACACCCTGTCCCAAGCGCTGGAACAACTGCCGCAGGACTTTCCCTCGTTGTATGTCGCGACGGTGCGGTCCAGCGAGAAGACGGGAGCACTGTCCGAAGTGCTGTCGCGCTATGCGGAATATCAGCTCAAGGTGGAAGGGGTCAGGCGCAAGGTGGTCCAGTCGTCCATCTACCCTGTGTTGCTGGGGGTCATGGGCGCCGTGGTCGTGGTCTTTCTGATGGTGGTCGTGGTGCCGCGCTTCGGACACATCTACGAAGACCTCGGCAGCGATCTGCCCTTCATGTCCAGGCTCATGATGCAGTGGGGCCTGTTCCTGGACGCACACTGGCGCCTGTTGCTGGCTGTGGTGGTGACGGCGGCGGCTGCGATGGGCTATGCCGTTTCGAAGCCGGGCAGCAGGGCATGGATGGTAGAGAGGCTGTGGCAGATACCGCTCCTGGGCAGGCGACTCCATCTGTACCAGATGGCGCGCTTCTACCGTTCGCTCGGCATGTTGCTGCAGGGGGGGATGCCCATCGTCGCCGCACTGCCACTGGCCTCCGGCCTTCTGCACGTGTCGATGCGCGAAAGGCTGGAGCGTGCCGCGACCGGTATACGCGAAGGGCGTGCGTTCTCGCAGGCGATGGAGGAGCACGGCCTCATCACTCCGTTGGCGCTGCGCCTGCTGCGCGTGGGGGAACTGACGGGGCGCATGGGCGAGATGATGGAGCGCATCGCGGCTTTCTACGAGGACGACATGTCGCGCTGGACCGAGCAGTTCATCCGCCTGTTCGAGCCTTTGCTGATGGCCGTGGTCGGCCTGGTCATAGGGACCATAGTGGTGCTGATGTACTTTCCCATCTTCGAACTCGCCGGGAGCCTGGGATGAACATGGTCACATCCTTCTCCGCAACGCCCGCGTTCTCGCCGCAACAGCTGCGCGAATGCCGCACGCTGGCAGCGCAGACGAGGCGCAGCATCGCAGAGGTGCTGGAGGAGCAGACCGGGCTGGATGCGGTACGTTTCGTCAAGGCTCTGGGTGGCATGCTGCATTACCCGGTGTTCCTGATGGAAGGCCTGAACCAGCTGAGGCCCGCGTTCGATGCGCTGCCTTTCGCAGAGGCGCTTGAGCGTCTATGTCTTGCGCTGAGGGATGCGGACGAACGTCTGATCGTGGTCATGAGCGACCCGTTCAGCGTCGAGCTCCAGGCGTGGGCCGAGCAGCGCATCTCGTCCGCGTTCACCTGGGGTCTGGCGCACAGGGCAGACATCGCCGCCTATCTGGACCGCTACGAGAAGACACTGCACGCGATGGACAGCCTGGAAGCGACCGGGGAACACAAGGTCAGGTACGGCGATGTGGTGGACGAGCTGTCGTTCAAGACCATCAGCGAGGATGTCAGCCCGGTGGTAAAGCTTGTGCACTCCACGGTGTATGACGCACTGAAGGCCGAGGCGAGCGACATACACATAGAGACCAGTGCCTCCGGTCTCAACATCAAGTACCGCATAGACGGCGTATTGACCAAGGTCGGCGCCATGCCCGGCCTGGATTTGGCGGAGCAGGTGATCTCCCGCATCAAGGTCATCTCGGGGCTGGACATCGCCGAGCGACGCGTGCCCCAGGATGGGCGCTTCAAGGTGTCCATGGCCAAGCGCGAGGTGGACCTGCGCGTATCCATCATGCCCAGCATCTATGGCGAAGATGCGGTGCTGCGCATACTCGACAAGAAGACCCTGTCCGACCAGGTGAACGGGCTGCGCCTGGAGTACCTCGGTTTCGATGCGAGGTCCATGTCTATCGTGCGCCGCCTGTCGCGCGAGCCCTACGGCATGCTGCTGGTCACCGGCCCCACCGGCAGCGGAAAGACGACGACTCTGTATGCCGCAATCTCGGAGATCAACGACGGCCAGGACAAGATCATCACCATCGAGGACCCGGTCGAGTACGAACTGCGGGACGTGCTGCAGATTCCGGTCAACGAGAAGAAGGGACTGACCTTCGAGCGCGGCTTGCGCTCCATACTGCGGCACGACCCGGACAAGATCATGGTGGGCGAGATACGCGATCCCGAGACCGCGCAGATCGCGGTGCAGTCGGCCCTGACCGGCCACCTGGTCTTCACCACCGTGCACGCCAACAATGTGTTCGACGTGATAGGGCGCTTCACGCACATGGGGGTGGACCCTTACAGCTTTGTCTCGGCATTGAACGGCATCCTCGCTCAGCGCCTGGTCCGGGTGAACTGCCCGCATTGCTCCACCGTGGTGACGCTGGAGGACGAGCTGATCGCCGCATCGGGCATCAGGCCGTCCGATGCCAAGGGCATGACCTTCAAGGCAGGCAGCGGGTGTGGCCAGTGCCGCGGCACCGGCTACAAGGGGCGCAAGGCCATCGCCGAGATCCTCTATCTCAACGACGAGATCCGCGAACTCATCATAGGTAAACAACCGGTCCGCATGATACGCGAGGCGGCGCTGCGCAATGGGACGCGCTTCTTGCGCGAGAGTGCGCTGGACATGGTCGCCAGAGGAGAGACCACGCTACAGGAGATCAATCGTGTCACTCTGGCCGCGTGATGAATGTCGCATCGTGTTGCGCCCGCACCAGGTGGTGCTGGCTCGTGTGTCACGCGACTTCACCGGCAGCGGATGGCGAAAGCTGGTGCGGGAGAGGAAAGTCGTGTCCTGTAAAGGCACCGGAGTGCCTTGGAGCAGTGCGCTCAAGGCGCTCGAAGCGGCTCTGCCCGAGATGGCTGATGGCTGCTCTTCAGCAACGGTGATCCTTTCCAACCACTTCGTGCGCTATGCCCTCATACCGTGGAGCGACACGCTGGACGGTGAAAAGGAGGAGCTGGCCTATGCGCAGCATATCTTCAAGGAGATGTATGGCGGCGATCCCGGTGAGTGGGAGCTGCGCGTCAGTGCAGGCACGGGGACCCAGGTGGCAAGCGCGGTGGACACGGCTTTGCTGGTGGCGTTGCGTGAGCTCTTCATACGTTTCGAGCTCGATCTTGTGGCCATACAGCCTCACCTGATGCTCGCGTACAACGCATGTCTCGACGACCTGCGCCACCGGAGCACGTGGCTTGCCCTCATCGAGAACGGCAGCTTGTGCCTGGCGCTATTGCTGCGCGGCCAGTGGTCATGGATACGAATGATGAGGATAGGACCCCATTGGCACAGGGAGTTGCCCTTCCTTTTGAGTCGGGAGGCGCTGGTCGCCAATACCGAGGACAACGTGGACGACGTCCTGCTGTGGGCACCGGATCACACGGAGACTGCGGTCGATCCGGATGGGCGGTGGAAGATACGGCAGCTGCAGCCTGCCGCCATGCCTGCGTTCAGCCCCGAGCTGGGGAACCGGTTCGCCATGTACATGAGCGAGTGAAACCATGGACAGATTACGCCTCGACTATCAGCGCAGCTTCAAACCCTTTCCGTTGGCTGGAATCGCCCTGCTTGTCGGCGCCGTCGCGGTGTTGCTGCTCACAGTGGATTACTACCAAGGGCTGGCGGCCAACATCGCCGAGATGGAAGCCAGCCTGAGCGTGTTCGACAGGGCAGCCGGGCGTCACGTCCGTGATGCAGGATCGGAGAGGCAAGGGGTCATACAGGACATCAAGCTGGCCAACGAGGTCCTGCACCGGCTCACCATGCCGTGGGAGAACCTGTTCCAGGCGCTGGAATCATCGACCGATCCCGAAGTGACTTTCCTGGGAATGGAGCCGGACATAGACGAGCGCATCGTCGACATCAGCT
>JBBIIJ010000065.1:0-11182 GCA_037446535.1 Sideroxydans sp. | reverse complement strand
CACCACCAGCGTGGCGCAGGTCGCGACCTTGACCAACACCAGCGGACTGCCATTGGCCATCACCAGCGTCTCGGTCACAGGAACCAATGCGACCGACTTCGTGCAGACGAACACCTGTGGCACCAGCCTGGCCGTGAATGCGAGCTGCAAGATCAACGTGACCCTGAACGCATCTGCGATCGGCACCAAGACGGCCAGCCTGACGGTGGTGGATGGCGCAGGTACGCATGCTGTTGCCCTGAACGGCACGGCAGTGGCACAGGCTGTCCTGTTGAGCCCGGCCAATGCGATGGCGTTCGGAGCACAAGCGGTCGGCTCGGTCAGTGCGATTCAGACAGTGACGTTGACCAATACCGGGGCCAGCGCGCTGCCAGTGACGTTGATCACCATAAGCACCCCCGGTGAGAGCAATCAGTTCGCGCAGACGAACGACTGTGGAACGACACTGGTGAGGGGAGCTAGCTGCACGATCAGCGTGACCTTCGCTCCATCCACGGGCGGCGCCAAGCAGGAGAGACTGACGGTGAAGTATGCAGGAGGCATGCAGACGGTGATGCTGCGTGGCACGGCGGCAGCCCCCGCATCCACCCTGGCACCTAACATGCCCATCGTCTTCGGCAACCAGCTGATAGGGACTGCTAGCGGTGCGGTGACACTGACACTGAGCAACAACGGCGTCACACCGCTCGCTATCACCGGCATCACGATAGGGGCATGGGGGCAGCAGAACCAGTTCGCGCAGACCAACAACTGCGGTACCAGCGTGGCGGCAGGTACAAGCTGCACGATCAGCGTCTCCTTCACTCCCTCCACAGCCGGTTCCAAGCTGGCCACTCTGATAGTCAGCGATGCCGCAGGCGGCCATGCGGTCGCCCTGAGCGGGACCGGCATGACGTCGTTGACACCGATGACGACGGCAGTGCCTGCGGGACCGGTGGCAGCCGCTGCACCGGTGGTTGCCGCCGTCAACGCAGTGCCCTTGGCGCTGCCGACTTCAACCTTGAGCCCGGCTCTGCCGATCGCGTTCGGTGCGCAAATGGTAGGTGTAAGCAGTGCGGCCCAGCTGACGACGCTGACCAATACAGGGGTTCTGCCCCTGCAGGTGAACAGCGTCACCATCAGCGGTCCGAATGCGGCGGACTTCACACAGGCCAATACCTGCGGAACACTGCCGGCGAGTTTGGCTTCCGGCAACACTTGCCTGATAGACGTCGTCTTCACACCCACCACGGCAGGAGCGAAGAGTGCCACACTGACCGTGGTCGACACGGCCGGGACGCATACGATCAGTCTGGGTGGCAGCGGACTGTAGTCGGATATGTGCCTTATCGCTGAAGGACAACTTAGGGGGACGAAGCAATGAAACCTATCGCGAAGATCGTATGCGGAAGCATCATCCTGGTGTGGGCCCACGGGGCCTGCGCAAGCGAGATCACCATTCGGGAATCCGGAGGGTCCATCATCCTTGAATCGAACAGGACTGCGGTGACGCAGGCATCGGCCCCTGCGGCGGCACCGCCAACGTCTTCGAGGGTCACTGTGCAGCCTTACGTGGATACCGTCGACCGCACGAAGATAGAGAAGAGGTTGGAGGACAGAGGGATCAGGACCAGGCAGAGGGCGTTGGAGGCCGAGAAAGATGCGGCGGCGAGGGCTGCCCAGCAGTAGCTCCCCAAGAGGAGGTTTTTCGTCTAATCACTGACTCGAAAGGATAGATGATGAGATGGATGGCAGCGATGTGTCTCGTGTTTGTGATGACCGAGGCTTGCGGTGAGGAAGCGAACGTACTCAAGACCAGAAAGGATATGGTGAGTTACGGTATAGGCGTGAACATCGCCAAGAGCTTCAAGAAGGACGCGATCGAGTTCGATGTCGACCTCATCGTCAAAGGGATGAAGGACGGCATGTCCGGCGACAAGCTGCTGATGTCCGAGCGCGACTTGCGCAGGGTGATGAACGCCTTTCAATCCGAGCTGAGGCAGAAGGAGACGATGAACCATCGGATCGCCGCCGAGGACAACAGGCGGAAAGGGGAGGCGTTCCTTGCCGAGAACAGGACCAAAGACGGCGTGGTGGCGTTGCCGAGTGGTGTGCAATACAGGGTCATCAAAGCCGGCGAAGGGAGGAAACCGGCCGATGGCGGCCTGGTGGAATGCAACTATCGCGGGACCCTGCTTGACGGGACCGAGTTCGATGCCACCGAGGGGGGCAAGCCCGCCACCCTCAAAGTCTCCCAGTTGATAGAGGGATGGAAGGAAGTGCTGAAGCTCATGCCGGAGGGATCGAAGTGGCAGATCTTCATCCCTTCCCAACTGGCCTATGGACCGCGCGGCGTGGGCAGCGAGATAGGGCCGAACGAGACGCTGGTCTTCGAGGTCGATCTGGTCGCCGTTAAATGACGGGCGACGTTCACATCGCGTACTTAGAGATGCGCGATCGGCTCCTGATCACGGCACGCAGGACCGTGCTCCTGCTGATAGCTACCACCACCTTTCCCGTGCTGGCAGCCAGTTCCAGTTATCCCGCAGGCGACGTGGAGGTCGGTCGCCGCATCTATCTTGAAGGCATGTTGCCTGCCGGCGTGCCGTTGAAAGGTGTGCGCCAGAACGGTACGGCCGTGGAAGGAGCAGAGGCGGCATGCGCATCCTGCCACCGCCGCAGCGGCATGGGCTCGGTCGAAGGCGACATACAGGTGCCGCCCATCACCGGCAAGGCGCTATACGGCAACGGCGACAAGGTCATCGCGACCATGGATCCACGCAGCGGCAAGGCCTGGAACCAGACACACGACCCCTACACGGATGAGACGCTGGCCACCGCAATACGGACGGGGGTGAACGTAGGCGGCCGCGAGATGAACACCGCCATGCCGCGCTATGCGCTGAACACAGGCGAGATGGACGCGCTCGCGGCCTATCTCAGACAGCTGTCCAGCCACTGGTCGCCTGGTGTCACGGCGGACGCCATACGCTTTGCCACGGTCATCACCCCTGAGGTCGCACCTGAGCGCAGGAAGGTCGTGCTCGACATGATGCGCGCTGCGTTCGCCCAGAAGAACGGCAGCACCGTGACGAGGGGGCAGGCGGGCGGACGCAGGCACATGGTGAGCGCCGCTGAGATGGTGCTGGGGACCGAGCGTAACTGGGTGCTGGATGTGTGGGAGCTGCAGGGACCTCCCGAGACCTGGGGCGGACAGCTGGACGAGCATTATCGTCGTCAGCCGGTGTTCGCAGTGGTTTCTGGGTTGTCTGGCGGGAGCTGGCAGTCCGTGCACGATTTCTGCGAGCGCGAGCAGGTCCCCTGCTGGTTCCCCAGCGTGGACCTGCCTGCGGCTGTCCAGGGCTTCTATCCGGTCTATTTCTCTCAGGGAGTGGCGCTGGAGGCTGAAGTGCTGGCTGCCCACCTGCTTGCACGGACGATACGTCCGCGACGGGTGGTCCAGGTGCATCGCGACGAGGCTGCGAGCAACGTCGCGGCACAGGCACTGGCGCAGGCACTGTCAGGTTCCGGCATCAAGGTCGAAGATCGCGTCCTGGCTCGCGCATCGTCCGATGCTCTGCGGCACGTCTTGAAGGATGTGAACGACGGCGATGCGGCCATGCTCTGGCTGCATCCTGACGAGCTGGCCATGCTGGGAAAGGTGGCGCCATCCTCTGGTATCGCCTATTTCTCCGGACGCCTCGCGGGCGGAGGACTCGCCGCCTTCCCCGCTGCCTGGAAGGGCAAGGCGCGCCTGCTCTATCCTTACGAGCTGCCGGATCGGCGCGAAACCAACCTGGCTTATCTCCACCAGTGGCTCAAGCTGCGCAGCCTCCCGTTGGTGGATGAGGCCCTACAGTCCGAGGTCTATTTCTCTCTCGCCTTCCTGACCGATACTGTCTCCGAGATGCTGGATAACCTCTATCGCGACTAC
This sequence comes from Sideroxydans sp., assembly GCA_037446535.1. GTDB lineage: Bacteria > Pseudomonadota > Gammaproteobacteria > Burkholderiales > Gallionellaceae > Sideroxyarcus. Next base: position 7,269 of record JBBIIJ010000065.1, on the reverse strand, counting down.
CTGATGGAGCGAGCCGAAAGCATGGTCAGCAGGCGCGAGGCCAGCAAGTCCGAGGAAGAGGCGAGGGCAAGGGATGCGTTGAGGCAGCCTGCCAGAAGTGCCTTGATCAAGGTTAGTGCGAACTTGGTCGAAGCGAGATCCCAGGCGGTGCCCGCCGGCAAGGGAGGGGGTACGACCGTCTATCCACACCTGAGTTTGGGACCTACCCAGCGCTTCGCCTCCAAGGGCGCTTACATCGTTCGGTTCGACGGCGATGCGTTGGTGGCCGAGACCGGCTGGATCGTACCCTGACCTCCCCGGCGGGCCGGCTCCTTTCCGAAAGATGGCGTAGTCCTTTCCATCAGCGACGATCGCTCACCTTGTGGCAGAATGTCCCCGCGTCCACGAAACAGTGCGGACGGGTCATCTTCAGAATAGGTGAATGGTATAGATGCGCTGCCAGAAAATCTCCGGAATCATTTCGTGCCGACATCCCCTGGCGATGCAGCCGTGACGCTTCCTCCCCGCGAAGCTGGAGCTTCCTCCAGCACAGAACCCTCCCTGTACAAGCCGCTGCTGGCATTCATCGCTGTTGCCTTGCTTCTTGCCCTGACCGGCTACGCTGGTTTCGAGCGGCTCGAAAGGCTGATCGAACAGGACAAGCTTGCCGAGATGGGGGCGGTCGCCGACATGAAAGCCGAGCAGATCGTCGTATGGCGCAACCACCACAAGAAACTGGGTGAGGCGTTTGCGCACGTGTTCTCCATGGACTTCGAGCTGTGGCTGAGGGATGGCAGGCATGCGAACGAACGCATGCGACGCCTGCAGAAGATATTGGCGGAGATGCATAGCGTGAACGGTTACGCGGCGATCTTCGTGCTGGACAGGCGAGGGACGGTCAGGTTTTCCTCCGACAACGCCTCAGGCCCAGGCGAGGAGCATGTGCGGCAGGCGTTGCTGTCCATGGAAAGCCGGGAAGTGGCGTTCATGGATTTTCACCGCAACAGCCATGGGGGTCAGGGGATCAGCATAGACCTGATCGTGCCGCTCACGGTCGCGGAGAACGGTGGAGAGCGCGCCATAGGTGCAGCCGTGCTGCAGATCGACCCTTACGAGTTCCTTTATCCGCTCATCCAATCATGGCCTACCCGTAGCCAGAGTGCCGAAGCACTGCTGGTTCGCCGGGAGGGTAGCGACGTGCTGTATTTGAACGAGCTGCGTCACCAGAAGGATACCGCGCTTGCGCTGCGCATGCCGCTTGCCACGCCGAACCTCGTGGCCGCGATGGCGGTAAGGGGTGAAGTCAGCACGTTGGATGGGGTCGATTACCGCGGCGTACCCGTCGTTTCGGAGATGCGCCGCATCGCCGGGACTTCCTGGTTCGTGGTGAGCAAGATGGACAAGGAAGAGCTGTTCGCGCCGATCTTCCAACTCAGGGCATGGTCCATCGGCCTGGGTATCGCCTTCGTTGCGATCGGCGGGCTCCTCGCGTTCGTCTGGCTCAGGGGGCACAAGATGCAGTTCAGATACCTCCAGACACAGCATGACGCAGCCGTCGAGCGCGAGATGCTGGTGAAGCACTTCGAATACCTGACCCGGTACGCCAACGACATCATCCTCGTGGCTGACGAGGCGGGCAGGATAGTGGAGGCGAACGAGCGTGCCCTTGAAGCCTATGGCTACACGCGGGAAGAACTGCTGCGCATGAGCATCTTCGATTTTCGCGACCCCGCCGAGGACCCCGCCGTATTCAAGGAGCATATCAGGCGGTTTCGGGAGGCCGGTGAACTGCGCTACGAGACTTCCGACATGCGCAAGGATGGCACGATCATCCCGGTGGAGGTAAGCGCGCGTCTGGTTGAGGTGGAGGGCGTCAAATACATACAGGGCATCATGCGCGACATCAGCGAGCGCAAGCGTGCCGAAGAAGCGCTGCGCAAAAGCGAGAGGTTGCTCCAGGAATCGCAGCAGATGGCACATATCGGCAGCTGGGAGCTGGACCTGGTCAACAATATCCTCTACTGGACGGATGAGAACTACCGCATCTTCGGGAGCGACCGAGCGTTGTTCGGTGCCTCCTACGAGGCCTTCCTGAATATCGTCCATCCCGACGACCGTGCGTTCGTGGATAAGGCCTATACCGATTCCGTGAAGAACAGGACACCGTATATCATCGTGCACCGTCTCCTGTTCCCCGGCGGTCGATTGAAATATGTCCGGGAGTGGTGCGAGACCTTCTACGACGAAGCCGGGAGGCCGTTGCGTTCCATAGGGACGACACAGGACATCACCGAACAGCAGTTAGCCCAGAACGCATTGCGCCAATCGGTGGACGAGGTAAATGATCTGTATGAGAACGCCCCTTGCGGCTATCACTCGCTGGACAGCGAGGGCTGGGTCATCAAGATGAACAACACCGAACTCGCATTGCTCGGGTACACCAGGGACGAGGTGGTCGGCAAGAAGCGTTTCGTGGATTTCCTAACATCAGACAGCTTGAGGCTCTTCCATGTCAGTTATCCTAGATTCAAAGAGCGCGGGGTGGTCCAGGACCTGGAATATGAACTGGTCCGCAAGGACGGCACGGTTTTTTCGGTGCTGTTGAATGCCACGGCGGTGTGTGACCTCGATGGTCGCTACGTGATGAGCCGCACGACGTTGATCGACATAACCGCGCGCAAGCTGGCGGAAAGGAAACTGGGCGAAAGTGAGGAACGGTTCCGTACCATGGCTGACAACGCGCCCATCATGATCTGGATGTCCCAGGCTCAGGATAGGGAGGCCTGCTTGGGATGCGATCATTTCGGCGAGGAGAGATACGGCCTGACATCCGGCGACAACGAACTCGTCGGGTGCAGCTACTTCAACCAGCGGTGGTACGAGTTCACGGGACTGCCCCTCGAACACGCTGCAAGCTGCTATTGGCTGGACATCGTCCATTCAGACGACAAGGGGCGATGTCTTGAAGCCTACACGGATGCGTTCAGGAAGCGGCAACCCTTCAAGGTGGAGTATCGCCTGCGCTGCCATGACGGGGGGTTCCGCTGGGTGGAAGACTCAGGTTTGCCGCGTTTCGCTGCCGACGGTGAATATCTCGGTTTCATCGGCACTTGTACCGACCTCACCGAACGGAAACTGTTCGAGACGCTGCGCGTGGAAGTGGAACACATGGATCGTCTCAACATCGCGGGGGAGATGGCCTCGGGCCTGGCGCACGAGATCAGCCAGCCTTTGACGGCGGCCAACAACTATCTGGATGGTTGCCTGCGCCGCATGGTGGAAGACAACTGGGATCATGCTGCGCTGCAGAACACGATCAGGCTGGCACACGCCCAGACCGAGCGGGCAGGCAAGATCATCAACCATCTCAAGGACATCGTCCGCAAGCAGAAATACGAACGCACCCTGCAGGACCTCAACTTGGTGGTGAGGGATAGCCTCAGGTTCCTCGAGCACAAGTTGCAGCATCATCACGTCTCGGTCGCACTCGAGATGTCCGAACTGCCGCCTGTGCTGGCGAACCGGATCGAAATTGAACAGGTGCTGATCAACCTCATCAAGAACGCCATCGATTCCATGGCCTCGTCTCAGCGGAGGGAGTTGCGCATCGTCACCCGCGTCGCAGGATCCGGTGCGGTCCTGGTGACCGTGAGCGATACAGGCAGAGGACTGGCCGCGGAGGACCTGGAACGCATATTCGACCCTTTCCATACGTCCAAGCAGGACGGGCTGGGGCTCGGTCTCGCCATCTGCCGCTCCCTGATAGAGAGTTACGGCGGCAGTATCTGGGCAGAGCAGAAAGAGGGTGCAGGCGTGGAGTTCAGTTTCACACTTACCGGAGAGGCGGCCCTATGAGCGATAGCGTTCGGAGACCCATGATATTCGTCGTTGATGATGACGAGGCTATGCGTGATTCGATGCGCTACCTGTTCGAGTCGGTGAACCTGCCGTGCAAGGCGTTCTCATCAGCATACGAATTCATGGCGTTCTGCGATGTGCGTGTGCCGGCTTGCCTCGTGCTGGACCTCCGCATGCCGGGAATGAGCGGGATGGAGCTGCTGGAGAACCTCAGCGCACAGGGACATCAGCTGCGGGTGATCGTCATCACCGGGCATGGCGATGTGCCCCTTGCCGTACGGGCCATGAAACAGGGGGCGTTCGATTTCCTGCAGAAGACCTTCTCCCCCCAGCACCTGCTGGACAGGGTATACGCCGCGCTCGAATCCATACAGGAGGTCAGTCAGAAGAGCCGGCAGCGGGACGACTTGCGCAGCGCTTACGATGCGCTGACCAATCGGGAGAGGGAAGTCCTGGAGCTGGTGGTGGCGGGCAGCCCGAGCAAGGTCATCGGCAGCAAGCTGGGGATCAGTTCGAAGACGGTCGAAGTCCACCGTGGAAGCATCATGCGCAAGCTGGATGTGAAGAACATCGCCGAACTGGTCCAGAAGTGGCACGCGCTGCAGGAGTAAGGTACAGGGCCGCGATCTGCTGTGAAGACTGCGTCTCCTGGCTTTTTAGCAGACGCGGATCGCATCCATGCACTACCGGTTTGCTTGCAGTCTCCCCGTAGGGGAACCGCGCATATCCCTCCTACATTCCTAGGTAATTTTCCCTATTGAATCATTTTTCTAATCGATGCCACTATGCGCGGCACTAGGGCATAGCACGTAAAGGTTCGGCGGTCCCCCAGATCGTCGAACCGGCTTCTACCCAAAAAGAAGCTGTCGTGTACTGAGTTGCATAGGAGAGCGCCATGCATACAGGATCGACGATTCAGCTGAGGCATACGATCACCGAGAAGGAGATCGGCGCAGGTACCCGCAAGCTGCGTATCACGCTGTGTGGGAACAAGGACGAGCGCGCGAAGATGGAGGATGAGTGGTGTGCATCGGAGATCCAGGCGCGGCACATGGCGAATCAGCTGCTGACCATACAGGAGAACGAGCGCAAGCGGATCGCACGCGACCTGCATGATGGGCTCGGGCAGTCTCTGAACCTGATCAAGTTCGCTCTTGCCGAAGCGGAGAAACAGCTCGCCGCGGGCGCGATCAGCGAGGCATCTGAATCTCTCCAGCGCGTGAAGCACAAGGTCCGCGGTGTTCTCGACGAGGCTCGCCACATCTCCATGGACCTGCGTCCGCCCATGCTCGACGACCTGGGCATTCTGGCTACCATCTCCTGGCTGTTCCGAGAGCTGGAGACCACTTGCCCGTGCATCAAGGTGGAAAAAGACATCGATGTCCATGAGAGTCATGTCCCCGAGCATCTCAAGATCACCATCTTCCGCATCATCCAGGAAGCCACCAGCAACATCATCAAGTACGCCAACGCCGACCTCATCAAATTGAGCTTCAGGAAGGACGGCGAGATGCTTCATCTTATCGTCGAGGACAACGGTGTCGGATTCGACCTGGCAAGCGTGGCCATCCGCGAAGGGTCCGACAGGGGGCTGGGGCTGCTGAGCATGAAAGAGAGGGCCAGCCTCACCGGCGGCGACTACAAGATCGATTCCGCTGCGGGCATGGGGACCCGGATATGCGTCTCCTGGGGTGGGGACCAAGTATCGGCTCCCACCGGCAACTAGCAGCTCCCATACTTCACCTCATCGAGCTGCATAGCAGTCCAGGTCCGCTTCCAGCCTGACGTCCATCGACCTGATCGACCCGCTACGTCGTCCGTAGCTCAATATACCGTGCCAGCGGTATTTAGTATCCCATGACTCCTGTCTAGTATCTCGGCCATACCGCAGCACATCGCCATGGCACGAGGAGACCGGCATGATCGAGAGCACCAAGCCCGCCACGTTACGCAACCATTCATCCACCGGACACCCAGTCTTCTGGGTGCACAAGGCAGGGCCTCTTCCACCCGTCGCCGTGCAGCCCGGCACATCGGCGCTGGCCGTTGTCTCCGAGATAGAAGCGCGCGCGCGGACATTCGCCGAGACCGGCGAGATCGCGTCCATAGACCTGCATTGCCTCAAAGCGATGCCGGAGGAGCGCGACATCCTTTCTCGCATGCTGGGTGAGGGCGAGGTGTCGGCTGTCGTGAATGCGGCGGGACGTACCGAGATACGCGAGACCGCCGTCCCCTGTGTCTGGTGGATACATCACCGCGACTACGAAGGTGCAACGGTGGGCGAATCCATAGAAGTCACGCGTGTCCCCGACCTGATCGAGGGCGATCGCAAGGCCGTCCTCCGCGGACTCGAACTTCTCAACGCTGTCCGGAGCGCCCGGGCGTGAAGGGGCGCGTCCATCCACATTCCTAAGCGAGGTAAACGCCATGAACAAACCTGTTACGGTGTACGAATCGCTGGAGAGCAAAGGCGTATCACGCCGCTCTTTTCTGAAGATCTGTGCCATCACAGCATCGTCGCTGGCCATCTCGGGTGTCGTCATCAAGACCTTCGCTGACGCGCTCGCTGCCGCTCCCCGACCGTCGGTGATCTGGCTGTCCTTCCAGGCGTGCACGGGCTGTTCCGAGTCGCTGCTGCGTTCCGGGAATGTGCTGAGCGATCGCCTGACGATAGAGAACCTGATACTCAACTTCATCTCGCTGGACTATCACGGCACTTTGCAGACCGCGGCAGGTGCACAGGCCGAGGCGGCGCGCCGCGCGGCGATGGAGGCCAACTACGGCAAGTACATCCTCATCATCGATGGCTCGCTGCCGACGGCGGATAACGAGTGGTGGATGGCCGAGAGCGGGACCTCCGGCCTGCAGATGCTGCGCGAAAGCGTGCAGGGTGCGGCTCTGGTGATCACCGTGGGCACCTGCTCCAGCTTCGGCGGGCTCCCGGCTGCCGCGCCCAATCCGTCCCAAGCCATGGGCGTGGGCGACCTAATGGCTGCAGGGCAAGTGGCGACGCGAGCGCTGGTGAACCTTTCCGGCTGCCCGCCCGTACCCGAGGTCATGACGGGCACCGTGGCCTACTACCTCGTGAACGGCAGCCTGCCGCCGCTGGATAACCTGAAGCGGCCGATGCTCTATTTCGGCAAGACCGTGCACGACTGCTGCCCGCGCCTGCCGCACTTCCTGGCGGGCCAGTTCGCCAACTCCTTCGACGACGACGGCGCAAGGCAGGGGCATTGCCTGCTGCTGCTTGGCTGCAAGGGACCGGATACTTTCAACGCGTGCACCACCAACCGCTGGAACCTGGGCACCAGCTCTCCGACGCAGGCAGGTCACGGCTGCCTGGGGTGCTCGGAGCCGAGGTTCTGGGACAACCCGGGGGGCATCTACGGCGCGGTCACCGAATTCGAAACGGGCGACGGGACAGCCTGTGCC
>JBBIIJ010000064.1:0-11417 GCA_037446535.1 Sideroxydans sp. | reverse complement strand
GGCACCTCGATGTCGGCTCATCACATCCTGGGGCTGTAGCCGGTCCCAAGGGTATGGCTGTTCGCCATTTAAAGTGGTACGTGAGCTGGGTTTAAAACGTCGTGAGACAGTTTGGTCCCTATCTGCCGTGGGCGTTGGAAATTTGAAGGGACCTGCTCCTAGTACGAGAGGACCGGAGTGGACAGATCTCTGGTGTACCGGTTATGACGCCAGTCGTATCGCCGGGTAGCTATATCTGGAAGAGATAACCGCTGAAAGCATCTAAGCGGGAAACTCGCCTCAAGATGAGACTTCCCTGGTAACTTGATTACCCTGAAGGGTCGTGGAAGACCACCACGTTGATAGGTCGGGTGTGGAAGCGCAGTAATGCGTTAAGCTAACCGATACTAATTGCCCGTGCGGCTTGATCCTATAACATTAGGCAAGCGCAAGTAACAACGCCTCGCAGCAATCAGAACACACTTTGCTTCTTCCAAAATTAAGGCAGATTGCCTACTCAACCTAGAGTAAGCAGTTCGCCGACAGTTATGTCTGACGACCATAGCAAGTTGGTCCCACTCCTTCCCATCTCGAACAGGACAGTGAAACGACTTCGCGCCAATGATAGTGTGCATCCGCATGTGAAAGTAGGTCATCGTCAGACTCCTTACAGTGCATAACCCCTCCCGGTACTCCCGCGAGGGGTTTTTGCTTTGGCGCGTTAGAAATCAAGTGCCAGTGCGCGGCTCGAGAATGCATGCTCGTTTATAATCGGCCATCCCCTGTCTAAGGTGCTCAAATGAAAAAATACATCAAATATGGCTTGTGGACGGTAGGTGGGCTGGTTCTTGTGGTCGCCGCGGCGCTGACCTACGTGGCGCTGACGTTCGACCCGAACACCTACAAGCCGAAGATCATCGAGGCCGTCAAAGAGAGCAAGCAGCGCACGCTGAAGCTGGACGGCGACATCAAGCTCACCTTCTTCCCCAGCATAGGCGCCAGCATAGGGAAGGTGTCCTTGTCGGAATTTCAGAGCGAGCAGGAATTCGCATCCATCGAAAGCGCAAAGGTCTCGCTCGCGCTCCTGCCTCTCCTGACCAAGCAGGTCGTGGTCGATGAAGTCGCAGTGAGCGGCCTCAAGGCACGCGTTGTCAAGTTCAAGGATGGCAAGACCAACCTGGACGATCTGATGAGCAAGGAACCGGCTCCCACACCGCAGCCGCAACCGGAACCAACTAGCGCGACGCCTATCAAGTTCGACATCGCATCGGTACAGATAGACAAGACCGAACTGGCGTATCAGGACGAAGGCAGTGGTGCGCGCTACAGCGTGCAGGATCTGAGTCTCAAGACAGGGCGCATCGCGAACAACGTGCCGAGCAAGATAGCCTTCGGCGCTCACGTGCTGGCAAACCAGCCCAAGGTGGACATCGTAACCGAGCTTAAGACTACGCTCACTTTCGATCTGGAAAAGAACGCCTATCAGGTGGAGGGCCTGGATTTGCGGGCCAAAGGTTCGGTCCTCGACATCTCCGACCTGATGTTGAAGGTCGCAGGAAACGCCAGTGCGCAACCCGCATCACAGGAATTCTCATTGAAGAAGCTGACGCTCGATGCGAGCGGCATGAAGGGCAAGGACAGGTTCGAGACCAAGCTGGATGCACCCGCACTGATGCTTAGCAAGGAGAAGAAGCTCGCCGCCGAAGGCATCGCGCTGAACGCCAAGCTGGATGCATCGTTTGCCAGCGTCGTCGCAGCCCTCACGCTGCCTGCGATAGAGGGAGATGCAGAGAAGTTCAAGCTGAGCGAGCTGTCTCTTAACGTCGACGTCAAGCAGCCGGAGCAAGCGTTCAAGCTCAAGCTGACGACGCCGATCGCGGGCAACCTGAATACCCAGCAGTTCAATCTCTCCGACCTTAGGATCGCGCTCAACGCAACCGGCGACAAGCTGCCTGGCAAGAGCATCAGCAGCGAATTGAAGGGAAGCGTGCAGGCCGACATCGGGCGTCAGAGCATACAGGCCAACCTTGCAGGCGGGCTGCTGCAGAGCCAGATCAAGGCCAAGGCTGCGGTGAACAACTTCAGCGCCCCGGCCATACGCTACGACCTGGAGATAGACAAATTCGATGCCGACCCTTTCATGCCCAAGAAGACGGCTGAGGCCAAGGAGCAGGAGAAGGCCAAGAAGACGGAGCCTGAACAGCCGTTCGACCTGTCCGCCTTGAAGACATTGAACCTTGAGGGCAGCGTGCGTGTGGGCGCGCTCAAGGCGGCCAACGTCAAGGTGGCACAGCTGCGTGTGGATGTGAAGGCGAAGAACGGACAAGTGAACGTCGCTCCGCTCTCGGCCAAGCTGTATCAGGGCAGCATGGACGGCAAGGTGAGCGTGAACGCCGCGACGAACAGCTTTGTCGTCAACCAGAAGCTCACGGGTGTAGAGATCGCTCCCCTGCTGAAAGACGCCGCGGATCTGGAGCTGGCCGAGGGCAAGGGCAACATCGCTCTCGACCTCACCACGCAGGGCAACACAGTGAGTTCCCTGAAGAAGGCGCTGAACGGCAGCGTCTCGGTGAACCTGGGGAACGGTGCAATCAAGGGCATAAACCTCACCAAGCTCGTGCAGGGCGTGCAGAGCCTGAGCAAGAACACCAACGCGCAGACCCTGGGCGTGGACAAGGGCGAGAAGACCGAATTCACCGAATTCAAGGCCAGCTTCAAGGTGAAAAACGGCGTGGCGCACAACGACGACCTTGCGGTGAAATCCACCGTGCTGCGCATCACCGGCAACGGCGACGTCGACCTCGGGCGCGACCTGGTGAACTACGACGCCAAGGCCACCTTCGCCAAGACCGAGCAAGGCAAGACAGCGAGCCTGCCGGTGTCGGTGAGTGGCCCGTTCGATGCGCTCAAGTTCAAGGTCGATTATGGCGCATTGGTGGCCGAGGTCGCCAAGCAGAAACTCGACGAGAAAAAGGAACAACTGAAGGAAGACGCCAAGGCCAAGCTGCAGGAAGAATTGAAGAAGGGCCTGAAAGGCCTGTTCAGGTAAGCCCTCATGCCGCTCGTGCGATGATCAGCATCGCATGAGCGCGCGCCACCAGAATGGATTTCTCGCAACGCCTCATCGCTTGGCAGCGCACGCACGGCCGTCATGACCTGCCCTGGCAGGGAAAGGACGCCTACCGCGTGTGGCTGTCCGAGATCATGCTGCAACAGACACAGGTGGTCACCGTCATCCCCTACTACCTGCGCTTCGTCGCCTCCTTCCCCAGCGTGGCGGCGCTCGCCGCGGCACACGAGGATGAGGTGCTCGCGCACTGGAGCGGGCTCGGCTACTACGCGCGCGGCCGCAATCTGCACAAGGCGGCGAAGATCATCGTCGAGAAATTCCAAGGCGACTTCCCGCGCCGTTTCGAAGACATCGTCGAGCTGCCCGGTATAGGCCGCTCCACCGCTGCCGCCATCTGCGCGCTCGCGTACCACGAACGTCACGCGATACTCGACGGCAACGTCAAGCGCGTGCTGGCGCGCTGGTGCGGCGTAGAAGGATGGGCGGGAGAGAAGAAGGTCGAGGAGCAATTGTGGGGGCGAGCGGAGGCCTTGCTGCCGCCGCGCGATGTCGCCACCTACACCCAGGCGCTGATGGACATGGGGGCCACCGTCTGCGTGCGCAACCGCCCGCGCTGCGCTGCCTGTCCCGTGCAGGATGATTGCACCGCGCTCACCACCGACCGTATTGCCGAGCTGCCCGCACCGCGCCCGAAGAAGACCGTTCCTGAACGCAGCGCAGTCATGCTGCTGCTCATACACGGCGATGACATCCTGCTGGAGAAACGCCCTGCGACTGGCATCTGGGGCGGGCTGTGGAGCTTGCCGCAATTCGATGACGAAGCGGCCGCGCAGAGCTGGTTCGCGCAGAGCGGCATGGAAGCGCGCGGCGGTGAACAGCTGCAGCCCTTCACGCATACCTTCACCCATTTCAAGTTGCGCATCACGCCGCTGAAGATAGAGCTGGCGCGCAAGCCTTTGAAGGCAGAGCAGGCGGGGAACGTGTGGTTGAGTGTGGAGGAGGTGTTGGGGGCGGCGATACCGACGCCGGTGAGGAAGGTTCTGGAGCAACTCCATACCGTTCGTCCTGAGTAGGCGTAGCCGTGTCGAAGGATGGGCGAAGCCCGCTGGTTTGCTGACTCAAAACCAACACCGTCGGGGGTGAGGTGTAAGAATTTTTGTGTAAACGGTCATTTGGCAGGAAACTGCCGTCCCTTGAGAAGGAGCATCAATGACCGTAGCAAAAGCATTACCTGCAGAGCTGATCGACAGCCTGCTGTCTGGATATAAGAAACCCGAAGACCTGATTGGCGAGAACGGCCTGCTCAAGCAGCTCACCAAGGCGCTGGTCGAACGTGCCCTGGATGCCGAAATGGAAGCTCACCTCGGCCACGCCAAGAACGAGGCCGTCACCAATCCCACCGGCAACACCCGCAACGGCAAGAGCCGGAAGACGCTCAAGGGTGAGTTCGGCGAGCTGCCGCTCGAGATTCCGCGCGACCGCAACGGCAGCTTCGAGCCGCAATTGGTTCCCGAGCACCAGACCCGCTGGAACGGCTTCGACGACAAGATCCTGTCGCTGTATGCCCGAGGCATGACAGTGCGCGAGATTCAGGCGCACTTGGAAGAGATGTACGGCACCGAGGTGTCGCCCACCCTGATCTCCTCGGTGACGGACGCCGTGGCCGACGAGGTCAAGGCGTGGCAATCCAGGCCGCTGGATGCGTTGTATCCCATCGTCTATCTGGACTGCATCCATGTGAAGGTGCGCGATGCAGGTGCTGTGCGGGCCAAGGCGGTCTACTTGGCACTGGGCATCAACATGGCTGGCGAGAAGGAACTGCTGGGTGTCTGGATCGCACAGACTGAGGGGGCCAAGTTCTGGCTGCAGGTCGTGACCGAGCTGAAGAACCGGGGCGTGCAGGACATCTTCATTGCCTGCGTCGACGGACTGAAGGGCTTCCCGGAAGCCATCGAGACCGTGTTCCCCAAGACCGAGGTGCAGCTATGCATTGTCCATCTGGTGCGCTACAGCCTGAACTATGTCTCGTGGAAGCTGCGCAAGGAGATTGCCCTCGACCTGCGTGTGATCTACGCTGCATCGACTGTTGAGGATGCCGAGTTGCGGCTGGCTGAGTTCGAAGAGAAATGGGGCGAGGCGTACCCGCCCATCGTGCAATCGTGGCGGCGCAACTGGGCGCGCATCATCCCGTTCTTCGACTATCCACCGGAGATTCGCAAGGTGATCTACACCACCAACGCCATCGAGTCGGTGAACATGAGTTTGCGCAAGATCACCAAGAACCGCGGCTCGTTCCCGAGCGATGAGGCGCTGCTGAAACTGTTCTACCTGGCGTTGAACAACATCAGCAAGAAGTGGACGATGCCGATCCGTGATTGGAAGTCTGCACTAAACCGATTTACCATCCAGTTCGAGGATCGGATGGCGCAGCAGTAGAGAAACTCCGTTTACACAAAATTCCGGACACCCTCAGTCATAATCAGGGTCAATCAACTTAATGGCGCTGTCTATCCTCTCAATATCGGCGCACAGTTTCCTAGCTTCGTCCTGACATTGCGCAAGCAAACGGCCTAAATCTTCACGCTTGGAAACAAGACCTGATATGACGGGTGAAATTGACATGGTGCACCTGATAGAAAATTGATCAGGTGATATTCTAGGCGGGAGGCAAATTAGAGCCTTGTGCTGTTGCTACATAATTCCGGGCAAGACAAGAAAAGTGACTAGCTGTCGGGCTACCCCCGACGGTGTTGGTTTTAACTGGATTCCGGCCTCCGCCGGAATGACGTTCATCTTCGATACGGGCCTTCGGCCTACTTAGCACGAACGGAGCGAGGTGATCACTCGCCCCACTTCTTCATCAACCCCTGCTCCACCCCCAGATGATCCATCACCCTAGCCACCACAAAATCCACCAAATCCTGCACGCTTTGCGGATGATGATAGAACCCCGGATTCGGCGGCATGATGGTGGCACCTGCATGCGAGAGCTTGAGCATGTTCTCCAGATGGATGGCGGAGAAGGGCATCTCACGCGGCACCAGAATCAAAGCGCGCTTCTCCTTCAGCATCACGTCCGCAGCGCGGCAGATCAAATCGTCGCTGATGCCACCGGCGATTTTGCCGAGCGTGCCCATGGTGCAGGGGCACACCACCATCGCGTCGCCAGGGTTGGAGCCTGATGCCATCGGCGCGAACCAGTCCTGGTTGCCGAACACCTTCAGTTCGCCGCTGAACTGTCCCAGTCGCTCTTTCAGCATCTGCTCCGCCTCCTGCGGCCGGCTGGGCAGGGTGAAGTCCATCTCCTGCGCCGCGACCATCTGCGCAGCCTGTGTATAGACGAGGTGTACGCGGTGCCCGCCGGCGATCAGGCATTCGAGCAGGCGCATGCCGTAGGGCAGGCCGGAGGCGCCGGTGAAGGCGAGGGTGATGGTCTTCATTGCTTGGCTTCCATAGCGGGTTTTTCGTCATTATCCATGAAGCGTGCGGCGACCAGGCCGTTCACCGTGCCGAACACCAAGGCGGCGGTCGCGAAGATGGGGATGAGGTAGGCGATGCCGGCATGCGGGATGAGCCACAGGTAGACGATGGCCATCTGCCCGGCGATGTGTGCGAAGGCAGCGAAGATGCTGTGCGTTACCGCGCCGAAGAAGCGCTGCGGCAGGTGCATGGAAAGCGCGAGCACGGCCAGGCTGCACACGGCACCGGCAAGGCTCAGGAAGAAGCCAGGCGCGAGGAAATTGCCGAAGAGCAGGCTGCCTGCGACGACGCGCAACAACGATACCCAGGCCGCGGCGTGCCAGCCGAAACGCGCCAGCACGATGAGCGTGATGATGTTGGCCAGCCCAGGTTTCACGCCGGGCAGCGGGGAGGGGATGGCGTTCTCCAGCACGGTGAGTCCGAGCGCCACGGCGGCCATCTTTGCGATGTGATGGTCTTCCGGAGTGGTGTCGAGCTTAATAGTTGAGGCTGTCATATCTCTTCTCGCCTCCCGCCAGTTCCACGCTCACCTCGTTGGGCAGGCAGATGGCGATCTCGCCTGCCTGCTGCAACCAGCCTTGGCGCACACAGTATTGCCTGGGGCTGGGATCGGAGCTGATGCGCGCGCGGCGTTTCTCGATAGTGATGACGCTCACGCCCAGAGGGCCGGGCACCTCGACCTGCTGGTCGCGCGAGAGCGGTACCTCGCGGAAGATCTTTCCGCCGCTGCGTATGATGGCGCGGTCGGCCGCCGCGCCGTTCCACAGCTCAACGGTGAGCAGTGCGACGCATACCACACCGGCCAGCAGCGTCAGCCAGTCTCCGGGTCTCAGGTAGGGGAGGGTAGAGGCGCGCAACGCCTCATACGAGCTCACGGTGGCGCACCAGGACTTGTTGCTGCGAGGTGAAGTGCAGTGCCAGCTTCTCGGCGAGGTAGACCGAGCGGTGCTGGCCGCCGGTGCAGCCTATGGCCACGGTCAAATAGCTGCGGTTGTCCGCGATGTAGCAGGGCAGCCAGCTTTCGACGAAGCCGCGTATGTCTTCATACATCTTCTGCACCGTGGATGTCTGTTCCAGAAAGTCGATGACATCGCGGTCGCGCCCGGTGAGGGGCCGCAGCAGCGGGTCGTAATACGGGTTGGGCAGGCAGCGCACGTCGAACACCAGGTCGGCGTCCAGCGGGATGCCGTGCTTGAATCCAAACGACTGGAACAGCAGGGTGACGCGCGCGCGGTCGAGCCGGATGAACTGCCTGACCCAGGCGCGCAGCGCGTTGGCGTTGAGTTCGGTCGTGTCTATGTGATGGCCGATGCCGCTGATCTCGGAGAGCAGCTCTCGTTCGTAGGCAACGCACTCGGGCAAGGTGCGCACGCCGTCGTTGAGCGGGTGCAGGCGGCGCGTCTCGGAGAAACGTTTGACCAGGGTGTCGGTCTGCGAATCCAGGAACAGCAGGTGCACGTCCAGCCCGCGCTGTTTGAGGGTGTCTATGCGTTGCGGCAGCTGTTGCACGCTTTGCCCGCTGCGCACGTCTATACTCACCGCGATGCGTGTGTTGCCGGCCTGCTGCAGGTTATCGATGAGGGCGGGCAGGAGTTCGGCCGGCAGGTTGTCCACGCAGTAGAAGCCGGCATCCTCCAGCGTCTTCAGCGCGACGCTCTTGCCGGAGCCGGACAGACCGCTGATGAGGAAGAGTTGCACGGCTTTATCCTGTGCGGGACTCATTGGTTCTTTAGGTACTGCTCTTGCCGCGCGATGAATTCCTGCATGGTGTCTATGCCGCGCTGCTGCAGCACGAAGTTGCGCGCCGCGGCCTCCACTAGCACCGAGAGGTTGCGGCCCGCCATCACCGGGATCTCCACCTTGCTGATGCGCACGCCGAGGATGTCTTCGGAACCCGAGGTGGGCAGGCGTTCCAGCTTGGAGAGGTCGTCGAACGGTGGGCGGTACAGGTGCACGATGAGCTTCAGGCTCTTCTTGCGGCGCACAGCGGTCTCGCCGAACATGGTGCGTATGTTGAGCATGCCTAGGCCGCGCACCTCCAGATAATCGCGCAGCAGCTCGGGACAGCGCCCCTCCAGCGTCTCGGGCGAGATGCGGTAGAGCTCGGTCACGTCGTCGGCCACCAGGCCGCTGCCGCGCGTTATGAGTTCCAGCGCGAGTTCGCTCTTGCCTACGCCGCTATCGCCCGTGATCATCACGCCCACCCCCAGCACGTCGAGGAACACCCCGTGGCGCGTGGTCGAATCGGCCAGCGCCTTGACGATGTAGTGGCGGATCATCCACATCAGGTGCACGCTGCCCAGCGGCGAACGGAACAGCGGCGTGTGGGTGCGGTTGGCGAAATCCAGCAGCCCCTTGGGGATGTCGGTGTCACCCGCCACGATCAGGCACAGCGGCTGGCCCTGTTCCAGTCGGGTCAGCGCACCGGACAGCTCCACAGGCGAGAGCGAGTGCAGGTAATCCAGCTCGGTGCTGCTCAGCACCTGCACCCAGTTGGGGTGGATCAGGTTCATGTGGCCGATCAGGCCGCGATTGGAGGCGTTGACGATCTCGCTCTCCAGCACGCGGTCCGCGCCCTCCGAGCCGCCCACCCAGGTCAGTCCCAGGCGTTCCTGCTTGTCGGTGAAGAGCTGGCGGATGTTGACCTGAGCCATGGTAACGCCCTTATGCCTTCCACTCGGTGAACAGCTTGTGCATCGCCGCGGGGTCGTCCGTTGCCTGCAGTCTGTCGCGGAACGACTTGTCGCTGAACATCTGGGCCAGCTCGCCCAGGATCTGCAGGTGCAGGTCGGTGGCGCGCTCCGGCACCAGCAGCACGAAGATGAAATTCACCGGCTGTCCGTCCGGTGCGTCGAAGGGGATAGGGTTCTGCATCTTGACGAAGGCGGCAACGGCATCGCGCAGACCCTTCACGCGGCCGTGCGGGATGGCCACACCCTGCCCCAGGCCGGTGGAGCCCAGCTTCTCGCGGGCGAACAGGCTGTCGAACACCTGGCTGCGCGCCACGTTCTGCGTGTTCTCGAACAGGATCCCCACGCGTTCGAACACGCGCTTCTTGCTGGCTGATTCGCTATCCACCAGCACGCATTCCGGGGCCAAGATTTTGCTGATCAGACTCATGTTGGTTCACCAGATAAAAACGAGGCAACCATCTGGTTGCCTCGTGTCTGATTTATTCTGCCGCGGGATGTTTGCCGGATTCGTCGTGACGGCGCGCCTCGAACTTCTCCTTGTGCTTCAGTACCTGGCGGTCCAGGGAATCGATCAGGGCGTCGATCGCTACGTACAGGTTGCTGTCCGAGGTCTCGGCGAAGATGCTCTTGCCGGAGACATGGACGGTGGCTTCGGCCTTCTGCACCAGTTTGTCCACAGACAGGATGACGTTGATGTCGATCACGTTGTCGAAATGGCGTTTCACCTTGTCCAGCTTGCTGGTCACGTGTTCGCGGATGGCCGGGGTGATTTCCAGATGGCGTCCTGTGAGGTTGAGATTCATTGCCTGCTCCTTTGCTTATAGTGATTTACGAAGATTGACCGGAAGGATGTTCATTCCCTCTCGGTATTTTGCCACGGTACGGCGGGCGACCAATATCCCCTGCTGTGCCAGGATTTCTGCCATGCGGCTGTCTGTGAGCGGGTGCTTGCCATTTTCCTCGCTGACCAGCTGCTTGATCAGGGCGCGGATGGCGGTGGACGAACACGCGCCGCCGGCCTCGGTGGCCACACCGCTGCCGAAGAAGTACTTGAACTCGTAGATGCCGCGCGGCGTATGCATGAATTTCTGTGTGGTGACGCGCGAGATGGTGGATTCGTGCAGGTCGAGCTGCTCGGCGATCTCGCGTAACACGAGAGGGCGCATGGCGATGTCACCGTGTTCGAAGAACTGGCGTTGCCGGTCGACGATGGCCTGTGCCACACGCAGTATGGTGTCGAAACGCTGCTGCAGGTTCTTGATGAACCAGCGCGCCTCCTGCAGCTGGGTCACCATGCCCTGCACGTTGCCTTCGCCGCGCTGCTGCAGGATGCTGGCATACACCTGGTTCACGCGCAGGCGCGGCATGGCTTCGGGATTCAGGCGGGCGCGCCAGATGCCGCCATGGCGCTCCACGATGATGTCCGGCACCACATAGTCCGCTGCCTGCTGTTCGAAGGCCAGGCCAGGCTTGGGTTGCAGGTGCACGATCAGGTCCTGCGCGCAGCGCAAGGCGGCATCGTCGCAGTGCAGGGCTTTCTTCAGTTTGCTGAAATCGTGCGCAGCAAGGAGGTCAAGGTGACGCGTCACGATGGTGAGCGCAAGCTCGCGTCCCGGGACGTCATCGGGCAGGGCCTGCAGCTGCAGCGCAAGGCATTCGCCGAGGTTGCGTGCACCTATGCCGGGCGCGTCCAGGTGTTGCAGCTGCACCAAGGCGGTCTCCAGATCGTCCTGCGTGATGTCCAACTCTGCGGGCAGGAGTGCGGTGATCTCCTCCAGCGGTTGTGACAGGTAGGCGTTCTCGTCCAGCGCGTCTATGAGCAGGCTGACGATCTTCTTGTCGCGAGCATCCAGCGGGCTGATGTTGAGCTCCCACAGCAGGTGTTCACGCAGGCTGGGGCGGTCGGCGGCTATTTCGCCGTAGCCCTCGTCTTCATCGTCGAAAGAGGATGAAGAGGCAGATCCGAAGGAAAGCTCGGTCCAGTCGTTGCTGTCGGCGCGCGTTTCGCTCTCAGTCGCCGCGTCCCTCTCCTCGTTGCCGGTGGTGGCAGAGGAGGTGCTGTCGTAGGTCTGGGTGATGTGGTCGTCCTCGCGTTCGAGGAAAGGATTCTCGTCCAGCAGGCGTGCTGCTTCCTGATTGATCTCCAGCGTGGAGAGTTGCAACAACTTGATAGCCTGCTGCAACTGGGGGGTCAG
>JBBIIJ010000063.1:0-12315 GCA_037446535.1 Sideroxydans sp. | reverse complement strand
CCGTGATTGGAAGTCTGCGCTAAACCGGTTTACCATCCAGTTCGAGGATCGAATGGCGCAGCACTAGAGAAACCCCGTTTACACAAAATTCCGGACACCCTCATGCGCCTTCAATCAAACCATCGCCCAGCTTACATGTTGCGCTTGCCGTGCATATCGTCGCGGTTGTGCCAACATGGCTTTGTGCTTGTGCGTCATCACCGGGCAGTGCGCGGTACTTGTCCTGATATCCGTAGACATACACCGGGATATTCTTGAAGTCGTTGGCCAGGTTCTTCACCTTGGCGCTGTTGATGAGTTCCTGCCCCTTCATCACGCCGCCAAGCAGCAGGCCGATGATCACCAGCACGATGGCGATCTCGATTAAGGTAAAGCCGGATTGATTGCGTTTCATTTTTTATTCTCCACTGTCCAATGTTCGGTGTGCCCTGAATAGGTACTGCGCCGATATTTCAGCAAGAGTCGTGCCACGTTACGGCCCTGGCCTGAGCCTTGCTACCTTCTATCATGCGCGTGCGGTGGATTGGGATTTTGCCGTGAGCCCTTGTTTCATAAAGTGCTTGTGGGGCGCTTGCCTGAGGGAAAGCTTCGGCAGAGAAATGACGACTACAAGACAATGAGTGACGAAATGTTGACAATGAATGCTGCTCGATGGGTTCGATCCAGCCGATGGCTGGCCTTTGCCATGCTGGCTTTGTTGCATCTAGCCTTGTGGTTGGGGATAGACAATGTCTGGGTGCGCCCTCTGTTGCTGGCGCACATCGGTCTGTTCCTGATGTGGCAGCCGCTGTGGCGCAGCGAGACCAAATTGAGCAGGGGGAACTCAGCGTTCATCTTCGCGCTCAGCCTGGCGGCCATGGCTTGGCTCAACTGGTGGATGCTGGCCTTCTGGGTGAGCGGCCTGTTCTCTTTAGTGGGCGGGCGAGTGTTCGCTGTCTACTCTCGTTGGCAGCGGGCGCACCACCTCCTCATGATGGCGTATCTGCAGGCCGTGTTGCTGCTCTTCATCGCACCACACTTGTTCAACCTCCCGGCCTTCGATGACGTGACGAGCATCATGACGCACCTGGGCTTGCTGTCTATGCTCGTCGTCATGACGCTGATCCCTGTGGAGCGCACTCGCGCCGAAGCCGCACAGGCGGTGGACTTCATCTATGTGCTGTTGCTGTTCACGCTGCTTACCCTGCTGGTGCTGGGAAGTCTGGCCTTCATGACGCTGGAGCATGTCTCCTACTTCGAGGCATTGCTGCGCACGCTGTTCATCATCGCGGTCGCCTTGTTCATCCTCGGTGCCTTGTGGAACCCCCGCATGGGTTTTTCGGGACTGCAGGTGAGTTTCTCGCACTATGTCCTATCCATAGGTACGCCGCTTGAAGAATGGTTGAAGCAGGTCGCGACTACGGCGCAACAGGTGCAGAGTCCGGCGACCTTCCTCGAGCAGGCGACCATCCATTTGGCCGAACTGCCGTGGATCGCCGGTATGGAGTGGGATTCGGAAGAGGGACATGGCACGCTGGGGGCGAGCAGCGGACATCGTTACGAGCTGTCCGACGAGGACCTATATATAAGGCTGTTCACGCGTCAGGCCCTTTCGCCCACCGTCCTGCTGCACCTGCGTCTGCTGGTGCAGGTGTTGGGCTATTTCTATCAGGCCAAGCGCCGCGAGCAGCGCCTGCGCGAAATGACGCGGCAGCAGACGATCTACGAGACGGGCGCCCGTCTTACGCACGATCTCAAAAACATGCTGCAGTCCCTGTTCGCCCTGACCTCGATCGCGCAACACGACCCGGCGCAGGCTCAGCCCATCCTGCAGAATCAGCTGCCGGTGCTTACGCAGCGCATCGAAAGCCTGTTAGCCAAGCTCAAGGCACCTGGCGACAACGAGGACATGTTGGAACTCCCGGCGGCCACCTGGTGGGAGAATCTGCGTCAGCGCCACGAGCATCGGGATATCGAGTGGTCGTTCGAGGGAGGGGGAGAGCAGCCCATTCCTTCCGCCTTGTTCGACTGCGTGGCGGATAACTTGATCGAAAACGCCAGCAACAAGCGGTTTCGAGAGCCTGGCATGCGCATCTCCGTCTCCTTCAATGGCGCCGGCCTGCGCGTCTGCGACACGGGCAGTGCTGTTCCTGACAGCCTTGCGCAGCGTCTTCTGCGTACCGTCGTCGCATCGGAAGACGGGCTGGGGGTCGGGCTGTACCAGTCCGCACGTTGGGCGCAGCAAGCGGGATATCGCCTGACTTTGAGCGAGAATCAAGGGGGAAAGGTGTGCTTCGAATTGCACCGTTCGTAGGTTGTTGCAAACTTGCAACACGGCTCAACGCAACTTTGACATGCCGTTCACAAATACTTTATGTTCCTGCTTGGTGATTGCAGGACGCGAGTCAGGTTGTCATCGTTAATAAGGGTGTTTTTCCGTAGTAATTAAATCCATCGAGGAGAAATAATGAAGAAAGTAGCTCTCTCTCTGGCAGGCGTGCTGGCAGCAGCCGCATTTGCCCCGGAAGCTTCCGCTATTCCCGCGTTTGCTCGTCAAACCGGTATGGCTTGTACCGCATGTCACTTCCAGAAGTTCCCCGTTCTGAACGGTTTCGGCCGCGCCTTCAAGGCAGCTGGCTACACCATGATGGGCGCACAAGAGAAGGTGGAAGGCGAGCATCTGTCGATCCCCGGCACGCTGAACGCCGCGATCCTGTTCAAGTATCGCTATCAGAAGACCAACGGCACTTCGACACCTGGCGCAGGCGTGACTGCAGCTACTGGTGCTGCCGATGGCCAATGGCAAATGGGCGACGAGTTCAGCCTGTTCTTCGGTGGCCGTATCGCTGAGACCGAGCACTTCACCATCGGCTTCTTGAGCGAAAACAACCTGGTTGCCAATCCTGGTATGCCTGTTGCCGCTGGTCTGCGCGTGCCGGTTAACGTCGATCTGGGCGTTGCCAAGGTCGCAGTCGTTCCGTTCACAACCGACGGCCTGGGCGTTCAGTACGGCTTCGAACTGTCCAGCGGCGGCGTGATGCGTGCCAACCGTTGGGCTGAGAACCGTCGTGCAACTTCCGCGATCCAGTACAACGCTGACCGTGGTGCAGACGGTGGTGCAGCTGCAGGTACCGCTTTCGTGATCCAGAACGACATGGGCTTCATCAACTTCACCAAGTGGTCGTCTTCGTTCGGCCCAGGTGCGGGCGGCGGCTGGGTTCCTTCCACTAACTTCGGTCAGAGCTACATCCGCGCAGCAGTCACCCCGACTATCGGTGACATCGCTATCGTGGCTGGCCTGGGTAAGGAAAGCGGTTCGTCCTACGGCAACCTGGCTGGTGGTCAAGTTGAAGCGAACCAGACCTTCTTCGACTTCCAAGGTCACGGTGCAGTTGCCGGCCTCGACGCTGGCCTGTACGCTCAATACGCTAGCGCTCCGAAGTGTACAACGGCTATCGCTGCGAACTGCTCGCACAACAACGGCACGCTGGATCGTAAGGCGTTCACCGTTGGCGGCGAAGTCAGCGTGATCCCGCATACTCTGACAGTTGGTGTGTCTTACCGTAACGCTAAGAACGGTAAGCCTGATGCCGCAGGTAGCGTGACTTCCCAGACCGACAATGCGTTCGCATTCACCGCAGTGTACGACTTGGCACAGAACGTTGCTCTGCACGCAGACATCGCCAAGTACAGCGGTACTGCTTACAACGCAGCTGGCTCTGCTACCACAGAATTCCTGGGTATGTTGGAAGCTGCATGGTAAGTTGATGCTCGCGTAGGATGGGGCAAGCGTAAGCGTGACCCATCCTCACAAGCTAAACTGAGCTGTAAGGAGCAGGGGAGACTTCGGTCTCCCCTGCTTTTTTACGCGTGCACAAACCTCAACCGGGTAAAATCGCGCGCCATGACCGAAACACTGAATCCCCTCCAATCGCGCCGTCACGCGCGCATCGCAGCAGCATCACCCATCGAATATCCAGCTGACCTGCCCGTGGTGGCAAGGCGCGATGAGCTTGCACAAGCGATCGAAAAGCATCAGGTGGTCATCGTGTGTGGCGAGACCGGCTCGGGCAAGACCACGCAACTGCCCAAGATCTGCCTTGCCATCGGGCGCGGGGTGAAGGGTGTCATCGGCCACACCCAGCCGCGGCGTGTAGCAGCGCGCTCTGTGGCTGCGCGTATCGCACAAGAGCTGAAGTCCGAACTCGGCGGCTTGGTCGGTTACAAGGTGCGTTTCAACGACAAGGTGTCGTCGGACAGCGCGGTCAAGCTGATGACCGATGGCATCCTGCTGGCCGAGATACACAGCGATCCCCTATTGCGCCAGTACGACACCATCATCATCGACGAGGCACACGAGCGCTCGCTCAACATCGATTTCCTGCTGGGCTACTTCAAACAGTTACTGCCAAAGCGGCGCGACCTCAAGCTCATCATCACCTCCGCCACGCTGGATGCGGAGCGTTTCTCCAAGCATTTTTCCAATGCGCCGGTGCTGCAGGTCTCCGGCCGCACCTATCCTGTGGAGGTCCGTTACCGTCCTCCGCAACAGGACGAGGAAGGCGAGATGCAGGACATGCCGCAGGCGATCTGCAGCGCGCTGGACGAGCTGTCCATCGGTGGGTTGCGCGGCGATATCCTGGTATTCCTGCCCGGCGAGCGCGAGATACGCGAGGCCGCCGAGGCGCTGCGCAAGCACCAGCACAAGGGCATCGAGATCCTCCCGTTGTTCTCGCGCTTGTCCACCGCCGAGCAGGATCGCGTGTTCAAGCCAGCTTCAGGTGTGCGCCGCGTGGTTCTCGCCACCAACGTGGCGGAGACCTCGCTCACCGTGCCCAACATCGGCTACGTGATCGACACTGGGCTGGCGCGCATCAACCGTTACAGCATCCGCCAGAAGGTGGAGCAGCTGCACATCGAGAAAGTCTCGCGCGCAGCGGCCAACCAGCGCGCGGGACGTTGCGGTCGGGTGATGAGCGGCGTCTGCATCCGCCTGTACGACGAGCAGGAGTTCGTCCAGCGTCCCGAGTTCACCGATCCGGAGATCTTCCGCGTGTCGCTGGCCACGGTCATCCTGCGCATGAGCGCGTTGGGTCTTGGCGAAGTATCGGAATTCCCCTTCATCGAGCCACCCGGCTCGCGCGCCGTCGCCGACGGTTATCAGTTGTTGAATGAGCTCAACGCCATCGACGACCAACGCCAGCTGACCCCATTGGGCCACGAGCTGGCCAAGCTGCCGCTAGACCCCAGGGTCGCGCGCCTGCTGCTGGCGGGTCGGCAATACCAGTGCCTTTCCGAGATCATCATCATCGCCAGCGCGCTGTCAGTGCAGGACCCGCGCGACCGTCCTGCGGAGCGGCGCGAAGCGGCGGATGCAGCGCACCAGCGCTTCAACGACGAGCGTTCGGATTTCCTCGCCTACCTCAAGCTGTGGGCCTGGTTCGAGAACGGCGTCAAACACAAGAAGAGCAACAAGTCGTGGGCGACCGAGTGCCGCGATCATTTCCTGTCGCCGCTGCGCCTGCGCGAATGGCACGAACTGCACCAGCAGCTGCATGCGCAGGTGTCGGAGATGGGCTTGCGTTTCAACGAGCAGCCCGCGACCTATGAGCAGATCCACAAGGCGCTGCTCACCGGCCTCGTCGGCAACATCGGCACGCGAGCCGTGAACGAGCCGCATTACCTGGGCGCGCGCGAGACTAAATTCTTCATTGCGCCGAACTCGGTGCTGGCGAAGAAAGGCGCGAAGTGGGTGCTGGCGGCCGAGCTGATCGACACTACGCGTTTGTATGCGCGTTGTGTGGCCCGCATCGAGCCGGAGTGGCTGGAGGAGGTCTGCGCTCACCTCATCAAGCGCAGCTATTACGACCCGCACTGGGAGAAGAAGGCTGCGCAGGTGGCGGCTTGGGAACGCAGCACGCTGTTCGGCCTGCTCATCAATCCCAAGAAGCGCGTGCATTACGGCCCTATGGACCCGGAAGAGTCGCGCGCTGTGTTCATCCGTACCGCGCTGGTGGAAGGAGAGTTCAACACCCAGGCGCCGTTCTTCGCGCACAACCGCAAGCTCATCGCCGACATCGAGGCGCTGGAGCACAAGGCGCGCCGCCCGGACGTGCTGGTGGACGACGAGCTCATCTACGCCTTCTATGACCACCGCGTGCCCGCAGGCATCCACAACGGAGCGGCCTTCGAGCAGTGGCGCAAGGAAGCCGAGCGCGACAAGCCCAAGCTCCTGTTCCTGAAGAAGGACGACCTGATGCGGCACGAGGCGGCGGGGATCACGACCGACCAGTTCCCGCCGCAGCTCTCCATGAACAACGTGAGCTATGCGCTGGGCTACAACTTCGCACCGGGCAAGAACGACGACGGCGTGACGCTGACCGTGCCGCAGGCGCTGCTCAACCAGGTGTCGGCAGCGCGCTGCGAGTGGCTGGTGCCGGGGCTGCTGGTGGAGAAGGTGGCGCAGCTGCTCAAGTCACTGCCGCAGAAACTGCGTCGCCACCTGGTGCCGGTGCCGGAGTTCGCATCCGCGTTCTGCGCGGCAGTTCAGCCGTCCGATACGCCGCTGCTGCAGGCACTGGCGCGCTACATCCGCGAACAGAAACAGGTCGAGGTGCCACTGGACGCGTTCCGTCTGGAGCAACTGCCGCTGCACCTGCTGATGAACTTCAAAGTGGTGGACGAGCATGGTAGGCAGCTCGGCCTGTCGCGCAACTTCGCACAGCTGCGCGGCGAATGGGCGCCGAAGCAGGCCATTATCGCGCCGTCTGTTACCGCGAAACTGGCTGCGCCGCAGCAAAAAGCTGCTGGCGAGCGCTACACCGAATGGCGTTTCGGTGATTTCAGCGAGACCGCGCAGGTACCGCGTGCCGGCCAGCAGGTGACGGTGTTCAACGCGCTGCACGATGAGGGCGATTCCGTGACGCTGAAGTGTTACGACACGCAGGACGAAGCCCGCGTCGTGCATCGTGCAGGGCTGCGCCGTCTGTTCATGCTGGCGTTGAAGGAGCAGGTGAAGCACCTGGAGAAGAACCTGCCCGACCTGCAGAAGATGGCGATGCTGTTCATGCCCTTCGGCAGCCAGCAGGACTTACAGCGCCAGATCCTCAGCCTGACCTTCGACCGCTGCTGCCTTAACGAGCCGTGGCCTGCGAGCGAGAAGGAGTTTGCGGCGCGCGCCAAGGAGGCCAAGGCGCGCTTGAACCTCGTGGGGCAGGAGATCGCGCGCCTGGTGGGTGCTGTGCTCACGGAATACCAGGTCATGCAGAAGGCGTTGCCCGGCTTCAAGTCGCATGGGCAAGTACAGCAGGACATCCGCAGCCAGTGTGAGTGGCTGCTGGGCAAGGAATGGGTGGCGCGCACGCCGTACGAACGGCTGCAGCACCTTCCGCGTTACCTGAAGGCGATCAATGTTCGCCTGGAGAAGCTGCGCGCCAATCCCGCGCGCGATGCGCAGAATCTCACGCAACTGCTGCCCTTGCAGCAGCAATGGCTGCGCAGGTTGCAGGCGCAACAGGGCGAGCACGACGCGCGGCTGGAGGACTTTGGCTGGATGCTGCAGGAACTGCGTGTCTCATTGTTCGCCCAGGAACTGAAGACGCCGGTGATCGTGTCGGCTAAGCGCCTGGAGAAGGTGCTGGCATCCTTGAACGGGTAGAATGCCCCCTCTCCCTCCGCTACGCTCCTCCCTCTCCCGCGTGCGGGAGAGGGGTGGGGAGAGGGTGGGGTTTGAATATTTACGGAACTGAAGAATGTCGGCTAAGAAAGTGGACGTATTGCTTGTCGGTGCGGGCGTGATGAGCGCCACGCTGGGCAAGCTCCTGGCGCAGCTCGACCCCAACCTCAAGATCGAGATGGTGGAGCGCCTGTCGCGCGTGGCGCACGAGAGCTCGCATGCGCTACACAACGCAGGCACCGGCCATGCGGGCTACTGCGAACTGAACTACACGCAGGAGCAGGCGGACGGCAGCGTGAAGATCACCCGCGCGCTGGAGATCAACGCGGCATTCGAAGTGTCCCTGCAGTTCTGGTCGTACCTGGTAGAGCAGGGTCTGTTGCCGTCGCCGGAGAAGTTCATCAACCCGGTGCGCCATCAGAGCTTCGTGTGGGGCGAGCAGGACGTGGCCTTCCTGCGCAAGCGCTACGAGGCGCTGCACCAGCACCACCTGTTCGAGGAGATGGAGTACAGCGAGGAGCCTGCCGTGCTGCGCGAATGGATGCCGCTGGTGATGCAGCAGCGCGACGGCAAGCAGCCGGTGGCGGCCACACAGGTGATGCACGGCTCGGATGTCGACTTCGGATTCCTCACGCGCAAGCTGGTGAAGGCGCTGCAGCAGCTGCCCAACTTCGAGCTGCAGTTGAGCCACACCGTGACTGGCTTGAAGCAGCAGCACGACGGGCGCTGGCATGTGCGCGTGCAGGACAAGCACAGCGGCAGGACGCGCACGGTGGATGCCGGCTTCGTGTTCCTCGGTGCAGGTGGAGGGGCGCTGCCGCTGCTGCAGAGAGCCGGCATTCCCGAAGCGCGCGGCTATGGCGGCTTCCCGGTCAGTGGGCAATGGCTGATCTGCAAGAACCCGGAAGTAGTGCAACGCCATTTCAGCAAGGTGTATGGCAAGGCGCCGGTCGGTGCCCCGCCCATGTCGGTGCCGCACCTCGACGCGCGCATCATCGACGGCAAACCCGCGCTGCTGTTCGGCCCTTTCGCTGCCATCACCACCAAGTTCCTGAAAGAGGGTTCAGCGCTGGACCTGTTCTTCTCGCTCAAGGCGGACAACCTGAGGCCCATGCTGGCCGTCGCGCGCGACAACCTCGACCTCACCCGCTACCTCATCAACGAGGCGTTGAAGTCGCACAAGGAGCGCGTGGCTAGCCTGCGCGAGTTCTATGCGGATGCGAAGGAAGAGGATTGGGAGCTGGCCTCCGCCGGCCAGCGCGTGCAGATCATCAAGGGTTGCGATACCAAGGGTGGCAAGCTGGAGTTCGGCACCGAGATCGTCTCCGCCAAGGATGGCACCCTCGCCGCGTTGCTGGGTGCCTCACCCGGCGCTTCCACCTCGGTGCAGGCCATGATCGACGTGATCGAGCGCTGCTTCAAGGTGCGCATGAGGAGCGCCGAGTGGCAGCGCAAGATGAAGGAGATGGTGCCTTCCTACGGTGAGTCGCTGGACGAGAACGTGGAGCTGCTGCATGCGGTGCGTAAGCGCACGCTGGCCACGCTGCGGTTGGATGACGGAAAGAGGGACTGATTCTTCCTGTCGTCGAACCAGCTCCGGGGTTCTGCGGCCACTAGCAGGCGGCAGACGGACGGCGTCTCTTATCCGTTGAAGCGCTTGGCGATCAATACTGCGTTGCTGCCACCGAACGCAAACGAGTTGGACATCACGGCATCGAGCTTGACACCTTTGCGGCCCTGGTTGGGTACGTAATCCAGGTCGCATTCGGGATCGGGCTCATGCAGATTGATGGTGGGCGGGATGGACTGGTTGTGCAACGCCAGCACGGCGGCCATGAATTCCACGGCACCGGTCGCGCCCATCAGATGGCCATGCATGGATTTGGTCGAGCTTACCGGGACCTTGGCGGCATGCTCGCCAAACACCTGCTTGATGGCCTTGGTTTCCTCGATGTCACCCGCCAGCGTGGCAGTGCCATGGGCGTTGATGTAATGGATGTCCTGCGGCTGCAGGTTCGCTACTTGCAGTGCTTTGACGATGGTGCGCGTCTGACCGGCCGCATCCGGCTTGGTGATATGGCTGGCATCCGCGGAGCAATCGTAGCCGGCGAGTTCCGCATAGATCTTCGCGCCGCGCTTCATCGCGCGCTCGGCATCTTCCAGCACCAGCACCGCAGCTCCTTCGCCCAGCACCAGTCCATTGCGGTTCTTGGAGAACGGCTTGCAGGAGGCTCCCGCGTCGTTCGTGTCCTCCGGCGCCAGCGTGCGCAAGGCCTCCCATGCCTTCATCGCGCCCAGCGTCAGCATCGCTTCGGCACCACCTGCCAGCATCACGTCAGCGTAACCATGCTTGATCTGGCGATAGGCCTCGCCCACGGCGATGGCCGACGAAGAACAGGCGGTGGCATAGGTCATGTTCGCGCCCTGCAGACGGTACTTGATCGAGATGTGCGAGGCGGCGGCGTTGTTCATGCTGAGCAGGACGGAGAGCGGTTTGACGCGGGGTGGATCGCGCAGCAGCGTCTCGATGTAACCGTCTTCCAGGGTGCTGGCACCGCCCAGGCAGGAGCCCATGCACACGCCGGCGCGAGGCAGTTCTGCCTCGTTCAGTTCGAGTCTGGCATCCTGTACCGCCTGCTCGGCGGCGACCAGTGCGAACTGGCTGAAGCGCTCGATACCGCTCAGTTGCATCTTGGTGAAGTGGGCAGCGGGATCGAAACCATCAACCGGCGCGCCGATGCGGATGGAGAGTTTTTCGACGAAATCGGTTTGCAGACGCTTGATGCCGGAACGGCCGGCCATCAGATTGCTGAAGAAATCGGTGGGATTCTGTCCGACCGGGGAGACGATACCCAAGCCGGTGATGACGATGCGCCTGCTCATGTGAGCTTACTGCGCTCCGGTCTTCTGCTCGGCGATGAGCTTGTCCACCAGATTGACTACGTCCTGCAGCGTCTTGAGTTCGACGCGTTCTTCCGGGAACTTGATCTTCAGTTCGTCTTCAAGGTTGAAAGTGAATTCGATCACCGACAGGGAGTCCAGTCCCAGTCCTTCCAGCGTGGCTTCCGGCGTCAAATCTTCCGGCTTGAGGTCGAATTGCTTGACCATCATATCGCGTATGGTTTGCAGAGAGCTCATAGTTGCTTGTTTCCTAGATTGAATTGGCGCGGATTATAGCAGAAGCGGACCTCAGTCCGGTGCGCGCTCGGCACGTGCCTGTGCGAAGAAGCGGATTGTTTCGGAGGCGACCTGCTCCCGGTCGTTGTCCACCGTGATCATGTGGTAGCTGTTGTTCAGCATCACGGTTTCCACGGTGGCGGAGCCGATGTGCTGGGCGATGTAGTGCGCGCTGCGCGGTGATGCGACCTCATCTTCTTCTGCATGGATGATGATGGCCGGTGCGGTGATGCGCGACATGGTCTTTTTGACGGCGGCGATCATGCGCTCGGCTTCCTGGATGGCCGGCAGGTTCAGGCGGCTGGCACCGACCATGGATGCTTCCTTGTGTGCCATCTCGCGTGCCACCCACCGACGCAGCTGCTCGTTCTTGAGACCGAAGGGCTCGCACTCCTTGTAGGTGTACCAGTAGCGGATGGGCCAGACGTAGCCCAGGTAGCGGAAAGGCCGGTACCAGGGCATGGCCCAGCCGTCGTACCACAATGTTGTGGAGAGCAGGGTCAGCGCAGCGACTTCGTCTCCCAGTTCGGCCGCGATGCTCAGTGACAGCGTTCCTCCTATGCACAGGCCGCCCATGGCGACGCTCTTGTATTGGCGTCGCAGGGTGTGGAATTCCTCTAGCGCTTTGGCGTGCCAGTCCTGCCAGTGCGTCACCGAACGGGGCGTGTCGCCATGGGCGAAGCCGTAGCCGGCGATGTGTGGCATGTGCACGGTGTACCCTGCCTGCTGCAGACGTTTGGCGAGCGGCAGAAGTTCGGCCGGACTGCTTTGCAGGCCATGAAGCAGCAGCACGGCGTGCTCGCCGCCGGCCATGGTGATGGGATTCATGGATCAAGGTCTCAGAGAAGGATGCGACATTCTAACAACTCCCGTCCAAATGGGCGTGAGGACATGGTGTCCCGCAGATGTCGCAGAGATCCCTGAGCTATAATTCGAGACATGTGAGACATTTCACTTCTGAGTGCAAGGGAGAAAGGTGTCCTGGGTGCACTGGAAGCAACGAGGGAAATCATGAACAAGCAGGAAATCGAGTTGCTAAGCAACGAGATCGAAATGTTGATGGACGAGCGCGAGCGCCTGCTCAAAGTCGTCGGTGCCGCTGCGGTGCTGGTGGCTAACGCTGACGCTGCGATGCTGTCGCCCGGTGCGATGGATGCGGCGGAGGCTCTATCCGGCTTGCTCAATGCGCTACCTGATGAGACCCTGCAGGACGCCCTGGAATCGGTGAACGTCAACCCGCAGGACTGAGCCTATGGGACGACAAAAGATAGGCCTGGTGCTGACAGGTGGTGGAGCGCGAGCGGCCTATCAGGTCGGCGTATTGAAGGCGATCGCCGAATTCATGCCGTATCGGGCACACATGCCCTTCGATGTGGTGTGCGGCACCTCGGCGGGCGCCTTGAACGTCGTCACGCTCGCCATCAACGTACGCCATTTCCGCAAGGGCGTGCGCTATCTGCTGAACATCTGGAACAACGCCCGCG
>JBBIIJ010000062.1:0-13327 GCA_037446535.1 Sideroxydans sp. | reverse complement strand
TTTTCCACCACATGAGAGACTACGCCCGCCGAGCACAAGCGTCATGCATCGCATGCCATATGAATAGATTGCTGCGTACGTCAGCCATAATTACCTTCGCACTGCTTCAATGCATTGCGCCGCTCGTGCACGCCCATGTCGATGGGAGACAGTCGGGGGCATCCAACCCCATCCATATAGAATCGGCCGAGTCTTACGTGCACGGCATCGAACATTGCGTTGTGGAAGAGGACGAGTCTGCGGCGGTTTCACTGCCCCAGGAATCCCAACGCGATATCAGACCCATACTTCCATATAAGCCAGCAGAATTGGCGCATCCCGCGCCTCGCGTTCTGTACAGCGTCGCGCCCCCGCCGGACTTGCGCCGAACCTGGAAAAACGCGTCATTTCTATCCCCTCCGGCACAGGCGCCGCCAGCCGCGTAACAGCTGACTGCTAAATCCTAAGCAGCTTTTCGTCAAAGTTAAATTAAAATCGCGGCCAGCCTCTGACGAGGCATGGCGCAATTTTTTCGGAACCCACTGAATGAAAAAAATATTTCTGTTGATATTTGTTGCGCTGCAACTAGCACACTCTGCTGCCGCTCAAGATATTGCGCTTAGCGACGTCCAGTTGAAGAAACTAGGCATCTCGACGGCACCGCTCCCCCCTACGCAACAGGGGGAACTATCCGGCATGCCAGCGCAGGTCGTCATCCCTGGAAATCAGCTCTTTACCGTGAGCACTCCCTTGGCGGCCATGGTGGAACAGACTTTGGTGGGTGTTGGTGACTCGGTCAGCAAAGGCCAGGTGTTGGCAACTTTGCAGAGCCCGGCCTTGGCCGAAGCTCAACGCGGACTTCTGCAGGCTTATGCGCAATCGCAACTCGCAAGCGAGAATCTGAAGCGGGACGAACAGCTGTGGAAAGATGGGATCATTTCAGAAAGCCGTCTCCGTGCAACGCAGAGTCAACAGAGAGAGGCCACGGCCGCCACGTCAGAACGCAAACAGGCGCTAAGACTTTCGGGCATGTCTGATAGCGCCATCGAGCAGCTTCAAACGCGCAACATCCTCAGCAGCGTGCTTTCCATTACCTCCCCCATCGACGGGGTCATCCTTGAAAAAACCGCTAGCGCCGGCCAGCGTCTGGATGCAGCTATCCCTCTTTTCAAGGTCGCCAAGGTCGAGCCCCTGGGGCTGGAAATCCAGATCCCACTTGCGAGCGCGCGAAACTTGAAGGTCGGCTCCATAGTAACGATCCCCGCGTTTAACGCCAAAGGCAAACTTACCGCCGTCGGGCGCAGTCTGAGCGGCGCCAATCAAACCATCCTGGTGCGCGCACTGATCAACGAAGGTGCCGCCAATCTGCGCCCTGGCCAGTTCATCGAAGCCACCATCGCCAATCAAGGCGGCTCGGCCAGCCAATGGAACATTCCAAACAGCGCGCTGGTACGCATAGAGAATCGGACAGTGATCTTCGTCAAGACCAAAACCGGTTTTCACGCTGAAACCGTTTCCATACTGCATGAAGGGGCGCAAAGCAGTGTGGTGAGCGGTGCCCTCAAAGGTGATGAGCAGATTGCGATACAAGGCGTTTCAGCACTGAAGTCGTCTCTCATGGGCATCGGCGGAGGCCAGTGATGCTTACCAAACTGGTCGAATTTGCGTTGACCCAGCGCATGCTGGCTGCTGCGCTCACGTTGCTGCTCATCGGGGCGGGTGTCTCAGCTTTCCGCGATCTGCCCATCGATGCGTTCCCGGACGTTTCTTCCACCCAGGTGGAGATCATCATGAAAGCCCCCGGTATGACGCCGGAGGAAGTCGAAACACGCATCGTCGCCCCCATTGAATTGCAGATGCTCGGCGTCCCGAACCAGCGGGTGCTGCGTTCCATCTCAAAATACGCCATCGCGGACATCACCATCGATTTCAATGAAGGGACCGACCTTTATTGGGCACGCCAGCAGGTCACCGAGCGTCTGAACAACGCCATGGGTGACCTGCCGACAGGGGTGTCCGGCGGGCTGGCGCCCATCACGACCCCGCTGGGTGAAATGTTCATGTTCACAGTGGAAGGTGACGGCGTATCGCTGGAAAATCGCCGCAGCGCACTGGACTGGATCATCCGCCCCGCCCTGCGCACGCTGCCTGGTGTGGCCGACGTCAACACGCTGGGCGGGCTGGTGCGCAGTTTCGAGATCGTTCCGGACCACAACGCATTGGCGGCGCACGGCATTTCCGTAGCCGAACTGCAGCAGGCCATCGAGGCCAACAACCGCAACGATGGCGCAGGACGCATCAACGATGGCGATGAAACGCTGGTGGTACGCGCGGAAGGCAGCATCAAGGACCTGCAGGACGTGCGCAACATCGTGGTGAGCAGCCCGCAAGGCAACCCGATACGCGTAAGCGATGTGTCCGAAGTGCGCATCGGTAACATGACTCGCTACGGCACGGTGACCAAGGACGGCAAGGAAGAGGCCGTTGAAGGACTGGTGCTCGGCCTGCGCGGGGCCAACGCGCAAACGGTGGTGGACGGGGTGCAGGCCAAGCTGGATGAACTCGCCCCAAGGCTCCCCAAAGGCATCACCACGAAGGTGTTCTACAACCGTGGCAGCCTGGTCGAACGTGCCGTGGGCACCGTCTCCAAGGCACTCACCGAAGCCATCATCCTGGTGGTGATCCTGCTGGTGCTGTTTCTGGGCAACTTGCGGGCCGCACTGGTGGTCGCACTCACTTTGCCGCTGGCCGTGCTCATCACCTTCATCCTCATGCGTCAATTCGGCATGTCCGCCAACCTCATGTCGCTGGGTGGTCTTGCCATTGCCATCGGTATGCTGGTCGATGCTGCGGTGGTGATCGTTGAGAACATCATCAGCCACCTCACGCACAAGCGCGAACACATCCCTCACCTGCACATCATCTACCGCGCGGTGAAAGAGGTCATCACGCCAGTTGCAGCGGGCATCGCCATCATCATCATCGTGTTCCTGCCACTGATGACCTTGCAGGGCCTGGAAGGCAAGTTGTTCATCCCCGTCGCGCTGACCATCGTGTTTGCGCTGGCGAGCTCGTTGCTGCTGTCGCTGACCTTCGTCCCCATGCTGTCATCTTTCCTGCTGAAAGAAGGTGGGCACGGCGAGCCGTGGGTAGTACGCAAGGCGATGGCGATATACGCCCCCTTGCTGCAGCGTGCGCTGAACAAGGAGCGCACAGTGATCGCGGGGGCACTCGCCATGTTGGCCGTCACGGGCGGCGTCTACATGATGCTGGGTAAGACCTTCATGCCAGAAATGGATGAGGGTGACATCATCATGCAGACTACCAAGTTGCCATCCATCAACCTCGCGCAAACCGCCGAAATGGACAAGCGTATCCAGGCTGCCATCCTGGCCCAGGTCCCTGAGGTCAAAGGCGTGGTATCCCGCGCGGGCTCTGATGACCTGGGCATGGACCCCATGGGGTTCAACGAGGCCGACAACTTCCTCGTGCTCAAGCCGCAAAGTGAATGGGCTAACAAAGATAAGACCGCGATCATGGACCACATCCGCACCGTGATGGCGGATTTCCCGGGCATCGAATACAGCTTCACCCAGCCCATCGCCATGCGGGTATCCGAGATGCTCACCGGTTCCCGCGGCGACATCGCCATCAAACTCTTCGGCAGCGACCTGAACACGCTCAACCGGACTGCGGAACAGATGGTGAAGGTACTGGAAGGTATCAAGGGCAGCGAAGACGTGTTCACGGTGAAGAACAGCGGCGTGCAGTACTACCGCGTCATCGTCGACCGCTTGGCTGCAGGACGCCTCGGACTGAACGTGGACGACATCACGACCACCCTGCGCAGCCAGCTCGAAGGACTGCCGCTTGGTACGGTGCTCGAGGGGACACGCCGCACGCCCATCATCATCAGAGGGGAGCAGGACATCCAGCAATCGCCAGCACTGTTCGCCGCGCTCACGCTGCCGCTACCCAACGGACAAGCCATCCCGCTTTCCGTAGTGGCCAAGCTGGAACGGGCAGACGGCCCGGTGAAGGTGGACAGGGAGAACGGCCAGCGCGTGGTGACCATCCGGACCAACGTGCGCGACCGCGACTTGGTCGGTTTCGTAGACGAAGCCAAAGCGGCAGTCGCCGCCCAGATCAAGTTACCCGAGGGCTATAGCCTGACCTGGGGTGGACAGTTCGAGAACCAGCAGCGCGCGGCAGCGCGGCTGGCCATCGTCATCCCTGTCGCACTGGGCCTGATCTTCATGTTGCTGTTCGCCACCTTCGGCTCGGTGAGACAGGCGTCCCTGGTCCTGACCAACATCCCGTTCGCGCTCATCGGTGGCGTGTTCGCCCTGTGGATCAGCGGCGAGTATCTCTCCGTCCCGGCCTCGGTCGGTTTCATCGCCCTGCTCGGCATCGCGGTGTTGAACGGGGTGGTGATGGTGACCTACTTCAACCAGTTGCACGCTGAGGGCATGGAGATCACCCAGGTCGTGTTCGAGGGCGCCAAGCGACGCCTGCGTCCGGTGCTGATGACCGCCAGCATCACGGCTTTCGGCCTGTTGCCGGTGCTGTTCGCCACCGGCCCGGGTTCAGAGATACAGAAACCGCTGGCCATCGTGGTCACCGGCGGCCTCATCAGCTCGACTGCGCTGACGCTGATCATGCTGCCCATACTCTACCGTCGCTTCGGCCTCGAAAAATCCAAGGTACAGCCATGAAAGAATTGAATTGTTGTCTGACCCTGGTCTGCCACAAGTCGCTGGAAGAGCGCCTGGTGGACCACTTGCTGGAGCACCCCGAATGGGTGCGCGGCTTCTCGTTGGCCCCCATTGAAGGTGGCAGCCAGAAGGAGAAGCTGCCCAGCATGCTGGAACAGGTGCGCGGCCGTTCGCAACGCGTGCAGCTTGTCAGCGTGATGAACGATGACGACGCAAGCGCGCTCATCGCCCACCTGAAACAGGTAGAGCCCAATCCAGAGATCGCCTACTGGATCACGCCCGTCATCGAGTTCGGGAGATTGGCATGAGCAGAAGGCACCGACTCCTTTTGGGCGCCCTGCTCTGCCTGCAGCCGCTCACCTTGCTCGCGGAGCAAGGCCTCTCCGACCTGCCGCCGCATGACCAGGTCGATAGCGCGCTGGACCGCCACCTGAGCGTCCTGAATGCCAAGACCCAACTGCAGATCGCCCAGGTCAATCAGCGCAAGCGTGAAAGCGGCGAGTACGAATTCACCCTGCGCGGCGGCTGGGCCGAGGATTACTTCTTCACCACGTCCGAAGGCTTTCGTGACTGGGAAGTCGCGCTCGAGCGGCCTTTCCGCCTCCCCAACAAGATGTTGATAGACGGCGAGATCGGTGAGGAAGGGGTGGCGCGCGGCGAAGACATGTACAACGATGCACGTCATGAAGCTTCGCGCACGTTGTTGCGGCTGTGGTTCAACTGGCAGCGCGAACGCACCCAGGTCACCCAGTGGCAGCAACAGGTGGACATCCTGGACCAGCAGGCCGCGATGACGGAAAAACGCATCAAAGCGGGCGACGCTCCGCGCATGGAGCTGAACCAGGTCAATGCCGCTTCGGCGATGGCGGGTGTCTCACTGCGCCAGGCCAAGCTGCGCACCGGACTGGCCGCCAGCGAGATGGCACGCCAGTTTGGCGCGATCAAGCTGCCTGACGACATCCCCTCGCCCGAACCGCAGCCTGTCACGCAGGACCTTTCCTACTGGAGCCAGGCCATCCTCAAGCACAACCACGAACTGGGCTGGGTGCAGGCTGAGTCACGCATGCTGGAGAGACTGGCGGCACGTGCACGCGCCGATCGCCTGCCCGATCCGACATTAGGGGTGCGTTACTCCTCGCAACTGAGCCACAACCAGAAGATCAGCGGCGTCTATATCTCCATCCCGCTGCCTTCGAGTGCGCGCTCTGCCAATGCCGACAACGCTGCGCACGAGGCGCAGATCGCCGCCGACCGCGAACAGGCCGTGCGCCTGCGTTTGGATGCCGACATCTACGCCGCCTACACGCAGGCGATGAACGCCTACCAGATCTGGCAACAGGCCCATGACGCAGCGGGCGCCTTGCGCCAGAACGCGGATCTGGTCGCACGTGCCTACAGCCTGGGAGAAAGCAGCCTGGGCGAGACGCTGGTAGCCCGCCGCCAGGCGCTAGAGGCGTCACTGACCGAGAGCCTGGCTCGCCTGGATGCGAACGAGTCCCACTATCGATTGCTGCTGGATGCCCACCAGCTCTGGGTGGACGGCGGCCATCACGAGGGGCATTGATGCAGGCCGCTGAACTGATAGGCGGGGTGGCCGCGACACTGACCACGACAGCCTTCATCCCGCAGGTATGGCAGGTGTGGCGCACGCGCCACACCAAGGACATCTCGCTCGCGATGTATGCCACCTTCACCTGCGGCGTCGCGCTATGGCTGGGCTACGGCATCCTGCTGCAGGCATGGCCCATCATCATCGCCAACAGCATCACCCTGCTGCTCGCCGGCACGGTCCTGATACTGAAGCTGCGCTTCGGCTAGGCCGTCGTAAGGCTCAAGTCAGGAACTCTGGCTAGAGTGGTGCGGCAGACCGAGATACCCCGCACCCCTTGCGTCAAATGATCTCCGGCAAAATCCGGCCATCCGATCTTGCCGAAAATGTTAGACTTAAAGAGTTCACGGAAGAGTATCGAAAGTGCCAAGGTCCCCGTTCGGCGGGGCTTTGTTTTGAAACTGACAACAGACTTTTGAACGTCAATTACCTCTTCGGGAGATTAGCAATGTCCAACATCCAGTCCGTCTTGAACGAAACCCGCGTCTTTCCACCATCCGATGCCTTCGTGCAGCAAGCCAATGTCTCAGGTATGGCCGCCTACCAGGCGATGGTGGAAGCGTCGCGTAAGGACTACGCCGGATACTGGGCGGACCTGGCACGCAAGAACATCCAGTGGAAGAAGCCCTTCACTAAATCGCTGAACGACAGCAACGCTCCCTTCTACAAGTGGTTCGAAGACGGCCAGCTCAACGTCTCCTACAACTGCCTGGACAAACACCTCGCTACCCAGCCGGAAAAGACCGCCATCATCTTCGAGGCGGACGACGGCAAGGTCACCAAGATCAACTACCGCGACCTGCACGCCCGCGTGTGCCAGTTCGCCAACGGCCTGAAATCCCGCGGCATCAAGAAGGGTGACCGCGTGGTCATCTACCTCCCGATGAGCATCGAAGCCGTGGTGGCCATGCAGGCCTGCGCCCGCATCGGCGCCATCCACTCCGTGGTGTTCGGCGGCTTCTCCTCCAAGAGCCTGCACGAACGCATCGTCGATGCCCAGGCTTGCGCCATCATCACCGCTGACGGCCAGCTGCGCGGCGGCAAGGCCATGCCGCTGAAGAACATCGTGGACGAGGCGCTGGCACTGGAAGGCACCGACTGCGTCAAGAACGTCATCATCTACCAGCGCGTGGGCGATGCCATGCAGTTCAACGACTCCCGCGACGTGTGGTGGCACGACGTCATCGCCAACCAGGGCAACACCTGCGAACCGGAATGGGTGGATTCCGAGCATCCGCTGTTCATCCTCTATACCTCCGGCTCCACCGGCAAGCCCAAGGGCGTGCAGCACTCTTCCGGCGGCTACCTGTTGGGCACCATGCTCACCATGCAGTGGGTGTTCGACTACAAGCCGACCGACGTCTTCTGGTGCACGGCCGACGTGGGCTGGATCACCGGCCACAGCTATGTCACCTACGGCCCGCTGGCCATGGGCGCGACCGAAGTCATCTTCGAAGGCATCCCGACCTACCCGGACGCCGGCCGATTCTGGAAGATGATCCAGGACCACAAGGTCACCACCTTCTACACCGCCCCGACCGCCATCCGTTCGCTGATCAAGCTGGGCAGTGAACTGCCCAAGCAGTACGACCTGTCCTCGCTTCGCCTGCTGGGCACCGTGGGCGAGCCGATCAACCCGGAAGCCTGGATGTGGTACTACACCGTCATCGGCCAGTCGCGCTGCCCCATCGTGGACACCTGGTGGCAGACCGAGACCGGCTGCCACATGATCGCCCCGCTGCCCGGCGCCGTGGCGATCAAGCCCGGCTCCTGCACCCTGCCCATCCCCGGCATCGAAGTCGCCGTGGTGGACGAGACCGGCCAGGATGTCGAAGGCGGACATGGCGGCTCGCTGGTCATCAAGAAGCCCTTCCCCTCGCAGATCCGCACCATCTGGGGCGACCCTGACCGTTTCAAGAAGGGCTACTTCCCCGAGGAACTGCGCGGCTACTACCTCGCCGGCGACTCCGCGCACCGCGACGAGGATGGCTACGTCTGGATCATGGGCCGTAACGACGACGTGCTGAAGGTCTCCGGACACCGTCTGGGCACCATGGAGATCGAATCGGCGCTGGTCGCCAACCCGCTGGTGGCGGAAGCCGCCGTGGTCGGCCGTCCGCACGACATCAAGGGCGAGTCCATCGTCGCCTTCGTGGTGCTGAAGAGCCACCGTCCGGCCGATGCCGCCAAGGCCAAGGAGATCGTCGAGACCCTGCGCAACTGGGTGGGCAAGGAGATCGGCCCCATCGCCAAGCCCGACGAGATCCGCTTCGGCGACAACCTGCCCAAGACACGCTCCGGCAAGATCATGCGCCGCCTGCTGCGTGCGATCGCACAGGGCCAGGAGATCACGCAGGACACCTCCACGTTGGAGAACCCGGCGATCCTGGAACAGCTGAAAGAGGTCATACGTTGACGGGCTGGCTCTCCAGCCCACAAGTGAAGACAGCGCGCCTGGGCGCGCTGTCTTTGTTTTTTTTCGCCCTGACCGCCTCAGGCGAACAGGAGGTGCCGCACCAGGCAGTGCTGGTACAGGCGCCAGCCCCGGTCCGCGAAGCGATGATCGTCGCGCCGGAGCATGTCCTGACCGAACAGGACGAGCACGACCATACAAACGCCGAGAAGGCAGAATCCTTCGGGGACGACTACCCCTCCCTTACCGCCCTGCCCGACGAGATCGTCTGGCAGCGCATACGCAGCGGCTTCGCCATGAACGAGCTCAAGAGCCCGCTGATCAGGAACCACGAGAAGTGGTACGCGAATCACCCCGACTATGTGCTGCGCATGAGCGAACGCGCGCAGCGCTACCTGTTCTACATCGTGGAAGAAGTGGAACGCCGCGGCATGCCGAGCGAGATCGCGCTGCTGCCCGTCATCGAGAGCGCGTTCAATCCGGGTGCCAACTCCGTGGCGCGCGCCTCCGGCATCTGGCAGTTCATCCCCTCCACCGGCAAGCACTTCGGCATGGAGCAGAACTGGTGGTATGACGGCCGCCGCGATGTCATAGGCGCCACCACTGGCGCGCTGGATTACCTGCAAAAGCTGCATGAGCAGTTCGGCGACTGGGAACTGGCGCTGGCCGCCTACAACTGCGGCGAGAACTGCATCGCACGCGCGCAAGCCAAGAACCGTGCACGCCACAAGCCCACCGATTTCTCGCACCTCAATCTTCCGCGCGAGACGCGCAACTACGTGCCCAAGCTGCTGGCGGTGAAGAACATCGTCAGCGATCCTGCACACTACGGTCTCGTGCTGGTGGACATCCCCAACCGCCCGTACTTTTCCGTGGTCACCACCTCCAAGCCCATGGACGTGAAGGTCGCCGCCGAACTGGCCGAGATCTCCATGGAGGAATTCACTGCGCTCAACCCCGGGCATAACCGCCCGGTGATGCTGCAGGACTCGAACGAAGTGCTGCTGTTGCCGGTGGACAAGGTGGAGACCTTCCGCGAGAACCTGGAGAAGAACGACCAGCGCCTGGTCTCGTGGCGCGCCTACCAGACCCAGAAGGGCGACTCCTTCGCCGAGATCGCCACGCGCTTCGGCATCACCGAACTGCAGCTGCGCACCGCCAACGGCCTGTCGAAATACGCCCATGCCAGCAACGGGCAGACCCTGCTGGTACCGGTCGGCGACGACGAGGCGAGCGACGAGTTTACGCCCTTCAACATGCACGCCTCGGCCGTCGCGGAAATGGCTGGGTTCAGCTATACCGTGCGCAAGGGCGACACCATCTCCACCATCGCGCGCCGCTTCCACACCAGCACGGCCAGCCTGATCGAGATGAACCACGGCAGCCGCCACCTGCGCATCGGCCAGCGTTTCACCATCGTCGCCTCGGGCTCCGCACCGCGCAAAGCGCACGCGGTCAAGGCACGCGTGGTCAAGGCCAAGCACAGCACCCAGCGCGCCCCGGCGCGCCGCGTCAGGCTGGCCTCCAGCCGCTAGACCCACTAGGGAAGCCTGAATAAACCCAGAT
Organism: Sideroxydans sp.; assembly: GCA_037446535.1. Lineage (GTDB taxonomy): Bacteria > Pseudomonadota > Gammaproteobacteria > Burkholderiales > Gallionellaceae > Sideroxyarcus. The sequence goes on along the minus strand of JBBIIJ010000062.1, from coordinate 3,045 downwards.
TCGTCATTCCGGCGAAGGCCGGAATCCAGTGTTTTTCAACAAGCTGGACACCGGCCTTCGCCAGTGTGACGACTTAATTAAGTGATTCCTCAGTCGTAGAGATGGCAGCGCACGCCATGCGTCGCGCTGAGTTGGGTCACGTCCGGATAATGCGCACAGCCCGGCATGGCGTGCGGGCAGCGAGGCGCGAAATGGCAGCCCTGCGGCGGGTTCGCCGGTGAAGGCAGGTCTCCCGCCAGCCTGATGTACTCCCTGCCTTGGCCGTCTATGCGGGGCACAGCCGAGAGCAGCGCCTGAGTGTAGGGGTGCTTGGGCGCATGCAGCACCTCCGCGGTCGTGCCGCGCTCGACCACACGCCCCAGGTACATCACGCATACTTCGTGCGCGACGTATTCCACCACCGCCAAGTTGTGCGTGATGAAGAGGTAGCTCAGTCCCAGCTCCTGCTGCAGGGAGTGCAACAGGTTCAGGATCTGCGCCCGGATGGAAACATCGAGCGCCGAGACCGGTTCGTCGCAGACAATAAGCTTCGGCTCGCCCGCCAGCGCCCGCGCGATCACGATGCGTTGGCGCTGCCCGCCGGAAAACTCATGCGGATAGCGCCATTTGCTGTCGCGCGCCAAGCCCACCTTGTCCAGCAGTCCGTCGATATGAGCCTGCCGCGCCACACCGTCGCGTCCTATGCCGAGCGCGCTCATGCCCTCTTCCAGGATCTCCGCCACGCGCATCTTGGGGTTGAGCGAGGCATAAGGGTCCTGGAACACCATCTGCATCCCCGCGCGCGAAGCTCCGGTGCCTATCAGCTCCTCGCCGCCGAACTGCACGCTGCCCGCAGTGGGCGGAACCAGCTGCAGCAAAGCCTTGGCCAGGGTGGTCTTGCCGCAGCCGGATTCGCCTACCAGCGCCAGCGTGCGACCCTGCGGGATGTCCAGCGAGACGCCGTCCACAGCCTTCACCTGCCCCACCACGCGTTGCAGGATGCCTCTGCGGATGGGGAAATGGACTTGCAGGTCGGAGACTTCGAGGGTCGAGGATTGAGGAACGTGGATCGGGGACTCCCCTCCCCCGCGCGCGGGGGAGGGGTTGGGGGAGAGGGCGCGGTCCGCCTTGCTGACCGTCTCGTCATACAAATGACACCGCACCCCCTGCCCCTCGATCACGGTCCACGCCGGCGTCACATCACGACACGCCTGCCACGCATGGTCGCAGCGTGCAGCAAAACGGCACCCCACCTTGATGCTGCCCAGCGGCGGCACGCTACCGGGGATCGCGCTCAGGGGGTGCCCCGCGCGGGTGGCATCGGGCAATGCGGCGAACAGCTTCTGCGTGTAGGGATGCAGGGGTTTGGCGAAGAGTTGCGCGCGTGTGGCCTGCTCGACGATCTGCCCGGCATACATCACGCCGACGCGGTGCGCATTCTCCGCCACCACGCCCAGGTCATGCGTGATGAGCAGCATGGCCATGCCCGTCTTGTCCTGCGTATCGCGCAGGAGCTGCAGCACCTGCGCCTGTATGGTCACGTCCAGCGCGGTCGTCGGCTCGTCGGCGATGAGCAGCTTCGGGCTGCCGGCCAGCGCCATCGCGATCATCACGCGCTGCTTCATGCCCCCGGAAAGCTGGAACGGATACTCGTGCACACGCCGCGCCGCATCCGGGATGCCCACCTGGTCCAGCAGCTCGCCGCAGCGCTGCATCACCCCCTCGCCCTTTAAGGGAGAGGGTTGGGGTGAGTGTGAACTCGGGGCATCACGCCGCCCCCCATGCAACCGCAGCACCTCAGCGATCTGCTCCCCCACCGTCATCACCGGATTCAAACTCAGCCCCGGCTCCTGGAAGATCATGGCCATCCTGCCACCGCGCACCGCACGCATCTCGCGCTCCGGCAGCTCAAAGAGCGACGCGTCTTCCACCAGCACGGCCCCGCCCGAGTTCTGCACCCCGTCCGGCAGCAGGCGCATCAACGACAGCGCCGTCATCGACTTGCCGCATCCCGATTCGCCCAACAGCGCGAATGTCTCCCCCGCCGCGATATCGAAGGAGATGCCGTCAACGATGGGAGCGCCGTGGCGCAAAGAAGTTGTCAGTGATTGGACACGCAGGACATTCATGGCCGCGCATTCTACCCGCCCGTCACGCTCACCACACCACCTCGTAGCGAGCGCCCGAGCCTCGTTGCAGTCTCATACCACCCCAGCTAGACTTCAGACCGTTTGCGAATCGACCACGAGGACGGCCAACGCAAGAGACCGCAACAGCGGGACCAAGTCAAACCAATACGCTCAAGGCGATGTATGGGTAAGGCTTCTGGCCAGTCTATTTGGCAGCTTTGTGGAAACCGCGGTCCGTCCCCGATTGTTATTTGAAACGAATTCTTGCGACAACTTGATTGAGGGATTTGGCGATGTCGTTTTTTCTGGCAAGGATGGGGTGTTCATGAATACCACTCCTTTGCAAATCAACGGATTGGGATTTTCCGCCCAGATTAGGCGACATTCAGGTCCAGATTATCAGACATTTTTGTCGTCTAATTTAAGTTAGCCGTAACGGAACGCTCATGCACAACGAGAAGGTCATCGCCGAATTACAGCATCGCGTGAACGTGCTACGCGACCTACCTTTTTCGGAGCTATCGTCCTTGCCTATAGCGAAAACTGAGGTCGCTGAAATCGAAGGCAAACAAGTCAGCTTTACTGTATTTCGTGAGCCGCAGTCTGATGGAAACCTACTTATTGTTGTTCGCTCAGATGTCCCGGCAGCATTTGGTTTTGTCTCGATGGGTTCTGCCGATGGCTTTTTAGCCCTTCCAAGCGGGGAGAAAACTGTTGCCCCGGAAAATTTGCTGAGGGAATACTAATGTTCGTTCCGGCTAACCCTACGGTCAAGTTCGCTCCGCTTCGCTACGCTGGGACTGCGCTAAAGCGCAGCCCCTTACCTCCACTACAAGGGCTTCCCCATCAATGCAACTGATGTTTTGGTTTTTACGGTTCCATCGTTTCAACTCCAATCACGCGCTGCCATTTCCAGTTTCGATGCGAGAAGGTGAAG
>JBBIIJ010000061.1:0-13356 GCA_037446535.1 Sideroxydans sp. | reverse complement strand
TCAGCTCTGCAGGTAGTGCTTTTGCTACGGTCATTGATGCTCCTTCCTAAGGGATGGCAGTTTCCTGCCAAATGACCGTTTACACAAAAATTCTTACACCCTCGTGGAAATAGACCCGATTTGGGGTTTTGGTGGTTCCCTGCAATGCACTTCAATTTCAGTAGAAGCTGTCGAAGTTTTGCCTTTGACTTGAATGACGGACTAGGCACAATCCTGCCATCCGCAATTCTTAGATTAATCTAATTGAGTTACCTCTATGTTCAACCCTACCCGAGACGAAGCGAGAGCCTTCCTGTTCGAATCCTGGCGCAAGCGGCGCGGGGGCGAGTTGCTCACGCCGCTGGAAGACCTGACCGCGCAGCTCATAGACAAACATCCCGAATACCATGAGCTGTTCTCGAACCCGGAGCGCAACCAGGACAAGGACTACGCGCCGGACGGCAACGTGGTGAACCCCTTCTTGCACCTGATGATGCACCTGACCATAGAGGAGCAGATCAGCATCGGCCAACCGCACGGCATCCGCGAGCAGTTCGCGCGCCTAACGCAGAAGTATGAATCGGAACACGAGGCGCAGCACGCGATGATGGACTGCCTGGGTGAGATGATCTGGCAGGCACAGCGCAACAAGACGGCGCCCGATCCTGCGGTCTATCTCGGCTGCCTGGAGAAGCAGTGATGGCGAACCGGCTAAGCGGCATCGTGACGCGTACCGGCGACCAGGGCACGACGGGACTGGCGAACGGCGCGCGCGTGGCCAAGGACAGCGCGCGCATCGCGGCCATAGGCTGCGTGGACGAGCTCAACAGCCAGCTCGGCGTGCTGCTGGCCGAGACGCGGCCGGACGACATACGCCAGGAATTGCTGCGCGTGCAGAACGACCTGTTCGATCTGGGCGGCACGCTCGCCCTGCCCGGCACGCCCTTCGACCCGGCCAAGCTCGCGCGGCTGGACACCGCCATCGCCCGCTACAACGCCACCCTTCCTCCGCTGCAGGAATTCGTCCTTCCCGGCGGGGGGCGGGCCGGGGCGCTGTGCCACGTGGCGCGCACGGTGGCGCGGCGGGCCGAGCGCGATTATTTCCACCTGATGCAGGGCGAGGCCGCCTCGCCCGACGGGCTGCGCTACCTGAACCGCCTTTCCGACCTGCTCTTCGTGCTCAGCCGCGTCATCAACCGAGCATCCGGCTATCCTGAAACGCTGTGGCAACGATCTGAGAAGTAGGCATCCGCTGTATATGGCGCGGCCTCGGTGGAAGCTACAATTCCTATGAACACCTTGCTTCCGAAATGTCATCAGATAGGAGGGTTTCATGCCACACCGTCAGCCGCAGCCGTTCTCGTTGAAGACCACGACCCACATCGAGCAGATCCTTGAGCCCAGCAACGACCCCTGGCAGATCGCTCTGAAAGATCCCGCCGTGTCGGTGATGACTGACTTCCGGGTCCGTTCAATGTTCAAGATCGACCAGGATGAGACCATAGACGAGGCGCTGCACAAGATGAAGGCGGCCGGCCTCCGCATCGCCTTCGTGAAGGATAAGGCGGGCAAGCTGCTCGGCTCCATCACCTCCTACGACATCATGGGCGAGAAGCCCATGCGCTTCCTGCAAAGCGTAGGTTTCTCCGACCGCGGCGTGACCCACAAGGACATCCGCGTGCGCGACATCATGGAATCCACTCAGGACTGGATCATCGCCGAGATGCACGACGTGGAGAAGGCCTGCGTGCAGGACATCCTCGAGGCCCTGAACAAGCATGGCCGTACCCACCTGCCGGTAGTAGAGCACAAGGAAGGCGAGACGCCGCGTCTACGCGGTCTGTTCTCCTCCGCCAAGATACTGCGCCTGACCGAGGTCAGCCGCCAGAAGCTGGCCAAGGACAAGGCCTGATCGTCCCCCGCAATGAAAAAGGGCGCGCGGTATGCCGTGCGCCCTTTCCATTCTGTGTGCCGCGATCCTAAATCAGGGAAGCGGTGGATTCTTGGATTTGCGCAACTCCAGCAGCGCCATCACGTAGCCCGACAGGCAGTAGGCCAGGAACAGCAGAAACAAGTTCAGCGGCGGGTTCTGGGCCACGAAGATGAAGAACAGCGCGAACAGGAAGATGGCGAAGAACGGGATGCTCTTGCGCATGTTGATGGTCTTGAAGCTGTAGTACTTGAGGTTGCTGACCATGGAGAGTCCCGCGAACACAGTCAACACAGCGGCATACCAGCGCAGCTCGTAGCCTGTGAAGCCGCTGTCCAGCATCACCCACACGAAACCTGCCACCAGCGCTGCCGCCGCCGGGCTAGGTAGCCCCTGGAAGTAGCGCTTGTCCACGATGTCGATGTTGGTGTTGAAACGCGCCAGACGCAGCGCAGCGCCCACACAGTAGATGAAGGCGGCGAACCAGCCCCACTTGCCCAGGTCGCGGAACGCCCATTCGTACATCAGGATGGACGGGGCGACGCCGAAGGACACCATGTCGGACAGGCTGTCGTACTCCGCACCGAATTCGCTCTGCGTGTGCGTCAAACGTGCCACACGCCCATCCAGCCCATCCAACACCATCGCGATGAACACCGCCACGGCGGCGAACTCGAACTTGCCGTTCATGGCTTGCACGATGGAATAGAAACCGGCGAACAGCGCAGCCGTGGTGAAGAGGTTGGGCAGCAGGTAGATGCTGCGCCGACGCAGGTCCATGGGTTTGCGCTGGTTGAATTCGGTCATGGGGTTCAGAGTTGCGCCAGGATGGTGGTTGTTGCGGACACTTTATCACCGATGCTCACCTTCACGGTAGCGGTCGGCGGCAGGTAGATGTCCACGCGCGATCCGAAGCGGATGAAGCCATAGCGCTGGCCGCGGTTCAGCACGTCCCCCTCCTTGACGTAGCACAGAATGCGGCGCGCGATGAGGCCTGCCACCTGCACGAAGGTCACGAGCTGCCCGTCGTTCGTCCTCGCCACCACGGCGTTGCGTTCGTTCTCATTCGACGCCTTGTCCAGGTCCGCATTCACGAACTTGCCGGGGAAGTACTGGATCTTCTCGATCTTGCCGTCCACCGGGCTGCGGTTGGAGTGCACGTTGAACACGTTCATGAACACGCTGATCAGGATCGCATCGCGCTGACCGTAAGGGTCTTGCGTGCGTTCGACCTTGATGACGCGGCCATCGCAGGGCGACAGCACGGCACCTGTCTGCTGCGGGATCTCGCGCCCCGGGTCACGGAAGAACTGCAGCACGAACACGAAGATGACCCACAGCGGGATAGACCAGCTCGCGCACCATACGGTGGCGGCGACAGCCAGGGCGAGCGTGATGGCCAGGAATGGCCAACCCTCGCGGGCGATAATGGGATGCGGGTAGTTTTTCATAGATTGGGCGAGCGAAAGGGGAAGGCTCGGAGCATTGTACCCCTCACTCTTCCCCTTCGCCTTTTTCGAGTCTTAGTTCTTGGATTGATCGACCAGCTTGTTCTTGGCGATCCACGGCATCATCGCGCGCAGCTGACCACCGACCTGCTCGATCGGGTGCTCGGCGTTCAGGCGACGGCGTGCAGTCATCTCGGGGTAGTTGGTGCGGCCTTCCAGGATGAAGCGCTTGGCGTATTCGCCGGTCTGGATGTTCTTCAGGCACTCCTTCATCGCGGCACGGGCTTCACCGGCGATGACGCGCGGGCCAGTGACGTACTCGCCGTACTCGGCGTTGTTGGAGATGGAGTAGTTCATGTTGGCAATGCCGCCTTCGTACATCAGGTCGACGATCAGCTTCAGCTCATGCAGACACTCGAAGTAGGCCATCTCGGGCGCGTAGCCCGCTTCCACCAGCGTCTCGAAGCCGGCCTTGACCAGTTCCACAGCGCCGCCGCACAGCACGGCCTGCTCGCCGAACAGGTCGGTCTCGGTCTCTTCGCGGAAGTTGGTCTCGATCACGCCGCCCTTGGTGCCACCGTTGGCAGCAGCGTAGGACAATGCGATGTCCTTGGCCTTGCCGGTCTTGTCCTGGTACACCGCGATCAGCGTGGGAACACCGCCGCCCTTCAGGTATTCGGAACGCACGGTGTGGCCGGGGCCCTTGGGGGCGATCATGATCACATCCACGTCGGCGCGCGGCACGACCTGGTTGTAGTGCACGTTGAAGCCGTGCGCGAAGGCCAGTGCGGCGCCTGCCTTCAGGTTGGCGTGCACTTCGTTGTTGTAGACCTCGGGGATGTTCTCGTCGGGCAACAGCATCATCACCACGTCGGCGCTCTTCACGGCCGCGGCCACTTCGGCGACCTTCAGGCCAGCACCTTCCGCCTTCTTCCAGGAAGCGCCGTTCTTGCGCAGGCCGACGGTCACGTTGACGCCGGATTCCTTCAGGTTCTGGGCGTGGGCATGGCCCTGCGAGCCGTAGCCGATGATGGTCACTTGCTTGCCCTTGATCAGGGACAGGTCTGCGTCTTTGTCGTAATAAACTTTCATGTTGGCCTCTTCGAAAAAATCAGGAATGGAAAAAAGTTAAAGCTTCAGGATTCGGTCGCCGCGCCCGATGCCGGAGGCACCTGTGCGCACCGTTTCCAGGATCAGCGCATGGTCGATGGCTTGCAGGAAGCGGTCCAGCTTGTGGCCCGTGCCGGTCAACTCGATGGTGTAGGTCTTGTCGGTCACGTCGATGATGCGGCCGCGGAAGATGTCGGTCATGCGCTTCAGTTCTTCGCGGTCGTTGCCCTCGGCGCGCACCTTGACCAGCATCAGTTCGCGTTCGATATGGTCGCCCTCGGTGAGATCCATCACCGACACGACATCCACCAGCTTGTTGAGCTGTTTGTTGATCTGCTCGATCACTTCGTCGGAACCGCTGGTGACGATGGTCATGCGCGACATGGTCGGATCTTCGGTGGGAGCCACGGTCAGCGACTCGATGTTGTAGCCACGCGCCGAGAACAGGCCCGCCACGCGCGACAGCGCACCGGCTTCGTTTTCCATCAGCAAAGAGATGATGTGTCGCATTACAGGTCCTCCGCCAGGATGACTTCGGACAGGCCCTTGCCGCCGGGCACCATGGGATACACGTTCTCGGTCGAGTCGGTGCGGATATCCAGGAACACCAGGTCGTCCTTGCGCGCGAAGGCTTCCCTCAGCGCACCTTCCACGTCGGATGGCTTCTCCACCTTGATGCCGACATGGCCGTAGGCCTCCGCCAGCTTCACGAAATCGGGCAAAGCGTCCATGTAGGAATGCGAGTAGCGGTTGCCGTGGAAGAACTCCTGCCACTGGCGCACCATGCCCAGATAGCGGTTGTTCAGGGCGATGATCTTGATCGGCAAGTTGTATTGCTTGCACGTGGACAGCTCCTGGATGTTCATCTGGATGCTGCCTTCGCCCGTGACGCACGCCACGGTCGCGCCGGGATGCGCCAACTGCACGCCCATGGCCGCCGGCAGGCCGAAGCCCATGGTGCCCAGGCCGCCGGAATTGATCCAGCGGCGCGGCTGATTGAACTTGTAGTATTGGGCAGCCCACATCTGGTGCTGGCCCACGTCGGAGGCCACGAAGGCGTCGCCCTGCGTCACCTTGTGCAGCGTCTCGATGACGTACTGCGGCTTGATCAGTTCCGTCGAGTTCTTGTAGGTGAGCGAATTCGCACCGCGCCATTCGTCGATCTGCTTCCACCAGTCCTTCAGCGCCGCTGCGTCCGGCTTCTGTTTGCTGCTGTTCAGCACCGACAACAGGTCAGACACCACATGCGCCACGTCGCCCACGATGGACACATCCACCTTCACCCGCTTGGAGATGGACGCGGGGTCGATGTCGATATGGATGATCTTGCGCGGCACGGAGTTGAAGTGAGCCACGTTGCCGATCACGCGGTCGTCGAAGCGTGCACCAACTGCTAGCAGCACATCACAGTTTTGCATGGCCAGATTGGCTTCGTAGGTGCCGTGCATGCCCAGCATGCCGACGAACTGCTTGTCGTTCGCGGGATAGCCGCCCAGCCCCATCAGCGTGTTGGTGCAGGGAGCGCCGAGCAGGCGCACCAGATCGGTTAGCTGTCTGGACGCGTCGGAAAGGATGACGCCACCGCCCGCATACACCATGGGGCGCTTGGCCTCGAGCAGCATCTGCGCGGCGCGCTTGATCTGGCCGATGTCGCCCTGGACCTGCGGGTTGTAGGAACGGATGTTGACCGTAGCGGGGTAGGAGTATTCCGCCTTCTGGTTCGAGATGTCCTTGGGGATGTCTACCAGCACCGGGCCGGGGCGGCCGCTCTTGGCCAGGTAGAAGGCCTTCTTCAACGTGCTGGCGATGTCTTTGGCGTCCTTCACCAGGAAGTTGTGCTTTACGCAAGGACGGGTGATGCCCACTGCATCCACTTCCTGGAAGGCGTCTTCGCCGATGACGCTGGTCGGCACCTGACCGCTGATCACCACCATCGGGATGGAATCCAGATAGGCCGTGGCGATGCCAGTGACGGCATTGGTCACGCCCGGGCCGGAAGTGACCAAGGCCACGCCGACCTTGTCGGTGGAGCGCGCATACCCGTCCGCGGCATGCACCGCAGCCTGTTCATGGCGCACCAGCACGTGCTTGACCTGTTCCTGTTTGAACAGCTCATCGTAAATGAACAGCACCGCGCCGCCGGGATAGCCGAAAACGTATTCGACCCCTTCCTCCTGCAGACAGCGGATGGTTATTTCTGCACCGGTCAATTCCATGAGCCAAAACCTGAATGAATACTTTTAACAAGGACCGCGCAAGATAAAGGCTGGCGGCATTTTGGTCAACCCCAATCCAGCCGGACAGCCCGGAAAAGCCTAGTCGGGACAGGAATTTGCTATCATGCGCGCCCCCGAGGAGCATCGCTTTGTCCACCAGAGAACAACTCTCCGATTTTCTCGCTGACGTCGAGCGCCGTGCATACAAACATGCCATGTTCGCGGTACGCGACGAACATGCGGCGCTGGACATCGTGCAGGACGCCATGCTCAAGCTCGCGGAGCGCTACGGCGACAAACCGGCCGAAGAATATCCGATGCTGTTCCATCGCATACTGCAGAACACCATCCTGGACTATTTCCGCCGGCAAAAGGTGCGTACGTTCTGGCAGTCGCTGTTCTCCTCCTACACCCCTCAGCACGCGGAAGAAGAGTTCGACCCGCTGGACGTGCTAGAGGATAAGGACAACCCCAGCCAACCGCCCCAGCCCGACACCGCACTGAACCAGTCACAGGTACTGGCTGCGATAGAGGACGGACTCCACCGCCTGCCAGCCCGTCAACGGGAAGCCTTCCTTCTGCGTTACTGGGAGCAACTAGACACGGCAGAAGCAGCGGCAGCGATGGGGTGCTCCGAAGGCAGCGTCAAGACGCATTGCTCGCGCGCGACGCACGCGCTGGCCGCGATGCTGAAAGAGAAAGGGATAGACCTATCATGAAAACCAGACTACAGACACGCGATATCGGGGCGATGCTCGACCGCTCGGCCGCACAACTCGACAACGACACGTTGGACAAACTGCGTAACGCGCGCCGCGTGGCGCTGCAACATCAGCGCCAGCAGGTCCCAGTTCTGGCTTGGCTGCACGAACATGGATTGGCCCATACGCCCGGACACAAGTCCCATCACTGGGGATTGGCGGCGCTGTTCGCAATCATCCTGTTCAGCGGCATCTTCTATTGGCAGCATGTGTACGAACACGACCATAGCGACATAGACATCGCCATCCTGACGGATGATCTTCCCGTCGATATGTACGTCGATTGATCGGACTGACCGCCATGCACGCCTTATCCCGCCACCTTTGCTACATGCTCCTGCTGGCAGTATTCTGCTTGCCTCTTGCAGCGCAAGCACAACCGTGGGAGAAACTGACGCCGCTGCAGCGGGAGGCGCTCGCCCCCCTGTCTAGCACCTGGGACACACTGCCGGAGAAACAAAAGGCCAATTTCTTGGGCATCGCCAGGCACTACCCCAAGCTCAATGCGCAGCAGCGCCAGCGCCTGTACTCCCGCATGGAGACCTGGAGCAAGCTCACCCCCGAACAACGTCAACGCGCCCGTGAGAAATATAAGGCCTTCAGCAAGGTGCCCCACGAGAAACGGGAGGCGGTCAAAAAGATGGTGCGCGTGCAGCAGGAGCGTTCAGCCGCCAGCGGCGTCCAGGCCGCCGACACGGTCCGCTGACCCCGCCCGCAGTCTTAGCCCCGCAACCTCGCCTATCTGCGCTCTGACCGCCAGAGCATGGTCAGCGCCAGCCCCAGGAAGATCCAGCTCATCGCCGTCGCGCTCAACATCGCGGGCCATTCGTTGAGCGCCCCCAGATTGGCGAACAGCCTGCCCGCGAAGTGAAAGGTCAGCCCCAGCACGACGCCAGCGAACACCTTGGCGCCTATGCCCCCCTCCCGCCGCCGGTAGGATGAGAACGGGAGCGCCAGCAACATCATCACCAGCACTGCAAAGGGATACACGAGCTTGTTCCACATCGCGATGTCGTAACGCCGCGTCTTCTGGTGGTTCTCGGCGAGGTGGCGGGTGTACTGGTACAAGCTCCACGCCGACATCTGCTCCGGCACCACCATCAGCACGCTGAGGATGCTCGGGTTCAAGGACGAGCTCCACTCGCTTTTAGCTTGGTTGTCGACGACTGCACCCTGCGGCGTGAATCGCGTCCGCCTCACGCCTTCCAGCGTCCAGAACCTGCCCTCCTGGTAGGTGGCGCGATCAGCTGCGGTGATGCTGCGCAGGTGGTAGTTGTCGTCGAACTGGTAGATACTGATGTCCAGCAGAGAAGTGTCGGGCAGGACGCTCTTCACATTGACGAAGCTCCCCTCGTCCTTCACCCATACTCCGGAGCGGAACTCCCGCAGGCTGATCTGTGCGTTCTGCGCCTTGAGCTTGATGCGTTGCGCCAGATGTTCGCTGGGCGGTGCGATGAACTCGCCGAACATGAAACAGAGCACCAGCAACGGGGCACCTATGCGCAACAAGGCACCTATCATCTGCTTCAATGACACGCCGGAAGCGCGATATACCGTAAGCTCGGAATTGGCGGCCATCTGCACCAGCGCAAAGATGGTGCCTATGAGCACGGCGACTGGAAACAGTTCATATATATGCCCCGGCAGGGTCAACACCACGAACAACAGGACATAACCCAGGCGGTAGTCTCCGCGCCCCATCTCGTTCAGCTGATTGATCAAGTCCAGCAGCGCGAACAGCATGAGCAGGGCGGTGAACACCAGCGCCACGCTGAAGTAGATCTCCCGCGCGAGGTAGCGGCTCAATATCTTCATTGCTTCCACCGCCGCCACGAGAACACCGACACACGGTGGTAGAACATCACCAGCATCACTCCGAACATCAGCAGGTGTATGCCCCACAAGCCCGTCATCACACCTATCTTCTGCAACCCGACCCAGGAATTGGTCACGCTGATCATGTTGTTGTAGAACATATAGATCACGATGGCGGTGATGAGGTTCATCGAACGCCCCGCGCGCGGATTGACGTAGCTGAGCGGAATGGCCAGCAACGCCAGGATCAGGGCGCTGAGCGGCAGACCGATGCGCCACTCCAGCTCCGCCATGTTCCATGAATCCGGGTTCCGCAGCAGGTACAAGGTGGAATAGGCCTTTCGGTTGGGCAGCTCCTGGCGCAGCTCGACAGGCTCTATGCGCATGGCATAGCGCTCGAACTCGGCGATCTTGAAGTCGGCCTGCCCGGGCACCCCTTCGTAGCGTGTGCCGTTCAGCAGCACCAGGAAGCGGTCGCCGTTGGCCGCCGTCTCCTGGTAACCCTCCTTGGCCACCATCGTCCCTTCTTTGCCGTTCTGCACTGACTGAACGAAGATGTTGCCCACATGCTTCTTCTGGGCATCCACGTCCTCGAGAAAGAACACGCGGTCGGCCTGTTTGGATTCGCGGAACGCGCCCGGGGTCGCAGCCGAGACGTCATCACGGCTGTCCAGCCTGCGCTTGAACTCGTCTGCCTTGGACAGCGCCCAGGGCGACAGCACCATGCTCAGGAATGCGATGAGCGCCACTACCGGTAGCGCATAACCCAGCACCGGGCGTATCCAGCGGGTGAGCCCTACGCCCGATGAGAACCACACCACCATCTCGCTGTCGCGGTAGCAACGGCTCAGCGTGACCAGCACGGACAGGAAGAGGCTGATGGACAGCAGGACCGGCAGGTAATTCAGCGCACTGAACCCCAGCATCACCAGGATGCCGTCCACCGCAAGCACTCCGCTGACCGACTCACCCAGGAAGCGGATCAGCTGGGTGAACACGACGATGCCCAAGAGGATGGAGAAGATCAGCAGCCCGGTACTGGCAAACTCGCGCAGGAGCGACCAATAGAAGAGGCCGCGCACCTTGCGCGCACTACGCTTCTTTGACTTTTGGTCGGGGGATTGCGGATAATCCGGCATTGAAATCAAATTTTGAACATGAGGGAGCTACGCGTGGAATTTAGCATAAAACAAGGCAATCCGGACTCGGTGAAGAGCGGCTGTGTCGTGGTCGGCGTGTTCGATGGCGGCGAGCTGTCGAAGGCGGCGCAAGTCCTGGACAAGGCGGCGAAACACGCGCTGAGCGACGTCATCGCGCGCGGCGACATGACCGGTAAGGCGGCATCCACGCTGCTGCTGCACACCATCCCCGGCATCACCGCGGAACGCATCCTGCTGGTCGGACTAGGCAAGGCGAGTGAACTGGACAATAAGACCAGCGTCGAGATACTGGGCGCCACGTTCAAGGCATTGCACGGCACGCCGGCGAAGGATGCGGCGCTATTCATCACCGACGACGGCGTCGGCAAGGATTCCGCCTGGGTCATCAAACAGGCCATCATTGCGGCGGCTGACGGCGCCTATCGTTCCGACAGCCTGAAGAGCAAACCTTCCAAGCCGGCTACGCTGAAGCACATCACCTTCGCCACGCTGGACAAACCCGCCGCCGAACTGAAGAAGGCCGTCGAACAGACCGCTGCCATCGTGCGCGGCATGGCGCTGACCAAGGACTTGGGCAACCTGCCCGGCAACATCTGCACCCCGAGCTATCTTGCCGCCAAGGCGCTGGCACTGGCCAAGGCGCACAAGCACATCAAGACCACCGTGCTGGAAGAGAAGGACATGCAGAAGCTGGGCATGGGCTCCTTCCTCTCGGTCACGCGTGGCAGCGCCCAGCCGCCCAAGCTCATCACCCTGGAATACGCAGGCGGTGACAAGAAGCAGAAGCCCATCGTGCTGGTCGGCAAGGGCATCACCTTCGACACCGGCGGCATCTCGCTGAAACCCGGCGCCGACATGGACGAGATGAAGTACGACATGAGCGGCGCGGGCAGCGTGCTCGGTACCCTGCAAGCCATCGCCGAGATGGAACTGCCGATCAACGTGGTTGGCGTGATCCCCACCTGCGAGAACATGCCCGGAGGCAAAGCCACCAAGCCCGGCGACATCGTGACCAGCATGTCCGGCCAGACCATAGAGATCCTGAACACCGACGCCGAAGGCCGCCTCATCCTGTGCGACGCGCTGACCTACTCGGCCAAGTTCGAGCCGGATACCGTGATCGACATCGCCACGCTTACCGGTGCCTGCGTGATTGCGCTGGGCCACGTCGCCAGCGGCATGTTCGCCAACGACGACAAGCTGGCGAAGGAACTCCTCGCCGCCGGCGAGCAATCGCACGACCGCGTGTGGCAGCTGCCGCTGTGGGAAGACTACCAGCCGCTGCTGGACAGCAACTTCGCCGACATGCAGAACATCGGCGGCCGCGCGGGCGGCACCATCACGGCCGCGTGCTTCCTGGCGCGCTTCACCAAGGACTACCGCTGGGCGCACCTCGACATCGCCGGTACCGCCAACAAATCCGGCAAGGACAAGGGCTCGACGGGCCGTCCCGTGCCGCTGCTCACGCAGTACCTCATCAACCGCGCATCAAAGTGACCCAGGTCGATTTCTATTCTGGCGCGGAGGACAAGCTGAGAACGGCTTGTCAGCTGACGCATAAGGCGATGCAGAAAGGGCTGCGCGTGCTGCTGCACGTGCCCGATGCAAGCACCGCGGACCAGCTCGACAAGCTGCTGTGGCACTACCCGGCGACCGCCTTCATGCCGCATTGCCGCAGCCACGAGGCTGACGCCGCATCCATGCCCGTGGTCGTAGGCAGCGACGAGAACTTCCCGCATTCCGAGTTACTCATCAGCCTGCATGACGAATGCGTGACCTTCTTCAGCCGGTTCGAACGGGTCATCGAGATCGTCGGCTGCGACGAAGAGGACGTCGCGCGCGGGCGTGCCCGCTTCAAGTTCTACCGCGACCGTGGTTACGAGATCAACCACACTGACCTGGCCAAGCTGCGCGCATGAGCCGCAAGAGATCCATCCCCGACGACCTCCCGACGCTGACCGACGTGGTCGGCGAGACCACGGGCGGCTTCCCCACGCTTACCGAGGTGGTGGAAGAACAGAACAGGGACGCTCCGATACCGGACATCCCCTCGCCCGCTCCATCCGCACCCGAGCTCCATGACCCTGCGCCGCAACTGCTGCAGGACATCCAGGCGCACATCGAGGATGTGTTCGCACAGAAGCTGCAGCAACACCTGGCAGCAGCCCAGCAGCAGGCCATCGAGCAGGCGCTGGCCGAGCTGAGAGCCGAACTGCCGCAGTTGATCCGCGCCGCGCCCGACTCCGGAGGCAACATCTCCACGCCCCCGGAAGAGCAGTAAGGATCAGACTGTTGCCCGTGCGCTAGAACAGTCTGCCTGGCAAACAGAAGAAATTGAAAACGGGGCGCTTAACAGCTTGCTCATCGTTCGCCTTCCGTTGATTCTTCACCCTCCTCGGCAACTGATTGACTTGGATCAGCGTGCTTGTAGCCGTGCATGATGAATATCGCAGCGACTGATGAAGCGAAGATATAAGACGTTTGGGCAAACCCCTCATAAAGCCATTGAAAATCCTGGCCTGCAGTTGGCTTAAGGTAAGAAATAAGACTTCCAGCGAGCCCTCCTGCAAGCGCAACCCACAACCCTTTCCAACGACTCACCCGATGTGATTCTCTTGAGAATATTGAAGTTATAACGATTGCTCCCAACGTCCTTAACTGTATTCGTTATCAACATGACAACAATCAGCAAAGAAACGAAAGGAATTAGCGCAGTAACTACATGTCGCAAGGATAGACGTGAGGGTGTAAGAATTTTTGTGTAAACGGTCATTTGGCAGGAAACTGCCATCCCTTAGGAAGGAGCATCAATGACCGCAGCAAAAGCACTACCTGCAGAGCTGATCGACAGCCTGCTGTCTGGATATAAGAAACCCGAAGACCTGATCGGCGAGAACGGCCTGCTCAAGCAGCTCACCAAGGCGCTGGTCGAACGCG
>JBBIIJ010000060.1:0-13410 GCA_037446535.1 Sideroxydans sp. | reverse complement strand
CGTGGCGGCGCTGATGGTCTTCGGTTCGGTGGAGCGCCTGGTCTCGCCCCAGCCCATAGATTACCGGGATGCGATGGTTGTCGCCGTCATCGGCCTGCTGGTCAACATCGTCTGTGCCCTGATCCTGGGCAGGTCGCAGGATGGCCACCATCAACACGGGCATGAGGGCCGCGGCCATCACCACCACGATCTGAACCTCAAATCGGCCTACTGGCACGTCGTGGCTGACGCGGCGACATCGGTGCTCGCCATCGTGGCGCTAGCGGGCGGCCTGCTCTACGGCTGGTGGTGGCTGGACCCGGTGATGGGCATGGTGGGCGCCGTGCTGGTCGCGGTCTGGGCGAGAAGGCTGCTGATCGATACCGGCAAGGTGTTGCTCGACCGGGAGATGGACCATCCTGTGGTGGATGAGATCCGCGAGGTCGTCAGGACGCTGGAGCGTACCGATGGGACGCAGCTCGTCGATCTGCACGTCTGGCGCGTTGGGACCAACGCCTACGCCTGCGCGCTCGTGATCGCCACACAAAGCGATACGCTGACGCCGGACCAAGTGCGCGACAGGCTGCGCGTGCACGAGGAGATCGCCCACGCCACGATAGAGATACACCGCTACGGCTGAACCTTACAGACGGTCGCGACGCGGTTCCTGCCGCCCGTCTTGGCCAGGTACAGCGCCTGGTCGGCGCGCGCTGCCAGGGTGTCCGCCGTATCGTCCGGTGCGAACTGCGCCACGCCGAAACTGCAGCTCAGCTTGCCCACACCGGTGAACTCGGTCTCCCCTATCAGCACGCGCAGTTTCTCGGCCAGCTTCACCGCGTCCTCCATTGCCAACTGCGTCACCACGATCATGAACTCCTCGCCGCCCCAGCGGGCGAGGCTGTCCGACTCCCGGGTGTGGCTCCCCACCAGGCGGGTCAGCTCGACCAGTACGCTGTCACCCATCTGATGGCCATAGGTGTCGTTGACGCGCTTGAAATGGTCGATGTCGTACATGACGAGCGACAAGGGAGTCTGGTAGCGCAGCGCGCGCTTGATCTCCTGATTGAGGATGTCGTTGAACTTCATCCGGTTCAATGCCCCGGTAAGCGTATCCGTGCTGGCTTGCTGCTCCAGCTTGTGCGACAGGTCTTCCAGTCGCCGCTGGTTCTGATGCAGCAGTATCTCTATGCCGAACTCGCGCTGCAGCGCCAGCAGCGACGCCAGTATCAGCAAGCTGGCCATCAGCGTCAGCAGGATGCCGAACAGGCGGTTGACCAATGCAGCCTTTTCCTGGCGCAGCAGTACCAGCGACCAGCCTTCATTCCCAACAGTCTGCCGACCGACGAGGTAGCGTTTGCCGGAGACGCTGACCCATTGGCCGTTCTCGAAGCGTTCAGGTGCGAGCGAGGTTCTTCCCGACGCCGACGAGGTGTGCGCCTGCTGCAAGTCAGGGGGCAAGGGCCACAGACTGTACGGCGCCTCCTTCATACCGGACAGCAGCACGACCCCCTGCGCATCGACCAGAAAGGCCTGCTGGAAATGAGTCAGCCCCAGCGCCTCCGCATCGAGCGTGTGCTTCACCACCGCGACACCGATGACCTGTCCCTTCGCGTCGCGTATGGGTGCGCTGGCATAGAAGCCAGCCTCGCCCGTGGTGATGCCTATGGCAAAGAAGTTACCCAACCTCCCGGCAAGTCCGTCCTGAAAGTAGGGGCGGAAGCGGTAGTTCTTACCGGCGAGGCTGTTCGGCTGATTGCGGTTGGATGCGGCCATGACCGTGCCTTCGCGGTCCATCACATAGGCGATGAGCCCGGGATGGACGGCAGCGTAGCGGTCCACCAGCACGTCGAGCCGCGCGAGCGTGGCCGGAGACGTTCCAGGCAGGCCAGCGAGGGCACTTGAGGACGACATTGCGGTCGCCAGCCCCTGGGTGACGGTGGTGTCCACCGTGAGCCGGTGGGTCAGCAGCGCCGTGTTCGCATCCAGGTCGCGTCGCAGGTCATCCTGATACAGCCTGCCCAGGTTGTCGGCGAGCATCCAGCCGGCAGCGATGGTGAAGGCCAGCAGGGCGAGCGTGGCGCGGAAATACCAGCGGCGCTTCCTCATCAGCGGCGATTCTTCGAACTTCCCCTGCTCGTAGGCCCAGATCGACAAGGTGATCCAGCACGCGAAGAAGGCGCGGAAGAGCTGTATGGGTATGCCAGTCGCATCGAAGAAGCTCTGGTGGTTCAGCACGCTCGCGGGGAAGAGCCCGGCAGCCGGCACGACGATGCCTGCGGCGAGGCCATACAGCGCCATGGCGATGCCGCCCGAGATCAGCCAGCGGCGGCGTGTTCCCGATAGCACGCCAGCTTTGGCGAAAAGCGCATAGGCGGACCACAAGCAGCCGACTAGTCCCAGCGCGTAGCGGAAGCCGCCATTCAGTCCCGCCGGTCCGCCGAGCAGGCCGCCCAGGAAGAGCGCGACGAGGACGAGTAGGGGCAGTATCCAGCGCCCGACCGCGCGCCTCCCCAAATTGGCAGTGCCGACCCGGCCGAACTCGACCAGGAAAGCGAAGGAGACCGCCATCACCGCAAGACGCACGGCTGAGAAGAGCGGCGTGTCGCCGGTGGTCAGCGCCAGCATGTCCAGCCATTCGTTCAGCCCATGGCTGAAGCCGAACAGCCCCATGTACATCCAGGGCAATATCTCCTGTGTCGAGCGATGCCGGGTGAAGCAGACCACGCCCAGGACGAAGAAGGCTAGGCCGTAGACGAAGAAGATGTAGTCCAACTGGCCTTTGAGGAATTGTGCTGTCTCTAGCATTTGAGTGTTGACGCCCGAATAGTGAATCAGCCCGCTCTGACGCTTATCCTGCGGCCGATACTATGCGAATCGTTTGCCGGAGACAATCGGCAGCCACGTCCTTCCCGCTCAGAACGCCGTGCCGACCGCGACGCCGACGAACAGGTAGACGTTGACTTCCGATTTCTGGGTGCACTGATTTGCTGTCATGGACGCGGGCGAGACGTACTGGCATGTCCTGGAGGAGAAGAACTTCCCGATGTTCATCTCGGGCATGATGGAGATTCCCGAGCCGGGTATCGGGATGCGATCGCCGACGTCGAAATTGAGCCTCACCGCGTGGGTGCGCGCCGTGCCCTGGTCCTGACCCGGCCTGCCCAAGGCGTGGAAGAACATCCAATCCCCGTTCCAGTATCCCAGGCTCCCTCCTGCGAAGAACCCGTGCATGGCTCCGGACGGGTAGTAGCGGGCACCGACATCCATGCCGCGCAGCGTGCCGTCTTCCCGATAGTTGCCGTCGTCGAATTTGTAGCCCACCTTGTCGATGCGCCCGAGGATGGCGGTGGTCGGGGTGAGCGAGTGCTCGTACTCCGCGAAATAGACATTGGCATCGCAGTCGTGCATGGTCCGTATGATCCCACCGTATCCCAGATTCAACGAGTCCGCCGGCTCGGCAGCTGCGGCGCTCTCGATCATCGCTCCAAGCACAACGGTGATGGCGAATTGCGCGAGTAGTCTTTTCATCGTGGCCTCCAGCATGGATCCAAGTCTAACTATACGACGCAAATCTTCATTCCGAACTTAGGGATTTACCTACCTTGCTCAGCGATTTACCCGATTGTATCGGCCGGTCATCGTGGTAACGTGAGGTCGCAAGCATTCGAGCGGATAACGCGAAACCGATATCTCTGATTTGTTCAGACACAAGACGAAAGGAGATTGCCATGCGACCCACTGCCAAATTGGCTTCATTGCTGCTTCTGGTTCTTCAATTCTTCCTGACATTGCAGGGCATCGCGGAAACAGGGCCTGCGCTCCACACAGCGCGAACGTACGGCGAGGGCAGTCCCGTGGGGAACGGCATGGCCTGGACATGGGTGGACTACGATGCGAAACGAATACCGACTGCGATAGGTTTTACGTTTACGGAGACGGCCATGTCAGGGTTGCCGCCGGAACCGCCTGCACCGGGAGAAGAAACCTGGGAACACCCTTTGGCGTTGCCGACCCTGGTCAAGGTCCCGCCCTACACCCATCTCGTTCTTAACTGGAATCCGCACGGACACGTCCCTCCGGGAATCTACGACGTTCCGCATTTCGACTTTCACTTCTACATGATCGAGCCGGCGGTACGCGTGAAGATAACCTGCAAGGGAGCGGATATCGCCAAGTGCATGAAGAAGCCGGCAGCCGAATTTGTATCGTCGGGTTATATCCTGCCGCCCGGAACTGAAAAGAAGCGCATGGGTGTGCACTGGATAGACCCTGCAGCGCCGGAATTCAATCACCAGGCCTTCACCCATACTCACATCTACGGGTCGTATGACGGGCATGCGGCCTTTCTCGAAACGATGGTCACAAAGTCGTATCTGGAAACGAAACCCAACGTGACAATGCCCATCAAGCTTCCCGAAAAATACCGGAAGCACGGCTACTATCCGACCACCTACAGCGTCAAGTACGACCCGGCCCGTAAGGAGTATTCGGTGTCATTTGAAGGCCTGGTACGGAAGTGAGGTCTTCCTTCTCTGCGAACTCTCCGTGTAGTAAACCCAAGGCGGGAGGTCCCATGGCAGACACGAAGTCAGGAATACGCATCAGCTACGACGATTTAGGTCGGGGAGAGCCGGCGTTGCTCTGTCTTCCCGGTTGGTGCGCCGACCGCAGCGTCTTCACCGAACTGGTGGGAGCGTGCAGTGGACGCCGCCGCACACTGTCGCTGGACTGGCGGGGTCACGGGCAGTCAGCTCCTGCCACACACGATTTTGGTGACGCGGGTCTGGTCGATGATGCCTTGGCAGTCATTGAGGAGAGCGGAGCGCAGCGGATCGTTCCGGTTGCGCTTGCCCATGCGGGCTGGGTTGCGATTGAATTGCGACGTCAGCTGGGCCAGAGAATCCCCGCGATCATCTTCGTGGATTGGCTGGTCCTCGATCCGCCGCCACCTTTCCTCGGTGCGCTTGCCGGCCTGCAGGATCCCGGGAAGTGGCAAGCGACGCGTGAACAACTCTTTGCCATGTGGTTGCAGGGAGTCGAGGGCCCGAAGATCACGCGTTTCATCCGCGAGGGAATGGGTTCGCACGGGTTCGAGATGTGGGCGCGGGCGGGGAAGGCGATCGAGGCGTCATACAAGCGATATGGTTCACCGGTAAAGGCGCTTGCAGACTTCCGGCCATCCGTGCCCGTACTGCATCTTTATGCGCAGCCCGCGGATCCCGAATTTCTCCATGCGCAGGAAATATTTGCTGAGTCCCACTCGTGGTTCACGGTACGAAAGTTGAATGCAAAGTCACATTTTCCGATGCTGGAGATTCCGCAGGACATGTCTGACGTAATCGAGTCGTTCGTTGAACAAAATCAATAGGCGCGGTCATCACAGCCTGCGTTACAGGTAACCGTCGCGCAGCTGATGTGTCAGCGTTCGAGGTCCTGCTTTTTCTGCAGGAATTCTTCACGCTCTATTTCGCCGCGCGCATAGCGTTCCTTCAACAGCTCAAGTGCAGTCTTCTCGGCGGATTGACTGCGGCTCTGGCCGGACGCCAGTCTGACCAGTGCCACAATTACCGCGATCAGCAGGCCCCAGTACAGCAGCATGCCGATACCCATATCCCACCCCCAGCCGAAATCTCCCATATGTCCCCACATTGGAGCCTCCTGTCGCAGTCGTTGCCACCTACAGTTTCACACGGCGCAGCCGCAATGCGTTGCTGATCACCGACACGGAGCTGAAGCTCATCGCCGCCGCCGCGATGATGGGCGAGAGCAGCAGGCCGAAGAAGGGGTAGAGCACGCCGGCTGCGATGGGCACGCCCAGCACGTTGTAGATGAAAGCGAAGAACAGGTTCTGGCGGATGTTCTTCATGGTCGCACGCGACAGCCGCACGGCACGGACTATGCCTTGCAGGTCGCCCTTCACCAGCGTGACGCCCGCGCTCTCCATCGCCACGTCGGTGCCGGTACCCATGGCGATGCCCACCTGCGCCTGCGCCAGCGCGGGTGCGTCGTTGATGCCGTCTCCCGCCATCGCCACGAAACGCCCCTGCGCCTGCAGCTGCTTCACCACCGATGCCTTCTGCTCAGGCAGTACCTCCGCTTCGATGCGGTCTATGCCCAGCTTCTTCGCCACCGCCTCCGCAGTGACGCGGTTGTCGCCCGTGAGCATGATGACCTGCACGCCTTCTTCATGCAGGGCGCGGATGGCTTCGGGCGTGGAGGCCTTCACCGGGTCGGCCACGCCGAGCAGGCCCGCGGCCCGGTCGTCGATCGCGACCAGCATCACGGTCTGGCCGTCGCGGCGCAGCGCTTCGGCGCGGGCCGGCAAGTCTCCGGCGCTTATGTGCAGCTCGTCGAAGAGCTTGAGGTTGCCCAGCGCCACGGTATGCCTTTCCACCTTGCCGGTCACACCTTTGCCGGTGACGGAGTCGAAGTCGCTGACCGATACGAGCGCCAGACCTTTCTCCTGCGCACCGCTCACGATGGCGGCGGCCAACGGGTGTTCGCTCGCGCGCTCCAAGCTCGCTCCAAGCCGTAGCACCTCGTCTTCGCCATGACCGGCGAGGGCGACCACCGACATCAGCCTGGGCTTGCCCTCAGTCAGCGTGCCGGTCTTGTCCACCACCAGCGTATCCACCTTCTCCATCGTCTCCAGCGCCTCGGCGTTCTTGATCAATACGCCGGCACTGGCACCGCGCCCGGTCCCCACCATGATGGACATGGGCGTGGCCAGGCCCAGCGCGCAGGGGCAGGCGATGATGAGCACCGCCACCGCGTTGACGATGGCATGCGCCAGGCGTGGCTCGGGCCCGAAGACTCCCCAAACCGCCAGCGTGGCGAGCGCGACCAGTACTACGGCGGGGACGAAGTAACCGGCGGTGACATCCGCGAGGCGCTGGATGGGCGCACGCGAACGCTGCGCTTCGCTCACCATGTGCACGATCTGCGAGAGCAGGGTGTCGGCGCCGACGCGCTCGGCGCGCATCAAGAGACTGCCGGTGCCGTTCACGGTGGCACCGATCAGTTTCGTGCCGGCGGTCTTTTCCACGGGGATGGATTCGCCGGTGACCATGGATTCGTCCAGTGCGCTCGTGCCTTCCAGCACCACGCCGTCCACCGGCACCTTCTCGCCGGGACGCACGCGCAGCACGTCGTTGGGCTGCACCTCTGCCAGCGGAATGTCCTCTTCACGGCCGTCGGCACGCACGATGCGCGCGGTCTTGGGTGCGAGCCCCAGCAGCAGCTTGATGGCGGCGCTGGTCTGGCTGCGCGCGCGCAGCTCCATCACCTGGCCCAGCAGCACCAGTGACATGATCACGGCGGCCGCCTCGAAATACACCGGCACCGTGTCCATCATGCTGCGCATCGAGGCGGGAAAGATGCCGGGTGCGAGCATGGCGACCACGCTGTAGCTCCAGGCCACGCCCACGCCCAGCGCGATCAGGGTGAACATGTTGAGGCTGCGGTTCACCACCGAGGCCCAGCCGCGCTGGAAGATAGGCCAGCCGCACCACAGCACGGCCGGTGTGGCGAGCAGGAATTCGATCCATTGCAGTGCCACCATGGACACGGATTCCGGTATCGCCCGAGGGAAGAGATCCGATACCGTTGCCAGCACGAACACCGGCAGCGCGAGCACCGCGCTGATCCAGAAGCGCCGCGACATATCATTGAGCTCGGCGTTGTCTTCCACCACGGCATTGCGCGGCTCCAGCGCCATGCCGCAGATCGGGCAGCTGCCCGGTTCGTTGCGCACGACCTCCGGATGCATCGGGCAGGTGTACTCGACCGCACCGGGCGCGACCGGAATCTCCGGCTCCAGCGCCATGCCGCACTTGGGGCAGCTGCCCGGTGCGTCCTGGCGGATTTCGGGATGCATGGGGCAGGTGTAGGTCACGCCAGACTTGGCGGGCGACGGCTGTGACACGCTAGGTTCGAGATATTCCTTTGGGGACGATTGGAACTTGGTCAGGCACTTTGCGCTGCAGAAGTGGTATTCGGTGCCTTGGTAGGCGTAGTGGTGCGGCGAGCCGGGTTTCACAGACATGCCGCACACCGGGTCTTTCATTTCTGACGTCATCGTTCTTCTTCCTTTGTCATGGATGGTTCGCTGCATTTTAGCCTGACCATGTCGCGCAGTATCTCTTGCTCCGCGACGAAGGCCTCGACGGCATGGGGATCGAACTGGCTGCCCGCCATGCGCACAATCTCTTCCTTGGCGGCGTCGAAGGACAGGCCGCTACGGTAGGGCCGGTCGGATGTCATCGCATCCAGCGTGTCGATCACGGCGAACAGGCGTGCCCACAGCGGGATATCCTCGCCGCGCAGACCACGCGGGTACCCGCCACCGTCAAAACGTTCTTCATGGCACAACACGATTCCCGCCGCGACCTCCATGAACGGGACGCTGGACAGGATGCGGTGCCCGATCTCCGGGTGGGTGCGCATGGTTCGCCATTCCTCGGGGGCGAGCGGACCTTCCTTGAGCAGGATGACGTCGGGGATGCCTATCTTGCCCACGTCGTGAAGCAGCGCTCCCCAGTACACCTGCTGCAGCACGCCGTCATCGTCGGTGAAGCGCTTTGCCAGCACCAGCGTATGACAGGCCACGCGCTTGGAGTGCATGCCGGTCTCGTGCTCCCTGGCATCGAGCGCTGCCGCCAGTGCGTCAGCGAGTGCCGAATAGACCGCGGCGTCGACCGTGTGGCCGGCCAGGATGCTGGCCACCGCGGCATGGGCGGCCGACATCTCCGTTTCTGGTACCAGCGCCATGCCGCACTTGGGGCAGCTTCCCGGTGCGTTTCGGCGGACCTCGGGATGCATGAGGCAGATGTAGCTCACTTTCGGGGGCGTGGCCTTTGCCAGGGCAGGCTCGTGCCCGAGGTGCGTTCCTGTCATCGCCTGGCGCTTTGCCATGCCTCACACCCTTCCAAGGTCACTGCTGCCGCCATGTGAAGACCCGGGGTGCCGGATCGCTGGCCAGTCTCAGCCGCAGTTCCAGGGCGCGCGGCGGTGGCGTGATGGAAGGGAAGCGCAGCACGCCCTTGCGATGATGGCTTCCCGGCGGCGTTCCATCCCAGGCCAAGGGGGCGTATGGCTTCCCGTCGGCCACGAGCTGCGTGACCTTGGTCAGGTCGTCGTCCAGGTTCCGGGTATGGGTCTCCATGGTCATCTCGAACTCCCATGCCTTGGGTGTAGCCCTCGGTGTGACCGTCACCTTGATGGCGCGCGCATCGCTGGTCTGCGGCGCGAGTTCTCCCGCATTGCAGACCTGCGCGGCCATGACGAGAAGGAAGAGAGCGGGGAGGTAACGTTTCAGCATTTCTCATGCTCCTTTGCGGCCTGTATGACTTTGGAAGTGATGTAGGCGATGCCGGCCGCATTGAAGGCCAGGCCTACCCAGAACAGCTCCACCTGGTATTCGGCGACGACGGTGAGAAAGCCTGCGACACCGAGGAGGGGGACGATGTTGGCCAGGTAATGGGCGCAGCACGAGACCATGGCGGCGGTGGAGGTGGTGCCGGATACCGCCAGCACCTTGACTGATTCGCCGTGCTGCGCGACGAGGCGCCTGAGGTGGGTATACAGGCCGACCTGAAGGCCGAACCCGAGTGCGAGCGGGACAATGAAGTACCAGTACATCCTGAACTGATCGAGTGCGAACTCCATGCCGGAGATCAGGCCGACCACGACGAAGTAGACCACGAGCAACAGCACGCAGCCGGACGTGCCGAACAGGAGGGGGCCTGCGATCTCCTGTTTCGCGGGAGGCGTGGCCTGTGTGAGCGCCATGCCGCACTTGGGGCAGGTTCCCGGCCCTGGTTGCTGCACTTCGGGGTGCATGGGGCAGGTGTACACGGAGGGGGTTGTCTCGATCATCATGGAACCTCTCGCGCTTCGTTGCGAAGTTGCTGCCATGATGCGCGACATCGCCGTGCAAATCAAACGTAGTCCTCGGCGTGCCAGCGACGCTGACAGCGTCAGGCGATGCCAGCGGGATTCAGCACGACAGCGTCTCTTCGCATCCCTCCTTACCGCGCTTCTCCTTGGCTTGGTTGCTGCCGTGCGGGTTCATGGCTTGCTGGCCTTCGCTGCCGGGTACAGCCGGCGCGGCGCGCTTATTCTGGATGTGACCGCGCTTCTTCACCGGCTTTCGCTCGTCTGGATTCTTCAGTGTATAAGCCTCGCCCTTCCAGTATAGGTACTCGGGGTCATCTTCGTCGGCCTGGATATCGGTGGCGGCGAGGCCCACCAGCACGGCCGCAAGCAAAGTGTACTTGAGCTTCATGTCTTCCTCCCACAGGTAGGTTGACCGAACGAGTCGAGATGACCGCAGTGCTCACCACCAGGCGGGGTCTATGCCGTCCTGCTCATAGGCGGGAACCTTGTACAGGTCGCGGCGCGTGAGCGGTAAGGGGCAGCGGTACGGTGCGCGTTTGGAGGCCAGTATCTGGTACACGCCGGTGTTGCCCTCCTCGAATTGCACGGCGCAGGACGCCATGTAGAAGCGCCAGATGCGGACCACCGATTCGGGCACGTGGCGCAGCGCCTCTTCGTGGTTCTGTTCCAGGCGATGGACCCATTCGCGCAGGGTCAGCGCGTAATGGGGGCGGAGGTTCTCCACATCGTGGATCTCGAAGCGCGAGTCTTCCATCACCTGCTGTACTGCGCTGAGTGTTTCGAGCTGCGCGTCCGGGAACACGTAGCGGTTGATGAAGTCGGTCGTGTCACTCCGCCTCCAGCCGCCCTCGGCGCTGGTGATACCGTGGTTCAGGAACAGTCCGCCGGGTCTGAGCATGCGGTTGGCGACTGCGAAATAGTCCGGCAGGTTCTTCAGTCCAACATGTTCGAACATGCCCACGCTGGATACCTTGTCGTATTCGGCCCCGCCTTCCAGGTCCCGGTAGTCCCGTATCTCGACCGTCACCTTGTCCTCGAGGCCGCGGCGCTTGATGGTGCGCAATGCCTGTTCGTACTGCTTGCGGCTCAGCGTGATGCCGTGCGCGGTGACGCCATAGTGTTCGGCCGCCCAGCAGACCAACGCTCCCCAGCCGCAGCCGATGTCGAGCAGCCGTTCGCCAGGCTTCAACCTCAGCTTGCGGCAGATATGGTCCAGTTTGTTGCGCTGCGCCTGTTCCAGGCTCTGGCTGGCGTCCTCGTAATATGCGCATGAGTAGATCATCTGCTCGTCCAGCCACAGCTTGTAGAAGTCGTTGGAGACGTCGTAGTGGAAGGAGATGGCATCGCGGTTGATCTCCCGCGTGGCGCTCAGCCCAAGCAACTGCCTGAGGTTCCTCGCCCATTGGCGGCTGTTTCCCGATGCACTGTCGTCGGTCCTGAGCATCATGGCCTTGGTGACGAACACGGCCTTCTCAGCCAGCGTCAGGTTCAGGGAGGAGAGGTAGCAGCGCAGCTTGAGCGCGCTATAGAAATCGCCGTCCACATCGATAAGTCCACGGAAATAGGATTCGACGACGCGCAGCGGCTGGTGTGACAGCAGCATCTCCTTTAGTGCACGCGAAGAGCGGAATATCAGCGAGAACTCCGGCTTGTCCTGGCCCACATGCATCTCCGAGCCGTCCCACAGGCAGATGCGGATGCCGCCTTCGAAATTGCCGAACAGGCGGAAGAGCAGGTGTTTGGCCAGCTCCGTGCCGGAGTCGCCCGCAGTCATGCTGTTTCCGTAAGGGTTCGCCATTTCACTTTCCTCCTTCCTAATGGTTAGAGATCATTCGATCAGCAAACTAGAAGACAGACGCAAGATTGCGCGGACCGCGAACGGCTTGATGCACCGATGAGTTCCTTGGGCGCGAACGGCACGCAGAGATGCAGTGGGCCATATAAGACCCGGTTTGGCAGGCCTCCTCAATGCGGTCAATTACCCAATATTGCACAGGGGAGGCTGGTGTGAATGGCTATTTCGACTCAGGCAGCTGGTTCGGTCGCGGCTCCTGGGGCTTGGGCGAGTCCTGCTTGTTCTCCTGTTGCGGTGCATTCTGCTGGGCAGGTCCATGCATGCCCATCGGCCCCGTATGGCCGCTCGACAGCCACATGATGATCATGATCGTCATCATGACGACCATCGTGGTTGCAGCCTCACCCCTTTGACGTTTGATCATGGTTCACCTCCTTCGGATTGGTTTTCGCTCGATTGTCGGCGAATCCGAACACCAGACTGGCTGGGGCGTTGATATAGGCCTTGCTTTCACAGTGGTGGATTGACATGTCGATAATCCCGGTACTTCTTGTTACTTGTACGCAGATTCCCCATGGTCAGCTTCCATACACTTACCACCCGCGCAGATGGCTGCGGAAACGCGACACACCCAACCAGAGCAGTGCGCCGCCGATAGCCGACATGGCCGCCAGCCGTGGCCACAACACCTCGATGCCCACGCCCTTCAGGAACAGGCCCAGCACCGCGTCCATGTAATGGCGCAGCGGCGAGAGATCGGCGACGTACTGGAAGCCGAGCGGCATGCTCTCTAACGGCACTATGGTGCCAGACAGGAACAGCAGCGGGAACAACAACAGGAAGGAAACCAGCAGCGCCTGCTGCAATGTTTCCGTCACCGTTGCCACCAGTATGCCGATACCCATGCTGCTCATGAGAAACACCGCCGACAACAGCAGGAACAGCGCAACGCTGCCGCGCAGTGGAACTCCCACCGCTGCCGCTATGACCAGGCTGGGAAACAGCGCCACCAGCCCCACCAGCAGCGGCGGCGTCATCTTCGCGGCGATCAGCTCGCCCGACGTCGCAGGTGTCACCAGCAACTGCTCCACCGTGCCCGATTCCTTCTCGCGCACGACTGCGGCGGCGGCGGCGATCACGCCGACCATCATGCCGGCAAGTGAAATCATCGACAGCACCATGAAGTGCTGGTACACCAGCTCCGAGTTGTACCAGACGCGCGGGCGGTGCACGACCGGCGGCGGTGTGCCTGGCGCGGCCTGATCCATCGAAAAGTTGTGCACGATGCGCTGGGAATAGCCCTGGGCCACACTCGCCGTGTTGGCGTTCGAACCGTCGAGCAGGAGCTGCACCGCGGCCGCATCGCCCCGGGCGACCCGGCCGGCGAATCCCGGCGGGATTACCACTGCCGCCAGCACGTCGCCGCGGTCCAGCAATTGCGCGACTTCCGCGTCCGCAGTGGCCATGTGCGTGACGCGGAAGTAGCCCGAGCTGACGAAAGCCTGCTCCAGGCTGCGGCTGACGGCCGAGCGGTCGAGGTCGGCGAATACCGTCGGCAGGTTGCGCACATCGAAAGACATGGCGAAGGTGCACATGAGCACCTCGATGGTGTAGAGGTAGAAGATGAGGGCCAGCATGGCGCGGGCGCGCAGGAACTGGATCAGCTCCTTGCGAACCAGCGCGCCGAATCGTCTGCCCCATGCCATCAGGCCACCTTCTTTCGGAACAAGCGTGCCGTC
>JBBIIJ010000059.1:0-13832 GCA_037446535.1 Sideroxydans sp. | reverse complement strand
CATCAAGTTCGGCAAGACCAGTCCCAAGGTATACAGCGAGCTCACCTCCGACCACCCCATAGACCTCGTGCGCTATCAGGTGGCGAACTGCTACATGGGGCGGGTGGGAATGATCAACTCCGGCGGGGAGTCCGGCAAGGACGACCTGCACCAGGCCGTACGCACGGCGGTCATCAACAAGCGCGCCGGCGGCATGGGGCTCATCTCGGGACGCAAGGCCTTCCAGAAGCCGATGAAGGACGGTGTGGCGCTTCTCAATGCGATACAGGACGTGTATCTGGAACCATTTGTGACCGTGGCGTAAGATAGCCCTAGCCAGCCCGGAAATAGGAGGCCGGGGCTGGCCCCCGTTTAGGGAATGAGGGTTTCGAGTAGACATTCTGGAACCAGGGAAAACTAGTAAAACAAAGGAATCGACAATGTTCTGGGGTCTCACTTTGGTCATCGCAGAGGTAGTGGCCATCACTTGGGCCGACTATGCCTTGGTTGGCTCTTACTACTCTCTGGACATCTTCTATTGCCTGCCTGTCATGCAGGCCGCTCGCCTGAGCGCGGTCCACGCCCTGCGCAAGACCGATACGCAACTCCCGCTCTATTTTGCGATATTCACCGGTATCACCTGGAGCCTGGCCGAGGCGATACTCCTGCCGGATTTTCCCAAGTGGGCCTTCCTGCTGAACGCGTTCTCACGCAGCGTGGCGTTCACCGTCATCGGACGAGTGGTGGTCAAATTGCTCAAGGAAAAGGAACATGGGCGCAAGGATGAGTTGACCAATCTGGACACGCCCGCGGAATTCTTCAAACGCTTCGAACTGGAGCAACTGCGCAGCGAGCGTACAGGCAGCCCCTACTCAGTGATGTTCGTCAATATCGACCGCTTCAAGGACCCGAACGACCAGTTCGGCCAGATCAAGGGGGACGAGGCGCTCATCGTGATGGCGGATGTGCTGAGGAAGAACTGCAGGAAGATAGATAGCAAGGCCCGCATCGGCGGCAGCGAGTTCGCCCTCCTGCTTCCTGACACCGACCGGCGCTCCAGCGAATTCGTCCTGCAGCGAGTCAAAACAGATGCTGAACAAGCATTCAGTGCGCGAGGCTGGCCCATCTCCGTACTGACCGGCTGCGTGACCGAGACCGGCAGGGCACGCGGTGTGCAGGATGTCCTGCATGAAGCCGAGCGCACGATCTATGCGAAAGTGAGCATCAAGCGAGCCTGATGCCGGGGCAAAACCGTGGCTGTGTCTGGCAGGGGTCGTGGGAACGATCAGATCGACTGTGCCAACACGCGTGACTTCTCTGCGACGCCGTTGCGTTTGAGCATGGAGAAGAGCTGGGCCTCATCGTTCGCGACGATCTTCTCCAGGTATTCCATGTTCTTCTCGATCGACTCCAGGTAGTAGTTGTTATCCACTCCCAGCGTCTGCCTGAAGTGCCACTCGAGCTTCTGGTAGATGCCACCTAATGAACCATCTAGCTTCTCGCGGATTGTCTCGTAGAAGTGGTTGGTCTGACACAGCAGATCATACATGCTCTGGTAACTACCGAAGTGCGCCTCCCGAAACTCAAGGTACAGGAACAACAACTTCTCCAGATAGATCCGGTCCGCCATCTGCCCCGTGATGTCTGCGGTGGCTACGATGCGCCCCAGCATGCGTTCCCTATCATCGTTGAACCCGATGAGCCCGAAGGGACGGCTGTGTTCGGTCCCCTGAACCAGGTGACTCACAGCCTCCATCATGTGTTCAGAGAGCCTGTGCTGGGTGAAATACTTCTTCATCAAGTCTATGCCACGCCGTACATGCGTCTGCGTGAACTGGGCGCCCGTGCCCTGCTCTTCACCTTCGAGCTGCGCATAGCCGACGTCATGAAACAGTATGGCAATGATGATCAGGGTGACCTCGTCGTCATTCAGGCGGTCGCCCGAGATGTGCACGCCATGCATCAGGCGCACGCCGCACGAGAGCACATCCAGCGTGTGCGCACGGTCGTGATACAGCGTCTTGATGGCGCCGTAGCCTGGATATTCGCCGCGGAACAGGCGCAAGACATCGTCATAGACGGAGCGGACCAGCGAGAAATCGTAGGCCGGAATCATGCGCAGGACGATGTCGGTCACCCGTTTCCATACGATCTCCGGATCATCGTTGCTGAACAGACTGCTGATCTGAGCAGCTGTCGGGTAACTCTCGCGACCGGCATATCCTTGCATCATGCAACCTCTCAAAAGTCACTACCGCGTCAAACCAGCCGCAGTCTACCCCAAGCCATTGTCAGAACACAATTTTTCGGACAGAAAACTCGCGGAGACTATCAGCGTCGCACCAATCCAGTCGCGCAGTTCCATCGCTTCGTTGGCTATCAGGTACGAAGACACGGCCGCAACCACGAGTTCGAACAGAAATAGGACCATCGCGCGATTGGCCTCAAGATAGGTCACGCCGAATTGCACCGCATAGCTCACCGCACACAGCACCAAGCCGATCAAGACCAGCAGCAACCAGCTTTGCGAAGTGATGGCGGATATCTGCCCGGCCACGTCGCCGTTCCACAACAGGAAAGGCAAAGTCAGCGCAGCCGTACCCATCCACAGGCTGAAGGACTTCACTTCGACCGAAAGATGCGCCGCCCGGCGGGACGTGACGTTCGAGAGAGCGAAGCCCATGCCGGCGGAAAGCCCCAGCCACTCGGAAACGTTCTGAGGGAACGGCAGGCCCAGCCTGGGTTCCCACAGCATGACCAGTGCGCCGCTGAGGGACAGAGCGATGACGAGCCAGCCGTAGCGATTCAGCCGCTCCCCCAGCAGCCAGAAGGAGAACAGTATGGTCCAGACGGGGGCGAGGTAGAACAGCAGCAGTACGCGCATCACCTCGCCGTGCAGCATGGCGAGCACGTAGCCGAAGTTCGCCCACCCCGCGCTCAGCACGAGCAAGAGCGCCCACCAGCCGAAAGTGGAACGCTCGCGCCACACGCGCGGCAGCATGAAGGCGCCGCAAACCATGGCAAGCACGTAGGAGATGAGGGTCGCCATCGGGCCGGACACCCCGGCATCCTGCAATACCCGGTAGGGATACCAGA
The DNA here is from genome assembly GCA_037446535.1 of Sideroxydans sp. Taxonomy (GTDB): domain Bacteria; phylum Pseudomonadota; class Gammaproteobacteria; order Burkholderiales; family Gallionellaceae; genus Sideroxyarcus. Next base: position 10,757 of record JBBIIJ010000059.1, on the reverse strand, counting down.
TCAGCCCCCACACCAGCGCACCGCTCAATACGCCCGCGATCGGCGTCAGATTTTGTTTTGATGGCACTTGCCCGGCCCTTATAATGCGCGACGTTTTCGATACCGAACCGCAAACATGAATCCCGATTTGCAGCTCCTCCAACCCTACCCTTTCCAGAAACTCGCCAAGCTGTTCGGCGAAGTGACCCCGAACGCGGCGTTGAAACCGATCAGTCTGCACATCGGCGAACCCAAGCATCCAACGCCGCAGTTCATCAAGGAAGCACTGGTCGGCGGGTTGGACGGCCTCGCGAATTATCCCACAACCGTGGGCAGCGACGCGCTGCGCGCGGCCATCGCCAATTGGCTTGCACGCCGTTATGGCATCCCCGCGCCAGATGCCAAGACACAGGTATTGCCTGTGAACGGCAGCCGCGAGGCGCTGTTCGCCTTCGCTCAGGCAGTGATCGACCGCAGCAAGGTCGACCCTGTGGTGGTCTGCCCCAACCCGTTCTACCAGATCTATGAAGGCGCAGCTTTCCTCGCCGGCGCCACACCGCACTTCCTCAACACCCTCCCGGAAGACGGCTACGCACTGAACTTCGCACAGCTGCCGGAGAACGTCTGGCAACGCACCCAGCTCATCTACGTATGCTCGCCCGGCAACCCGAATGGCCGCGTGATGCCGCTCACTGAATGGAAAGCCCTGTTCGAGATGAGCGACCGTTACGGCTTCGTCATCGCCTCCGACGAGTGCTATTCCGAGATCTATTTCGGCGAGGATAAACCTTTTGGCGCGCTGCAAGCAGCGCAGCAGCTGGGGCGCGGCGACTACCGCAACCTGGTGGTGTTCTCCAGCCTGTCCAAGCGCTCCAACGTGCCCGGACTGCGCTCAGGCTTTGTCGCAGGCGACGCGAAGATCCTGGAGAAATTCGCGCTGTACCGCACCTACCACGGCTGCGCCATGAACCCCGCCGTGCAGGCGGCCACCATCGCTGCTTGGAACGACGAGACCCATGTCGCACAGAACCGCCACCTCTATGCGGAGAAGTTCGGCAAGGTCATCGCGCAGCTCGCCCCTGTGCTGCCCGTAGCCAAGCCGGATGCCGGTTTCTACCTGTGGCTCAGGACGCCCATCGCTGACACCGCCTTCGCGCAACAACTGCACCGCGACTATAATGTCTCGGTGTTGCCCGGCAGTTTCCTCGCCCGTGAAGCGCACGGGGTCAACCCCGGCGCATCCTTCATCCGCCTGGCGCTGGTCGCTAGTCTGGAAGAGACACTGGAAGCCGCGCACCGCATCGCCGAATTCACCAAAAAACTAAACTAGGAAACCTCACCATGCCGCAATTGCAAGCCATCATCGAAGAAGCCTTTGAACGCCGCGCCGAGATCACCCCGCGCAACGTGGACGCCCAGCTGAAGGAGACCATCAACACTGTCATCGAGTATCTCGATCAAGGCAAGCTGCGAGTGGCAGAGAAGATCGACGGCCAATGGGTCACCCACCAGTGGATCAAGAAGGCCGTGCTGCTGTCCTTCCGCATCGAAGACAACGCGTTCATCAAGGGCGGCTTCACCAACTACTTCGACAAGGTGCCTTCGAAATTCGCCGACTACAACTCCAAGGAATTCCGCGAAGGCGGCTTCCGCGTGGTGCCTCCCGCGGCCGCACGCCGCGGCGCCTACATCGCCAAGAACGTGGTGCTGATGCCCTCCTATGTGAACATCGGCGGCTACGTGGACGAAGGCACCATGGTCGACACCTGGGCCACTGTCGGCTCCTGCGCGCAGATCGGCAAGAACGTGCACCTCTCCGGCGGCGTCGGCATCGGCGGCGTGCTGGAACCGCTGCAGGCCAACCCCACCATCATCGAGGACAACTGCTTCATCGGCGCACGTTCCGAAGTGGTCGAAGGCGTGATCGTGGAAGAAGGTTCGGTCATATCCATGGGCGTGTTCATCGGCCAATCCACCAAGATCCTCGACCGCGAGACCGGCGAAGTGTTCTACGGTCGCGTGCCCGCGGGCTCCGTGGTGGTCAGCGGCAGCATGCCTTCCAAGGATGGCAAGTACAGCCTCTACTGCGCTGTGATCGTAAAGAAGGTGGATGCCAAGACCCTGGGCAAGGTAGGCATCAACGAACTGCTGCGAGGCATTTAAGTCAGAATCGAGGATCGAGGAGTGATGACCGAGTGAGAACCCTCCACACACTTCCCTCTCTTTCCTCGATCCGCGCTCCTCGATCCTTACGTTAGGAGAACACGATGATCATCACACCGCTGCTGCAGCTCGCTGCCGAGAAACAGGCCTCCGACTTGTTCTTCTCGGTCGGCGCACCGATCAACATCAAGATCGACGGCGTGGTGAAGCCGGTCAATGCCCAGTTGCTCGATGCGGAGGCCATCAAGCGCATCGCCTACGAGATGATGACGCCGGAGCAGATCACCGACTTCGAGCTGCACATGGAGATGAACTTCTCCTTCCGCGTGCCCAGCATAGGCAACTTCCGTGTCAACGTGTTCCGCCAACGCGGCGACGTCGCCATGGTGATCCGCTACGTGCGTGGCAAGATCGTGAACGTGGAAGACCTGCACCTGCCGCTGGTGTTGAAGGAACTCATCATGGAGAAGCGCGGCCTCGTGCTGGTGGTAGGCGCCACGGGTTCGGGGAAATCCACGACCATGGCTGCCATGATGGAGCACCGCAACAACACGCAGAGCGGCCACATCCTCACCATCGAAGACCCTATCGAGTACATCTTCAAGCACAACAAGTGCCTGATGAACCAGCGCGAGATCGGCACCGACACGGCCGACTACGGCGCGGCGCTGGTCAGCGCCATGCGTGAAGCGCCGGACGTGCTGATGATAGGCGAAATACGCGACCGCGATACGCTGAAGCACGCGCTGATCTTCGCCCAGACTGGCCACCTGTGCCTGTCCACGCTGCACGCCAACAACAGCTATCACGCACTGAACCGCATCGTGAACTTCTTCCCCTACGATGCACGCCAGAGCGTGCTGTCTGACCTCTCCATGTGCCTGCGTGCAGTGATCTCGCAGCGACTGATCCGCAATACCCAGGGCAAGCTGGTGCCCGTGGTCGAGATCCTGCTCAACTCCTCGCTGATCGCCGACCTCATCAAGAACGACCAGATCGAGAAAATACGCGAAGCCATAGAGCAAAGCGTCTCGCAGGGTTCTCAGACCTTTGAGCAGGCCCTCTACAAGCTGTATAAGTCCGGGCAGATCACCAAGGAAGAGGCTTTGCGCAACGCCGATTCCGCGAGCAACCTGTCCTCGCTCATCGACTATTCGCAAACGAGCAAGGTCAAGGCATACGACCCCAACGCGCCCAAGACCGGTGCGACTGCTGCGCCGGGTGCCGATTTCGAGGGTATCAAGCTCAACATCGACGTCCCGGATTCGAAGACATGAAGTTGTATGGCATCCCCAACTGCGGGACGGTGAAGAAGGCGCGCACCTGGCTCGATGAACACGGCGCCAGCTATGAGTTCCATGACTACAAGAAGCAACCCATCACCGAGGCGCAACTCTCCACTTGGCTCAAGCAGGTCGGCTGGCAGAAGCTGCTGAAGAAGACGGGACCCACCTGGGGTAAATTGCCTCAGGAGCTCAAAGACTCGATCAGGGACGATACCTCTGCGCAAGCACTTATGGTAGAGCAGCCCAACGTCATCAAGCGCCCGGTACTGGTACACGGCAGCAAGGTGCTGGCGACCGGCTTCAATGAGAAAGAATACGAAGAATTGAAACTATGAGCGACACTCTGGCCCTCGCCAAACAACTGATCTCTCGCAAATCACTCACCCCTGCAGACGACGGCTGCATGGACCTCATGGGCGCGCACCTGTCTCCCCTGCAGTTCAAGCTGGAGAAGATGCGCCACGGCGAAGTGGACAACCTTTGGGCACGACGCGGGACCGCTTCGCCCGTAGTCTGTTTCGCCGGGCACACCGACGTGGTGCCTACCGGGCCGGTGGACAAATGGGGCAGCGATCCCTTCACACCCACAGTGCGCGACGGCATGCTTTACGGGCGCGGGGCTTCCGACATGAAGGGCTCACTCGCCGCCTTCGTCACTGCCATAGAGAGATTCGTCGCCAAGTATCCACGGCACAAGGGCAGCATCGCGCTGTTGCTGACTTCCGACGAGGAAGGCATCGCGGTGGACGGCACGGTGCGCGTGGTGGAAGCGTTGCAGCAGCGCGGAGAGAAGCTGGACTACTGCATCGTGGGGGAGCCGACCTCGGTCAGCAAGACCGGCGACACCATCAAGAACGGGCGGCGCGGCTCGCTTTCCGGCAAGCTCACCGTCAAGGGCGTGCAGGGCCACATCGCCTACCCGCACTTGGTAAAGAACCCCATCCACATGGCCGCGCCGGCCATCGCCGAGCTGGCAGCGACCGTGTGGGACGAGGGCAACGAATATTTCCCGCCGACTTCGTGGCAGATCTCCAACATCCGCGGCGGCACCGGCGCGACCAACGTGGTGCCCGGCACGGTGGAGATGCTGTTCAACTTCCGCCACTCCACCGCCAGTACGGTAGACAGCCTGAAGAGTCGTTTCACTGCCATCCTCGACAAGCACAAGCTGGAATACGAGCTGGAATGGGAGAACTCCTCCGGCAAGCCCTATCTCACGCCTCGCGGCGACCTGGTCGATGCGGTTGCCGCTGCGATCAAGCAGGTCACCGGCATCACCACCGAGCTATCCACCAGCGGCGGCACTTCGGACGGCCGCTTCATAGCCGACATCAGCCCGCAGGTGATAGAGCTCGGGCCGCTCAACGCGACCATCCATAAGATCAACGAATGCGTGGCGGTGGCCGACTTGGATGCGCTGTCCGATATCTATTACTGGACCCTGGTCAAGTTGCTGGGCGATGACGAAGGCAGCGCCAGCTGCGACGATGGGAGATAAGAATGAACATCAACTATTTCTCCGAGGCCAGCGCCTCGCTCAAGACGGTGCGCGATTGCCTGCGTTTCGCGGTCAGCCGCTTCCATGAAGGGGAACTGTTCTTCGGTCACGGCAGCCAGACGGCTTATGATGAGGCAGCCTATCTCATCCTGCATACCCTGCACCTGCCGCTGGACCAGTTGGAGCCCTTCCTGGATGCCAGCCTCACCCAGTCCGAGATCTACGACGTGCTGAACATCATCGAGAAGCGTGTCGAACAGCGCATCCCTGCGGCCTACCTCACCCATCAGGCCCTGCTGGGCGACCTCTCGTTCTATGTGGATGAGCGCGTCATCGTGCCGCGCTCCTTCATCGCAGAACTGCTGCGCGAGCGATTCTTCCCCTGGGTGGAGAACCCGGACGAAGTCACCTCGGTGCTGGATATGTGCACTGGCAGCGGCTGCCTCGCCATCCTGGCTGCTCATGCCTTCCCCAACGCCCATATAGACGCAGTCGATCTCTCCGCGGACGCGCTGGATGTCGCGCAGTACAACGTGAGCGACTACGGGCTGGAAGACCGCGTCACGCTGATCGAGTCCGACCTGTTCGCCAAGCTGCAAGGCAAGCGCTATGACCTCATCATCAGCAACCCGCCCTACGTGGACGCGCCCTCGGTTGAAGCGCTGCCGCAGGAATTCCGGCACGAGCCCGAGCTCGCGCTGGGCAGCGGTGCCGACGGGCTGGATGCCACCCGCGACATCCTGAAGAACGCCAAGGACCACCTCAACGGGAACGGCATGCTCGTGGTCGAGATCGGCCACAACCGCGATGCGCTCGAAGCCGCTTTCCCGCAAACGCCCTTCACCTGGCTGGATGTCAGCGCGGGTGATGAGTTCGTGTTCATGCTGCACCGCAACGATCTGCCCTGATGTCGTCCGTAGACCACTACGAAAACTTTCCGGTCGCCTCCATCCTGATGCCGAAACGGCTGCGCAAGCCGGTGGCGGCGATCTACCATTTCGCACGCGCAGCCGACGACATCGCGGACGAGGGCGAACTGCCGAACGACGAACGCCTGCGCCAGCTGGACGAGTTCCGCGCCGAGTTGAAACGCATCGCAGCCGGCGAAACGCCATGCACCGCGTTGTTTCAGCACCTCGCCGCAGAGATACGCGTACATCAGCTGCCCATGCAGCCCTTCCATGACCTGCTCGATGCCTTCTCGCAGGACGTAGTGAAAAAACGCTATGCCGATTTCGACGAGCTGCAGGACTACTGCTGCCGCTCGGCCAACCCTGTGGGCCGCCTGTTGCTGCACCTGTACGGTGAAGTCAGTGAAGTGAACCTGCGTTACAGCGACGCCATCTGCACCTCGCTGCAGCTCATCAACTTCTGGCAGGATGTGACCAAGGACTGGCGCATCGGCCGCGTCTACCTGCCGCAGGACGATCTCGCGAAGTTCAAGGTGGGCGAGGCGCAGATCGCCGAGGGACGCGTGAACGACGACTGGCGTGCGCTGATGCGCTTCGAAGTGCGGCGCGCACGGGAGATGATGCTCTACGGCAAGCCGCTGGGCTCCATCCTCACCGGCCGCATCGGCCTGGAGATGCGCATGATCATCGCAGGGGGCCTGCGCATCCTGGACAAGCTGGAGGCCGCCGATTACGACATGTACAACCGCCGTCCGGTATTGAAGCCTTACGACTGGGTTATCATGCTGGCGAAAAGCGCACCGTTCTGACATGACCCCCCTCGAATATTGCGAAGACAAATGCCGCCGAAGCGGCTCAAGCTTCACCAGCAGCTTCCGTTTCCTGCCCAGGGACAAACGCGAAGCCATGACGGTGCTGTACGCTTACTGCCGCGAAGTGGACGACGTGGTGGACGAGTGCTCGGATGCCAACGTCGCGCGCACCACGTTGAACTGGTGGCGCAACGAGGTCGCTGCGATTTATGGCGGCACGCCGACGCATCCGGTATGCCAGGCGCTCGTCCCCGTCGTGCAGCGCTACAAGCTGCCGCAGGAACACCTGCTGGAGATCATCGACGGCATGGAGATGGACTTGGAACAGCCGCGCTACGCCGACTTCAAGTCGCTGCAGCTCTACTGTTACCGCGTCGCCTCCGTGGTGGGCCTGCTCTCCGCGGAGATCTTCGGCTACACCGACCGCCAGACGCTGAAATATGCGCATGACCTGGGCATCGCCTTCCAGCTCACCAACATCATCCGCGACGTAGGCGAGGATGCGCGGCGCAACCGCATCTACCTGCCGATGGACGAGATGCAACAGTTCGGCGTCACCGCGGCGGACATCCTCAACGCGCGTGAGACTGAAGCCTTCCACAAGCTCATGGCCTTCCAGATCGAACGGGCGCGCCGCTACTACCGGCAGGCCCTGGAACACCTCCCCTCTGCCGACCGCAAGGCACAGCGCACAGGCCTGGTCATGGCCGAGGTCTATCAGGCAGTGCTTAACGAAGTGGAGCGCAGCGGCTGCCACGTGCTGAAGGAACGTGTGTCGCTTACTCCCACCTACAAGCTGTGGCTGGCTGCGAAGGCATGGCTCAAGAACTGAAGGTCGGTGTCATCGGTGGCGGCTATGCTGGCATGGCGGCCGCTACCCAACTGGCGTCGCAGGGCATCCCGGTCACGGTGTTCGAAAGCGCAAAACAGCTGGGGGGCCGTGCGCGCGGCGTGCGATACAACGACACCCAGCTCGACAACGGCCAGCACCTGCTGCTCGGCTGCTATCGCGAGACGCTCCGCCTGATAGAACTTGTGGGCGGCGACATCGAACGCGACTTCCTGCGCCTGCCGCTACAGCTCGACCTGCACGGACATCTCGAACTGCGCGCACCGCGCCTGCCCGCCCCCCTGCACTTGCTCGCAGCGCTGCTCAAAGCCAACGGCCTGAGCTGGAACGAACGTCTGAAAGCCGCGCGTTTCGTGCTCACCCTGCGCATCATGGATTTCCGCCTGGCGCAGGACATGACTGTCGCAGAGCTGTTGCGGCAGCACGGGCAGGATGCCGACCTCACGCTGAAGCTGTGGGAGCCGCTCACCATCGCCGCGCTCAACACGCCTATCTCCAAAGCATCCGCGCAGGTGCTTCTCAACGTGTTGCGCGACGCGCTGAACCGCCGCCGCGCCGACTCCGACATGCTGCTGCCGCGCGTGGACTTCACCACGCTGTTCCCGCAACGCGCCGCCGCCTTCGTCGAACGGCAGGGCGGCAAGGTACACCTCTCCTGCGGGGTGGATGCGATCGTTGCGCAGGCGGACGGGATCGAGCTGCAGACAGCGCAGGGCGTACAGCGCTTCAGCCATGTGATCTGCGCCACCTCCCCAAGCGTCGCCGCCAGGCTGCTCTCTCCCCTGCCCTCGCTCGCTGAAATAGTGAGCCAGATCGAGGCGCTGGAGCAGCAGCCCATCTACACCGTCTACCTGCAGTACCCGGCTGAGGCGCGCCTGCCGCATGCCATGATCGGACTGCACCAGCGTTACAGCCAGTGGCTGTTCGACAAGGGGCGCATAGCCGCGCATCACGGCCTCATCGCTGCGGTCATCAGCGCGGAGGGCATACATCAGGAATTGGGACAGGACGAACTGGCACACAAGGTCATGGACGAACTGCGCGCAGAGTTCGGCATCGGTTCCGAACCGCTCTGGTTCAAGGTCATCGCCGAGAAACGCGCCACGTTCTGCTGCGCGCCCGACCTGCGACGCCCGCAACAACGGACTGTTCTCCCCCGCCTGCTGCTAGCAGGCGACTACACTGAAGGCGATTACCCCGCGACGCTGGAGGGTGCCGTACAGAGCGGGTTGCGTTGTGCCGAGCTGATGGCACAGGTCCGCACCTAAGCCGTTCAGTCCGCTTCCACGTTGTGTTTGCGTTTCTTGGGCTGGGTATCGGCCTGGGGAGCAGGGGCCTGCGGTTGCACTTCGACAGGGGCCGGTTTCTGGACAGCCTCAGATGCTGCTGCCTGGGGGACGGCACTGGCAGGATGCCGTGGCTGCTCGGTCTCGACCACCTGAGGACTGGTTGTACACGCAGAGAGCAGCGTGATGAACAACAACAAGGCATGCTCGAAGCCATCTTTCCTGCTGAAGAAATGAGTCTTCATTTGCCGCTCCTGTTGATGTTCGTGCTCAAGACATTCCCCGAGCACATATCCGGTGCAGGGAGTTTAGGCCCTGACCGTGCCTGGCACAATCGGGATAGGCTGCAGTCCCCCATACACACGATTACTTAATGCGTGCCGGGATCTTGCTCCAAGAAAGGTGGCTTCGCCAAGCCCGTCGGTATGCCCGCTCTGTCACGCTTCAGCCCATTTCCCTGTTTACGGCGCCCGCTTTCCGCTTGCCGATAACCAAGCGGAAAGGTAGGTCTACACCCCATTGCGCCAGCTTGATGCGACGGTAGTATTTGTGCACATCAGGGTATACGGCATCCGGTGAAGCGACGAACCGCCCGTCATCCTGCAAGTTGAAGAGCTCGTTTCGCATGATGTGGAAGTTCAGTTCCTCTAGTCACCGTGTACATCTTGCATGGGGGGCTGGGCGGGTTAACCGACAAATGAAAGGACATGCCATGCAAGTTTCTACCAAACGCCCTACAGTGCTGGTGGTTGACGACGAGCCGTTCAACTTGAGCTTGATGGATGAGGTGTTGAACAAGTACTACACCATACAGAAAGCCAGCAGCGGACCTCAAGCGCTGGAATTCGCCTTCGCCAACCCTCCCGATCTGATGCTGGTCGACGTATTGATGCCGAACATGGATGGCTTCGAGGTTTGCCGACGTCTGAAGAAGAACCCGGAGACGATGCATGTGCCGGTGATCTTCGTGACTGCGAAGAACGAGATCAAGGATGAGGAACTCGGCTTCGCGGTGGGTGCATCGGATTTCATACACAAACCCATCAGCGCTCCCATCGTCGCCGCGCGTGTCAGGACGCACCTCAAGATCAAATTTCTGCAGGACTACCTGAGGAGCGAGAATGACATGCTGCTGAAGAACGCGGGCGAGAAATCGGCCGAATTGCAGCAGCTGAAGGACTTCATGTGGGGGGCCGACAAGATCGCGAGACGCTGAATCGGCTCTCGGCATCAGTTGCAGAACCAGGCTGCAAGGAAGTGTGCCCATTGATCAACATGAAAGGCGCTCCATGTCCGGTCAGTTCCAGCGCAGCTTCCTTGCCTTGTTCATTCCCTTGGCGCTGCTGGTCGTTCTGGCGGCGGCCTATCTCTTCACCCAGACCGTCGGTGACCAGAAGGCCATCCTTAATGCGGATGGCTCACTCAACGTAGTCTCAGGGAGGCGGGCGGTCGAGCGCTCGCTGGATGCCAGCGTCCAGGATGTGCTCTACCTTGCGTCCATCCCCGAACTGACCGCGACGCGTGAGCTCACCGGCACGAGCCGGGAGAACCTGCAGCGGGCCTTCGTCCTGTTCTGCCTGACCCATCCGATCTACTCCAAGGTGCGCTGGATAAACGAGAACGGCAAAGAGTTGCTGCGAATAAACAACATCGACGGCCGCATCAGCGTCACCGACCCAACGCAGCTGGAAAGCAAGAGGGACCGTTTCTATTTCACCGGCAGCATCAAACTAGACCCGGGGAAAGTTTATGTCTCCCCCATGCAGCTGGAGATAGAGAATCAGGAAGTCGTCGTCCCCTACCGCCCCATCATACGCATCGCCACGCCGGTCTTCGGTCCCTCTGCGCGCCGCTACGGCGTACTGGTCGTCACCGTCGCCGCCAACGACCTCCTGACCAGGATAGGTCCAAGCAACGAGATCTCCAGAAGCAGGAACATGCTGCTCAACAGCGATGGCTTCTGGCTGAAGAG
>JBBIIJ010000058.1:0-13851 GCA_037446535.1 Sideroxydans sp. | reverse complement strand
ATTGCGGGCAGCAGCAACGGGGTGATGGGTGCGGTGACACGCGAGATCACCGAACCGCTGTATTTGGACATCCACATGCCGGCGGGCACCGAGTTCTCCACCGCTTTGCCCCAGACACACAATGCCTTCATCTACACCTACCGCGGCACGGTCCAGGTGGGCGACGCGCAGGTACCCTCCAAACGCATGGGTATCCTGAGCAATACCGTGGGAGCGGATGGTGTGGCGCTCAAGGCTCTGGAAGGCGCGCGCGTGATCCTCGTCGCAGGCAAGCCGCTCAACGAGCCCATCGTGCAGTACGGCCCCTTCGTGATGACCACGCAGGAAGAGATACACAAGGCGCTGGACGACTTTCGTTCCGGCCGCTTCGCTTAACATTCGCGGAGCTCATGTGAGCCTACACGGAAACTTCGTTTTCGTTCCGGCCGCTTCGCCTGAGAAGGTTTTACCCTGTAGTCCATGCATCAAAGCAGTCCGTCAACAACCAAGGAGAATGCCATGAAACGCCTACTCGCCCTGGCCGTCGCAGCAGCCATTTCCTCACTCGCCTGCGCTGTCCCCGAGACCTATGTGATCGATCCCAACCATACCAAGCCGCGCTTCGAGTACAGCCACTTCGGCTTTTCCAACCAGGTCGGCCGTTTCGATACGACCAGCGGTACCGTCACCCTGGACCGTGCCGCGAAGGCCGGGGCGGTGGATGTGACCATAGATACGAAGTCGGTCGATACCGGCACTGTCCTGCTCAACGGTCACATCCAGGAAGCAGACTTCTTCGACACCGCCAGATATCCCACCATCACTTTCAAGTCCACCAAGATGAACTTCGACGGCGACAAGCTGGCCAGCGTGGAGGGCAACCTGACCATCAAGGGGATCACCAAGCCCGTGATTCTCGTGGTGACCTCCATGCTGTGCATGCCGCACCCCATGGCGAAGAAGGATGCCTGCGGCGCCAACGCGGTCGCCTTGGTCAAGCGTTCAGATTTCAACATGTCCAAGTACGTGCCTTACGTGAGCGACGAAGTCATACTCACCATCCCCGTGGAAGCCATCAAACAGTGAATGTCATCATCCCCCTTGCCTGAAGCGAGGGGGAAAAAAGGAACAAAGGAATAACGCATGAGCACCCCCCTCTTCACATCGACCGCGCTAGGCAAGCTGCAACTGAAGAACCGCGTCGTCATGGCGCCGATGACCCGCTCGCGCGCCATCGGCAATGTGCCGAACGACCTGATGGCCAAGTATTACGCCATGCGTGCCGACGCTGGCCTCATCATCACCGAAGGCACCTCGCCTTCACCCAACGGCATCGGCTATGCGCGCATCCCCGGCGTGTACAGCGACGCGCAGGTAAAGGGCTGGAAGCTCGTGACCGATGCCGTGCATGCCAAGGGTGGCAAGATTTTCGTGCAACTGATGCACACCGGGCGTGTCAGCCATCCGGCCAACATGCCGGCTGGCAGCCGGATGCTGGCACCGTCGGCCATCCTTGCGCCGGGGGAGATGTGGACGGACAGCAGCGGTATGCAGCCCCATCCCGCGCCTGTCGCGATGAGTGAGGCCGACATCGCGCAGGCCATCGCCGAGTTCGCATCCGCAGCCACGTGCGCGATCGAGGCCGGTTTCGACGGCGTCGAACTGCACGGCGCGAACGGTTACCTGATCGACCAGTTCCTCAACACCGCATCCAACCACCGCACCGACCAATGGGGCGGCAGCGTGGAGAACCGCATTCGCTTTGCAGTCGCAGTGGCCAAAGCCGTTGCAGCCGCCATCGGCGCGGACCGTCTGGGCATGCGCATCTCCCCCTACGGGGTGTTCAACGGCATGGCACCCGATGCGGAGATGGATGCGATGTATGACCGCCTAGTCGGCGAGCTGAACGGCATCGGGCTCGTGTATATCCACATGGTCGATCACAGCTCGATGGGCGCACCGGAAGTCAGTCCCGCGTTGAAGGCGAAGGTGCGCGGCGATTTCAACGGCAAGTACGTCCTCTCCGGGGGCTATGACGCGGCGCGCGCCAACGCAGATCTGGACGGAGATCGCGGCGACCTAGTGGCTTTCGGCCGCCCCTACATCGCCAACCCCGACCTGGTGCAAAGACTGCAGAGCGGCGCACCGCTGACCGCGCCTGACTTCAGCACGTTCTACACGCCGGGCGAAAAAGGCTACACCGACTATTGAGAGAGTTGCCTGCATTCCGGAAGGAGTGCAGGTATGGAAGATCCAGTATGAGATTGCTGCTATACGGAACCGAGTTCTGTCACCTCTGTGAACAGGCAGAGGAACTGCTGCATGCCGTGGGCGCCGAGGCGGAACACATCGACATCGCGGAAGACGATGCGTTGATCGAAAGCTACGGCACGCGCATCCCGGTCGTCGTTCGTAAAGACAGCGGTGCCGAGCTCGGATGGCCGTTCGACGCGGCGGCGCTGCAGCGTTTCCTGGCCTGAAGGGCGTAGCAAAGAAAAAGGGCGTGTCCCGGACACGCCCTTGCATTGACTGCCTTGTGGTAGCGCCCGTTGCGATTACAGCGGGGTCACGTCCACGTAATGCATCGAGAGGCTTTCACCGTAGACGTTCACGGCCGTCACCATGAACGAATAACAGGTGCCGGTCGTGCCAGTGAGGGTGGCTGCAGGCGAGGTGAAGGTACCCACAACTCTAGTCCATCCGGTCAATGAGTAATCGCCTGTCCCCATGTTCGGCGCGGTAAACACGCACATACCGATGTTCGCCGTCTTGAAATAGATGTTATAGGAGGTGGCCCCGCTGACTGCAGTCCACGACAGGGTCTCTTGGCCGGTTCCAGCTGTTGCAGTCAAGCCAGTCACTGGGCTGGGAGGCGCTGTCGCCACTCCGTTCACTTCGATAGAGGGCAAAGACTCGCCAACGGCACTGACAGCCGTGACTTGGTAATAGTAGGTGGTGCCAGCAACTGCGGATGTATCCTGATAAGTCGTTGAGGCGGTGGAGCCGATCGCCGTCTTGGTCGCAAACGCGCCGGATGTCGTTGCGCGATACACCTTGTAACTGGTGGCTCCATTGACCGCCTGCCAGCTGAGACTTATTCCCCCCGTCGTCCCTGTTGCTACCAGTGACATCGGCGCGTCAGGCAGTCTTGTCCAGATAGTGATTAGCTGGCCCTCAGTCATTGTCATCAATGGGCTGTTCAAGGATACCAACTCGTAAAGTGGGAGATTGCTGCTGTTCGCACAATTGTTGGTGGCAATGTTGAGGACCAGACTGCTGCTTCCGCTTGCTGACCATGTCCCGGTCTTTGTGCACGTGCCGGTCAGTGTAAAGTTATTTGTCGCGAGCAGGTCTAGGGTTAAATTGAAGTTCACAGGCGTCATGGGGCCAGTTGCGTTCGACGCTATCGTTTTCCAACTGCCAACAAGCGCATTGCCGGTTATTGGACTGGGAGCCTGCTTCTGATAAACATAGGTTCCGGTTGCGTCAACCGTCGTCATGGTCGTTCCACTGATGGAAAGGGCCTGCGTGGACGCGCTATTGCCGCACGTGCTTCCGGCGAGCGGTGTCGTGGTCAGACTATTGCTTGAAACCGACCAAGTCCCGTATTCCGTACAAACGGGGTGTCCGCCAGGAATGGCTACCGGGAAAACGATGGTGTAGGTCGAGGCATCCGATACCAGAGATATGTTGTAGGCGGACATGTTCACTGCACTCGCGCCTGGTGCTGTGTACGAGACCATCTTCCAGGAACCAATGACATCGGCCGCGATCACGCCCCCTCCGCAGCCGCCAGGAGCGCTGCACGCCGGCGTACTCGTACCGCCGCCGCCGCAGCCACTCAAAGATCCGAGAACAGCGAGAAGAATCCCCGCTAACCATAGAGTCATGTTTCTAATGCCCATACTTAATCTCCTTTAAATGATTTAAAAACCATGGCGCTGGTAAGGTGAATGTTAACAGTGATTACAGCCGCCAGGCCGAAAAAAACTCATTCCTTTGGCGAGGAGGAACGGTGTCTGCACAAACCGTTCCTGTGCTTGGAGGGTGAAAGCCTGCGCTGGGATATGTCGCTAACCAGGTTCTATGGTACCCACGTCGCGTCCAGCAGCCGGTCCCGCCTGTCTTGCGGCACGCGCTGCATGGAGCCGCAATCCTCGCGGTGGATGGTGATGCCAAGGCGGGTGGTGTAGCCGACGATGCGGTCCGGCGGTTCCGGGTTGCAGCATTTCGCCATGCGCACGGTGAGTCCCGTCACCCCTTCCACCAGCACCTTGCTCGACGAGGTGCGCGGTGCAACGGATTTCCGAGGAGCAGCCTTGGCGGGGGCGATGTCCCTGGTAGGCACCTCGCGCTGTACGGCGATGGCGATGCGATGCGGTTTGACTTCGTCGCGGCCGATGGCAGCAAGCAGGTCGTCCAGCTTGCCGCAGCGCAGTCGCTGTGCGAGCTTCTCCTGGTTGATGTCGGTCACGCCTAGGCGGTGCAGCTCGCGGTCGAGTAGGGTGCGGCCTTCGGCGATGCTGTCGTCCACGCTCTGCTCGGTGAACCAGTGACGCACCTTGGCCCGCGAACGTGGACTCTTCAGGTAGCCGAGCTGCTCTTCCGATCTGTCGCGGCTGGGGCCTCCCTGTTTTGCCGCGAGTATCTCCACCCGTTGTCCGGTCTGCAGCTTGTAGTTGAGCGGCACGATGCTGCCGTCCACCTTCGCACCACGTGTGCGATGCCCCAGGTCGGTGTGTACGACGTAGGCGAAATCCACTGGTGTGGCGCCTCTGGGCAGGTCTATCACCTTGCCCTGCGGGGTCAGCACGTACACGCGGTCCTGCAGCTCGTTCTTGAACTGCTCCTGCATCTCCCCGCTGTCGGCCAGCTCGGCCTTCCACGCCAGGATCTGGCGCAGCCAGGCGATCTTCTCGTCCACGCCGCCCTCGGCCCCCTTGCCCTCCTTGTAGCGCCAGTGGGCCGCCACGCCCAGTTCGGAATCATGGTGCATCTGCTGCGTGCGTATCTGCACCTCCACGGACAGGTCGCGCGGCCCCACCACGGCAGTGTGCAGGGAACGGTATCCGTTGGGTTTGGGGCGCGCGATGTAGTCGTCATACTCGCTCTGGATCGGCTGCCACAGTTCGTGCACCGCAGAGAGCGCGGCGTAGCACTGCTCGACGTCCTCGACGAGGATGCGCACCGCACGCACGTCGTAGAGCTGTTCAAAATCCAGATGCTTGCGCTTCATCTTGTTGATGATGCTGTAGATGTGCTTGGGGCGGCCGCTCACTTTCCCCTTGATGCCGGCCCGCGCCAACGCGTCCTGCAACTGGGCGATGACGTCGGCGATGTAGCGCTCGCGATCCACGCGCCGCTCGTCGAGCTGCTTCGCGATCTGCTTGTAGAGCACCGGCTCCAGGTAGCGCATGGAGAGGTCTTCCATCTCCCATTTGATCTGCCATACGCCCAGGCGGTTGGCCAGCGGCGCGAAGATGCTCTGCGTCTCCTGCGCGATCTGCCGCTGCTGCTCGGGTGTCGCACCGGAGAGCGTGCGCAGCGTCTGTGTGCGTTCGGCGAGCTTGATCAGCACGACGCGTATGTCCTCCACCATGGCCAGCAGCATCTTGCGCAAGCCCTCCACCTGCAGGGCGGACTCGTCCTTGTCCATGTCGCCGGCTGCGCGCACCTCGCTGAACTGGCGTATCTGCTCCATGCGCGAGATGCCCTCGACCAAAGCCGTCACGTTGCGCCCGTAACGCTCGCTCAGCACGACCTTCCAGTCGTCCACATAGGCTGGGACGGCATGCAGCGCAGTCGCGGCGATGGTCTCGTGGTCCATGTGCAGGCCTATCAGGATGGAGGCCGAGCCCAGCGCGTGTTCCAGGAGCGGCGTGCCGCCTATCTCCTGCTTGCCGGAATAGAGCGGCGCCGCGAACTCGCACGCGCCGCGTATCACGGTTATCTCTTCGGGGGCGAACACGTCGGACAGCGCGGCCAGCCAGCGCTGGATGTCGGCGCTGTCCTGTCCGGCCAGGGGCGGGAATTGATGCTGGATCGAGACCATGCGGCTAGGGCTTGAACTGGTAGCCGCGCTCGCGCACCAGGCGCAGCGCGGCATCGGCCACGTCCGCGTCATAAAGCGGTCCGCGGTTGCGGGCTATCTCCTCCAGCGCCGCTCCCATGCCCAGTCCCGGGCGATAGGGACGGTGCGAGGCCATGGCCTCGATCACGTCGGCCACCGCGAGGATGCGCGCTTCGAGCAGGATAGCGTCGCCCTTCAGGCCCAGCGGATAGCCCGAACCGTCCATGCGTTCGTGGTGCTGTTGCACCATTTGCGCGATGGGCCACGGGAAATCGATGTCCTTGAGGATGTCGTAGCCGACCTGCGGGTGGATGCGGATCAGCGAAGACTCCAGCTCGGTCAGCCGGGTCGGTTTGCTCAGCAGCTCGGCCGGGATGGCGACCTTGCCCAGGTCGTGCACGATGCCTGCCAGGTGGATGGCGTAGACCTGCTGGTGGTGGAGCTTCATCTCGCCGGCGATGCCCGCAGCAAGGTCTGCAACGCGGCGCTGGTGTCCCGCCGTGTAAGGGTCGCGCATCTCCACGGTGGCCGCGATCGCCTGCACCGTGTCGTTCAGACCTTCCTGCAGGCGGTCCTGGAAGTGCTGCTGCTCGTCGAGTGCGCGGTCGCGCTCGCCGCGCAGGCGCAGGCTGACCACGCCGAAGGCGAGGTCGTCGGCCATCTCGGAGAGCAGGGCGACTTCGGCATCGGTGAAGGCGCGCGGTATCGCAGCATAGAGCGTCAGGGCACCGAACACCTTGCCGTTGTCACGCAGCGGCATGGCGATACTGGAGCGGTAACCGTAGCCCAGCGCCAGTTCGCGCCACGGCGCGTAGCCCGGGTCAGTCGCGATGTCCTGGCAAATCTGGGTCTGGCCGCTGCGGATGGCGAGGCCGATCGGGCTGCTCCCCTTCTCGTCCCAGCTCAGCTTGAGCGATTCGACATAGCCGCCGCGCGCGGCATGCATCGCTTTGGGCAGGATGTGTCTTCCCTCATCTTCCTGTGCGTAGCCCACCCACGCCAGCAGGTAGCCGCCCTTCTCGACGGCCGCGCGGCACATCGCCTGCAGCAACTCGTCCTCCGCCCGAGCATGGATGAGCGATTTGTTGCCTGCGCTCAAGGTGGTGAGCGCGTGGTTCACGTGGCGCAGCGCGTCCTCGGCCTCGATGACGCGGCGGAAGGGCTCGCGCACGCTGCCCACGAACACGGTGCGGTAGAGGATGACGTAGGCGACGATCTTGTAGACGTGTCCGAGCAGGTTGAACACGTCGGTCACGTCCGAATAGAGCGTGAAGCTCAGTTCGCTGAGCGAAGTGATGACGGCCACGCTGAACAGGCCGAGCGCTTCGCGCGATTTGCCTAGCCGTATCTGCCGCCAGAACAGTACGGCAGCCACGGCCAGGATGGCGACGATGAGGTATTCCGCCGCGATCTTGAGCGGAGTGAGCCCCTGGCCGGTGATGAAGGTGTGAGGCAGGCTATCCTGGTGGAACAGGCCTATCCAGTACACCAGCACGCTGATGGCGAGCGCGGCGGCCAGCAGTCCGTAGCGTCTGCCGGGGGCGCGCAGCGGCGTCCACGGGCGCAGGGCCACGGTGAGCAAGGCCAGGGCGAAGAGCAGGCGCGCCGCCAGCCAGAAGTTGATGGCCTTCTCTGGCCCAGCGGGGGTGACCCAGTCGGGCATGCCGGCGAAGGACAGCATGTGCGCGAAATCGATGAGGCCGACCGCCAGCGAAGCGCAGGCCAGGATGACGATGTTGCCCGCCCGCTCACTGCCGTAGGCGTTCCATGCCACGCCGAACACCAGCATGGAGACGACGATGGACAGCGTCTCTATCGGCAGGTGGATGCTCTGGTACTTGGAGATGCCTGCAAAGGCGTGCTGCGGCGGCGCGAGCCACACCAGCAGGAACAAAGCGGCGAGCCCACCGAGCAGCCACGTCGCCTTGCGCACAGCCTGCCGGTGGGGAAGGGCTTCCATGTCGCTCAGCTGTTGCTTACCTGTATCAGCTGCGTGAGCTTGTTCTTGGCCGCGCCCGAGGCGACGATCTCGGCCGCTTTGCGCACGCCGTGCGCCAGCGTGTCGGTGAGTCCAGCCACGTAGATCGCGGCACCCGCGTTCAGCAGCACGATGTCGCGCGCGGCGCCCGCCTGGTTGTCGAGCGCGCTCATCAGCATGGCCTTGGCGGTGTCGGCGTCGCTCACCTGGATGGCATTCACGGGAGCGGACTTCAGGCCGAACTCCTCGGGGCTCACCGTGTATTCAGTGATCTTGCCGTCCTTCAGCTCGGCGATGAAGGTCGGCGCGCTGATGGAGATCTCGTCCATGCCGTCTGAGCCGTGCACCACCAGGACGTGGCGGCTGCCGAGCTGCTGCAGTACCTGGGCGAGCTTGCCTGTGAGGTCGCGCAGGAACACGCCCATCACCTGGTGTCTGGCTCCAGCGGGGTTGGTGAGCGGGCCCAGCAGGTTGAACAGCGTGCGCACGCCAAGCTCGCGGCGCACCGGGGCTGCGTGCTTCATCGCGCTGTGGTGGTTGGGCGCGAACATGAAGCCCACGCCTATGGATTCCACGCACTGCGCGACCTGCTCGGGTGTGAGGTTCACGTTCACGCCCAGCTTCTCCAGGATGTCCGCACTGCCGCATTTGCTCGAGACCGAGCGCCCGCCGTGCTTGGCGACCTTGGCCCCGGCCGCCGCCGCGACGATGGCCGAGGCGGTGGAGACGTTGAAGGTCTGTGCGCCGTCTCCGCCCGTGCCGCAGGTGTCTATGAGGTGGCCGTCGTCCTGCACGTGCACCTTGGTGGAGAGTTCGCGCATGACTTCGGCGGCGGCGGCGATCTCGGTCACCGTCTCGCCTTTCACGCGCAGTGCGACCAGAACCGCGGCGATCTGTGCGGCGGTGAGCTGCCCGCCCATGATGTGCTGCATCAGCGCCAGCATGTCCGCGTGCGTGAGGTCGCGGCGTTCAAGCAGCTGGGTGAGGACCTGCGGGTAGTTCATTATTTCGCTCCGTTCAGGAAGTTGCGCAGCATGTCGTGTCCGTGTTCGGTGAGGATGGACTCGGGGTGGAACTGCACGCCGTGCACTGGCAGCGTCTTGTGGCGCACGCCCATGATCTCGCCGTCGTCCGTCCATGCGGTGATCTCCAGGCAGTCAGGCAACGTCGGGCGTTCAATCACCAGCGAATGGTAGCGCGTGGCGGTGAACGGGTCGGGGAGGCCGGTGAACACGCTGTTGCTGTGGTGATGGATCAGCGAGGTCTTGCCGTGCATCAGGGTCTTGGCGTGGATGATGCGTCCGCCGAAGGCCTGGCCTATGCTCTGGTGACCGAGGCACACGCCCAAGAGCGGCACCTTGCCGGCGAAGTGCTTGATCGCGGCGACCGATACGCCCGCTTCGTTCGGCGTGCAGGGGCCGGGCGAGACGACGATGTGGTCGGGCTTGAGCTGCTCGATCCCTTCCACCGTGATCTCGTCGTTGCGCTTCACCAGTACGTCGGCGCCGAGCTCGGCGAAATATTGCACCAGGTTGTAGGTGAAGGAGTCGTAGTTGTCTATCATCAATAGCATGGTGTCCTCCTAGCGGTGGGTCTGGGCGTCGAGCCCGTCCAGCACCATCTCCGCCGCGCGCAGCACAGCGCGCGCCTTGTTTTGCGTCTCCATCCATTCGCTGTCGGGCACCGAGTCAGCGACGATGCCGGCACCCGCCTGTACGTAGAGCGTTTTGTCCTTCACCACAGCGGTGCGCAGGGCGATGGCGACATCCATGTCGCCGTTGAAGCCGAGGTAGCCCACGGCGCCTGCATAGATGCCACGCTTGGTGGGTTCCAGCTCGTCGATGATCTCCATCGCCCGCACCTTGGCCGCACCCGACACGGTGCCGGCGGGGAAGGTGGCCTTGAGCACGTCCATCGCGGACAGGCCCGGTTTGAGGCGTGCCTCGACGTTGGAGACGATGTGCATCACGTGCGAATAGCGCTCGATCACCATCTTGTCGGTGAGGCGCACGCTGCCGTGCTCGGCCACGCGCCCCACGTCGTTGCGGCCGAGGTCGATGAGCATCAGGTGTTCGGCCAGCTCCTTGGGGTCGGCCAGCAGCTCCTGCGCCAGATCTGCATCCTGCTGCGGCGTCTTGCCGCGCGGGCGCGTGCCGGCGATGGGGCGCACCGTGACCGTGTCGCCTTCGAGGCGCGCCAGGATCTCCGGCGATGAACCGACCACGTGATGGTCGCCCATGTCGTAGTAGAACATGTAGGGCGAGGGGTTGATGCTGCGCAGCGCGCGGTACAGCGACAGGGGCTGCGCCGGGAAGGGCTGCGCCATGCGCTGCGACAGCACCACCTGCATGATGTCGCCGTCGAAGATGTACTGCTTGGATTTCTCGACCGCTTGCTTGAATGCCGCCTCGCCGAATTCGGACTGCGCTTCCTGGCGGGGGACGGCCGGTGCGAACGGGATGTCTATCGGACGGCGCAGCAGGCCGACGAGCTCACGCAGGCGCCCGCGCGCCAGGTGGTAGGCATCATCCTGCGCCGGGTCGGCATACACGATGAAGGTCAGCTTGCCGGACAGGTTGTCGACCACCGCGAGCTGCTCGGTGAGCATGAGCAGGATGTCGGGCGTGCCCAGGGTGTCCTTCTTTGCCGTGTTGGCCAAACGCGGCTCGATGTAGCGCACCGTGTCGTAGCCGAAATAACCGGCCAGTCCGCCTGTGAAACGCGGCAGGCCGGACAACGGCGCGACCTTGAAGCGCGAGCGGTAGGCCTCGATGAAATCCAGCGGATTGTCCGCCTGCTGCGTGGTCTCGCCCTGCGCCGTGGTCAGCGTGACCCGATGGCCGTGCACCGTGATGCGCGTTTCGGCGGGCAGGCCGATAAAGGAGTAGCGTCCGAAACGCTCGCCACCCTGCACCGATTCCAGCAGGTAGGAGAACGGCTTGTTGGCGAGCTTGAGGTACAGCGACAGCGGGGTATCGAGGTCGGCGAAGGTCTCGGCGACTAGCGGGATGCGGTTATAGTCTTGCTGGGCAAGGTCCAGGAATTCCTGTTCGGTGATGGGGGACAGCATAAAGACCTCTCTGGTTGTTTTCGATGACGACGGACGGACGCAAGGTCCGGTGATGCGGGATCACCATCGCCAGCAGTTCATCTTCAGAGAGAGGTCGTCATGTGTCATGTTAAGCGCGTTTTATCAGTTTCAGTGCGGCGGGCAGGTCGGCGACCACGGCATCCAGGTCCAGGCCATCCACCGGCTCGCCGTGATTATAACCATAAGGCACGCAGAACACCGGGCAGCCCGCGGCACGCGCGGCGACCGCGTCGTTCAGCGAGTCGCCGATGAGCAGCAATTGCTGGATCGGCACATCGAAGAACTGGGCCGAATGCAGCAGCGGCATGGGGTGCGGCTTCTTCTCCGGCAGCGAATCACCGGACAGCACGATGTCGAAATAGCCGGCGAGGCCTATGCCCTTCAACAGCGGCTCGGTGTAGCGCGCCACCTTGTTGGTGATGCAGCCCAAGCGGAAACCGGCGGCCTTCATCGCATCCAGCCCGGCGATCACGCCTGCGAACGGCTTGCTCTGCAGCAACAGCTCGGTGTAATGCCTCTCGAAGATGGGCAGCGCCTGTTCGTACAGTTCCACGTCCGGCTCGGCATGCATGTAGGCGGCATGACCCGGTGCGCGAGAGCGTTCGGTGCGGGAATGCCGCCCGCAGCCTCCTCCCGCACCAGAAGGCTCCGCCTCACCGTGTCGGAGGCTGCCAGTCAGCGCACGCTTCACCAGCCAGGAGATGCCGTTGCCGATATAGCTCATCAGCAGCTCCTGCGACACGGGCGGGAGGCCCATGTCGCGCAGCATACGGTTCGCCGCCTCCGCCAGTTCCGGCGCGGTATGCAGCAGCGTGCCGTCCAGGTCGATGACGATGGCGGAGACCGGCAGCGGGAACTGCTTGAAAACCATTACTTCTTGGCCTTGGCCAGCTCCGCGCGCATCTCGCCGATGATGGTGTTGTAGCGGTTTTTGTCCGCGGTGTTGCGCTTGCCGAACACGGCGGAACCGGCGACGAAGGTGTCCACGCCGGATTCGGCCACCTCCTTAATGTTGGCGGGGCCGACGCCGCCGTCGATCTCCAGGCGGCAGTTGTAGCCGCCAGCGTCGATCATCTTGCGCACCTTGCGTGCCTTGTCCAGCACGTGGGGGATGAACTTCTGGCCGCCGAAGCCGGGGTTCACCGACATCAGGAGCACCATGTCGAGCTTGGGCAGGGTGTATTCCAGCACGTCCAGCGGAGTGGCCGGATTGAACACCAGGCCGGCCTTGCAGCCGCCTTCCTTGATCAGGCCGATGGTGCGGTCGATGTGCTCGGAAGCTTCAGGGTGGAAGGTGATGTAGGTCGCACCGGCCTTGATGAAGTCGGGGATGATGCGGTCTACGGGCTTGACCATCAGGTGCACGTCGATGGGGGCGGTCACGCCATGCTTGCGCAGTGCCTCGCACACCAGCGGGCCTATGGTCAGGTTGGGCACGTAGTGGTTGTCCATCACGTCGAAGTGCACGATGTCGGCGCCGGAGGCGAGCACATCATCGACTTCCTCGCCCAGGCGGGCGAAGTTGGCGGAAAGGATGGAAGGGGCGATCTGGTAATCCATGTTCAAGTCCTTAGGGTGGGTTTCAATTCGAAGCGACCATTTTACCCGAAACTCATCGCCCGCACGCCCGTGACCTTGTGCTGGGCGCGGCTATCTGGTCAAAGGCCGCATGAAGCGTTTCATTGTCGCTCTGACCTAATGAGCGCAGTTGATTGTCCGGTAATAGGCCGGTATATAGGCTGCCGGAGTATGTGCAGCCGGCCGCATCGGATATAAGATGCGGCCGGCGCAGGGCATCCGCTCACCGCTCGATGAGTACCGATAACCGATAATCAAGAATAACGGGTCGACATGGACAAGTCCGAAATAGAGCAGAACATCCTGACGGGGCTCGTCATCTCCATCCTGCTGGGCACCCTGTATTTCCTCTACGACAAGACGCAATCGGTCGACCTGAACGAGCAGAACGAGGTGACGAACCTACTGAGCGGCGTCAAGGAGATCGACAGCCGCTGGGACATGGAGGCGCAGCGCGCGCGCATAGATCTGTCCAGTCAGGAGATGCTGTTCGTGCGCGCCGATGCTGGCGACAAGGCGCTGCGCGACATCACGCGATTCGCGGGTCTGACGTCCAGCAAGGCGTTGCGGCAGGGCCTGCCTGAGCTCAGGAGCGCCATCCAGCTCAAGTCCGGGCTGTTCCAGCGGTTCATCGCAGAGAATCGGAGCAACAAGGAGGCATTGCAGGAACTGGCCAGGCTGGTTCCCACATTGAACACCCCGCAAAAGGGCAGGAATCCCTCTCCCGCAGCCGATCCGGCTCTGGTGCGCGTGGACGAAGTCGCCACCCAGTATTTCCTGCATGGGGGAGAGGCGGAGCGCAGGGAGCTGCAGGCAGCTCTCGCCCAGTTGGGCTCCGCACTGCCTGAGGGCGGCGAACGCGCAGGTATGGAGGCCGCGTTGCGAGGCTTGCTGCAGCACGTACCCATCGAAATGGAGCTCTTCACCCGGTTGGAAGGGCAGAACACCGGGCTGCGCCTGATCAACCTCACCTTGTCGTTCAATCGTGAGATGGATGAGATATTCCAGGAGAAAGAGCGTTATCGGATCTATCTGGTCTATTACGCCACCGCACTGCTGGTCCTGCTGATCTATTTCGCGGCCAGGCTGAAGACGGCCAACCAGTCGCTGGAACACCGCGTCGAAGAGCGTACCCGGGAGCTCTCCGATGCGTTG
>JBBIIJ010000057.1:0-13969 GCA_037446535.1 Sideroxydans sp. | reverse complement strand
TGATTAGTTTCCGCGCTCAAGGATGAGAAGTTGTTCAGTCAGGTAAAGTTCGAACTCGGTGTGCTTACCTGGCCGAATGGGGCAGACCTTGATCCGGAGTGGGTGCATGCGAAATTCGGGTTAGCTCAGTCTGTCCCCGATTAGGCATCGCGCGATTGGAAATGTACGAAGCCCCGGCCATCAATGCGTATTCGATTGCAGTAGTCATGACTATTTCCCCTTAAAGAATCTGTTGCACGGACAATATTGAGCAGGCATTTCTTCACGCTCGCAGTATTTCAAACAGGCCTCTTTGGAGGGCTGGTCACTAAACCACCCAGTTCCAATCCAACCTCCATGCCCGTCGTAAATCATTTCTCCGCAACCTGTAGCTGGGCCGCCATCACCCGGTGTGGGTACACGCAGAATGGTTTGGTAGGCGAGTTGCGACAGGCTACTGTTAATGTAGCCGACACTTTCTGATGGGACGTAGCCCAACTTGCCTGCAGCCCTCTCGATGTCTTCCTCGCGACCATTATTGACGATCAGGTTGATCGTCTTAAACTCGGCAGGAAATTCTGATAGCTGGATGCGCTGCCATTCCTTGCCATCGTGTTTGAAGAAGAGGTATGGCGGATTCGGCCTGCCCCATTTGTTGTAGGACAGGCAGAGGTTAGGTTCGGCAACAAGATAAGGTGTGCCATTGAGAATATGCAAAGCAAGCAGATTAAAATTGGTGCGCCCAAGCTCTTCGCCATATTCGCTAGTCCAACTGATGCTTTTGCCAGAACCCGGTGATCTGAAGCTGATGGTGTGTTCACTGACTGGAGCTGATTGTCCAATCTCATGCCGCCCGCCATAGCTCTGTGACCGCTTGACGATGATCTTGCCGCCATCGTGCAGCAGCACCTCCTCTTTCCAACTCACACCACCGAGTCCTGCGCAGGCAGTGAGATTCGCTCCGAGCATCAGGATTAATCCCAATTTCGCAATGCGTTTCAGTGTTATGTGGAGTGCGCTCATGCCGCCCTCCTTTCCAACCGCACATAAGGCTCATCATTGGCCGCACTCAGGTCGGTGAAGAGTTGTTTGCTTGCATTCGTGGCGTTGGCGGTGTCTTCGTAATACATCTGCATTGCGAAAGCGATGAGGGCATCGCTTACGTTGCGCGGGACGGCGCTGCCGTTGAGTTGCGGCCAGTCGCTCATCGTGAGGCCACCGTCTTGGGCGAGTTTCCATAGGTCATCGGTGAAGCAATCCACCATGACGTCGGCGGGAATGGCGGCACTGCCAGTCGCTGCATTAGGAAAGGTACCGGAGTCGATTTCTTTTCTGGTGTTTTCACAATCACACTCCCTGTAAGTCACAGATCCAGTCCCAACTGACCCGGCAGCGGCACGGGCATCGGCTCGCTCTCGCGTCTGCCTCGCCGCTTCGTCCCTACGCGCCTGCCTAATGCTGCCTCGACCTGTTCGGGAAACCGCTCGCTGCCCAAGGGCATCCCGAGAACTAAAGGGGGCAGCATCACAACATGTTTTTGCACTTCAATTCTCCCGCTCAAAATCCGAAATCACTTTGATCTTCGCTTCGTGCATTCCCGTCGCACGTGCACCAGCGCCTGCCCGGTTTGCCTCGGGCTCGCCATCGCCTAAAGGGGCCAGGTATAGCGGGTGCGCCGAACAGCAGCAGCACGAATGATGGGAGCCCGTGTGCCCGCCATCTTGGCACAATCTGCAACGGGTGATTTGAACGATGAATATATAGAGCGAGGCGCTATTTGATGTAGGCCTTGGTGACGTACTGCGTGAGCATGCGTTCGGTGGTGAAGAACGATGCGTTGAGCGCGATGGCGTGGCGCATGACTTCTATGTAGCGGTCCTGTTCGTTGCAGTACATGGGCAGGATGACCAGCTCGAACTTGCTATACAGCGCCTCGGCATCGGCCGGCCGGGTGTCCTGGCTGGCGACCTCTCCGTGATCATCGGCGCCTATCGCCCAGCCAGTCACGCCCTCTATGCAGCCTTCCATCCACCAGCCGTCCATGATGCTGAACGAGGGCACACCGTTGACCGCTGCCTTCATGCCGCTGGTGCCCGAGGCCTCCATCGGGGGCATGGGTGTGTTGAGCCAGAGGTCCACGCCGGCGGTCATCAACTTGGCCATCTCCATGCCGTAGTCCTCCAGGTACACCAGCTTGATCCTGTCCTTCAGTACTTCCCTTATCTGATGTATGCGGCGGATCACTTCCTTGCCTTCGGTGTCGCGCGGATGGGCCTTGCCGGCGTACACGATCTGGAACGGTCCGACCCTGGCTGCGATGTCCATCAGCCGCGCCGTGTCCCAGAAGAAGAGCTCCGCGCGCTTGTACACCGCCGCCCGCCGCGCGAAGCCTATGGTGAACACGTCCGGTTCCAGTGCCACTCCGGTCCGCTGCTTCACCAAGGCGAGCAAGGCCGCCTTCGCGGCACCGTGCGCCTTCCAGATGTCGCGCTTGGGCAGGTTCAGCCCATACCGCAGGCTGGCATTATCCTCGCGCCAGCCGGGAATGCGCTCGTCGAACAACTGCGCCATCTTGGGAGCCGCCCAGGTGGCCACGTGCACACCGTTGGTGATGGACTGTATGTCGTACTTGGAGAACATCTGCTTGGTCACCTTGCGATGGCTCTTCGCCACGCCGTTGACGTAGTAACTGTTCTCCAGCGCGAGATAGGTCATGTTCAGCTCGTCGCCCTGCGTGTACTTCCCTTCGAGTTCGGAGAACGCGCCGTGGTAGCCAGTGATGACTTGATGCACGAGCGCCACATGGAACTTGTCGTGCCCGGCGGGCACCGAGGTGTGGGTGGTGAAGATGCATTTGGGCCGGACCAGCTGCACCATATCTGCCTTGACCTTGCGTTGTACCGGCTCGTAGGCCAGGTCCCACGCCTGCTTGGAGTAGTCGTAGGCCAGCTCCACCGTGAGCAGCGCGGCATGTCCCTCGTTCATGTGGAAACGCTTGATGTCTGCGTAACCCAGAGCGCGCAGCATCCTGACGCCGCCTATGCCCAGCACCGCTTCCTGGCACAGGCGGTAGTGCTCGTCCCCGCCGTAGAGGTGATCGGTGATGATCCTGTCCGGCGCGGCGTTCTCCGGTAGGTCCGTGTCTAGGAAATAGACCGGCACCACTGCGCCGCTCGCGCCAGTGACCTCGTACTTCCACGCGCGGACCTGGACCGCACGTCCCTCTAGCTCCAGGGAACAGCGAGGCTGCATCTCCTGCAGCAGCTCATTGATGGGCCACGACACATCCTCCTCGCTCTGCCAGCCGCCGGTATCCAGCTTTTGGCGGAAGTAGCCCTTGCGGTGCAACAGGGTCACCGCGACCATGGGCAGACCCATGTCCGCCGCAGAACGCACCGTGTCGCCCGCGAGTATGCCCAGGCCGCCGGCATAGGTCGGAATGGCGTCGGTGAGGCCGATCTCCATGGTGAAGTAGGCGATGTAGTCTTTCCCTTCCATGGCGTGCTCCTCAGCTGCCTGCGAGGCGCTTGGCGATCTGCGCCACATGTCTGCCCTGGAAGCGGGCGATCTCCAGCTCGTTCTCGCTGGGCATGCGCTTGCCGTCGGCACCTGCCAGCGTCGAGGCACCGTAGGGCGAGCCGCCTGTGATCTCGTTCATCGCCGAGATCCCTTTGCAGGAATAGGGCACGCCCACGATCACCATGCCGTGATGCAGCAGCGTGGAGTGGAACGAGGTGATGGTCGTCTCCTGACCGCCGTGTTGGGTGTCTGAGCTGGTGAACACGCTGGCCACCTTGCCTATCAGGCCGCCCTCCAGCCATAGCCTGCCCGTGCGGTCCAGGAAGCTGCGCATCTGGCCGGCCATGTTGCCGAAGCGGGTGGGCGTGCCGAAGATGATCGCGTCGTAGTTCGCAAGCTCCTCGTTCGTCGCGACGGAGGCCTTCTGATCCAGCTTCACCCCCATGGAACGGGCGATGTCCTCGGGTATGGTCTCGGGCACGCGCTTGATTGCGACATCCACGCCTTCCACCGCGCGCGCACCCTCGGCTATGGCCTCCGCCATCCGCTCTATGTGTCCATGCATGCTGTAATACAAGACGAGCACCTTGGTCATGACGGCCTCCTGGTCACAAACACCGAGGAACTTAAAACCCGTTTCGTCACACCCGCGAATAACCAGCGACTTGCCCGCTTGCGGGCTTAGTCGAATGGCTAGTAGTTTCATCAATGACGACTTCTTTAAGCTACTCCGATTCCTGCCCCGTTCAAATACGCAAAAACCTTACCGCACAGTACACAGAGACAGGCCAAGAATTTGGGTACACTCGCCTGACCGTATGCAAACCAGTTCACTCATGCCCCCCATCATC
The DNA here is from genome assembly GCA_037446535.1 of Sideroxydans sp. Taxonomy (GTDB): domain Bacteria; phylum Pseudomonadota; class Gammaproteobacteria; order Burkholderiales; family Gallionellaceae; genus Sideroxyarcus. The sequence goes on along the minus strand of JBBIIJ010000057.1, from coordinate 9,620 downwards.
GCCGCCACCGGCCTCGCCAAGCAGTATCCCGGCGTGCTCGCCGTGGACAGCATAGCCCTCGCCATCCCCAAAGGCATCTGCTTCGGCCTGCTGGGCCCCAACGGCGCGGGCAAGACCACCACCATAGAGATGCTGGAAGGCATACTCGCGCCCACCGGCGGCACGGTGCTATACAAGGGTGAGCCGCTGGGGCCGCGCTACCGCGAGGAGGTGGGCATACAGTTCCAGCACACCGCACTGCAGGAGTTCCTCACGGTGCGCGAGACGCTGGAGCTCTTCGAAAGGCTGTACCAACACACGCTGCCCCTGCCCGAAATCGTGGAGCTGTGTTCGCTGGAGGAGATCCTGGACCGCGACACGCGCAAGATCTCCGGCGGGCAACGCCAGCGATTGCTGCTCGCGCTGGCATTGGTCAACGATCCGGCGTTGCTCTTCCTGGACGAGCCCACCACCGGGCTGGACCCGCAGGCGCGGCGTCATTTCTGGGACCTGGTCAAACTGGTGAAGTCACGCGACAAGACCATCGTGCTGACCACGCACTACATGGAAGAGGCTTATGAACTGTGTGACGAGATTGCCATCATGGACAAGGGGCGCATCGTGTCGCAGGGCACGCCGACGCATCTGCTGTCCGAATATTTCGGCGACGTGGTGCTGCAGATCCCGCATACCGACGCGGGAGACAGGCTGGCCGGGCTGGGCCTGAGTACGGTACAGACCGGAGAGCTGCTGGAGATCAGGACCAGCCGCCTGCACCAGACTCTGCAACTGCTGATCGAGCACGGCATCGACCTGGACCGTTTGCGCATCCGCGCCTGGACGCTGGAAGACCTGTTCATCAACGTGACCGGAAAGAAGGCCGCACCATGAAAAGATTCTTGGCCGTATTGCATGCCCGCAACATGGAGTTCCTGCGCGACCGCTCGGCGCTGGTATGGAACCTCGCCATGCCCTTCATGCTGGTGTTCGGTCTGGCGTTCACCTTCTCCAGCGACAACAAGGAGATCTACAAGGTCGGCGTCGTCGGCAGCGTAGAAAGGATGCACAGCGTCGCCCCTGCGCTGCAATCTACAAAGCATATCGAGTTCATCCACTACGACGATCTGCAGACCGCCATCGGCAAGATCGAGCACCACCAGATGGACATGCTGATCGATGTGGACGGTGCGCCGAAATACTGGATCAACTCCAGCTCGCCCAACGGCTATCTGCTGGAGCGTATCGTGTGGGGCACCGAGGGACACCGCTTCGAACGGCAGACGGTGGACGGCGCGGAGATACGCTACGTGGACTGGTTCCTGCCCGGCATCCTGGGCATGAACATGATGTTCGCCTGCCTGTTCGGCGTGGGCTTCGTCATCGTGCGTTATCGCAAGAACGGCTTCCTCAAGCGGCTGAAGGCCACGCCGCTGGGGGCCTTCCAGTTCCTGTTCGCGCAACTTGTCTCGCGCCTGCTGCTGATCATGACCATCACCACCGTGGTCTACGCCGGCTGCAACCTGTTCATCGAGTTCAACATGCTGGGCTCGTACTGGACGCTGCTGCTGGTCACCACCTTGGGCGCGATGAGCATGATCTCAATCGGCCTCCTGGTCGCGTCGCGCACCGCGAGCGAAGAGCTCGCGGGCGGCCTGCTCAACCTCGTGGTGTGGCCGATGATGCTGCTGTCCGGCGCGTGGTTCTCGCTGGAGGGCGCGCAGGTCTGGGTGCAGAAACTGGCACTGGCCTTCCCGCTGACCCACATGATCTCGGCGGCGCGCGCCATCATGAACGAGGGTGCGACGCTCGCCCAGGTGATGCCCCATGTCTGGGTGCTGGGCGCGATGAGCGCTGCCTTCATCGCTTTGGGCGCTGCCGTGTTCAAGTGGGAATGACATGGCGCGCAAGCACTACCACGTCTACGTCATCGAGCTGTCGAAGGATGTCCTGTACGAGAGCAAGTTCAAGAAACGCAATCCGGACTACATCCCCGGCAAGCCCTGCGTCTACGTGGGCATGACCGGCATGGACCCCGATGTGCGCTTCGACAAGCACAAAGCCGGCATCCAGGCCAACCGCTACGTCAGGGAATACGGGCTGCGCCTCTTGCCCGACCTGTACGAGGGCTTCAATCCCATGAGCTACGACGAGGCGCGCGGCAGGGAAGTGGAGGTGGGGATAGACCTGCGCTCAGCAGGTTTCGGCGTGTGGCAGGCCTAGATATCAGCGCTCGATGACGACCACGCGGTTCCTGCCCGAGTTCTTGGCCTGATACAGCGCGTCGTCCGCCACCTTGAGCATCTGTTCCAGGGCGAGCCGCTGCTGGCTGCTGCCGACGGCGCATATACCTTGACTCACCGTGATCTTGATGCGACGGTCCTCGTGCTCGACCACGGAGTCCTCAATCTCGCGGCGCAACCTTTCTGCGGCCGCCTGCGCCGCCTCCGCATTCGCCTCCCTGAGAAGGATGCCGAATTCCTCGCCGCCCAGCCGCCCCATCAGGTCCGACTCGCGGAAGGCCTTGCGGCACACGGCGACCAGATGGCGCAGGACCCTGTCTCCCACCTCGTGGCCATACGTGTCGTTGACCGCCTGGAAGAAATCTATATCAAGCATCACGAGCGCGATCGGTCGCCGGTAGCGTATGGAGACGTCGATCTCATGGTTCGCCCGCTCCAGGAAATGGCGCCGGTTGTCTATGCCGGTGAGGCTGTCGGTGGTGGCCAACAGTTGCAGCTCGGCGTTCGCCTTCGCCAGCTCAGCGGTACGCTCGGCGATCTTGCGCTCCAGCTCCGCCTGGTTCCTCTCGTTCTGCAGGATGAGCTGCTGCTGCGCCTGTATGCGCTGCTGCCTCTCGATGTTGATGCGGGCGGCCAGTGCCAGCGATAGGAGGCTGACGATCAGGACCACCCCCAGCGGCAGGAAGACATCGGCCCACACCGTGCTCGGGAAATAGCCGAACTTCTCCAGCGTGGCCAGGAGGGCTGCCAGCAGAAAGGAGCTCCAGGCGATGGTGAAGTAGCGTGCCACCTGTTTCCCATTCCGCCACAGCTGGACCCCGGCGTACAGAGCCGTGAGCGAAGTGACGAAGGTCATGGCCAAGTCGAGTTGCACCGAAAGGTGATAACCCAGCAAGGGCAGCAGGACAAGCACCGCGGCCACGACCAGCACCACCCCGAGCAGCAGGCGCGCGATGGCGGGCGCGTTGCGCGGCAGGTCGAGGAAGTGGTGTATGAAGCGGCAGGCGAAGATGACGCTCAGAGAGAGGAAGATCACCGTGCTGTACTGCTGGAAGCGCACCGCCTCGGGCCATAGGTAGCGGTAGGCCCAACCGGACTGCTCGGCCATGAACAGGCCGAACGCAGTGACGAACAGCACGTAGTGGACATAAGCCGGTTCGCGCACCGTGATGGACAGCAGCAGGTTGTAGAAGATCATGATGAGCACGATGCCGAAGTACATGCCCTGGACCGCGGTGACCGTCTCGTAGTGCTCGTAGTACGCGGCCTCCTGCCACAGGCTCATGGGCACCTGTACTGCTCCCATGCTCTTGACCCGCAGATAGACCGCCACCGGCGTGGCCGCAGGCAGATCGAGCGGGATGACGAAGGACACGTGCTTGAGCGGCCTGTGGTCGAAAGGCAGGACGTCGCCGGTGACGACGGTCTGCAACGGCTTTCCGCCTGCGAAACTATAAAGCGCGATCTCGTCGAGCAGGGGATAGTCGATGTCCAGCAGCCAGCGGAGGGGCTCTTCGGTCTGCAGCGTGACCCGGAACCAGTAAGCGGAAGAGTTGAAGCCGAAGCTGGGTGTGGAGGTGGTGAGACTCTTCCAGGCCGTCTCGGGCTGGCTTGCGATCTCCTGGATGCCGAGCTTGGCGGATGGATCCTCGACGTATTCGAGCTGCCCATCCACGGCATAGCGCGAGAGTGACTTGTCCAGTGTCAGTACGCCTGCCTGGGCCTGCACGCAGCACAGCAGGAACATCGCGGCCATGGCGATGAGGGTGCGTGGCGTGTAGCGACCTGGCTTGCCTGACACGGTACGGCCTCCTGTCTTCGTGGGGATAGGACGACCTCGTTAGTCTGCACCATGGCGCGTCTTGCGTCGAGGACCGTCCGCAGAAAAAAGCAGGGGCGGTGAACCGCCCCTGTGAACCAGGTGTTGCACCCGGGAGGAGAGATAGTGGTCAGGCGGCGAGCCGTCCTCGTGCGGCGCTCGCGTGTTCGGGGAAAGCGAGGTGATGGCCTTGCAGCAGCTCGGCGCCGGATCGCCGCGCGACTTCCAGCTGGCGTGCGCTCTCTATGCCGCCAGCCAGCACCTGGATGCCGGCGCTGCGCAGGTGCTCCACAAGTCCCTGGAAGGCGGTGGCCGCGCAACGCGAGTGTTCCGTGGAGCGTATCAGCGCGCCATCCAGCTTGACGACGTCGGGCTTCAGCTCGAGCACGCGCTGCAGGCTGGAGTGGGCCGCCCCGAAGTTGTCCACCGCGATGCGGTAGCCCAGGCTGCGGTAGTTCTCCGCGGCGTCGGCCAGCACCTCGTCATGTGTATCCGCGGTCTCCCTGAGGGCGATGACGACCTGGGAGGTGGGGACGGAGTAGTAGTGCAGGATGCGCTCGAAGGTACGGCCGTGACCGCTCACGCTGGCGAGCAGGTGCGGATGTACCTTGAGGAACAGGAGCTCGTGTTCCGCCGGCGCCCGCGCATGGTTCAGCAGGTGGATGACGCGCACGAGGCGGTCGAACTGCACCAGCCGATTGCTGCCGATGGCCTCATCGAACGCCGCTTCCGGCGCGAGCCTACCTTGCGAGAGCGAATCGGCGCATAACAGGGCCTCGCGCCCCACCGGCTTGCCATCCGAGCGCAATACGGGCTGGAAGGTGCTGGAAAGCTTCATGCCCATGAAGCTGCACACCAGGCCTTGTTGCGCGGTATCCAACAGCGCGCACTCGTCCGCCTCGAGCTGGAGGAGGTTGCGCAGCAGCAGCTTCAGATAAAGGTATCGGTGTGACATGATCGCTCCTTGCTTCTCATTTGATCTGCGTTCAGTGTAGCCACCCGGATTTCGCGCGAGAACCAAGAAATTTTGCTTACCTTAGCTTTATTCGAACTATTCGAAACTTCGCGCTGCACCAGTTCGAAACATTCCCTTTCGGCACGCCACTGAGTGATCGACCAATAGAAACGGGCGCCCAAAGGCGCCCGTTCTGACTCCAGAATCGACGATTCAGGTCAGCTTAGAAGTTGCGAACCACACCCAGGGATAATGCGCTTGGGCTCTTGCCAACTCCGGGAGCACCCACGCCACCGTGTGCATAGTTGGTAGCGGAGAACTGAGCCCCTGTACCGTTGCTCACCTTCGAGAGGGCTGCGTACACCGTGGTGCTCTTCGACAGATTATGGTCATAACCCAGAGCGAACAATGTGGCGCCGGTACCTGCAGAGGCCGTTCCGCTCAACGACACTTCGCCCGCCTTGGCGAATTGCAGCTTGATGGCATCGTTGTCGCTCAGGTTGAACTGACCACCCAGGGCGAACACCGACTGCTTCGCACCGGTCAGGGTCGCGCCGGCGCTGAAGGCGGCGGCTGCGTTCAAGTCGGTGCTGACATACTGTGCGCGCACCTTGCCAACGCCGAAATCATAGCCAGCTGCCAGCGAGAGGACGGTTGCCTTCGCGCCGGTTTTGGCGATGCCTGCGGCACCCGGAACACCGGTGGTTGGTGTAGCTGTGAGACCGACGCCGGCAACGCCCAGGCTCAGATAGCTCGCCGCGGCGAAGATGCCATTGCTGTCATAGGATGCACGCAAGGTGAAGCTGGAATCTTTCCCCAGACTGTTCTGTGTACCGGTAAGCGATTGGATAGTGTTCGGCGCAAATCCGACGAGTACCGATGCGCCGCCCAGATTTGGAGATGCGTAGGCTATCGCGCGGCTGACGCGGCTCGGAACCGCAATCAGGCCTATGCCACCCAGGCCGCCTGCGGTCAGATTGCCGGCATCGCCCACCTTATCACCGAAGAAGTTGGCGTCGCCAACGTACTGGTTCGCTAGCGGCAGACGGCCAGCCAGCACGGTACCGAAATCGCTAGCCACACCGATGTAGGTATCGCGTTGTGTAACGAACAGGCCAGTCGAGTTGGTCGCGGAGGCAGCGCCGGTACCGCTCACTTCGGTTTCCAGTTGATAGACCGCCTTCAGGCCATTAGCCAGATCTTCGGTGCCTTTGAAACCCAAGCGTGAAGCATTGCTGGTCAGATTCAGGCCATTCTTGGTGCCTGCCGTGGCTGTGGCGGCGGCGTTACCGCTGTTGCTGTCCAGGGAGAGGTGGGCTCGTCCGTAGACTGTTACGTCAGCGAAAGCCGGGGCCGAGAAAGCTGCAGCCACAGCCAGTGCGATGATCTTCTTGCTCATTACATACTCCTGGTTGGTTGATAAGACTTTGAGATTTCCCGACAGCACCTGTCGGGGCCCGCTAGTGCATGACGGGCGCATCTTAGAAATCCAGCCCTAGAGTTGGAACTAATTAGATCTAGATTGTTTATCTTGTTTTGGAATAAGCGGCAGGTTCGGGGCGAATTGACAGCATTGGCCAAAACACGGACACTGCGGCCTGTGCCGATTTGACATCAGCTTGCGGGGCACTTAAAACATTCCAGCTAAAGCGACTCAAACCCGTTTTGGCCCCAAGCTGAACGGGTTTTTTGTTTTGGGAAACATTGTGGATTCTTCGGTAGGCATCGTCAGCGCGCAGCGCGCTTATTTCGACACACCGCTCACCTTCAAGAGCGGTGCCGTGTTGCCACGTTATGAACTGGTATACGAGACCTATGGCGAACTGAACGCCGACAGGTCCAACGCCATCCTGATCTGCCACGCGCTCTCGGGCCATCACCACGTCGCCGGCTATTACGCTGACAACGAGAAGAACGTCGGCTGGTGGGACAACATGGTGGGGCCGGGCAAGCCCATAGACACCGACAGGTTCTTCGTCATCGGGGTGAACAACCTGGGCGGTTGCCATGGCTCCACCGGGCCATCGAGCATTAATCCCGATACCGGCAAGCCCTACGGGTCCACCTTCCCGGTGGTGACGGTGGAAGACTGGGTGCACGCACAGGCCAGGCTTGCCGACCGCTTGGGCGTCTCGCAGTTCGCCGCGGTGATTGGCGGCAGCCTGGGCGGCATGCAGGCCATGCAGTGGGCGCTGTCCTATCCCGAACGTGTGCGCCACGTGCTGGCCATCGCCAGTGCGCCGCACCTCACCGCGCAGAACATCGCCTTCAACGATGTGGCACGCAGCGCCATCCTCACCGACCCGGATTTCCACGGCGGCGATTTCTACCAGCACCACGTGGTGCCCACGCGCGGCCTGCGCCTGGCGCGCATGCTGGGCCACATCACCTACCTGTCCGACGATGCGATGGCCGACAAGTTCGGACGCGAACTGCGCCACGGCAAGATCAACTACGGCTACGAGATCGAGTTCCAGATCGAATCCTACCTGCGCTACCAGGGCGACAAGTTCGCTGCGTATTTCGACGCGAACACCTACCTGCTGGCGACCAAGGCACTGGACTACTTCGACCCTGCCCACGATTTCGGCGGCGACCTGAATCGCGCCTTCGCCGCCGCCCGCGCCAAGTTCCTCGTGGTGGCGTTCACCACCGACTGGCGCTTCTCGCCCGAACGCTCGCGCGAGATCGTGCACGCGCTGCTGCACAACAAGCGCGACGTGAGCTACTCCGAGATCGCCTCGCAGCACGGCCACGACTCCTTCCTGATGGAGGACGAGCGCTACTTCGCGGTGATGCGCGCCTACCTCAACAACGTCGCGGGGGAGGTGGCAGCATGAGCAGGAAGCAGGGGCCCCGCCACGGGGATGCGACCGTCCGCGACCGTCCGCGAGTGCCGCACGATGCCGACGCGCCAAGCCGTTTCGCTACATCAGCACTTGAAGGAGGCATCGGCATGATGAGCATAGACTACGCACAACTCGGCCTGCTGCGCCCCGACTTCGCCGCCATCGCCGCGTGGATACCGCAAGGCTCGTCGGTGCTTGACCTGGGCTGCGGCGACGGCAGCCTGCTGCGCTACCTGCGCGAAACGCGCGAGGTGCGCGGCTACGGCGTTGAGATCAACGACGATAACGTGGCTGCGTGCATCGCCAACGGCGTGAACGTGATACAGAACGACCTGGATGCGGGGCTCGCCGATTTCGAAGACGGTTCCTTCGACTTCGTCATCCTGTCGCAGACGCTGCAGGCCACTCGCCACACCGAGGCGCTGATGAAGGAAATCCTGCGCGTGGGTCGCGAGGGCATAGTGAGCTTCCCCAACTTCGGCTACTGGAAGAACCGCGTGCAGATCCTGCTGGGCAACATGCCCGTCTCGCGCGAGCTGCCTTACCAGTGGTACGACACGCCCAACGTGCACCTGTGCACGCTGGACGATTTCGAGAACCTGTGCGCGACCCACGAGGTGCGCATCCTTGCGCGCCATGTGATGACCGGAGGCGAGGACGTGCACGTGATGCCCAACCTGCTGGGCAGCATGGCTGTGTACCGCTTCAAGCAGGATTCCTAACGTGTCCTCTCGCTCGTCACACCGGCGCAGGCCGGTGTCCAGATCCAAACAAGAACTGGATTCCGGCCTGCGCCGGAATGACGAACAAACATGACCATCTGGCAACAGCTCTTCACCCGGCGCATGCTCATCTGCGTCTTCACCGGCTTCGCTTCCGGCCTGCCGCTCTACCTGCTGCTCAATCTCGTGCCCGCGTGGCTCAAGACTGAGGGCGTGGACATCAAGACCATCGGCCTGTTCGCGCTGATCCAGTTCCCCTACACCTGGAAGTTCGTGTGGTCGCCGTTCCTCGATCGTTTCGTGCTGCCCGTGCTGGGGCGCCGGCGCGGCTGGATGATGATCACGCAGATCGCACTGCTTGCAGTCATCGCCATGCTCGGCGGTTTCTCCCCTAAGGACGACATGGGCAGCATAGCGCTGTTCTGCACGCTGCTCGCCTTCCTTTCCGGTACGCAGGACATTGCGCTCGACGCCTACCGCCGCGAGCTGCTGTCGGATGCCGAGCTCGGCCTGGGCAACTCGGTGCACGTGAACGCCTACCGCATAGCGGGGCTGGTGCCCGGCTCGCTCTCGCTCATCCTCGCCGACCACCTGCCCTGGGACATGGTGTTCATGGTCACCGCGCTGTTCATGCTGCCCGGCATCGCCATGACCCTGATGGTCTCCGAACCGCACCGCGCCGCACCGCCCAAGACGCTACGCGAGGCGGTGGTGGAGCCTTTCCACGAGTTCATCACGCGCGAAGGCTGGCGTAGCGCCTTGCTGATACTGGCCTTCCTGTTCTTCTACAAGCTGGGCGACAGCCTGTGCACCGCGCTGGCCACGCCGTTCTATCTGGACATGGGCTACACCAAGACCGACATCGGGCTCATCGCCAAGAACGCCGGGCTGTGGCCCGCGGTGATCGGCGGTCTGCTGGGCGGCGTGTGGATGTTGAAGATAGGCATCAACCGCGCGCTGTGGGTGTTCGGCGTGGTGCAGGTGCTCGCCATCGTCGGCTTCGCCTGGCTCGCCTCGCTCGGTCACCACGATGTCATCGGCGCGGCAGAGCGCGTA
>JBBIIJ010000056.1:0-14006 GCA_037446535.1 Sideroxydans sp. | reverse complement strand
CCGCAGTTCTACTTCCGTACTACCGACGTGACCGGTGCGGTGGAGCTGCCGGCAGGCACCGAGATGGTGATGCCTGGCGACAACGTCAGCATCACGGTGAGCCTGATCAACCCGATCGCGATGGAAGAAGGTCTGCGCTTCGCGATCCGCGAAGGCGGCCGTACCGTCGGCGCCGGCGTGGTTGCTAAGATCATCGAGTAAAGATACAATGCGCGCCCTCGCGTGGCTGCGGCCACGCGTTTTCGTTCTTTAAACCAGCGGCGTTGCCGCATAAATGCAAGAGAAGATTATGCAAAGTCAGAAAATCCGCATTCGCCTCAAGGCGTTCGATTATCGCTTGATTGACCAGTCCGCACTGCAGATCGTGGATACGGCTAAGCGCACCGGCGCTGTGGTGAAGGGCCCCGTTCCCTTGCCCACCAAGATCGAGCGTTTCGATGTGCTGCGCTCGCCGCACGTCAACAAGACTTCGCGTGATCAGTTCGAAATCCGCACGCACCTGCGCCTGATGGACATCATCGATCCGACGGACAAGACCGTTGATGCGCTGATGAAGCTGGATCTGCCGGCTGGCGTGGATGTCGAGATCAAGTTGCAGTAATCCGGGTTGTAAGTAGTTTTGTAGTACGAATCGGCTGACCAATTGAAGTCAGCCCCTTAATAAAGGAAATAAAAATGAGTTTAGGACTTGTCGGTCGCAAGATTGGCATGACCCGCATCTTTACCGACGACGGTACGTCGTTGCCGGTAACTGTGCTGGACGTGTCCAACAATCGTGTCACCCAAATCAAAACCTCTGAAACCGATGGTTACAGTGCTGTGCAGGTCGCGTATGGTACGCGCCGTGCAAGCCGCGTGACCAAGGCTGCCGCCGGGCATTTCGCCAAGGCTGGCGTCGAGGCGGGTAGTGTCTTGAAAGAATTTACGGCTACGCCCGAGCAACTGGCCAACCTGGCGGTTGGCGGCAAGGTCGGCGTGGACCTGTTCCAGGTTGGTCAGAAGGTCGATGTGACCGGCGTTACGATCGGTAAGGGTTATGCCGGAACGATCAAGCGACACCATTTCAGCTCCGGTCGCGCAACGCATGGTAACTCCAAGTCGCACAACGTCCCCGGCTCCATCGGTATGGCGCAGGATCCTGGTCGAGTATTCCCGGGTAAGCGCATGACCGGCCATCTGGGTGATGTGCAGCGTACCGTTCAGAATCTTCAAATCGTTCGTATCGATGCCGAGCGCCAGCTGCTGCTGGTGATGGGCGCCGTTCCGGGTGCCGCCGGTGGTGATGTGGTCGTACGTCCGGCAGTGAAAGCGGGGGCATAATGGAACTGAAAGTCATTAACGAAAACGGCAAGGCGGGCGCGAGCATCAACGCTTCCGACGACTTGTTCGGTCGTGAGTACAACGAAGCGCTGGTGCATCAGTTGGTGGTCGCCTATCAGGCCAACGCTCGCTCCGCAAACAGCAAGCAAAAAGGTCGTAGCGAAATCGCGAAGTCTACGCGTAAGCCGTTCGCGCAAAAGGGTACAGGTCGTGCCCGCGCCGGTATGGCTTCCAGCCCGTTGTGGCGTGGGGGCGGCAAGATTTTCCCGAACAGCCCGGACCAGAATTACACGCAGAAGGTCAATCGCAAGATGTATCGCGCAGGCCTGGCGTCCATCTTCTCGCAGCTGGTGCGCGACGGTCGTCTGAGCGTCATCGACAGCCTGTCTATCGATGCGCCTAAGACCAAGTTGCTGGCTCAGAAGATCAAGGGCATGGGTTTGCAGGATGCTCGCGTGCTGATCATCACCGACAACATGGACGAGAACCTGTATCTGTCTTCGCGCAACCTGCCGAACGTGCTGGTGCTCGAAGCCCATCAGGCCGACCCGGTCAGCTTGGTGCGTTTCCCCAACGTCCTGGTGACACGCAACGCGATCGCAAAAATTGAGGAGTTGCTGGCATGAGCGCACAAAAATTCAATGAAGAGCGTTTGCTGAAGATTTTGGTGGCGCCGCAGATCTCTGAGAAGGCGACTTTCGTCGCCGAAAAGAACGAGCAAGTCATCTTCCGTGTGGCGTCTGATGCTACCAAGCCTGAGGTCAAGGCTGCGGTCGAGAAGTTGTTCAACGTTACCGTGGACAGCGTGCAAATCAGCAACGTCAAGGGCAAGCAAAAGCGCTTCGGCCGTTTCGTCGGCCGCCGTCAGGACTGGAAGAAGGCCTATGTGAATCTGGCTGCCGGTCAGGAAATCAACTTTGCTGCAAGCGAGCAGGGGTAAAACATGGCACTGATCAAACTGAAACCGACTTCTCCCGGGGCACGCGCTGTTGTGCGCGTGGTCAACAAGGAGCTGCACAAAGGCAAGCCCGAGGCCAGCCTGTTGGAGAAGAAGACCCGCACCGCGGGCCGTAACCACAATGGTCACATCACCACCCGTCACATGGGTGGTGGTCACAAGAAGCACTACCGTGTCGTAGACTTCAAGCGCGACAAGGATGGCGTCCCGGCAACCGTGGAGCGTCTGGAGTACGACCCCAACCGCAGTGCACACCTGGCGTTGCTGGTGTATGCGGACGGCGAGCGTCGCTACATCATCGCCCCCAAGGGTATCTCCGCTGGCGCACAGCTGGTGAGCGGCTCGGAAGCGCCGATCAAGGCCGGTAATGCGCTGCCGCTGCGCAACATCCCCGTGGGTTCCACCATCCACTGCATCGAGATGCTGCCTGGCAAGGGCGCACAGTTGGCACGTTCCGCCGGCGCCTCCGTGCAGTTGCTGGCTCGCGAAGGCAGCTACGCGCAGTTGCGTCTCCGCTCCGGCGAGATCCGCAAGGTGCACATCGATTGCCGCGCCACCCTGGGTGAAGTCGGCAACGGCGAGCACAGCCTGCGTTCCATCGGCAAGGCCGGTGCGAACCGCTGGCGCGGTATCCGCCCGACAGTGCGCGGTGTGGCAATGAACCCGGTCGACCACCCGCACGGTGGTGGCGAAGGCAAGACAGCGGCGGGCCGCCATCCGGTCAGCCCATGGGGTGTGCCAGCCAAGGGCTACCGCACACGTAGCAACAAGCGTACTAGCGGCATGATCGTGCGCCGTCGCTTTCAGGTTTAAGGGGTAACAAGATATGGCACGTTCAGTTAAAAAAGGCCCGTTCGTCGATCTGCATCTGCTGAAGAAGGTGGAAGCGGTCCGTGCGACCAACGACAAGCGCCCGGTGAAGACCTGGTCGCGTCGCTCCACCGTGTTGCCTGAGTTCGTCGGCCTGACGATCGCGGTGCACAACGGCAAGCAACACGTTCCGGTCTACGTTTCCGAGAACATGGTTGGGCACAAGCTTGGCGAGTTCTCGCTGACACGCACCTTCAAGGGTCACGCTGCCGATAAAAAAGCCGCGAAGAAATAAGGAGACATGATGAGTACAACAGCAGTCATCCGTGGTGTTCGCCTGTCGGCACAGAAGGCCCGCCTGGTCGCTGACCAGATTCGTGGCCTGCCGGTCGCGCAAGCCCTGAACATCCTGGCTTTCAGCCCCAAGAAAGGTGGCGCCATCCTGAAGAAGGCGCTGGATTCCGCAATCGCCAATGCAGAGCACAACGACGGCGCTGACATCGACGAGTTGAAGGTAACCACCATCTACGTGGACAAGGCCGCTTCTCTCAAGCGCATGATCCCTCGCGCCAAGGGCCGCGGAACAGGCATCGAGAAGCAAACCTGCCACATTACGATCACCGTCGGGAGCTAGAGCATGGGTCAGAAAATTCATCCAATCGGATTCCGTTTGAGCGTCCAGAAGAACTGGACCTCCAAATGGTTCTCCAACAGCAAGCATTTCGCTGAGTTGCTGCATAAGGACATCGAGGTCCGCGAGTACCTGAAGAAGAAGCTGGTTGGCGCAGGTGTGTCGAAGATCGTTATCGAGCGTCCGGCCAAGAACGCGAAGATCACCATTTACACAGCCCGTCCCGGCGTTGTGATCGGCAAGAAAGGCGAGGACATCGAGAACCTGCGCAACGAGCTGAAGAAGCGCATGGGTCTGCCTGATGTGGGTCTGAACATCGAAGAGGTGCGTAAGCCCGAGATCGACGCGCAGCTGATCTCCGAGTCCATCACGCAGCAGCTGGAAAAGCGCATCATGTTCCGTCGCGCGATGAAACGTGCGATGCAGAACGCCATGCGTCTCGGTGCCCAGGGCATCAAGATCATGAGCGCAGGCCGTCTGAACGGTATCGAAATCGCGCGTACCGAGTGGTATCGCGAAGGCCGTGTGCCGTTGCATACCCTGCGTGCCGACATCGACTACGGCTTCTCCGAAGCCAAGACGACTTACGGCATCATCGGCGTCAAGGTGTGGGTCTATAAGGGCGACCAGACTGATCAGCAAGAAGTTGCTGCGCCAGTTGTTGCCGAGCCAGAAAAGAAAGTAAGAAAGTCGGGAGCAAAACATGCTACAGCCAGCTAGAAGGAAATATCGCAAGGAGCAGAAGGGCCGTAACACAGGTGTTGCCACACGTGGCAATACCGTGAGCTTCGGCGAGTTTGGTCTGAAGGCGGTCGGTCGCGGTCGTCTGACCGCACGCCAGATCGAGGCGGCGCGTCGTGCCATGACCCGTCATATCAAGCGTGGCGGTCGTGTCTGGATCCGTATTTTCCCGGACAAACCGATCTCGCAGAAGCCCGCTGAAGTGCGTATGGGTAACGGTAAGGGTAGTCCCGAGTACTACGTTGCCGAGATTCGTCCTGGCAAGATGCTGTACGAAATGGACGGCGTGGAAGAGACGTTGGCGCGCGAAGCGTTCAAGTTGGCCTCGGCCAAGTTGCCTATCGCCACCACATTCGTAGTTAGACAGGTAGGGGCGTGATCATGAAGGCGAGTGAACTGAAGAACAAGTCCGTGGCTGACCTGCAGCAGGAGTTGCTGTCCTTGTCCAAGGAGCAATTCGGTCTGCGCATGCAGTTGGCCACGCAACAGTTGAGCAACACCAGCCAGTTGAGCAAGGTGCGTCGCGACATCGCACGCGTTAAAACAGTATTGACCCAAAAAGGTGTGCAGCAATGAGTGCAACGAATCTGAAGCGTGTGCTGACCGGTACCGTGGTCAGCAACAAGATGGATAAGACCGTCACTGTGTTGGTTGAGCGCAAGGTTAAACACCCGGTTCTGGGCAAGATCGTTCGCGTGTCCAAGAAGTATCACGCGCACGACGAGAACAACGAGCTGGGCGAAGGCGATGTCGTGATGATCGAAGAGACTCGTCCGATGTCCAAAACCAAGAGCTGGCGCGTGACGAAGCTGGTCGAAAAGGCCGAAGCGGCGTAATTTTCATTTAGTGCTTGCGCATAAAGGCAAGTGTGACTACAATGCGCGGCTTCGTTTCACCGTCGCTCGCGGCGGCCTAACCCGTACGGGTTCCAAAACTAGCCGCCGCAGGCGGACAAAGTTGGAGATTGAAAAATGATACAAATGCAGTCTGTTTTGAATGTGGCCGACAATACCGGCGCACGCTCGGTTATGTGCATCAAGGTGTTGGGTGGTTCCAAGCGCCGCTACGCCAACGTTGGTGATGTGATCAAGGTTAGCGTCAAGGATGCTGCGCCGCGTTCGCGCGTGAAGAAGGGTGAAGTGTACAGCGCCGTCGTGGTGCGCACCGCCAAGGGCGTGCGTCGCTCGGACGGTTCGCTGATCAAGTTTGATGGCAATGCTGCGGTGCTGTTGAACAACAAGCTGGAGCCGATCGGCACCCGTATCTTCGGGCCGGTGACTCGTGAACTGCGTAGCGAGAAGTTCATGAAGATTGTCTCCCTGGCGCCGGAAGTGCTGTAAGCGATAGACGAGGGTAAAACATGCGCAAGATTAGAAAGAACGATGACGTCATCGTCATCGCTGGCAAGGATAAAGGCAATCGTGGCGGCGTGGTTAGCGTGCTCGACGACTACGTCCTGGTGGGCGGCATCAACAAGGTGAAGAAGCACCAGAAGCCGAACCCGGTGAAGGAGGGTACGGCGGGCGGAATCGTGGAAGTCGAGAAGCCTATCCACATCTCCAACATCGCCATTTATAACGCGACCACCAAGAAGGCGGATCGCGTGGGCGTTAAGTTGCTGGAAGACGGGCGCAAGGTGCGCGTGTTCAAGTCCAGCGGCGAAGTGATCGCGTAAGGGGTAAGAGCATGGCTCGTTTGAACGACTACTATAAGAAGACCGTTGCGCCGCAGCTGATGAAGCAGTTCGGCTACAAGTCTGTGATGGAAGTGCCGCGCATCGAAAAGATCACGCTGAACATGGGTGTGGGCGAGGCGGTTGCGGACAAGAAGGTGATGGATCACGCTGTGGGTGACATGCAGAAGATCGCTGGTCAGAAGCCTGTCGTGACCAAGTCCAAGAAATCCATCGCGGGCTTCAAGATTCGCGAGAACTACCCGGTTGGTTGCAAGGTCACCCTGCGTCGTGAGCGCATGTATGAATTCCTGGATCGTCTGGTGACTATCGCGATTCCCCGTATCCGTGACTTCCGTGGTATCTCTGGCAAGTCCTTTGATGGTCGTGGCAACTACAACATGGGCGTCAAGGAACAGATCATTTTCCCGGAAATCGAATACGACAAGATCGACGCTTTGCGTGGTATGAACATCACGATCACGACCACGGCGAAGACAGATGAAGAAGCCAAGGCTCTGCTGTTGGCGTTCAAATTCCCATTGAAGAACTGAGGGCGATATGGCTAAGACCGCTGTGATTAACCGCGAACAAAAGCGTCGTGAAACGGTGAAGAAATTCGCCGAGAAGCGCGCTGCATTGTTGGCGATCGCGACGAATATGTCGCTGAGCGAAGAAGAGCGCTTTGCGGCGCGTCAAAAACTGCAGGCGTTGCCGCGTGACGCCAGCCCGGTGCGTCTGCGCAACCGTTGCGCGCTGACCGGGCGTCCGCGCGGGACGTTCCGCAAGTTCGGTCTGGGGCGTACCAAGCTGCGTGAGTACGCAATGCGCGGTGAAATCCCTGGTGTAGTCAAGGCAAGCTGGTAAGGGTGAATCTATGAGTATGAGTGATCCTATCTCCGACATGTTGACGCGTATTCGCAACGCGCAAATGGTGGAAAAAGAAACGGTGTCTATGCCTTCCTCCAAGATCAAGGTTGCGATCGCGCAAGTCTTGAAGGATGAAGGTTATGTGGATGGCTTCAAGGTTGTCGACAATGGCGGCAAGCCTTCGCTGGAAATCGGCCTGAAGTATTACGCCGATCGTCCCGTGATCGAGACCATCCAGCGCGTGAGCCGTCCCGGCCTGCGTGTTTACAAGGGTAGCGAAGACATCCCTCGCGTGATGAACGGCTTGGGTATCGCGATCGTGTCGACCTCCAAGGGTTTGATGACGGACAGCAAGGCGCGCGCCAACGGCATCGGCGGCGAAGTGCTCTGCATCGTCGCGTAAGGAGGGAATATGTCTAGAGTTGCTAAAAATCCTATCGCAGTGCCAGCTGGTGTCGAAGTGACGGTTGCGGCCGACAAGATCTCGGTGAAGGGCCCGCTGGGCACTATGACTCAGGCGCTGAACGGCGATGTAGCCGTAGAGCGCCAAGGCGATGCGCTGCTGTGCAAGGCGACCAACGGTTCCGCACAGGCTGATGCGCAGTCCGGCACCATCCGTGCCTTGGTGGCCAACATGGTTACCGGCGTGAGCAAGGGCTTCGAGCGCAAGCTGACACTGGTGGGCGTGGGTTACCGCGCACAGGCTGCAGGTGATTCTTTGAACTTGACGCTGGGCTTCTCGCATCCCGTAGTGCACAAGATGCCCAAGGGTGTGAAGGTCGCTACGCCGAGCCAGACCGAGATCGTTTTGACTGGGTCTGACAAACAGCAAGTTGGTCAAGTTGCCGCTGAGATTCGTGC
The DNA here is from genome assembly GCA_037446535.1 of Sideroxydans sp. GTDB lineage: Bacteria > Pseudomonadota > Gammaproteobacteria > Burkholderiales > Gallionellaceae > Sideroxyarcus. Next base: position 6,143 of record JBBIIJ010000056.1, on the reverse strand, counting down.
ATATCGTCAGCCTGAGCCTTATAAGGGCAAGGGTGTGCGCTATGCGGACGAAGTGGTAATTCTCAAAGAAACCAAGAAGAAATAATCGAGGTTGATATGTTGAACAAGAATGAAGCGCGTCAGCGCAGAGCACGCAAAACCCGTGCAAGAATCGCTGAACAGAAGGCTGTGCGTCTGGCGATCCATCGTACCAACCTGCATATCTATGCTCAGGTGATCTCCGCAGATGGCGGCAAGGTGCTGGCTAGCGCCTCGACGCTGGAAGCAGAAGTCCGCAAGAGCGTGGGCAACGGTGGTAACGCCGCTGCGGCTGCAGTCGTCGGTAAGCGCATCGCCGAGAAGGCCAAGAGCGCAGGTGTGACCACTGTCGCTTTCGACCGTTCCGGTTACAAGTACCATGGTCGTATCAAGGCGCTGGCCGATGCCGCGCGCGAGCATGGCTTGCAGTTCTAATCTGGGGTGAATCATGGCTAAAGCGCAACAAGGCAAGAATCAGCAAGTAGAAGAGAAGGGCGACGGCCTCATCGAGAAGATGATCCACGTCAACCGCGTCACCAAGGTGGTGAAGGGGGGCCGTATCATGGGCTTCGCCGCACTGACCGTGGTAGGCGATGGCGATGGTCGCGTCGGCATGGGCAAGGGCAAGTCCAAGGAAGTGCCGGTCGCCGTGCAGAAGGCGATGGAAGAATGTCGCCGCAAGCTGGTCAAGGTGAACCTGAAGGACGGAACGCTGCATCATGCAGTGGTCGGTCGTCACGGTGCAGCTAAAGTGATCATGCTGCCGGCCTCCGAAGGTACCGGCATTATCGCCGGTGGCGCGATGCGTGCCGTGTTCGAAGCGGTGGGCGTGCGCAACGTGCTGGCCAAGTGTCTCGGCTCCAGCAATCCTTACAACGTCGTTCGTGCGACGCTGAACGGTCTGAAGGCGCTGAACTCGCCTGCTGAGATCGCAGCCAAGCGTGGCAAGAGCGTAGAACAGATCACGGGGTAAACCATGGCACAAGCAAAGACATTGAAAGTGACGCTGGTGAAGAGCATCAACGGTACCAAACAGTCGCATCGCGCCACTGTGCGTGGCTTGGGCCTGCGTCGTATGCACCACACCGTCGAGTTGGAAGACACTCCGGCAGTGCGCGGCATGATTAACAAAGTGTATTACCTGGTCAAGTGCGAGGCATAAATGCAACTCAATCAAATCAAACCTGGTGAAGGTTCCAAGCACGCCAAGCGTCGCGTGGGTCGCGGCATCGGCTCCGGTCTGGGTAAGACCGCGGGTCGCGGCCACAAGGGTCAGAAGTCCCGTTCCGGCGGTTTCCATAAGGTCGGTTTCGAAGGCGGTCAGATGCCGCTGCAGCGTCGTCTGCCCAAGCGCGGTTTCGTGTCGCTGACCCGTGGTGATACGGCGCAAGTTCGCTTGGCCGACCTGCAAGCGCTGCCGGTCGACACCATCGATCTGTTGGCACTGAAGCAAGCAGGTGTCGTTCCCGCTACTGCGCTGACAGCGAAGGTGATCCTGGCTGGTGAGATCAAGCGCGCGGTCAAGCTGCAGGGTCTGCAGGCGACCAAGGGTGCGCGTGCCGCAGTTGAAGCTGCCGGCGGCAGCATCGCCGAGTAAGGAATAGCCCCGTGAGCAACGCCGTTGCAAAAGGGAAGTATGGTGACCTGAGCAAGCGTCTCTGGTTCCTTCTGGGCGCGTTGGTGGTTTACCGCATCGGTGCGCATATCCCGGTGCCGGGTATCGACCCGACCGTGTTGGCGGACCTGTTCAAGTCACAGAAGGGCGGCATCCTGGGCATGTTCAACATGTTCTCGGGTGGCGCGCTGGAAAGGTTCACCATCCTCGCACTGGGGATCATGCCGTACATCTCTGCATCGATCATCATGCAGCTGGCGGCGATCGCGGTGCCGCAGCTGGAGCAGCTGAAGAAGGAAGGCGAGGCAGGGCGTCGCAAGATCACGCAGTACACCCGCTACGGGACGCTCGTGCTTGCACTGTTCCAGGCCTTCGGCATCTCCGTGGCTCTGCAGGCCCAGCCTGGTCTGGTTCTGCATCCTGGGGCGATGTTCCAGGTGACGACGGTGGTCACCTTGGTGACCGGCACCATGTTCCTGATGTGGCTTGGTGAGCAGATCACGGAGCGCGGTCTGGGTAACGGTATCTCGCTGATCATCTTCGCGGGTATCGCGGCGGGGCTGCCCAACGCGATCGGCAACACGCTGGAGATGGCTCGCACGGGTGCTTTCTCGATCCCGCTGGTGTTGGCCTTGTTCTTCGGTGCGATCCTGGTGACGGCGTTGGTGGTGTTCGTTGAGCGCGGTCAGCGCAAGATACTGGTGAACTATGCCAAGCGTCAGGTGGGCAACAAGATTTACGGCGGCCAAAGTTCGCACCTGCCGTTGAAGCTGAATATGGCCGGCGTCATTCCGCCCATCTTCGCTTCGAGCATCATCTTGTTCCCGGCGACGCTGGCTGGCTGGTTCGGCTCCGGTGACAGCATGCTGTGGCTCAAAGACGTGAGCGAGAAGCTCTCGCCTGGCCAGCCTGTGTACGTGTTGCTCTATGCGGCCGCAATCGTGTTCTTCTGCTTCTTCTATACCGCGCTGGTGTTCAGCCCGAAGGAGACGGCGGAGAATCTGAAGAAGAGCGGCGCGTTCCTGCCCGGGATACGACCCGGCGAACAGACGGCGAAGTACATCGAGAAGATCATGCTGCGTCTGACCATGGTGGGTGCGGTGTACATCACGTTGGTCTGTCTGCTGCCCGAGTTCCTGGTGGTCAAGTGGAACGTCCCGTTCTACTTCGGTGGTACGTCGCTGCTGATCCTGGTGGTGGTGACCATGGACTTCATGGCGCAGGTGCAGTCGTATCTGATGACGCACCAGTATGAGAATCTGTTGAAGAAGGCCAATTTCAAGGCCGGATTGGCGCGCTGATGGCAAAGGAAGATGTCATCCAGATGCAGGGTGAGGTCGAAGAGGCCCTGCCGAACGCGACCTTCAGGGTGAAGTTGGAAAACGGATTTGTGGTGTTGGGACATATCTCCGGCAAGATGCGGATGCACTATATCCGCATCCTCCCAGGAGACAAGGTGACCGTTGAAGTGTCGCCTTACGATTTGAGCAAAGCGCGCATCGTGTTCCGCGCCAAGTGATTGATACCAAGTTGAAAGAAGCAAGGAGAAGGAAATGAAAGTCCAAGCATCCGTGAAGAAAGTGTGTCGCAACTGCAAGATCGTCCGCCGTAACGGTGTGGTACGTGTGATTTGCAGCAGTGATCCACGTCACAAACAGCGCCAGGGTTGATTGAGTAAAATCGACTTTGGATGATAGAATTCGCAACTTTTGAACGATAGGGTAGCTGCATGGCTCGTATTGCCGGTGTAAACATTCCAAACCATCAACACGCCGAGATCGCGTTGACCGCCATCTATGGCATCGGACGCACACGTGCGCAGCAGATTTGTGCTGCCGCAGGCGTCGCTGTCTCCACAAAGATCAAGGATATCAGCGATACCGAGATGGAGAAGCTGCGCGACGAAGTCGCAAAGTTCACTGTGGAAGGCGACTTGCGTCGCGAGATCTCGATGAACATCAAGCGTCTGATGGACTTGGGTTGCTATCGCGGCCTGCGTCACCGTCGCGGTCTGCCGTGCCGTGGTCAGCGCACCCGCACCAACGCACGTACCCGCAAAGGCCCGCGTAAATCCATCGCTGGCGCGAAGAAGTAATTAAGTAGAGGACAGCAACCATGGCAAAGACCAGCACGAGAGTGCGTAAGAAAGTTAAGAAGAACGTCGCCGAAGGCATCGCACACGTTCACGCTTCCTTCAATAACACCATCGTCACCATTACCGACCGTCAGGGCAACACCTTGGCGTGGTCCACCAGTGGCGCGCAGGGCTTCAAGGGTTCTCGTAAGAGCACTCCGTTCGCAGCCCAGATCGCTGCCGAGACGGTGGGCAAGTCCGCTGCTGAATGCGGCGTCAAGAACCTGGAAGTTCGCATCAAGGGCCCGGGCCCAGGTCGCGAATCCGCAGTGCGCGCATTGAATGCCGCAGGTTTCAAAATCACCAGCATTTCGGACATCACGCCGGTGCCGCACAACGGTTGCCGTCCTCCGAAAAAGCGTCGTATCTAAGGAGCATAGATCTTGGCTAGAAATCTTGATGCAAAGTGCCGTCAGTGCCGCCGCGAAGGCGAGAAGCTGTTCCTCAAGGCAGAGAAATGTTTCACCGACAAGTGCTCCGTAGAGCGTCGTGCGTACGCGCCCGGTCAGCACGGTCAGAAGAAGAACCAGCGCCAGTCCGAGTACGGTGGCCAGCTGCGTGAGAAGCAGAAGCTGCGCCGTATCTATGGCGTATTGGAAGGGCAGTTCCGCCTGACCTATCAGCGCGCAGAACAGACTCGCGGCATCACCGGCGAGAACCTGCTGCAGATCCTGGAATCCCGTCTGGATAACGTCTCTTATCGTATGGGTTTCGGCGGCTCGCGCGCCGAAGCACGCCAGAACGTGCGTCACAACGGCATCCTGGTGAACGGCAAACGCGTGAACATCCCGTCCTACCTGGTCAAACCCGGTGACGTGGTCGAGGTCGCTGAAGGTTCCAAGAGCCAACTGCGCCTGAAGTCCGCAGTGGCAGCCGCCGAGCAACGTGGCTTCCCCGAGTGGATCGAAGTGGATTCAAAAGCATTCAAGGGTACCTTCAAGGCGGTTCCCCAGCGTTCTGAGTTGCCGGCAACAATCAACGAACACCTCGTGGTCGAGTTGTATTCCAAGTAATCAACGCGGAGTAGGATATGCCTAATAAGAATCTGTTGAAGCCCCGCATCATCGATGTGCAGCGCGTTTCCGCTACACAAGCCAAGGTGGTGATGGAGCCGTTCGAGCGCGGCTACGGACATACGCTGGGTAACGCACTGCGTCGTATCCTGCTGTCGTCCATGCCCGGCTACGCGGTGACCGAAGTCAAGATCGCTGGCGTGCTGCACGAATACTCCTCCATCGACGGCGTTCAGGAAGATGTGGTCGAGATCCTGCTGAACCTGAAGGGGCTCGTGCTTAAGCTGCACGGCGCCACCGAGACGACGTTGCGCCTGAAGAAGTCCGGCGCCGGCGTGGTGACTGCTGCCGATATCGAAGTCGACGCGGATACCGAGGTGATCAACCCGAACCACGTGCTCGCCCACCTGACAGCGGGCGGCAAGCTGGACATGGAGATCAAGGTCGAGCAAGGTCGAGGCTACGTTTCCGCCATCTCGCGCCAGCAGCCCGGCGCGACTCGCCCGGTCGGCCACATCGCGGTTGACTCTTCGTTCAGCCCGATCGCCCGCGTGAGCTATGCCGTGGAAAGCGCCCGTGTCGAACAGCGTACCGACCTCGACAAGCTGGTGATGGACATCGAGACCAACAGCGCCATCGATCCGGAAGAAGCCATCCGCTATGCGGCGCGCATCCTGGTTGAGCAGTTCTCCGTGTTCGCAGCTCTGGAAGGCACACCTGCTCCGGTCGAGAAGCCCCAAGCGCCGAAGGTTGATCCTTTGCTGCTGCGCCCGGTCGATGATCTGGAACTGACACCGCGTTCGTCGAACTGCCTGAAGGCTCAGAGCATCCACTACATCGGCGACCTGATCCAGTACACCGAAGCAGATCTGCTGCGCACCCCGAATCTGGGCCGCAAGTCGCTCAATGAGATCAAGCAAGTGCTGGCAGAACATGGCCTGTCGCTGGGCATGAAGCTGGAAAACTGGACGGCAGTGGCCGAGAAATAAAGCTCACTCGGCGGATGCCGGGTCAGAAAGCAAGAGAGGAAAATCATGCGTCACCGTTTAGGACTTAGAAAACTCAACCGCACCAGCAGCCACCGTTTGGCGATGTTGCGCAACATGACCGTTTCGCTGCTGCGTCACGAAGTCATCAAGACCACCCTGCCCAAGGCCAAGGAACTGCGCCGCGTCGCGGAGCCCATCCTGACTCTGGGCAAGAACCCCAGCGTGGCCAACCGCCGTCTGGCGTTCGCCCGTCTGCGCGACCGCGAGATCGTGAGCAAGCTGTTCGATGAGCTGGGTCCGCGCTACGCAGCCCGCAACGGCGGCTACTCCCGCATCCTGAAGTTCGGCTTCCGCAAGGGCGACAACGCTCCCAT
>JBBIIJ010000055.1:0-14007 GCA_037446535.1 Sideroxydans sp. | reverse complement strand
GGTCGAAGGCATGCAGCGGCTGCCCCAGCTCCAGCAACACGTAGTTGGTGACATCCACCAGGGCGCTGATGCCGCGCAGCCCGCAACGCTCCAGGCGCTGCACCATCCACGCCGGTGTCACCGCCTTGGCGTTCACGCCGGAGATCACGCGCCCCAAATAACGGGGGCAAGTGGACGAGGTCGCGATGCTGACCTTGCGCGTCTGGCTGCCCGTCTGACTGAAGGCCGGCTGTGGAACGGCTTGCAGCGGCGCTCCCGTCAACGCGGCCACTTCGCGCGCGATGCCATGTACGGACAGGCAGTCGCTGCGGTTCGGTGTCAGCTTCAAAGTGATCAGATGATCGTCCAGATCGAGATGCTCGCGGATGCTTTGGCCGACGACGGCATCGGTGGCCAGTTCCATCAGGCCGCTGCTCTCTTCCGCCAAGCCCAGCTCCTTGGCCGAACACATCATGCCGAAGGACGCGATGCCGCGAACCTTGGCCTGCTTGATCTCGATGCCGGGCAGCTTCGCGCCGACCAGGGCACACGGAGCTTTCATGCCGACGGACACGTTCTGGGCTCCACACACAATGGTCAGCGGCTCGGCCTGACCGACATTCACGGTCAACACGTTCAGACGATCCGCATCGGGATGCTTGTCTTTGGTCAGCACCTGCGCCACCACGACTTTTTCGAAAGCCGGCGCGACGGGAGTCATCTCCTCCACTTCCAGCCCGGCCATGGTCAACAGGTGCGACAGCTCGGCGCTGGACAGCGCCGGATTCACGAAGGTGCGCAACCAGGATTCAGAGAATTGCATATCAGTTGAATTGCTTGAGGAATTGCAGATCGTTCTCGAAGAACAACCTGAGGTCGTTCACGCCGTAGCGCAGCATGGCCAGCCGCTCCACGCCCATGCCGAAAGCGAAGCCGATGTACTTCTCACTGTCGATGCCGACATGCTTGAGCACGTTGGGATGCACCATGCCACAGCCGCCGATCTCCAGCCAGCCGCCCTTCCAGCTCATGTCCATCTCGGCCGAAGGTTCGGTGAACGGGAAGAACGAGGGGCGGAAGCGCACCTGCATGTCTTCAGTCTCGAAATAGTTCTTGAGGAAATCGGCGATTACGCCTTTCAGGTCGGCAAAACTCACGCGCTCGCCCACCCACAGGCCTTCCACTTGATGGAACATGGGCGAGTGCGTGGCATCGGAATCCACGCGATAGACGCGACCGGGGGCGATGATGCGGATGTCCGGCATCGTCTTCAGATGCTGGAACTTCGCTATGTGCTGCTGCATGTAGCGGATCTGGATCGGCGAGGTGTGCGTGCGTAGCACATGCTGCTCGTCGACGTAGAAAGTGTCGTGCATAGCACGCGCCGGATGGTCGGCAGGGATGTTGAGGGCAGTGAAGTTGTAGAAATCGTTCTCGATCTCAGGACCTTCCGCGACGTCGTAGCCTATGGAGTGGAATAGTGTCTCTATGCGTTCCAGTGTGCGAGTGACAGGATGCAGACCGCCGATACCGGTCCCGCGGCCCGGCAGCGTCACGTCCAGTGACTCTGCGGCCAGCTTGGCGTTCAAAGCACGCTGCTGGATGGCTTCGCGTTTCGCATTCAGCGCTGCTTCTATCTGCTGCTTGATCTGGTTGATGCGTGCGCCGGCTGCGGGGCGCTCTTCGGCAGACAGTTTCCCTAAGCCCTTCAGCAGCGCAGTCAGGCTGCCTTCCTTGCCGAGATAACGCGCCTTCGCATTCTCCAGCTCGGCTGCCTCTTCTATGGCTGCAAAGCTTTTCAGCGCGTCATCGAGAATTTCTTGTAGTTCTTGCATTTTCGCTCTTGAAACAAAAAAAGGAGGCATGAAGCCTCCTTTTTTACATTGCGCCGTGATTACACGCCGAGGCTGGCTTTGGCTTGTGCGACGATCTGCGAGAACGCAGCCTTGTCGAACACGGCCAGGTCGGCCAGCACCTTGCGGTCGATCTCGATCGCCGCCTTCTTCAGCCCGTTCATGAACGCGCTGTATGCCAGACCTTGCTCACGCGCAGCTGCATTGATACGCGCGATCCACAGGGTACGGAACTGACGCTTCCTCTGACGACGGTCACGGTAGGCATACTGCCCAGCCTTCATCACCGCTTCTTTGGCGATACGGTAAACGTTCTTGCGGCGGCCGCGATAACCCTTGGCCTGATCCAGAACCTTCTTATGGCGCGCACGCGCCGTTACACCACGTTTTACTCTTGGCATGTTCGCTCCTTATGCGTAAGGCATCATGGCGCGCACGGACGCCGTGTTGGTTTCATGGACACCGGTGGAACCGCGCAATTGACGCTTGTTCTTGGTGGTCTTCTTGGTGAGGATGTGGCGCTTGAACGCTTGACCGCGCTTGATGCTGCCACCAGCGCGAACGCTGAAGCGTTTCTTCGCGCCGCTCTTGGTCTTCATCTTTGGCATAACGACTCCGTTTATTTGATGACGCCGGGAGGCCCCTGACAGGAACACTTGAAAACCCGGAACCACTTATTGTGGGACTCTTTTCACTACCACCGCAACGGCGAGCCCCTTGCTCCGTTGCGATGCAAACTCATTTCTTCTTGGGGGCGATCACCATCACCATCTGGCGACCTTCCATCTTCGGGAACTGCTCGACAGTCCCATGTTCGTTCAGATCTTCCTTGATGCGCTCGATCAGCTTCATGCCGATCTCCTGGTGCGCCATCTCGCGACCACGGAAACGCAACGTCACTTTGGTCTTGTCGCCCTCGCCCAGGAATTTGATCAGGTTCCGCAACTTGATGTTGTAGTCGCCTTCGTCCGTACCAGGACGGAACTTGATCTCCTTGATCTGGACCTGTTTCTGCTTGAGCTTGGCCTCGTGCTGCTTCTTGCTTTCGGCATATTTGAATTTGCCGAAGTCCATGATGCGGCATACCGGCGGTTCCGCCAGAGGAGCGATCTCAACCAGATCCAGCTCCGCCTCGTCCGCCATGCGCAGCGCCTCAGCGACTGCCACGATACCGACCTGCTCTCCCTCCGCGCCAATGACTCGCACCTTCGGTGCTGTAATTTGCTCATTGATGCGCTGCGACTTGTCCTGTGCTATTGCAATCTCTCCGTTAAAAAATTAAACCGCGCTTCCCGCATGCAGCTCGGCATTCAAGCGCTCGATCAGCGCCTCTACCGACATCTGCCCGAGGTCTTCACCTTGGCGGGTCCGCACGGCAACGAGGCCGGCAGCCATTTCCTTATCTCCCACAACCAGCTGATAAGGCAATTTCTGCAGGCTATGTTCTCGTATTTTATAGGTAATCTTTTCGTTGCGCAAATCGGATTGAATGCGGAAGCCGGATGCACGCAAAGTCTCGGCCACTTTTTCGGAATAAGCCTCCTGCGCCTGGGAGATGTTCATCACCACCATCTGCACGGGAGCAAGCCACAGCGGCAGCGCCCCGGCATGGTTCTCGACGAGGATGCCGATGAAGCGCTCCAGCGAGCCCAGGATCGCGCGGTGCAGCATCACGGGCACTTTGCGTGTGTTGTCCTCGGCCACGTATTCAGCGCCCAGGCGGCCCGGCATGGAGAAATCCACCTGGATGGTGCCGCACTGCCAGGAACGGCCGATGGCGTCCTTGATGTGGAACTCGATCTTCGGACCGTAGAAAGCGCCCTCGCCCGGCAATTCCACCCATTCCAGGCCGGAAGCGCGCAAGGCGGCGCGCAAGGCGTTCTCCGACTTGTCCCATATCTCGTCCGAACCGACGCGGCTCTCCGGACGCAAGGCCAGCTTCACCGCCACGTCGTGGAAGCCAAAATCCTTGTATACCTTCAATACCAGAGCGTTGAAGGCCGTCACCTCGGACTCGATCTGCTCTTCAGTGCAGAAGATATGACCATCGTCCTGCACGAAGCCGCGCACGCGCATCAGGCCGTGCAGGCCGCCGGAGGGTTCGTTGCGGTGGCACGATCCGAATTCGCCGTAGCGCAAAGGCAGCTCGCGGTAGGAACGCAGATCCGAATTGAACACCTGCACATGGCCCGGACAGTTCATCGGCTTGACTGCGTAGTCACGCTTCTCCGACTCTGTGGTGAACATGTTGGCCTTGTAATGCTCCCAGTGGCCAGACTTTTCCCACAGCACGCGGTCGATGATCTGTGGGCAGCGGATCTCCAGGTACCCGTTGTCGCGGTACACGCGGCGCATGTACTGCTCGATCACCTGCCACATCGCCCAACCCTTGGGATGCCAGAACACCATGCCAGGTGCTTCATCCTGCATATGGAAAAGGTCGAGCTGCTTGCCCAGCCTGCGGTGGTCGCGCTTTTCCGCTTCCTCGATCTGGTGCAGATAGGCGTCCAAGTCTTCCTTCTTCGCCCAAGCTGTGCCGTAGATTCGCTGCAGCATCTCGTTCTTGGAGTCGCCACGCCAATAGGCGCCAGCGACCTTCATCAGCTTGAACACCTTGAGCTTGCCCGTAGAGGGCACGTGCGGGCCGCGGCACAGGTCGGTGAACCCGCCTTCGGTATACAGCGACACTTCCTGGCCGGCCGGGATGGAGCCGATGATTTCCGCCTTGTACTTCTCGCCTATGGACTTGAAATAGGCCACTGCCTCGTCGCGCGGGAGCACCTTGCGCGTCACCGGGATGTCCTTCTTGGCCAGTTCGGCCATGCGCTTCTCGATGGCCTCCAAGTCTTCCGGTGTGAAGGGGCGCGAATAGGAGAAGTCGTAATAGAAGCCGTTCTCGATGACGGGGCCTATCGTTACCTGCGCCTCGGGGAACAGTTCCTTCACTGCATAAGCCAGCAGGTGTGCAGTGGAATGGCGGATCAGGTCCACGCCTTCCGCATCCTTGTCCGTGATGATGGCCAGATCGGCGTCCCCGGGAATCAGATACGACGTGTCGACCAATACCCCGTCCACCTTGCCCGCCAGCGCGGCGCGCGCCAGGCCTGCGCCTATGCTCTGCGCGACTTCGGCTACGGTCACGGGGTTGGGGAAGCTGCGTTGCGAACCATCCGGCAGGGTTATAACAGGCATCTCGATCACTCAATAAAAACAAATGCGGCGACCGCCGCACTTCACATATCTTCCGGGCGCACTAGGCGCCGAGCGGCGCGCAGTATAGCGCAACTCAACTTGCCATGTTGAAGTAGGCGATCAGCGCATCCAGGGTGAAGACGAACAACAGACTCTGCAGCACCGCGCGGATGGCGACCTTGGGCACTTCCGTCACCGAGGGTTGTGCCTGCATTCCGTTGTAGCAGGAGATGGTGGAGATGGCGATGCCGAAGAGGCACCCCTTGAAGGCCACCAGCACGAATTCGCCCAGCTTCACCGTGTTCAGAAAACGGCTGATCTGGTCCAGATAGGATACGTTTTGGAACAGCGCGCTCACTGCCAAGCCGCCCCCCACCGCGACGACCTGGAAATAGATGGTCAGCGCGACCACCGCCAGCGTAACCTGCGGCGAGATGCCCATGCGCGACAGATTGGTCATCTCGTTGCGCGTCTTCATCAGCGCAAGCTCCGAGGCGATTGCGGCGCTGCTGCGCGCAATGATGATGATGGCGGCGAAGAGCGGCCCCACTTCGCGCACCACCGTCCAGATCAGCACCTTCACCGTCAGCTCGCTATCGCCGCCGACCAGGGACGTGGTCTGGGTGATGACCAGCGTGCCGCAAAGGAATCCGAATATGGCGACGATGCCCCATGCCTCGACCCCGGTGAAGAATATCTGGCGGTGGAACACGGTCTTGACCGGCGTGATGCGCAACACGCGGAAATGGCTGGTCGCGTACCACCACAGGGCGAAGCAACCCTTGACGGTCTGGGCGATCTGTCCCAGCTTCAACCAGAGGCTGATCTTGTTCCAGAGTTCGAACATTAGTTGGAGGCGAGCAAAGGCGGATACCAGCCAAAGATCGGCAACGTCGTGTCCCCATTGACAGCACGTTCGCCCAGGTCGGTCAGTCCGCCGGAAATCTCGACACTGTCGGCCACGGACTTCGAGCAGATCACCGGGTAACCCAAGGTCTGGGTCAGCCCCTCCAGCTTCGCGGCCGCGCCCACCACCTTGCCGATGGCCGTGTATTCGTGACGGTTCTCCGAACCAATATGCCCTATCACGACTTCGCCGACATGCAGGCCGATGCCGATCTCTATCGGCGCTATCCCGCGCTCCTTCAGGCGGGCGTTCACCTGACGCACACGCATCAGCATGTCCTGAGCAGCTTCCAGCGCGTTCTTCTCCGGGCGCTCCAGCGCCTGCGGCGCACCGAAATAGGCCATGATCGCATCGCCCACGAACTTGCCGACCGTGCCGTTGTGCAGATGGATGGAGACCGTCATTTCGGAGAAATACTCGTTCAGCGTCGCCACCAGTTCCTGCGGCGAACTGCCCTCGCTGCGCGCACCGAAATCGTGGATGTCGGCGAACAGGATGCAAACCCTCTTGCGTTCGCCCTCAAGGCGGGATTGCACTCCCCCGGCTATCATGGCCCGCAAGGTCTCGGCGCTAACGTAGCTGCCGAATATGCCGCGCAGCTCCCGATTCTCGCGTGCCTTCAGCACCAGTTCGTAGATTGAGCGCAAGGCGAAGGCGAACAATCCCGAAAGCAGTATCCCACCTACCGGAAGGTAGGCAGCCTCGCTCAGCTGCCAGGTCGAGTACGCCAAAAGGAACAACGGCAGCACCACCAGCGCGACGAACTTGTACCAGCGCAGGCGCACGAACCAGAGCAAAGAAGCAAGCAGGCTCAACGCCAGCACGACGTCCCCCGGATAGTCCTTGATCAGGCCGCGCACCAGCGCTGAGCGCAGCGCCTGCGCATGCCACACCACGGAGGATGAGTGGCGGTTCTCAGGCTCCCACGCGGCCAGCATCACCGGCAAATTCACTCTATCCTCGAATGGCAAGATCATGCCAAGCAATACCGGTCTGCCGGAGAAGGTGCGCTGCAGCTGCTCCTCATCGCCGTGATCGACCCACTCCAGTACCTTATGGAACGGCACGTAGTTGAGATCATCACCGACCCGAAAATCGACTAGGCCGCGCCCCATTTTCTTGTGCCCCAGATACGCGCCCATCGCTTCGGTCAGCGTGGCCCCCTGCGTATTGACCGTGCACAGGTTAGGATCGGCACGTCGCGCAACCCCATCCTTGTCGGCGCAAACCACGACTGGTGCCAGTCGGTCTGTACCGGCCGCTTCGACAAAAGGCGGGAATACCAGACGGGAATTGCCATTCTCATCCAACGTCTGTCCGAGCACGATGGGGCTTTGCGCCCGGAGCGCAAGCAGCCCTTGTGTGAGATTCTGGTCATACTGCCGTATCAGGAAGTCGTACGAGCGTTCAGGCAAGGCCACATCCAGGCCCACAACAGATGGCTTGGCCCGACTCAATGCCTGCAGGAACTTGCCGAAGTGCGGGTGCCATAGGGCGTAAGGCTCCTTGAATGCTCTGAACGTGGCCTCGTCGATGCCGACGATCACCACGTCGTTAGCGATAGGATGAGGATAATGCTCGCGCAAGAACTCGAACTGCCTGTCCAGGATCTTGCGACTCACCGCATCGCCGAGTTGAGAGAAGTTCAATCCGATCGCCGCGAGCACACAAATGACAAATCCTAGAGCGATTCTGACCTTGCCATCCGCCAGATTCAGCCCGCTCAGCCTCAGTTCCATCGTGTTTCTCTCACTTCACCAAAGTTGCCGCGACACGCGCAGCACGTTCGCGATATTGGGCAGCGAGTTCCTGGTTTCCCAGCTTGTCCTGCACTTGGGCGAGCAACGACAAATCCAGGCGTATCTTCTCCGGCAGCCCCTGCGTCTTGTCCATGCGCAACGTCTCTTCCAGCAACGGCAGAGCCTCGTCGGACTCTTGATTGAAAAGCAGTGCCTGTGCGCGGAGGCGTAGAGCATTGGCATATTCGATCTGCGACTCGCCCTTGTTGGCGGACACCGCCCGCCCGCTCCATTCCAACGCCTGCTCGACATCGTTGGACTGTACCGCGATGTTCGCACGCAGATTGGCGATGATTCCCGACAGCTTGCAGCCGGAGGTGCAATATTCGCTCGCCCGGTCCGCCCAGGTCTTTGCGGCAGCGACATCGTTGGCCTGCAGGCGCAGCAGGCCGGATTGCGCTGCGGCGCCAGCCAGGTGGGCGGTCTGGAAATGCAGGGCCTTTTCACTCAGGAGCCGGTCCAGATATTGTTGCGCGATCTCAGGCTTGCCCAAGGCCTGGTTCACCTTGGCCAGATTGAGCAGGTTCACTGCGATGCCGTCTACGTTCTCGATGGCCGCATCCAGGCGCAGTGCGTTCTCATACAGACCGGCTGCAGCCTGGTATTCCCCTCGCACGAACGCCCGCTGGGCCCGCTGATTCAACTCTATGGCTTGTTCCTCGCGCACACTGCGAACCACCTGTGGTTCATGGCTGCACGCTGAGAACAACAGCAGTGCAAGAAGAAGGAGGATGAGGCGTCGGGCAGACATAGGAATCATCATGGTTTACCCGCGGCAGGCGGTGCCACATATCCATCCACCGGAAGCACCGTCTCCTCAGGTCTCGGGAAAAGGTCGTTCAGCAACCAGGATTTCTGCACACCTTTCAGCGTTTCTTGTCCATCCTGTACAAGAGCATTGGTGTTGCGCACCAGTTCCGGAAGCTGCTCGGAGGATTCTGTGGTCATGCGTTTGATGTCGACGGTCGCAGACTGCACGTTGTCCAGTGTCTTGTCGGCCTTGCCGACCAGTTTCGGAATCGCTTTATCCAGAGTCTCCAAGCTCGAATTGACCTTGTCCAGCGCCCGATCGACCTTCACGTAGACACCATCTATCTTCTGGTTGCCGTTCTGCGCCAAGGCGCCGAACTCTCCTACCGTCTGGTTAAGCTGTCCCACGGTTTCGCGTAGTCCGCCGGTAACTTGGTTGACGTTCTTCAGGATCTGCTGCACGTCGCCGCGTGGATTGTTGATGGAGGCAGTGATCTGCTTCACGTCCGCCAAGATAGGCTGCAGTTGGCCGGCAAGGTTCTCGGCCAACGAGCCGGCATCTTGCCCGCGTTCGAATTCCAGCACACTGTTCTGCTCCACTTGGCGCACCTGCTGCTCGCCCGGGATGATCTCGACCACGCTTTCGCCCACCAGCGCCTCCTTGATCAAGCGCGCCTTGGCATCCTGGCCGATGAGCCGGACGTATTCATTGTCCAGCGAAAGCTTGACCTTGACCGTCGCATTGGGCTGCATGGTGATCTCCTGCACGCTGCCCACCTTGAAACCGATGAACTTGACGGCCATCCCTTTGCTGAGCCCCTGCGCATTCGGAGCGAAGAAATAGATTGCGGTATTGCGCACGAAGTAGTCCTGGCTGAATGCGATCAGGGCCGAGACTGCAACGAGTACTGCGACCGCCCCCCACATGAAACGTGAAGTCTTGCGCTCGGTGTTCTGCAGATTCAGATTGAAATTGGGCAGCTTCATCTCACAATTGAATAACCACTTGTCGCGGTTCGGTGGGATCGCGATATTCCTCGAAATTCAAAAGCACCGAAGTGCGGAAAGGATAGTACAGGCGAAAGATCCGGTCGAACCTCGCGGTCTTCTCCATCTCCCTGCGCGACAATCCCTCATGCAGCGAGTCATACACCATCAGTTCCGGCATGATCAGCATCGCCCGGACGAAACTGACCAACCGCTTCTCGTACAGCGACAGTTGGTCAGGCAGCTTGAACATGAGCTTGGTGAAGGACTGTTCGTCGCGCACGCCGCACTTCTCGAACAAATCTACCACGTTGTCTTCCAGTTTTCCGCCGAGTTGGATGTTGCGATACTGGACCGGCAGGATAAGATTCTCCCACACTCGCAGGTTGCTGATGAGCCCGCCGTTGGCTGCCACGACAGCAGCATCTGGCTGTGCAGCCAACGCCTCCAGCACCGCCTTGCGCTGTGCCTCGGAACGCACTACCAGACAATAGGAATAGCCAGACTTTAGATTGGCTTGGGTACTTTCTTCTCCATGCAAGCTCAATGTGAACATGGCACTTTGCGAAAGCCCCTTGGGACGCTACCGGGAAATTGGTAGGCGCGATTGGACTCGAACCAACGACCCCCACCATGTCAAGGTGGTGCTCTAACCAGCTGAGCTACGCGCCTGTAAAAGGACGCGCATTGTAACCGAACATTTCAGGAACGCAAGGGACTAAGTGCGATTTTTTTCGAAGAGACCGAAAAAATCGCCTCCTACTCTCCGCCGTAGCTGATACCGCCACCATATTCAGAGGGAGCGTAATTCTCGAAGCGCGTGTATTCACCGCGGAACACCAGCGAGACCGTGCCGATCGGGCCGTTACGCTGCTTGCCGATGATGATCTCCGCCCTGCCCTTATCCTCGGTATCCGGGTTGTAGACCACGTCGCGATAGATAAACAGGATCAAGTCCGCATCCTGCTCGATGGCGCCCGATTCGCGCAGGTCTGACATTACAGGGCGCTTGTTCGGACGCTGCTCCAGACTGCGGTTAAGCTGAGACAGCGCAATGACCGGCACATGTAACTCTTTGGCAAGTGCCTTCAGGGAGCGGGATATCTCCGATATCTCCGTCGCGCGGTTCTCGCTCCCCTTGCCCGCGGGAGAAGACATGAGCTGAAGATAGTCGATGACGATCAAACCCAAGCCGCCTTTGTCATGATTCTGGCGATGCAGGCGGCGCGCGCGCGACCGCAACTCCAGTGCATTCAGACCAGGCGTCTCATCGATGAAGATGGGGGCGTCGTTCAACAGCCCCAAAGCGTGGGTCATGCGCGACCAGTCGTCATCCTCCAGGCGTCCAGTGCGCAGATTGTGCTGATTGAGGCGTCCGACCGAACCGATCATGCGCATCGCCAGCTGTGCGCCGCCCATTTCCATACTGAAGATGGCCACCGGCTTGCCCTCGAGCGCCACGTTCTCCGCGATATTGATAGAGAAAGCCGTCTTGCCCATACTGGGGCGCCCCGCGACGATGACGAGGTCCCCCGGCTGCAGGCCCGAGGTCATACGATCCAGATCAAGGAAGCCGGTGGCCGTGCCGGTGACGTCGCTGTCACCCTCGCGTCCATACAAGGTCTCGATGCGCTCCACCACCTGGGTCAACAGCGGCGGGATGGGCATGAAGCCCTGGCTGCCCCGCTCACCTTCCTCATTGATCTCCAGCACCCTGCTTTCCGCCTCATCCAGCAACTGTCCCGCAGAACGCCCGCCGGGATTGTAGGCGCTGGTCGCGATCTCGCTGCCCACTTCCACCAGTTTGCGCATGATGGCGCGCTCGCGCACGATCTCTGCATAGCGACGGATGTTGGCGGCCGAAGGGACGTTCTGCGCCAGGGTACCCAGATATACCAGACCGCCTGCCTTCTCTAGCTCGGCATTGCTCTCGAGCGATTCCGCGACCGTGATGACGTCCACCGGCTGCGCAAGCCCAGTCAGCCGCCCGATGTGGCGCCAGATCAGGCGGTGCTCATTGCGGTAGAAATCGCTCTCGGTCAGCAGGTCGGCGATCTTGTCCCACGCGCTGGTGTCCAGCAGGATACCTCCCAGCACCGATTGCTCGGCTTCGACGGAATGCGGTGGCAGTTTCAGTGCCTCAAGTTGTGCATCGGCAGGCGGGGTAATGAAGTCTTGCATGATGTGGCCGCAAATTTGGGAGAAGAAATTCTACACGTTCCAGAAAACAAAAAAGGGCTGTCGCCAGCCCTTTTTCTAACTACCTGATGCAACGGAATTACTGCTCGCCCAGCACCGAGATCGTTACGTTGACAACCACATCGGGGTGTAGCGCGATGGTGACCGGATGATCGCCGATCTGCTTCAGGTGGCCGGTAGGCATGCGCACTTGGCCCTTCTCGACGTTATGACCTTGTGCCACCAGTGCAGCCGCGATGTCGGAGTTGGTCACGGAGCCGAACAGCTTGCCGTCAACACCAGCCTTCTGCACGATCTGCACGGTCAGACCTTCCAGCTTCGCACCACGAGCCTGGGCGTCAGCCAGCTTTGCCGCTTCAGCAGCTTCCAGCTCGGCACGGCGAGCCGCGAAATCTGCCACGTTGCTTTCCGTCGCACGCTTGGCCATGCCTTGCGGGATCAGGAAGTTGCGGGCGTAACCGTTCTTTACTTTGACCACGTCGCCGAGCTGGCCGAGGTTGATCACTTTTTCCATCAGAATCACTTGCATGGTCTACTCCTTAGTGCAGATCGGTGTAAGGCAGCAAGGCCAGGAAGCGCGCGCGCTTGACGGCCACGCTCAGCTGACGCTGGAAGCGGGTCTTGGTGCCGGTGATGCGGGCCGGAATCAGCTTGCCGTTCTCGGTAATCATCTCTTTCAGGATGCCGATGTCCTTGTAATCCACTTCAGCGATCTTTTCTGCGGTGAAGCGGCAGAACTTGCGGCGCTTGAACAATTGACGCGAAGAGCTGTTCTTCTTGTCATCCTTTTTCTTAAATACACGAGCCATGTTGTGCTCCTATCTCAATATGATGTTATCGATGTGCAACACCAATTGCGCGATCTTCAGGCTGCGTTGTGCGAGGAATCCTTCCGCCCTCACCTGCTGCCCGGGTTGCAGGCGGCTGACCGTTTGGGCCATTTCGCCAAGCGCCAGTGCGGGGATTTCACACTGGACCTGGCGCTGTATTCCTGCTTCCCTCTGCATCGAGGCATGGCGCAGCTTCAACGCCACTCTAGCCAAACCTGCCGGGGTGTAGCGCAAGCCTTCCAGCTCGACCACTTCCCCTTCAATCACGCAATGGTTGCTGCTCAATCCAATTACGCAGCTGCTGCCGGGGTCGCTTCTGCGGCATCCCCTGTCAGCGAACGCGACTTCTCTTCCTTCATCATGACGGAAGGAGTGGTCACGGCAGCCTTGGTCTTGACGGTCAGGTGGCGCAACACGGCGTCGTTGAACTTGAACGCATGCTCGAGTTCGTCCAGCGTCGGCTGGTCGCACTCGATGTTCATCAGAACGTAATGAGCCTTGTGGATCTTCTGGATCGGGTAAGCCAGTTGACGGCGGCCCCAGTCTTCCAGACGGTGGATGTGACCGTTCTTGCTGGTCACCAACGTGCGATAACGCTCGATCATCGCGGGAACTTGCTCGCTCTGATCGGGATGCACGATAAATACGATTTCGTAATGTCGCATTACATCTCCTTGTGGATTAAAGCCCCCCGCCATGCGTAGACGGTGGAGCAAGAAAAACTCCCTTTTTCAGGGAGGCGGGCATTATAGGGATATTCCGCGCCGCGTCAAGCGCCAAGTCCTTAATCCGCCGCAAGAATGCGCAGCGGCGGACGCAAAGTCAGCTTGCGGGTAGCCAGCCATCCGGCCAGCATCACCACCACCATGCCACCGCCACAACCGATGAACCAGATGGAAATATCCGCCTGGTAGGGGATTTCCAGCACGAAACGCGCCAGCACCCAGCCCAGCAGCACCGCCCCAGCCGCCGCGAACAGCCCGCTCAGACCGCCCAGCACGGCAAATTCGGACAGGTGCAGGCGGCGCAGATAGCGGCTGTCCGCTCCCAGCGTGCGCAGGATCGCCGCCTCGTGGCTGCGCTCGTCCTGGGTGGCGAGCAACGCGGCATACAACACCGCCAGGCCGCTCAGCAAGGTGAACAGGAACACCGCGCTTACCGTTTGCGCGATCTGGTCCATGATGTTGCGCACCTGCGCTATAACCGCCCCGGTGTCGATCAGCAGCAGATTGGGGAATTGGCGCGACAGCTCATCCCCTGCTCGCACCTTGTCCGGCGGCAGATAGAAGCTGCTCAGATAGCTGGTCGGAAAATCCCTGAGTAGTTCCGGCGTGGCGATGACGAAAAAATTCACCTTCATCGAATCCCACTGTACCTTGCGCAAGCTGGTGACGCGTGCGCTGAAACGGCTGCCTGCCACGTCATAGGTGAGTCTGTCACCCAGATGGATGTCCAATGTTTTGGCGATACCTTCTTCCACCGAAAGCTCCCCTGTCGCTTGCGCAGTCCAC
>JBBIIJ010000054.1:0-14033 GCA_037446535.1 Sideroxydans sp. | reverse complement strand
CATCCGCCGGATAGGCATCGAACACAGCCTGGTTATGGGTCTTCGCCCAGCTGCTGAATGCCTTCTCGACCTTGGCGGACAATGGCTCCATGCCATGCTCGTGCAGCGCCTGCTTGACCACGCGCAATCCGCCGCGCGGGTGGATGCCGCGCTTGAGCGGCGCTTCGGTCTGCAAACCGAAGATGATCTCGTTCTCTCTGTCGATGAAGCCGGGTGCGTGAGAAAGGATCGCACTGGGCTCCAGGCTGGCGCCCAGCACGCCGCCGACAGCGCGCTCGGCGTTCAGCACTTTCTCCACCTTGACCATGAGCCGCTTGGTCTTGTTGGTTGCATCGACCAGGAAGGTATCGTCGCCCGTCCAGGGGCGGATGTTGCGGGCGATGAAGTCCTGAGTGTCGATCTGCGACTGCCAAGGGCCAGCGGCGAAGCCCTCCCATGCGTTCTTGCGGGAGTCCGTCGATTGACTGAGCGCACTTAATTCGTTCATGTAGGACATGCCAGCCTTCTTTGATCTATTGTGGTTATCGCAACGCCCCTGCCGTGGAGCCTTGAATCGGGCATGCCGCGACCTCTCCCGTCGCGACGGCCGACATTTTAACGGCTCAACCCGGATAGCCGGTGCGAAAAGCGCGCGATACTGCCAAAACCTAGTGAAATAGTCAATCATCCATACCGAGCACAGGGAATCGCAGTGGCGAATGGCCGCCAAAAGACACTCAACGGTGCCCAGAATCCTCTAAGCAACAAAAAAAGCGGGCACCCAAAGGCACCCGCTTTTTTCACTTACGCTGACCCGAAGTCTGCTCAGGCACTCATCTCCAGCATCAACTGGTTCATGCGCTTGACGAAGTTGGCTGGGTCGTCGAGTTGGCCGCCTTCGGCGAGCAGGGCCTGGTCGAACAGGACTGCGGCCCAGTCGTCGAAACGCTTTTCCTCACCCTTCAGTCGCTGCACCACCGGATGGGTGGGGTTGATCTCGAGGATGGGTTGCGACGCCGGTGCCTTCTGCCCTGCCGCCTTGAGCAGGCGAGCCAGGTTGCCGCTCATGTCGTGCTCGTCGGCCACCAGGCAGGCGGGGCTGTCGGTGAGACGATGGGTGACGCGCACTTCCTTCACCTTGTCGCCCAGGCTGCCCTTGATCTTCTCGGTGAGCGGCTTGAACTCGTCGGCCTGCTTTTCCTGCTCCTTCTTCTCGGCTTCGTCTTCGAGGCTGCCCAGGTCTAGGCCACCCTTGGCCACGGACACCAGCTGCTTGCCCTCGAACTCGAACAGGTTGCCCACCAGCCATTCGTCCACGCGGTCGGACAGCAGCAGCACTTCGATGCCTTTCTTGCGGAACACTTCGAGGTGCGGGCTGTTCTTCGCGGCGTTGAAGCTGTCGGCGGTGACGTAGTAGATCTTCTCCTGGCCGTCCTTCATGCGGGCAAGGTAGTCCTTCAGCGACACGGTCTCTTCGGCGGTGTCTGCCTTGGTAGAGGCGAAGCGCAGCAGTGCGGCGATCTTGTCCTTGTTGGCGAAGTCCTCGCCCACGCCTTCTTTCAACACGCGGCCGAACTCGCCCCAGAATTTGGCGTACTTCTCTTTGTCGTTCTCGGCCATGTCGGCCAGCAGGCCCAGCACCTTGCTGGCGCAACCCTTGCGGATGGCTTCGATGTCCTTCGATTCCTGCAGGATCTCGCGCGAGACGTTGAGGGGCAGGTCGGCGCTGTCCACCACGCCGCGCACGAAGCGCATGTATTGCGGCATCAGCTGCTCGGCGTCGTCCATGATGAACACGCGGCGCACATAGAGCTTGATGCCGTGGCGGGTGTTGCGGTCGTACAGGTCGAACGGTGCATGGCCGGGGATGTACAGCAACTGGGTGTATTCCTGGCGGCCTTCGACGCGCGCATGGGTCCAGGCCAGCGGGTCTTCGAAGTCGTGGCCCACGTGCTTGTAGAACTCCTTGTACTGCTCTTCGGTGATGTCGTTCTTGTTGCGCGCCCACAAGGCGGAAGCCTGGTTGACGGTCTCGTCCTCATCGAGAGTGGCATAGCCGCCGTCCTTCCACTCTTCCTTCCTCATCACGATGGGCTGGACGATGTGGTTGGAATATTTCTTGATGATCTCGCGCAGCTTGTAACCGGCCAGCAGGTCGTCCTGGCCTTCGCGCAGGTGCAGGGTGATCTCGGTGCCGCGGGTCGTCTTCTCCACCATCTCGACCGAGAACTCGCCGCCGCCGTCGGATTCCCAGCGCACGCCCTGGTCGGCCTTCTCGCCCGCGCGGCGGGTCAGCACGGAGACCTTGTCCGCCACGATGAAGGCGGAATAGAAGCCCACGCCGAACTGGCCGATGAGGTTGGCGTCCTTCTTCTGGTCGCCTGAGAGCTTGCTGAAGAAATCGCGCGTGCCGGATTTGGCGATGGTGCCGAGGTTGGCGATCACTTCATCGCGGCTCATGCCGATGCCGTTGTCGGCGATGGTCAGCGTGCGCGCTTCCTTGTCGAAGCTGATGCGGATGTTCAGGTCGAAGTCGCTCTCGTACAGCGCGTCGTTGTGCAGCGCCTCGAAGCGCAGCTTGTCGCAGGCGTCGGACGCGTTGGAAACCAGTTCTCTCAGGAAGATCTCGCGGTTGGAATACAGCGAGTGGATCATCAGCTGCAGCAGCTGTTTGACTTCGGTCTGGAAGCCTCTTGTTTCGCGACTACCTGGCGTCTCGCGGCTGGCGGTGGTGCTTGTGGTCATGAGTCCCTCCTTGAAATTAGCGTTCCGGCTAACTGGGGATGGAGGAGTGTTATTTCAAGAGGGAGAATCAGGATCGAGGAGCGAGGATTGCGGATCGAGCGGGCGGGAGCTGCAGGTCTACCTCGATCCTCGCTCCACGATCCTCAATCCTTGGTCTTGTCCCGCTCGATCAACGCGTAGGCGGAGTGGTTGTGGATGGACTCGAAATTCTCGGACTCGACCACATACGCCTCGATGCGCTCGTCGGCGTTGAGCACGGCAGCCACGTCGCGCACCATGTCTTCGACGAACTTGGGATTGTCGTAGGCGCGCTCGGTGACGTGCTTCTCGTCGGGGCGCTTGAGCAGACCGTACAGCTCGCTCGATGCCTGTTCCTCGGCCACGCGCACCACCTCCTCTATCCACACCGAGCTCCTGGTGCGTACCGTGATGGTGACGTGGGAACGCTGGTTGTGCGCGCCGCGCTCGGATATCTCCTTGGAGCAGGGGCAGAGGCTGGTCACGGGGACCAGCACCTTCATGGTGAAGCGGTACTTGCCGTCCACGATCTCGCCGATGAACGTGACGTCGTAATCGAGCAGGCTCTGCACGCCTGACACAGGGGCGGTCTTGTTGATGAAATAGGGGAAGGCCATCTCGATGTAGCCGGACTTCGCCTCCAGCTTGGCCACCATGTCGCGCAATATGCTCTCGAAGGATTCGACCGAGATCTCACGCCCGTGCTGGTTCAGGATCTGCACGAAGCGGGACATGTGCGTGCCCTTGAAGTTGTGCGGCAGGTGCACATACATGTTGAAGGTGGCGATGGTGTGCTGCACGCCCTCGCGCTTGTCCCTCACGACGATGGGATGGCGGATGCTCTTGATGCCGACCTTGTTGATCGCCAGGCGGCGCGTGTCGGCGCTGTTCTGGACGTCTGCAATGGGTGACATGGGGTTCATGGTGAGCTTCCTGAAATGAGATACAGCGAAATTATAGTCAATTCCCGACAAAATCAGTCAGGCAACTTTGGCGCGGATGGCGCGCGCCAGCCCGGACGCATCCAGCCCGCAATCGGCCAGCAGCTGCTTGTGTTCGCCTTGTTCGATGAAGTGGTCTGGCAGGCCCAGGTGCAGCAACGGGATCACGACACCGTGCTGCGCCAGGCATTCGGCCACGGCGCTGCCCGCACCGCCCTGCACCGTGTTCTCCTCCACCGTGACCAGCAACTCGTGTTCGCGCGCCAGGCGCAGCACCAGCTCCTCGTCCAGCGGTTTGACGAAGCGCATGTTGGCCACGGTGGCATCCAGTTCGTCTGCCGCCTGCAGCGCGGGCGCGAGCATGGAGCCGAAGGCGAGGATAGCCACCTTCTTGCCGGTGCGGCGCAGCTCGCCGCGACCGATCTCCAGCGTCTGCAGGTCCTTCTGCACCGCCACGCCCGGCCCCGTGCCACGTGGATAGCGCACCGCCGTCGGGGTGTTCATCCTGTGCGCAGTGCTCAACATCGATCGGCATTCGTTCTCGTCAGCCGGCGCCATCACCGTCATGTTGGGGATGCAGCGCAGGAAAGACAGGTCGAAGCTGCCCGCATGGGTGGCGCCGTCCGCGCCGACCAGGCCGCCGCGGTCTATGGCCAGCACGACGGGCAGGTTCTGGATGGCGATGTCGTGGATGAGTTGATCGTAGGCGCGCTGCAGGAAAGTGGAATAGATCGCCACCACCGGCTTGTAGCCCTCGCACGCCAAGCCTGCCGCGAAGGTGAGCGCATGCTGCTCGGCGATGCCGACGTCGAAGTAGCGCTGCGGAAACTTATCCGCGAACTCCTGCATGCCCGAACCTTCGCACATGGCCGGCGTGATGCCGACCAGCTTGTCGTCCGCCGCCGCCATGTCGCACAGCCAGTCACCGAACACCTGGGTATAGGTAGGATGCTGTGCGGGCTTCGCGACGATGCCGCTGGTGCGGTCGAACTTGCCCACACCGTGATAGAGCATGCAGTCTTCCTCGGCGTGGACGTAACCCTTGCCCTTCTGCGTGACGATGTGCAGGAACTGCGGGCCCTGCAGCTTGCGGATGTTGCTCAGCGTGTCGAGCAGCACGTCGATGTCGTGCCCGTCTATGGGGCCGATGTAGTTGAAGCCGAACTCCTCGAACAGCGTGCCCGGCGTGACCATGCCTTTGACGTGCTCCTCGGCGCGCTTGGCGAACTCCAGCATGGGCGGCATGCCCTTGAGCACCTTCTCGCTGCCGCGGCGCATCGCCGCATAGAAGCGGCCGGACATCAGCCTCGCCAGGTAGTTGTTGAGCGCACCGACCGGGCGCGAGATGGACATGTCGTTGTCGTTGAGGATGACCAGCAGGTTGGCATCCATCGCGCCCGCGTTGTTGAGCGCCTCGAACGCCATGCCGCCGGTCATCGCGCCATCGCCGATGATCGCCACCGCGCGCTCGTCCGAGCCGCGCAGCTTGGCGGCGACCGCCATGCCGAGCGCGGCGGAGATGGAGGTGCTGGAATGGCCCGTGCCGAAAGTGTCGTAGGGGCTTTCATCGCGCTTGGGGAAACCGGCGATGCCGCCTTTCATGCGCAGGCTGCTCATCGCGGCGCGACGCCCCGTCAGTATCTTGTGAACGTAGGTCTGGTGGCCCACGTCCCACACCAGCTTGTCTCCCGGGGTGTTGAAGATGGTGTGCAAGGCGATGGTCAGCTCCACCGTGCCCAGGTTGGAGGACAGGTGGCCACCAGTCTTGCTCACGGATTCCACCAGGAACTCGCGCAGCTCCGCCGCCAGCTGCGGCAGCTGATCGCGCCCCAGCTTGCGCAGGTCTTCCGGGCTGTCGATGGTCTCTAGCAGACGGTACATCAGAACTTCCGCATCACGATGAAATCGGCTAGCTCGCGCAGGCGTTGCGCACCGTCGCCGAATCCGGCCAACGACTGCAGCGCCTCGGCATGCAGCTCAGCCGCCATCTTCTTCGCGGCCGTCACGCCGAGGAGCGTGACATAAGTCGGTTTGTCGTTGTCCGCATCCTTGCCTGCGGTCTTGCCCAGCGTGGCGGTGTCTGCCTCGGTGTCGAGCACGTCGTCCACCACCTGGAAGGCCAGGCCTATGCACTTGCCGTAATGGTCCAGCTTGTCGAGCTGCGCCTGGTCCAGGTTGCCACAGTGCGCCCCGAGCAGGATGGCCGCACGGATGAGCGCGCCGGTCTTGTGGATGTGCATCTGCTCCAGCTCGGGCAACGTGAGCTGCTTGCCGACGCTGGCGAGGTCTATAGCCTGCCCGCCGGCCATGCCGCGCGAGCCGGAAGCGGCAGCCAGCAGCTTGACCATCTGCAGCTGGCGGACGGCATCGTCGTTGAGCGTGTGCTCGGACAACAAGTGGAAGGCGAGGCTCTGCAGCGCATCGCCCACGAGCAGGGCAGTGGCTTCGTCGTATTCGATATGGCAGGTCGGCTTGCCGCGGCGCAGGACGTCGTCGTCCATGCACGGCATGTCGTCGTGCACCAGCGAATAGGCGTGGATCAGCTCTACTGCAGCGCCGGCGATCTCTACGCGCTCTGTCGGAGCCGCAGCCAGCTCGCCCGCCGCATAGGCGAGCAAGGGGCGCACGCGCTTGCCGCCTTCCAGCACGCTGTAGCGCATGGCGGCATGCAGGCGCTGCGGCGCGATGTCGGCCTGCGGCAGCAGGCGCTTCAGTACATCTTCAAAACGGGATTGGCGGGTGGAAACCCAAGTGGAAAAATCGGACATCATCAATTCAGCTTGCATCACCCGATGTATTGAAATCTTTCAGCACACCTTCTTCCAGCACGCGCACCTGCTGTTGCGCGTCGTCCAGACGGGAACGGCAGGAAGCCAGCAATTCCGCGCCGCGCTTGTAGGCAGCCAGCGTATCCTCCAGAGACAGCTTGCCGGACTCCATGTCCGCCACCACCTGCTCCAGCTCCGCCAGCGCAGCTTCAAAACTCTGTGTCTTGCCGGATCTTGCGGCCATCTTGATTCCCGTATCAGCGTAAGGGCGGCATTTTACCCAAGCCCCCGTTGCAGAGCCAATATTTATTGCCCCCCCTACTGTTTTCGGGGACAATCGCCCCCCCTGAAACATCGTATTCACAGAAGAGAGTGGGTATGTCCGAAATCGCCACATCCAGCCAGTTCAAACCTGTATCCGCGCAGCCGCCGTTGCGCTGGTATTTCGACCCCAAGATTCTGGAGATCGAGCAGCGCGTGCTGCTCGACGCCGGGCCGAAATACGTCGGGCATGAACTGATGGTCCCCAATCTCGGCGATTATCACGTCATCGAGTGGATGGGCAAAGCCAAGATGCTGGTGCGCAACGAAGGTGGTGTAGACCTGCTCTCCAACATCTGCCGCCACAGGCAAGCCACCATGCTGGAAGGTCGCGGCAACGCGAAGACCATCGTCTGCCCACTGCACCGCTGGACGTACAAGAACGACGGCGAACTGATGGGCGCGCCGCACTTCCCGCAGAATCCCTGCCTGCACCTGAACAAGACGCCGCTGCAGAACTGGAAGGGCCTGCTGTTCGCAGGACAACGCGACATCGCCAAGGACCTGGCGACCATGCCCGCGTTCGAGGAGATCGACTTTTCGGGATACATGCTGGACCGCGTGGAAGTGGATGAATACAACTTCAACTGGAAGACCTTCATCGAGGTCTACCAGGAAGACTACCACGTCGTGCCCTTCCACCCGGGCTTGGGACAGCTGGTCAACTGCGACGACCTCAAGTGGACCTTCGGCGAGCACTACAGCGTGCAGACCGTGGGTATCAACGACCTGCACAAGAAAGCAGGCAGCCCGGTCTATGAGCAGTGGACCAAGCAGATAGAGCGCTACGGCAACGGCAAGACGCCAAAGTATGGCGCGATCTGGCTGACTTACTACCCCAACATCACCGTGGAGTGGTATCCGAACACGCTGGTGGTGAGCACGGTCGTACCGCGCGGCGTGGATGCCTGCACCAACATCGTGGAGTTCTACTATCCCGAGGACATCGTGCTGTTCGAACGCGAGTACATCGAAGCCGAGAAGAAGGCCTACCGCGAGACGGCGGTCGAGGACGACATCATCTGCTTGCGCATGCACGAAGGCCGCCGCGCCCTGTACAAACAGGGCGTAGAGGAAGTCGGCCCTTACCAGTCGCCTACCGAGGACGGCATGCTGCACTACCACGAGTTCCTGCGCCGCAACCTCGAACCGCATCTCTAAGTGTCATTCCGGCGCAGGCCGGAATCCAGCGGTCTTATTCAAAATGCCTTTATGGCCTCATCTCTGCCCTGAGGGGGACATTTCTCCCAACTGGATTCCGGCCTGCGCCGGAATGACATACTGACATGGGCGCCCTGTGGATGTTGCTGGCCGGGCTGCTGTTCGCCTGCATGGGTGTGCTGGTGAAATACGGCGCATCGCATTTCTCCAGCAGCGAACTCGTGTTCTACCGTTCCTTCTTCAGTCTGCTCATCGTGTACGGGATGCTGCGTCATGCCAGGCTCGCGCTCGGCACGCCGCATGTTCGCGGCCACCTGTGGCGCGGTCTGTCCGGCACCTTGGCCATGATGCTGTTCTTCTACTGCATCAGCGTGTTGCCCTTGGCCACCGCCATCACGCTCAATTACACCTCCTCGCTGTTCCTTTCGGTGCTCACCGTGCTGGTGCTGAAGGAAAGGTTTCATGCACCGCTGAGTGGGGCATTGGCACTGGGCTTCGCCGGCGTGGTACTGCTGTTGCATCCCACGCTGGAGCATGACCAGCTCCTGCCCGGCCTGCTGGGCCTCGCCTCCGGGCTGCTCGCCGGAATCGCCCTGCTCAATGTGCGCCAGCTCGGACTGCTGGGCGAGCCCAGCATGCGTGTGGTGTTCTACTTCAACCTCATCGCCACCGTCGTGAGCGGCGCGTGGATGCTGCAGGACACACTGCATCCTCTCTCACCAAGCGACCTTGCACTGCTCATCGCCATCGGCGCGTCGGCCACCTTCGCCCAGCTCGCCATGACCCATGCCTACCGCATAGGCCACACGCTGGTGGTCGGCAGCCTGGCGTACAGCACCATCGTCTACTCGGCGCTCTTTGGCCTGCTGTTCTGGCATGAGCTGCTGAGTCCCAGCGCGTGGGCCGGCATCGCGCTCATCGTCGCCAGTGGCATGTTAAGCTTGCGCCTGGCACCAACCCACAACAAGGCAAGTAAATGATCACCATCGAAGAC
The DNA here is from genome assembly GCA_037446535.1 of Sideroxydans sp. Classification (GTDB taxonomy): domain Bacteria; phylum Pseudomonadota; class Gammaproteobacteria; order Burkholderiales; family Gallionellaceae; genus Sideroxyarcus. Next base: position 5,106 of record JBBIIJ010000054.1, on the reverse strand, counting down.
AACAAGAATCTGGTCAACGTCGCTGTCATGGGCGAATTCACGGTCGCCGATTTCAGGCAGTTCGAAGAACATGCCCTGTACAAGCTCAAGGCGCCCGGCCGCGTGAACCTGCTGTTCGACCTGCGCGGCATGCTGGGCTATACGCCGGACCTCGCCTGGGAAGAGATCAAGTTCTTCAGCCGTCAGCACAACCACGATTTCGACAAGATCGCCGTCGTCACCGACGACCAGTGGATCACCTGGCAGGCATGGCTGTCACGCCTGTTCGTGGACGCTGATGTGCGCGCTTTCGGTGAATATTCGGACGCGGCAGGCTGGGTGCAGGAATAGCACCCGACGGCAGAGCGGGGCGAGCTGCCCGGCAGATAACCAGGGAGTGATGGAAATGCGGAAAAAAGCCATGTTCGAGGCAACACTGGTCGCGGCGCTGGCCTTGCCCTTGCTGCTGGGCGGCTGCCTGGGTGACGGCGGTGGCGGGAACGGCACCACTTACGACGGCGCCTGGATGGTCAATTACACCAATCCTGCCGATGTCCCGGTGGCGGCGACCGGCCAGACCGTGGGGTGCACCAAGCCGCCGGTGGGGCTGACTCTCTTCCACGGTTCGGGCTCGGCCACCCAGACCCAAACCTGTACGATAACCACTTCGGCCATCGTCGGTTCTGGCGTCTCGGTAACATCTGCCGTACAGGCCACCAATTACCTTATCAGCGTCGCAATCAACGACACCGGCGTCACCAACGCCATCGTGAACGGCACCCCATTGACCGGCACGTGTATCAGCCCGCTAGGCTGTTCCGCTCTGGCCGGCACAGCGACACTCAGCATCACGCGCTGAAGCCCGGCCAGACCCACCAAAAGAAAAACCCGCTTTCGCGGGTTTTTTCTTTTTCAACCTTGCCGAATCACTTCAGCTTGGTTTCCTTGTACAGCACGTGCTTGCGCGCGACAGGATCGAACTTCTTGATCTCGATCTTTTCGGGCGTGGTGCGCTTGTTCTTGTCAGTGGTGTAGAAGTGGCCGGTGCCGGCGCTGGACTCCAGTTTGATCTTTTCACGCATGCTTCGTTACTCCTTAGACTTTTTCGCCGCGTGCACGCATCTCGAACAGGACAGCGTCGATGCCGTTCTTGTCGATGGTGCGCAGTGCAGCATTGGTCAGGCGCAGAGACACCCAACGATTCTCAGATTCCACCCACAAGCGGCGGCGTTGCAGATTAGGCAAGAAACGACGCTTGGTTTTGTTGTTCGCGTGGGAAATGTTGTTGCCCACATTTGGTGCTTTTCCCGTTACTTGACAGACGCGTGCCATGACAATTACCCCAACCAGTTTTTCAAAGAGGCGCGATTCTACCTAAACCATTAAAAAGAAACAACCCTAGTTTCCCTTGCGGAACAGGGCCGACTGCGCGTGGGCCTGCAGGCCCTCGCCGAAAGCCAGCGTGGCGGCGATCTCGCCCAGTTTCTTCGCCCCTGTAGCGGAGACATGGATGAGGCTGCTGCGCTTCTGGAAGTCGTAGACCCCCAGGGGAGACGAGAAACGCGCCGTGCCGGAGGTGGGCAACACATGGTTAGGTCCCGCGCAGTAATCACCCAGCGACTCCGAGGTGTAGCGCCCCATGAAGATGGCGCCGGCATGTTTCAGCTTAGGCAGCCAGGCCTGCGGGTCGGCGACCGACAGCTCCAGGTGTTCTGGCGCGATGCGGCTGCTGATGCGGCAGGCCTCGTCCATATCTGCCACTTGGATCAGCGCACCGCGGCTCTCCAGCGCAGTCCGAATGATGTCCTTGCGCGGCATCTGCAGCAGCAGCTTGTCGGCGCTGGCGGCCACCGCCTCGATGAAGGCCGCATCCGGCGACACCAGGATGGCCTGCGCCAGTTCGTCGTGCTCGGCCTGCGAGAACAGGTCCATCGCCACCCAGTCCGGGTCGGTCTTGCCGTCGCAGATGACTAGGATCTCGGATGGGCCCGCGATCATGTCTATGCCGCAGGCGCCGAACACGCGGCGCTTGGCGGAAGCGACATAGGCGTTGCCGGGACCGACGATCTTATCCACCTTGGGGATGGTCGCTGTGCCGTAGGCCAGTGCCGCCACAGCCTGCGCGCCGCCTATGGTGAACACACGGTCCACGCCCGAAAGGTGGGCGGCAGCCAATACCAGTGGGTTCTTCACGCCGTCCGGCGTGGGAACCACCATGATGAGCTCAGCTACGCCTGCCACTTTCGCGGGCAACGCATTCATCAGTACGGAAGACGGGTAAGCCGCCTTGCCGCCGGGCACATAGAGGCCCACGCGATCCAGTGGCGTGACCTGCTGGCCTAGCATCGTGCCGTCGTCATCGAGGTAGTGCCACGAAGCCTGCACCTGCTTCTTGTGATAATCAGTGACGCGCTGCGCCGCCTGCTCCAGCGCGCTCTTTTGGTCCGCAGGCAGTGCATCGAAAGCGGCTTTCAGCTCGGATTTCGGCAACTCCATCGCAGCGGCATCCGCCAGCGGCAGGCGGTCGAATCGGCGCGTGTATTCCAGCACGGCCTCGTCGCCGCGCTTCCTCACGTCGGCGAGGATGGCTGCGACTGTCGCTTCGAGCTTTTCGTCTGCGGTCTCCTCGAAGGCCAGCAGCTTGCTCAGGCTGGCATCGAAATCGGCTTGTCGGGTAGAGAGTCGCTTGATGTTCATTTGATCGCTCCTGCAAAGGCATCCAGCATGGGTTGTATCGTTGCACGCTTCAGCTTCAGCGAGGCCTGGTTCACCACCAGGCGCGAGGAGATCTGAACGATCTCTTCCACAGCGACCAGGTGGTTCGCCTTCAGCGTCGCGCCGCTGCTCACCAGGTCGACGATGGCATCGGACAGGCCGACGAGGGGCGCCAGCTCCATCGAACCATACAGTTTGATGAGGTCCACATGCACGCCCTTGGCTGCGAAGTGTTCGCGCGCGGTCTTCACATACTTGGTCGCCACACGCAGGCGGGCTCCCTGTTTCACCGCGGAGGCGTAGTCGAACCCTTCGGGGACAGCGACCATCATGCGGCACTTGGCGATGTTCAGGTCCAGCGGCTGATACAGACCCTCGCCGCCGTGCTCGTTGAGCACGTCCTTGCCCGCCACGCCCATGTCCGCTGCGCCGTATTGCACATAGGTGGGCACGTCGGAGGCGCGCACGATGATGAGGCGGACGTCGTCGCGATTGGTCGGCAGGATGAGTTTGCGCGAGGACTCAGGGTCTTCCAGCGCGGTGATGCCCGCTGCGTTCAGCAGCGGCAATGTCTCTTCGAAGATGCGGCCTTTGGATAAGGCGATGGTGATCATTTCTGTACTTCCTATTATTTCAGGCGGCGTTTGTGTCGCCAGATAGTATTTATTTCAGTCGGCGAATGTTAGCACCGAGCTGCGAGAGCTTGCTTTCGATATGCTCGTAGCCGCGGTCCAGATGATAGATACGATCGATCACGGTCTCGCCCTGCGCGACGAGTCCGGCGATGACCAGGCAGGCGGAGGCGCGCAGATCGGTGGCCATCACCATCGCACCTTCCAAGTGGTCCACGCCACGCACAACGGAGGTGTTGCCCTCAACATCGATCTGCGCGCCCAGACGGCGCAGTTCCTGCACGTGCATGAAGCGGTTCTCGAAGATGGTCTCCACCACCATCGCGCTGCCTTCCGCGATACAGTTGAGCGCCATGAATTGGGCCTGCATGTCGGTGGGGAATGCGGGGTGCGGCGCGGTGCGCACGTTCACTGCCTTGGGCCGGCCGCTCATCTCCAGGTGGATGGTGTCTCCGGCGACCTCGATCCGGGCCCCCGCCTCGGTGAGCTTCTCCAGTACGGTCTCCAGGATGTCGGCACGCGTCTCGCGCAAGGTGATGTCGCCGCCAGTGGCCGCAGCCGCCACGAGGAAGGTGCCGCTCTCGATGCGGTCCGGCATGATGTTGTGGGTCGCGCCGTGCAACCGGTCCACGCCGGTAATGGTGATGGTGTCGGTGCCGTCGCCTGAGATATTGGCGCCCATGGCGCGCAGGCAGTCGGCCAAGTCCACCACTTCAGGTTCGCGCGCCGAATTTTCCAGCACGGTGACGCCTTCGGCCAGCACTGCCGCCATCATCAAGTTCTCGGTGCCAGTGACACTGACGATGTCGAAGAAGATGCGCGCACCTTTGAGTCGTTTCGCTTTGGCGTGGATATAGCCGTGTTCGATGGCGATCTCGGCCCCCATGGCCTGCAGGCCTTTGATATGCAGGTCTACTGGGCGCGAGCCTATGGCGCAGCCGCCGGGCAGCGACACCTTGGCATCGCCGAAGCGCGCCACGAGCGGCCCAAGCACCAGGATGGCGGCCCGCATAGTCTTCACCATGTCGTAAGGCGCTTCCCAGTTGGTGACGTTGGCACCGTTGAAAGTGATCTCGCCGGGAGCCGTCTCCGCGGCCACGCCCATCTGCTGCAGCAATTTGCGCATGGTCGCGACGTCGTGCAGGTCCGGCAGGTTGGTCAGACGCAAGGTATCTGAGGTCAGCAGGCCTGCGCACATGATGGGCAGCGCAGCGTTCTTTGCGCCCGATATGCGCACTTCGCCGCGCAAGGGGACGCCGCCCTGTATAGCTAGTTTTTGCATGGATGATTTCTGAGTTCGTTTTGAAAGCTTGTTCAGGAAATGGACAGCACGTCGGTCACGCCGTACAGGCTGGCGAGACTGCGCAGATTGACCGGGATATTGGTGAATGAAAGTTGCACCCCGAGTTCTCGCGCCTGGCGCGACCATTGCAGGAGCACGCTCACGGCCGACGAGTCCACCGCTTCCACCTGCGCCAGGTCGACCACCAACCTACCGCCCGCCGCCGGACGCGGCTCCCCCGTGAACAGCGAGCCTGCTGCGCCCCTGGCCGTATCCAGCGTCAGGTGCCCGGTCACCATTATGCGATCGCCATCACGCTGTATCAATTGGTTTGAACCTTCTTCTGGGTAGCCACTTGACTCGCAGCAGCATTCTTGTCGGCCAGCATCTGGATGAGTCCGTCGATCCCCGACTGCTGGATCTGGTCGGCGAAGGAACCGCGGTAGCTCGTCACCAGGCTCACACCCTCCACCGTCACGTCGAAAGCTCTCCAGCCCG
>JBBIIJ010000053.1:0-14532 GCA_037446535.1 Sideroxydans sp. | reverse complement strand
GAGACGACTTGAGCTGCGAGTAGGCGCGTTCCAGCTCGGTCGTGTTCGCCCGCATCTGCAGCTCCATCGCCTTCAGCAGGTCCATCACGAAGCCGACGCCGAGATAGCGGCCGCGGCGCGTCACGAGATCAACAAGCCTTTGGGCTACGTACAGAACAACGTGGCGGTGGGGCAGGACCTGTTCCATCAGGTGCAGGTCATGATCGCCGGTTATGAGTCGCTGATGGACAACCTGATGGACGAGAAAGCCAGCGACGAACAACTGGCGTCGCAGATGCAGCAGATAGCGGGGATGCGCAACGACATCAACGCCCGCGAGATGCTGGGCGAGATGCAGGGCTTGATGGCCGATTCGCTCTACGGGATAGGGCAGATATCCGAGCTCGTGCTCAACCTGAAGGACTTCTCGCGCATGGATTCAGCGACCACGGAGGCAGTGAGCCTGAACGACTGCATAGAGAGCGCGCTCAACATCGGACGCAACGTGCTCAAGAACAAGGTGGAGGTCGTCAGGGAACTGGGCGAGTTGCCCAAGGTCACTTGTGCGCCATCCCAGCTCAACCAGGTGTTCCTCAACCTGTTCACCAATGCGGCGCAAGCCATGGAAAAGCAGGGCCGCCTGCACATCAGGAGCTGGGCGACCGACGATGCGGTGCACGTCACCGTGGCCGACGATGGCAAGGGCATCCCGCAAGAGATCATCACACGCATCTTCGACCCGTTCTTCACCACCAAGCCGGTGGGCGAGGGCACCGGCCTGGGACTGGCCATCACTCATCAGATCATCCAGCAGCACGGGGGCGAGATCCACGTGGACTCTCGCGTGGGGGAAGGGACATGCTTCCACATCACGTTGCCCTGCGCATCCAACACGAACAGGCAGGCGGAAGCGCTGGATGCCGCGGCCTAACTTCAGGGGGAACCGACCATGAGCAAACCGACACTGCTGCTGATAGACGACGAAGAACGCATCCTGCGTTCCCTGCGCATGCTGTTCTTCAGTGGCTACGACGTACGTATGACCACGGATCCCAACGAGGCCATCAGGATACTGCGCGAGGAGAAAGTGCACGTGGTCGTCAGCGACCAGCGCATGCCTGTGATGCAGGGTTCCGAATTGCTGCGCATCGCACGCGAGACATCGCCGGCCACCATGCGCATCCTGCTCACGGGCTATTCCGACCTCGAAGCATCCATTGCCAGCGTGAACGAGGGCGAGGTATTCCGTTATCTGATGAAGCCGTGGGATGCAGACGAGGTCAAGAAAGTGGTGGCCGAGGCTGCCGCCATCGCCGAGGCCAGCTTTGCCGTGCAGTCCAATAGCGAGGCCGTTGCCGGCACGGACAGCAAGCCGCGCGTCCTCATCATGGACCACGACGAGGCGACTGCGAAGACCGTGCATGAGACGCTGGGTGACCGTTGCGAGATCGTCTGGGCCGCCGACGCGCAGCATGCCATGGAAGAACTGGCCAAGCAGGACGTGTCGGTCGTCGTGTCCGACCTCATGCTGGGCGAGACCAACGTCGGCTACATCCTCAAGACCATCAAGCAGCTCAACCCGCAGACCCAGTGCATCGTGGTGACCTCGTTCAGCGACACCTCGCGCCTCATCGAACTCATCAATCAGGCGCAGATCACCCGCTTCCTGCCCAAGCCCGTCAGCAAGGGGATATTGGCACGCAACCTGGAATCCATGCTGGAACGCTTCCATGCGGCGCGCAGCCAACCGGTGCTGCAGAAACGCCAGGCCGTCGCGCCGATCAGCGATCCGCAGGAGAAGCTCCAGTCCGGGAATTTCCTCGGCATGTTGGGTCGCCTGCGGGCCAGGATAGGCTGAAGCGGGTACAAGGGCTGCCTAGGCGCCGGCCACCACGCGGTGCCGGCGCAGCACGTCGAGGAAGACCTGCGGTTCGGGACGGATGCGATAGTTGTCGGTCTCATGCGTCCACACGATCTTTCCATCCTTGTCGGTGACGATGACGGTCGGTAGCACCGTATCGTCGTCGTAGCCGAACATCTGCATGCCCATCGGCGTGCCGTTCTCGTTCACGATGCCAAGCGCGCGCGATGCCACGTTGCCTTCATCGGTGAGGAAATCGAACTTCGCATTGTAAGTGCGCGAGACGCCCACCGTGTTCTCGTGCGGCTGCGGTGCGATCATGGCGACGCGTACGCCGAGTGCATCGATCTCCTTGTAGCGCGCGATCAATTCCTTCAGCTGAGCCGAGCAGAACGGGCACCAGTTGCCGCGGTAGAACACGAAGACCGCCGGCTTGTCGGTCAGCTGTTCCGAGGTGACCAGTTCGCCCTTGACGTTGCGCACGGCGAAGTGGGGCAACTTGGTGCCCACGATCAGCTTCATGCTGGGCTGGCGGTTGCCGAAGGTCGAGAACCAGTAGGCATACAGCAGGAAATCGATCCAGGCAGCGACGGCCAGCAGCGCGGCAGTGGCCTCCGTGCTATCTGTGATCCAGACATAAGTGGACAGCACGGTGCCGACCAAGCCAAACAGATTGATGAGCGGGAAATGCGCGCTGGTGCGGGCGATGTTCTTGAACATCATGGCGTAGCTGATCAGCATGAGGATGGGGGCGACGGTCAGCAGTGTCCCCGTCCAGGCCAGGACGTTGCCGCCCTGATAGAGGCGCCAGCTGGCGTAGCCAGCGATTGCCATGATCGCCATCATGTAGATGGAAATGAATATGGACTTGAGCTTGTTCATTGCATCCTCCGAGAATATGAAATGGCACCGCGACACCGCGTTGGTGCTGGACACATTCTCGGGGAACGGCGGGGACGGCTCCATGAGCGGGGCGCCGGATCTTATGTCCGATCGTCCGGAGATTCGAATGCCGTCATTCCGGCGCAGGCCGGAATCCAGCGATAATCAATGACGGCGCGCGTAGCGCACCACTGGATACCGGCCTGCGCCGGTATGACGAAGCACCACAGCGCCGGTCAGCTGCGGGCTTTGCCGGGCGGGATGCCCACGATGCGCTTGAAGGCCTTGCGGAACGCGGCTTCCGATTCGTATCCGCAGCGCAGCGCCACGTCCAGCATGTCTGCATCCTCGTGGGCAAGCATCCCCACTGCCAGCTGCATGCGCCATGCGGCCACGAACTCCATGGGCGGCATCCTGATGATGCGGGTGAAGCGCTCGCTGAACGTGGAGCGCGACTGGCAGGCGAGCCCCGCCATGCGCTCCACCGTCCAGTTCTCGGCCGGCTTTTCGATGAAGGCGGACACCGCAAGACGCACGTGCTCGTCCGACAAAGCCGCCAGAAGGGGGGACAGCCTGGGTTCCAGATGGAGCGCATGCCGGATGACGTACAGGAACAGGGTGTCCGCCAAACGATCCAGGACCGTCGTCACACCGAGGTCATTCTGTCTGGCTTCCTCCGAAATCATCTCGATCAAGCTGTACATCTGCCTGCCGACCGGGCTATGGTCCGGCTGGATCAGCATGAACTTGGGGAAGGAGGCGAGCAGCAATCGATGGACGTGCCCGGGCAATCTCAGGTGGCCGCACAGTAAACCGGTTCCCAGTGTGCGCTCATCGAAAGGTACCTGTCTGCCCAAGCTGAAGGCCTGATCCGACGCGGGGTGTTGCAGGCCGCTGATGGCGTGCGCGGAATCGTGCGGGAAGAAAGTGATGTCACCGGCACGTATCGGTATCGGTTCGGCTCGATCCGACAGGTGTACCCACGCGTCACCGTGACATACCAGATGGAACGTCGTTGCGTCTCCGCCGGGGGAGGCCATGTGCCACGCATCGCACAGCTGGCCGACGTAGAAGACTTCCGCACCGAGATGGATTCGGCGCAGGAATTCGTTGAGGGGGTTGCTTGCCGGTTGGGTCATGGTGTGAACACGCTTCATCGATGCGGCGCGCACATTGTAGTTGATGATCGGCTTGCAGCAAGGTTGCCGCAGTTGCTGCTCATGACTCAAATTGTCATCGACCCATTGGCCGAATAGAATCGGTCTCGGTCGGATGGACCATCGACAAGGCAGGATACATCATGCATCTCGAAGTCAGGCTGTTCCTGGGCTGGGTGATACTGCTGACGATGGTCAGCAGCGTGAGTCTTGCCGACGTGGTGGAGCGGCGCCGGGACCAGTTCGGGCGGGATTTCGCCTACTACATCTATCCGATCGTGGGTGAGATACCCGGTATCGGCAAAGCTGCCGGTCTCGGCGCCAGTGTATCCAACATGGGCGGCAGCGATACCGACTTTACCGGCTACTACGTGCGCGGTGACTTCAAGGCGACCGGTGCAGCCTTGCTCAATTACCACGTGTTGCCACAGCGCCTGATGTTCGACGTGGGGCACAACGACTATACGGTCGCGACCACATCCTACACTCGCGGCATCAACTCCGACCCGGTCGATGTGATCCGCCCCAAGGTGGAGGGAGGCTATCTGCTCGGGCAGATGACCCTGACCTTCGATCAGCGCCGCTACGAGATGTTTGTGCGCATGCTGGACGGGAAGAACCGCCTGCTTGAGGTGCTGGACAAGAACAACCAGGCATTCGCGGGAGTGGATACCGGCTGGAAGAGCGGCAACTTCATCTCCCTCGGCGGCTCCCTTGATCTGACCGACGACCGCCTCGATCCGCGCAACGGTGTTCGTTTTGAGTTCTCCAGCCGCCTGCCACACCGCCGCAGCGCCGACGAGAGCGAGTATTTCGTCAACGACTACAATCTCAGCGCTTATGCGCCCATGCGCCAGTGGGATACGCTGGCCTTCAACCTGTTCTACTCACGCGCCCATGTTACCCGCCAAGGCCTGACCGACTATGCCTTGCTGCAACAGCGCTACGGACTGAACTGCCCCCAGTATCCCATCGGCCCCAACCGGGACGCCTGCCAGTCTGTCGAAGCCAAGCTGCTGGCCGGCAAGCTGGCCAACAACCTGTACGGCGCCGCCTCTCCATTGGGCGGGACGCAGCGCTTGCGCTCCTATGACAACGGGCGTTTCTACGCGGGACAGGCGCTGTTCTATGGCGTCGAGTACCGCTGGAACCTGACCGATGAACGCACCCCGTTCGACATCTTCGTGGCCAAGGGCGTGCGCACAGGCATCCAGCTGGCCACCTTCTGGGAGCGGGGCATGGTGGCGGACGAGTTCGGCCAGTTGTTCAAGAACGGACGCGAGAGTTATGGGATAGGCGCACGCGTGATCTTGTCCGGCGTGGTCATTCGTTTCGACCTGGCCCAGGGGCGCGAAGGCGTCCAGAGCCAGCTGTTCATCACCTATCCATGGAGCATGTTCTCGGTAGATAACCCCAGCTGATTCATGACCCGTGTTTCGGTGGCACGAATAGCCAGGCAACGAACACCAGCATACCAAACACGGTGTATGTCGCGGTGAAGACCCAGGGGGCGAAATCGTAGTACAGGATCTGGTGCAGCCAGTGCTGGATGAAGGAGCCTGAATAGGCACTGCCGCCAGCAGCTGCTCTTGAACTGCTCTCCCACTCGGTCAGCGGGCAGATCATGCCCAGCCATGATTCCACCACCACGAACCCGATCGCCAGCAGGTGGATGATCCTGAACCACCAGTTCCTGACCCAGCCCCAACGTCGATACCGGCCAAGCAGGATCGCAGCCAGTCCCAGGACGATGAACGCCACGAACGATGCGTGTGCAACGAGGATCAGATCGGCGAGGAACATGTGCATGACGGTTCAGTTCGTGAGAAGACGATACCTTTCATGTCAGAGGCTGCGGCGTGGACCGGAGGAGACATGCTAGACTCGCCCCGACCCGCACGGGCCATTCTAGCTGTGATTCAGACCTTTCCCACAAATGAGATTAGGAATAGACCTCGGCGGTACCAAGATAGAGATCATCGCACTCGATGATGGCGGACATGAGCTGCTGCGCCGCCGCATGCCCACGCCGCAGGGCAACTACTATGAGACGCTGCAGACCATCGCCCAGCTGGTGCGCGATGCGGAAGCGGAACTGGGCACGCAAGGCTCGCTCGGCATCGGCACCCCCGGTGCGTTGTCCCGTGCCACCGGGCAATTGAAGAACTCCAACTCCGTCGTGCTCAACGGCCAGCCCATCCTGCAGGACCTCGAAGCGCTGTTGCAGCGCAAGGTGCAGATCAGCAACGACGCCAACTGCTTCGCGCTGTCCGAAGCGGTGGATGGCGCGGCCAAGGGCGCCGAGGTCGTGTTCGGCGTCATCCTCGGCACCGGCGTCGGCGCGGGCATCGTCGTCAATGGCCACGTGCTCACCGGCCCTAACGGCATCGCCGGCGAATGGGGTCACAACCCGCTGCCTTGGCCGCAGCCGCATGAACTGCCCGGCCCCGCCTGCTATTGCGGCAAGCACGGCTGCATCGAGACCTTCCTTTCGGGGCCAGGCATGGCGCAGCTGCACAAGCGGGAAACGGGTGAGGCATTGAGCTCGGCCGAGATCGTGCAGCGCGCAGCGCAAGGCGATGCCGCTTGCGAGCGCAGCATGCAAACCTACGAACAACGCCTGGCGCGCTCACTCGCCCACGTCATCAACATCCTCGACCCGGACGTCATCGTGCTGGGCGGCGGCATGTCCAACATCGAGCGGCTGTATCGTAGCGTGCCCGCACTGTGGGGCGAATGGGTGTTCTCGGACAGGGTGGATACGAAGCTGGTGAAGAATCTGTACGGCGACTCCAGCGGGGTGAGAGGGGCGGCGTGGCTGTGACGGGAGTATCTGATGTAGGGCGCAATAAGCGTAGCGCATTGCACCGGATGTTTTGATGTCCCCCATACGGCGCAATGCCCGTTGGTTATTGCGCCCTACGCAGGCTCTTGCGAAACGACATTCTTTAGCCTCCGTGCACAGCTTTAACAACGCTGACTACTGGCGCGGCGATTGCAAGTAGATAAGGCAGGGCGTGATCCGTCGCCCTTGGCGTATGGATCACTACGTAGTAGAGAGCTCTCGCCAACCACCAGTATGTCTGCATAAGCGGTAGAAATCCCCCCTCAGTCTCCCGCACATTAGAGCGCGCTGTGTCGTATTCCTTTACCGAATATCTCCATCGAAAACCCTGCCGCTTGAATTCGATATCTCCTTGAATCTGTGTTTTATTGAGCTTCTTGAATGTGTACCGCCACGCTCGTGATTCAAATTGCGACGTGATCCCGGAAGATATTCCGAGATCTTTTTCTTCGTGAAGATATTGGTAGTACCTGAGTAGGAAATACCCCCATAACGCCCACGCGAAGTAGATAAGTACCTTGACATCGCCAATAAGAAGTTCGGTTCCCATTACACTAACTTTGGTCACCGTTACGTTGGCAAAATCGAATAGCAAGAGACCACTACTGATCAAGATCAGATTGCGGCGCTGTCGAAGCAGAGCGGCTTCCATAAGAGTTCTAACGTAAAGTAGACGGCAAAATCGCCATATATTCTGGAAGTGGATAACGTATAAGCTGGGGCATTGCAGCTTGATTTATTTTGCAGTACGCAACATATCACGGCGAAGGCTGAGTTCAAACATGGTTGAGCGCGATGTGTCGCGTTTGCCGGTAGAATACTTCTTCCATGAAAATCCAAACCTTCCCCAACAGCCCCTGGCGCCTGCACCAACCGTTCGAGCCGAGCGGCGACCAGCCCACAGCCATCGCCAAGCTGGTGGAGGGCATCGAGGACGGCCTCGCGTTCCAGACGCTGCTGGGGGTGACCGGCTCGGGCAAGACCTACACCATGGCCAACGTGATCGCACGCACAGGGCGGCCGGCGATCGTCATGGCGCCGAACAAGACGCTGGCGGCCCAGCTGTATGCCGAGATGCGCGAGTTCTTCCCCGAGAACGCAGTGGAGTATTTCGTCTCCTACTACGACTACTACCAGCCCGAGGCCTATGTGCCGTCGCGCGACGTGTACATCGAGAAGGATTCCGCCATCAACGAGCAGATCGAGCAGATGCGCTTGTCGGCCACCAAGTCGTTGCTGGAGCGGCAGGACTGTGTGATCGTTGCCACGGTGTCCGCCATCTACGGTATCGGCGACCCGGTGGATTACCACGGCATGATCCTGCACCTGCGCGAGCATGAGAAGATCGCGCAGCGCGACGTGATCCAGCGCTTGGTGGCGATGCAGTACGAACGCAATGACGTGGAATTCTCGCGCGGTCATTTCCGCGTGCGCGGCGACGTGATCGACATCTTCCCGGCAGAAAGCAGCGAACATGCGCTGCGACTCACGCTGTTCGACGACGAGGTGGAGACGCTGGCGTTGTTCGACCCGCTCACCGGCCACATCGCCATGCGTCTGCCGCGCTACACGGTGTATCCCTCCAGCCATTACGTGACGCCGCGCGAGACGACGATGCGCGCCATCGAGACCATCAAGGTGGAGCTGGCCGAGCGCATCGCCTTCTTCCAGCACGAGAACAAACTGGTGGAGGCGCAGCGCATCGAGCAGCGCACGCGCCACGACCTGGAAATGCTCACCGAGATCGGCTTCACCAAGGGCATCGAGAACTATTCGCGCCACCTTTCCGGGCGCAAGGCCGGCGAGCCGCCGCCCACGCTGATGGACTACCTGCCGCCGAACGCGTTGATGATCATCGACGAGAGCCACGTCACTATCCCGCAGATCGGCGGCATGTACAAAGGCGACCGCGCGCGCAAGGAGAACCTGGTCAACTACGGTTTCCGTCTGCCGTCAGCGATGGATAACCGTCCGCTGCGTTTCGACGAGTTCGAGAAGGTGATGCGCCAGACCGTCTTCGTCTCGGCCACGCCGGCCACCTACGAGGCCGAGCATCAGGGGCAGGTGGTGGAGCAGGTGGTGCGTCCTACCGGCCTGATCGACCCGGTGATCCACGTGCGTCCCGCCACCAACCAGGTGGACGACCTGATGAGCGAGGCGAACGAGCGCATCAAGGCGGGCGAGCGCGTGCTGGTGACCACGCTGACCAAGCGTATGGCGGAGGACCTCACCGAATATTTTTCCGAACACGGCATCAAGGTGCGCTACCTGCACTCCGACGTGGAGACGGTGGAGCGGGTGGAGATCATTCGCGACCTGCGCCTGGGCATGTTCGACGTGCTGGTGGGCATCAACCTGCTGCGCGAAGGCCTGGACATCCCCGAGGTGTCGCTGGTCGCCATCCTGGATGCAGACAAGGAAGGCTTCCTGCGTTCCGAGCGCTCGCTCATCCAGACCATAGGCCGTGCGGCGCGCCACCTGCACGGCACCGCCATCCTGTATGCCGACCGCATCACCGATTCGATGAAGAAGGCCATCGACGAGACCGAGCGCCGCCGAGCCAAACAGGTGGCCTACAACGAGGCCAATGGCATCACGCCGCAATCCGTGGTCAAGCGCATCAAGGACATCATCGACACCGAGTACGACATGGATTCCGAGCGCGCACAGCTGAAGGCGGCGCAGACGCAGGCCAAGTACTTCGCGATGAGCGAGAAGGAAGTGTCCAAGGAGATCGCACGGCTGGAGAAGGAGATGCTGGCGGCCGCCAAGAACCTGGAGTTCGAGAAAGCTGCGCAGCTGCGCGACCAGTTGAAGAAGCTGCGCGAGAGCGTGTTCCAGTCGCCGATCTGAATACCCTACAGAGCTTCTTGGTTAAAGGCATAGATATTCTCGTACATAGCCTCTTCGGGCTATGTATGGTAAAAAGCCTCTACAGAAAAGACCTTATGAGGTTGTGGTGTTTAGGCTTTATTGCTCAATCGGATTGGTGGTGCTGTGTGCAGCGGGAATGGCATATGCCGAAGAGGCCGCCGTATCCCCGGCTGTTGCCCAGGCTGCCCCAACTACCTCCTCTGAAACTACTTCCGCAGAAGCACCCGATGTTCTGCATTTCTCCATCGTTCGCTTCCAGATAGACGGCAATACCCTGATCGACAGTGACCGTCTGCAATGGGCGGTGCATCCCTATATTGGGGAGAAGCAGGATTTCGAGAGCATCCAGAACGCGGTGAGCGCAATCTACGAGGTCTACCTCGATGCGGGCTATCAGACCGTCAAGATCGTCATACCGGAACAGGCCATTCAGGAAGGCGTCGTCAAGCTGCAGATCGTCGAGAGCACGCTGCAGCAGCTCCGCGTCCAGGGCAACAAGTTCTTCAGCGAAGCCAACGTACTGCGTTCCCTTGTTGCGGCGCGCGTAGGTACGGTGCCGGACGCAAAGGCCATAGGCGAGAACCTGCGCTTGGCCAACGAGAACTTCGCCAAGCAGACGCAGATCACCTTCCGACCCACCGAGCAGGAAGGGCAGGCCGAAGGCATCGTGCGCGTGGTGGATCGCAACCCCAAGCGTGCTTTTGCTTTGCTGGACAACACAGGCACCGCTACTACTGGGCGCTATCGTCTTGGCTTGGTGTTCCAGCATGCCAACCTGGCGGATTTGGACGACCAGTTCACCTTCCTCTATCAGACTTCGCCCAGCCAGCCGGGCCAGGTCACTATCCTGAACGCCCAATACCGTTTGCCTCTGTACGATCACAACGCTTTCGTTGAGATTGGGGCGGGCTACTCGAATGTGGACTCTGGCACCATCAATACGGCAGCCGGAAGCTACACGGTCTCTGGCAGCGGTTCGAGCTACACCTGGCATTTCATCAAGCCCTTGCCGCGTTTCGGCGAAGTGGACCAGCGCCTCAATTTCGGCTTCGATACACGCCGGTTCCACAACAACGTCAGACTGGTGGGGCTGGCCAACTCGCTGGTGCCGGGCATCGAGCTGCATCCGCTGTCGCTTTCCTATCAGGCTACAGCGCAGGGGGAGGAGCTGGGATGGAATGCCGCAGCGACCCTGGTGCGAAACATCCCGCTGGGAGACGGGTCTGGCGGCACGGCTGCCTTCAAGCTGCCGGGTCAGCGATCGGATGCCAATCCGAACTACACGATACTGCGGTTCAATGCGGGCCTCAGCAGGACGACTGAGAGCGAGTGGCTGTACCGCGTGCAGATGAATGCACAGCTGACTAGCGATGCACTTGTGGCCGGAGAACAATTCGGCGCAGGCGGTGCGGAATCTGTCCGGGGTTTCGAGGAGCGGGAGCTGTCGAACGACAAAGGCTATCGCGTGTCCCTGGAGGCGCAGACGCCGGTCCTGTTCAACGAGGAGGAAGGCTTCTTCCTGCGCGGCAAGGGTGTGATATTCACCGATGCCGCCGGACTGAGCCGGAACAAGCCTTTGCCGGGTGAGGCGACGGCGTCGCACATATCCAGTTTCGGTGTCGGACTGCGTTCGGGGTTCTCCAAAAAAGGAACAGCCAGACTGGACCTGGCGGATGTGATCGAAGGTGGTGGAGTGAGGCAGGCGGGCAAGTTGCGCCTGCATGTCGGGGTGATCTATTTGTTCTAGTGTCGCCTGGGCATCGGGCGGGGGAGGCATCATGGGAAACAACAAACGCACATTCCGGCTGCTGGCGGTGATGTTACCGCTCGCGGTCGCCGTGGCCCATGCCAATCCGCTCAACCCCTCCGTCGTCAACGGACAGGCCACATTCAATCAGCAGGGCAGCACCCTCACCGTCACCAACAGTAACAACGCAGTCATCAACTGGCAGGGATTCTCCATTGGTGCCGGCGAACTCACTCGTTTCGTGCAGCCTTCGGTTTCCAGCCAGGTCTTGAACCGGGTCACCGGCGGCCTGCCGTCCGAGATCCTCGGCACTCTGCAGTCGAACGGCCATGTGTTCCTCATCAACCCCAGCGGTATCGCCTTCGGTCCTAACGCGCAAGTGGACGTGGCCGGGCTGGCGGTGTCCACGCTCAATCTGAGCAACGCGGATTTCCTGGCGGGAAAACTGAATTTCGCGGCACAGGCGGGTGCTGGCAACATCGATAACCAGGGCAACCTGCGCGCCGGCGGCGACATCGTGCTGGTCGCACCCAACATCCGGAACAGCGGCGTCATACAAAGTGCGAACGGGCAGGTGCTTCTTGCAGCAGGCAAGAGCGTGAGCATCGTCGACATGGCCAACCCGGCCATCAGCTTCGAGGTCACGGCATCCGTGAACCAGGCGCTGAACCTGGGACAGGTCGTCGCCCGCAGGATAGGCATCTTCGGAGCCAACGTCAGCAACAACGGGACATTGAACGCAAATAGCGCCCTGCTGGGCGCGAACGGCCAGATCATCCTCAAGGCGCGTGACAGTCTCACTACGAGCAGCACCAGTGCCATCAACGCGAACGGGACCAACGGCGGCGACGTCACGCTGCAAACGATTGCGGGGGATACGCGGGTGCAGGGCAGCATCAGCGCTCAAGGCACGCAAGGGATCGGCGGCAACGTGAAGGTGCTGGGCACGCAGGTCATGCTGCTGGACGGCGCCAAGGTGGATGCGAGCGGTACGGCGGGAGGAGGGACGGTCCTCATAGGGGGTGATGCGCACGGCGCCAATCCTGATGTACAGAACGCCACCAACACTTTCGTGGCAGCCACTGCGCAGATTCACGCCGATGCTGTCCAGAACGGCAATGGCGGCAAGGCCATCGTGTGGGCGAACGACACCACACTGATGTATGGCGCGATCAGCGCGCGAGGTGGAGTGCAGGGTGGGAACGGTGGTTTCGTCGAGACTTCGGGCAAGCGCATCCTCGATGTACGCAATCCGGCTGACGTCTCTGCGCCCAATGGCAAGGGGGGAACCTGGCTGCTGGATCCGTTCGCAATCACGGTTGTGTCCACCCCTGCCGGTGGGACGCTGGATGCTCTGAGTCCGAATTTCGTCGCCAATGCGGCGTCCTCCACCATCACCAACACGGTCATCCAGGGGGCGTTGTCGTTGGGCACTAACGTGGTGCTCGATACGGGGGCGGGCAGTTGCGGTGCCTGCAACATCACGGTGAATGCCCCGATCACCGCACAGCTGCCCGCGACAGGCGCCACGCTGACCATGAATGCGGCGGACAGCATCTTCATCAACCAGCCGATCAGCGTGACCGGCGGCGCGCTGAATCTGGCGCTGAATCATGGTAGTACTGGAAATGTCGTTCTTGCCAACTCGCTTTCCCCGCTGGGTGGCTCGGTCAATATCGGGACTTACGGGACAACGGGTACGGTGACAGCCGGCACCGGCTCGTTGAACGTGACAACCGGGACGACTTTATTGAGCGGCGCATTCAATGCTAATGCGCTCACCATGACGGGCGGGACGCTGACGATCAATAGCGGAGCCGCGGCAACTGGGTTGACCAGCCTCACCATGAATGGCGGCTGGCTGAACCTGAGCGGTACTGCACCGACATCCGGCCTGACCACGTTGGCGATGAACGGCGGCACGCTGAACGCGGCGGCGACCGTTACGACGACATCACTGACCATGGCTGGAGGCGGGACCTCTTACCTGACGGGTTCCGCTCCCTATGTGGTCAACGGGCCGACGACCTTCATCCCCTGTGGAAGCTGCCAGCCTTGGCTGTACGTGGTTGGAACATCGCTCACGACCAACGGCGCCGTATCGCAGACCGTGAACGGGACAAGTTCGGCGAGGTTCTTCGTTCAGAACGGTGGCAGCATCGTCAATACGAATGCTTGGACCATGGACAACATCGGCGTTATGGACATGGGCGGCGGAACCAATGTGTTCAATAACACCGCCACCGGTACCCTGACCGTACAGGGGACGACAGGCGCGACCATCTCCACGCAATTCAACGACACCAGCACGGCGGCGAACAGCGTGAACGTGACTGCAGGTACGTTGACCTTGAGTGGAGGTGGCACCAGTACCGGTGCGTTCACCTTTGCGACCGGGGCTGGACTGACTTTCGGCGGCGGTACGAACGCTCTGACCGGAGTGGTGAACGGCACGGGCAACCTGGGATTCACGGGCGGCACCAACACCATCACGGCGGCGGCGGGTTCCACACTGAACCCGGCGAACATCAGCATGACGGGCGGCACCAACGTCATGACGCTGCCGGTGGCGGGCACCAACCTGACGCCGGCGACAGTGAGCCTGACGGGCGGCAGCCTTAACCTTGGTAGCGCCAACGTGACCACGCCGAGCTGGAACCAGGGCTGGAGCACCTTCACCAGCGCGGGCGGCATCACCATCCCAACGGGTGGCGTGATGAACCTGAACGGTGGCAGCAGCAACATCAACGGCACGGGCACGCTGACGCTGGCAGCGGGCGCCACGATGAATCTCGTGGGTGACAACGGCATCGCCCGTCCGTTCATCAACAACGGCACGGTGAACCAGGGCGCGAGCTGGACTAACCTGTGGCTGAACGGCGCGAACGGCACCTTCACCAACAACGGCACCATCAACCTGGGCAACGTGGCGAACGTAGGCACCTTCTACGTATATAACGGCGCCACCTTCACCAACGCGGCGGCGGGCGTCATCAACGACGTGGGAACAGGGTTGAACGGCATCGGCGTCCTACCTTGCTGCGGCAACACACCGGGCATCGCGGTGAACAACGGCGCAGTGAATGTGGCGGCGGGGGCGAACCTGACCTGGCATGGCAACAGCACGGCCACCAGCACGGGGGCATTCACCACGGCAGCGGCGGTGGCGGGTCCGCCGGCTCTGGCG
>JBBIIJ010000052.1:0-15477 GCA_037446535.1 Sideroxydans sp. | reverse complement strand
CCTGCAAAGCAGACAAAACCTGCGGGGGGTTGTCCCGCTTGCGCGGGGATTGGATCATCAACTGGATTCCGGCCTGCGCCGGAATGACAGGCTGCGAAGGAGGTGCAAGATGAGTATCCGTGCCATGTGGAAAGGCGTTATCCGTTTCGATTCGGTGCGCGTGCCGGTGAAGCTGTACGGCGCGGTCGAGAACCGCAATGTGCATTTCCGGCTGCTGCACCGCAAGGACCTGGAGCCGGTGCATCAGGCCATGGTCAATCCTGAGACGGACGAGGTCGTGCCGTATGCCGAGACGCGCCGCGCCTATCTCACCGAGGCGGGCGACCGCGTGCTGCTCTCTGCGTCCGAACTGGAGGCACTGGAGCCGCAGGCCTCGCGCGACATCGAGGTGCTGGGCTTCCTGCCGCTGCACCAGATCGACCATCGCTGGTACGACCGTCCCTATTACCTCGGGCCGGACGAGGACCGCGCGCAGTTCGCGGCGCTGGCCAATGCGCTGGAGGCGATGCAAGTGGAAGGCGTGGCGCGCTGGGTGATGCGCAACAAGTCCTACGTCGGCGCGCTGCAGCTGTACCAGGGCTGCCCGATGCTGATGGCGCTGCACCATGCCGAGGAGGTGGTGCCGGTGGAATCGCTGCAGCCACCGCACGGACCGGCGCTGGATAAACGCGAGCTGGGGATGGCGCACCAGCTGATCGAGATGCTGGAGGCAGAGTTCCAGCCGCAGGAGTTCCACGACGAGTTCCGCGATCATGTGCTGGAGATGCTGGCGGCGAAGGCGCTGGGCAAACAGGTGAAGAAGCATGTCCCAAAACCGCGCGAGCCTGCGATGGACCTCAGCCAGGCGCTGGAGGCGAGCATCCAGCAGGTACGCAAACGCGCGTGAACCGTCACACCGGCGAACGCCGGTGTCCAGTTGATGAAAACTGCCGGATTCCGGCCTGCGCCGGAATGACGAAACCGGTGGCGCTAAGAAAGGTGGTGCGACATGAAAGAAGACGATGACACGAACGAGATCGCGGAAGAGACAGAAGAGGAACAGCCTCGTGCCATGTGGTCGGGCATCATCGCCTTCGGGCTGGTGAGTCTGCCGGTGAGCCTGTATCCGGCGCAGCGCGGCAAGGTGGCGCTGAAGATGGTGGATGCCAACGGCACGCTGCTGCGGCGCCAGTTCTTCTGCGAACACGACAACAAGCCGCTGGAGCGCGACGACATCGTGCGCAGCTACGAGGTGGAGAAATACCACTACGTGGTGGTCGAAGACGAGGAACTGGAGGCGCTGGAGCCGAAGCGCTCGCGCGAGATCGACCTCAAGCGCTTCGTGCCCTTGAACGCGATCAACCCGGTGTACTTCGAGCGCGCGTATTTCCTCGTGCCCGACGGCGACACGACCAAGGCCTACCGTCTGCTGGCGAAGAGCATGGAGGACGAGCACAGGGCCGGCATCGCCACCTTCGTGATGCACGGCAAGGATTACCTGGTGGCGATCATCGCCGAGGGCGGCATCCTGCGCGCGGAGACGCTGCGCTTCCACGACGAGGTGCGCACGCCGGAGCAGGTGGGACTGCCTGCGCTGCAGCATGCCGACAAGAAGTCGGTGGACCAGATGCGCGCCGCGATCAAGAAACTGACTCATAAAAGCTTCGCGCCCGAACTGCTGAGCGACCAGCACGCCGTGCTGCTCCAGCAACGCATCGAGGCCAAGCTCAAATCCGGAATCGACGTGCTGAAGGCGCCGGAGGAACCTGAAGCGGCAGAGACGCCGAGCAACGTGATCGACCTGATGCAGGTGCTCAAGGAACGGCTACAAGGGCGGCAACCGCAGCCGCCCACACCTAAGCATGCGGCGAGCCGAGGGAAGCCGCGCGGCAAGTAGTCACGCCTGGTGCGCTGGGCTTACTGGGTGATGGCGTAATTGTAGTTGCCGTCCTTGTCGGTCCACACTTCGATCCAGGTTTCCTTGCCGCCCTTGTTCAGCTTGTAGACGTCGACCTTCTTCGCTGTCTTGCCGACGAAGGTTCCGCCCTGCCTCTTGATGTCGTTCTCAAGGCTGCGACGGGCAACGGACTCGGTGTTCTTGGCCGTGCGTTCATCCAGAGGGCAGTAGCTCAGTTGCGTCAGCTTGCCCTGGATGTGCACCGGGGACTTGCCCTCGAGCTTCACATCGCGGCTGGCCTCCTGTTCGCCGCAGCCGCACACCTCGTAGCCCGGGATGGTGGTGAACAGTGCGGACACATGTTTCCGGCAACCGAGGCTGTCATCCGACTCTGCGGCTTTTTCCGTCTGGGTCATGGCTTCCTTCTCGATGATCCGGTAGGCGTAGCCGCCACCGGTCGCATCGGCCATCACGGCGACCCAGGTCTCTTTGCCGCCATCGACGAGTTTGTAGACCGGAATGGTGTTGGTCATGCCGATGCGCGTCCCCGCATACTTCTTTGTCGCCTTTTCGAAGCTGCTCAATATCTGCGGCCCGCTGGGCGTGGATTTGAGTTCGGGCTGCGGGCGGTAGACGATCGCCAGGGATTTGCCTTCGACGTGGATGGTCCCGGACGGCTGCCCCTTTACCGGCTCCATGTCGAAGTTGGCATCGCTCACGGCACAGGCGGCGATGTAATAGCCCGGCAATCTGGGCAGGAGCGGATGGTCGGAGCAGTCGGGGGAGTCTTTCTCGGCAGCATACAGGTTGGCCGACAGCAGGCAGAACAGCAAGGTCAGCAGAGGTGCAGAACGCTTCTTCATGGTTTCGCTCCTTACGGTATGCGCGTCTGTCTCCAGATGCGCTCGAGTCCGCATCGCCTTGCGACGCGCCCAAGTGAAACGCCAGTCCGAACCGCTCAGCGCGGGCCGTGCGCCGGATGATAGCGCCAACCCGCATAGGATGACAGCAGCCGGTCCACGGTCACTTTGGTAAAATCCGCACGTTCTTCCGTGATCTCTACCGATGCGCCTCTCCCAACTCCGCCAACGCCTGCACGACTTGGGCTGCAAGCCCTGCCATGAAGACCGCGTGCTGCGCGGCTGGAGCCAGGTATGTTCGTACGACAAGAAAGGCAGCCCTGCCAAGACCTTCTTCCCGCTTGCTCTGCAGAACGAATTGCCGGCCATCGAGGCGGAGCTCGAAGGACTCGTACGCTTGAAGAGCGAACATCCCGCGAACGGTCGTGATAGTCAGGACCGCTCCCTCTCCCCAACCCTCTCCCGCGATGCGGGAGAGGGGGCAAACGAAGCGCTGCGCGCCTCGTCGAATTCTGAAGGCGTGGCGCGGCTGCTGGTGGAGCTGCACGATGGCCAGATGGTGGAGAGCGTGCTGCTGCCGCGTGGGGGGCTGTGCGTCTCGACACAGGTGGGATGCGCGGTGGGTTGCGTGTTCTGCATGAGCGGCCGCGACGGCCTGCAGCGCCAGCTGGGCAGCGCCGAGATCGTGGCGCAGGTGGTGCTGGCGCGCAAACGGCGCGAGGTGAGCAAGGTGGTGTTCATGGGCATGGGTGAACCAGCGCACAACTTGGACAACGTGCTCGAAGCGATAGACCTGCTCGGTACACTAGGCAACATCGGCCATAAGAACCTAGTGCTTTCGACGGTGGGTGACCTGCGTGTGTTCGAACGCTTGCCGCAGGAGACCGTGAAGCCGGCGCTCGCGCTTTCGCTGCATTCCACCGATGCCGCACTGCGTGCCAGGCTTCTGCCCAATGCGCCGCAGATTGCGGTAGAAGAGCTGGTGGAACACGCCGAGACCTACGCCCGCGCCACGCACTACCCCACACAATACCAGTGGACCCTGATCGAGGGCGTGAACGACAGCGATGCAGAACTCGAACGCATCGAGCGACTTCTCAAGGGCAAATACGCGGTGATGAACTTCATCCCCTTCAACGAAGTGGACGGTCTCGACTTCCGACGCCCTTCGGTGGAACGCATCGCCGCCATCTCGTACGCGCTGAACCAGCGCGGCATCTACACCCGCATCCGTGACTCGGCAGGACAGGAAGTGGAAGGCGCGTGCGGACAGTTGCGGGCACGGGCCGAAAAGAAGAAGCGTGCCACTGCGGCTCGGCCCGTCCACCTCACCTGACTCTCAACGAAGATGCGATACAGACACTACAAGGGCGGCCTCTACGAACTCATCTGCGAAGCGCGACTGGAACCCGACCCCACGGTGATGATGATGGTCTACCGCTCGGAAGCAGACGGGACGGTCTGGACGCGACCGAAAGAGGTGTTCTTCGAGATGGTGGAACACGAAGGGAAGTCGGTACCACGTTTTGCGCCGGCACCGTAAGCCTACGTCACCTGAACCGTTCGCAGCTCCAGATCACTTCGACTCCAGAGTGAAGATGCCGTCCCACGGCTCTGGCCAGCCTGATCGCTGAAAATCCGACAACCGCTCTTGAAAGATCTGAGCAACGCTGTCCCCCGCGAAACCTTCCGCTACGACGTTCCAGCTCTCTATCGCCAATTCCCATCGGCCCTCGCGATATGCGGCGAATGCCGTTTCGGTGAGCAACACCAGGCGCGCGTCTTCGCAGGGAGTGAATATGCCGATACCAAGCTGCTTCCCCTTGACTCGCACCATGTCCACCGGGCGGACGGCGGTCTTCCCGGCGATCGCCTTGGCCACCGTCTCAGATACCAGGATGCCCGTGCCATAGAACTTGTTCACGCCCTCCAGGCGTGAGGCCAGATTCACGGTATCGCCGATGACCGTGTAGTCGAAACGGTTGTCGCCGCCCATGTTGCCAACCACACATTCGCCTCGATGGATGCCGATGCGCATGCATAACTCCGGCCCGCCCGCAGCCAACACCTCCTGGCGCATCACGGCGATCTTCTCCTGCATCTCGATCGCAGCGCTGACCGCGTGCAGAGACTGGTTCTCGTCGTGGATGGGTGCACCCCAGAATGCCATCACCGCATCGCCGATGAACTTGTCCACCGTCCCGTGGTGACGCAAGACGATCTCCGTCATCTCGCTCAGATGACGGTTCAAGATCGCCGCTACCTCCTCAGCCTCCATGGCTTCGGAGATGCTCGTGAAGCCAGCGAGGTCCGTGAAGAGTACGGTGAGTTCCCGCCGCACCCCGCCGAGCTTCAGTTTCTCGGGTTGTGCTAACACCTCTTCCACGACTGCAGGGGAGACGTACTTGGAGAAGGCATGCTTGATCTGGCGGCGCTGCCTTTGCTCGAAGAAGTACGCCACTCCGCCTTGAGCGAGGTACACCAAGAGCACCGTCAAGATCGCCCCGGTGGCAGGCACCCAGACCAGGCTGCCGGCAAATAGGCCGTAATCGACCGCGACTATCGCGCCGATGAGACCGGCAGCGATGATCCCGCTACGCAACGGTTTCCATTGGCGCATCAGCGTGATGGAAGTGGCGGCGGCAAGCAGCCACAGCAACAAGGACCAGCCGCGATGCGCCTCCCGCAAGGCCTCGCCCGTGGCCATGTTGGCGATCAGCGTGGCCTGTATCTCTGCTCCTGGCATCAGCTGA
The DNA here is from genome assembly GCA_037446535.1 of Sideroxydans sp. Classification (GTDB taxonomy): domain Bacteria; phylum Pseudomonadota; class Gammaproteobacteria; order Burkholderiales; family Gallionellaceae; genus Sideroxyarcus. Next base: position 9,988 of record JBBIIJ010000052.1, on the reverse strand, counting down.
TGGCTCTTTTCGAAGAAGGGAGTCTGGAACATATCCGATTGCGCGCTTCTCACCTCGGTCGTCGCCTTGAGATCGCGGCCGACAAGGACGATGTTGTCCTTCAGAAAATCTTTCCAGCCGGGGGACAGATATTTCTCCGGATCGAGTAGCTGGTAGTACGGAATGTAGGTGAAGGTGTGCGGGCTGCCCAGGTAGCGGATGCGCATATCCGGCCCAGCGCTGAGCTGGGCCACGGTGCCGGGCGAGCGTCTCTCCAGGAGAGTCAGCGTCCGTAACCAGAACGCATCCTGGTTGACCGGCACCTGGCGCTGCACGCCGTCGGGATCGATCTGCACCGAAGCAAAGCCAGTCGCGGCACCCGCCCCGGTGAACAGATCAAGCGGCTCTACCCGTAGCCACTGGCGGACACCATCGGTCTCCTCATAGGCCAGATCGGCGGCGAGCACCACGTTGCCGTGTCGTCGGATGGACTCTGCGAACGCGCCATCTTCCGCAAGCGAGGTCGGCTCGCTGAAGACCACGTCGAAGGCCACAACGGCTGCATCAGCCTCGCGCAGATTGTCCAGCAGCTTCCCGTGCAGACTGCGCGGCCACGGCCATTGCTGCTTGATCTTCGCAAAGGAAGCCTCGTCTATTCCGACTATGGTGATGGGCAGGTTGACCGAGTCCGGCGAGGTGGCAACGGTCAACCGGTCGAAGAGCTCGAGCTCGACCTCCTGCCACAGGGAAGTGAAGCTGATCAGCAACGCGATGACCGCTGCGCCTATCCCTGCCCAAGGCAGCCCGAAGCGCTGCACTCTGCCTATCACTCCCGACAGGGATAGATCTCTCATCGTCATCGCACTCGATCAGAAACGATACAGCAGTTGCGCCCCGAGGATGGAGGAATGGGTCGCTGCCGCTTTCTTGTTGGCGTGCAGGTTGTTGGCGACCGCCTCGAACAGCCACCTCTTGTCCACGCTTTCCCAGGAGGCGCGCAGCCCAAAGTTCCAGCCTGCGGACAGCAACTGCGTATTGGCCTCGTCTAGGTAACGACTGCCTCGGTAGGTCGAAGTGACCCCCAACTGCCAGCGCGAAAACGGTTGCCAGTTGGCTCCCAGGCTGAAGACATGGCGGGCCAGCAACGGGACCTGCTTGCCCTGCAGCCCCGCCCCGGTGTTGCGGCTGTGGTTGTTGTAATAACGCACGCTGCCTGAAAGGATGTCCGACAAAAGCCGGTTGGCGGACACACCCACTGAATTCACATCCGCCATGCCGAACTGCGGAATGTCTTCCCAGAGATCCTGAGCGACGGGCACCAGTTGGCTGCTGTTGCGCAGACGCTGAAGATCTACAAGCCCGAAGTCGCTCACGATCGTGTCGGCCGCGCTGCTCAGGTTGGCCACGCGCTTGCTGTCCACGAATCCCTGCACGAAAGTATCGGCACTCATTTCCCATTCATATTGGGCTCGAACCCGTTTCATCCGTCCGCCGAGGGCGACCAAGCGGTCGTCAACGGGGATGCCTGCCGTGTCAAGAGGTGCCAGGGTGTTTACAGCCGCCGGACGTCGCCAGTCTTGTGCCGCGATGCGCAAGGTCTGCCCCGGGACCGGGTTCCAGACGACGCCAAGACGAGGATTCCACTCCCTGACATCGCGGTCGTCCCGCGTAGGGGACAGCGGCACCGCAAAGACGCTCATTTGCTGCAACTGTCGTTTATTGAGCTGCGTGTGTGAAAGATCGACCTGGAAACGCAGGTCGCTCCGCACCTTGAAGTTGTTGAAGAGATAGAATTCGGTCGTCCTGACGTCGTCGTTGCCGCTGATTTCCATGGTGCCCGCCGGGAGGAAAGACAACGACGGCACAGGCAGCGAGCTCATGCGGATGTCGAAGGGCTTCTGCTGACGGCCGCGTTCTCCGCCCCACGAGATCTGCCAGGCATCCCCCACATCGAACGTGTGACGGAGCTGAAGATCGTTCTGGTCGGCGATGGCGGAAAGGGAAGTGATGTCGGCATTGGATGAATAACACCCCCCTGGCATCGCCCCTGCACACAACGGCCCCCATCCCATCATGGCATCCAGGGCGCCGTTGAGCGCGTTCGCGTTGGCGGGGGCAAGAGAGCTGCCCTTGGCTCTAGCGTCATCCCGCCCGTTGCCGGCCTTCACCCACAACTGTGAGACCGGGGAGAACCTGTAATTGAAACCGAAGTCCACTCTGCGGTTCCCATCGTTGAGCGTGATGTCGACAGGGGCGCTCCCGGTTGTGACATTCCGGGCATGCACCGAGATGTCATTGGCGAACAAGAACGAACCCAGCTCGTAGGCTGGCTGTATCCCTAAGCCCACGGTATAGGTATTGCCATTGCCTGCCATGTTCTTGAAGGCAGGCTGGAGGTGCACAGGCTCGGCGGATGCGAAATAACTGAAAGGGACCCGAGCGGCACTGTAGCCATTGGCAGACAGCGTCATTCCATGTCCTTTGAAATCCTCGTTCATCACACCTGCCCGCACGTTCGCATAATGTCCGGGACTCTGGACGATGGTATTGAAACGGTTCGATGCACCGAATACAGTCGGCTCGGAAAGGAATCCCAGGAACAACTCCGAATTCTTGTTGAAGTCTCCGTCGTAGCGGTCTGCCAAGAACAGGTGGCTACCCGCCCAATATGGCGTGTAGGAATCGTGGGCATAGGCCTGGGACCAGTCTTCCATGCCGAACTTCGCCAGCGACGTGCCGATGTTGGCATTCCCCTTCTGGTCGTTCAGCAGCTGGTTCAGCGACTTCAAGTAGGGCATGAGTTCGGAAGCACGACGCGCAGCAGCGATGGCCGCGCCGAAATCGAGCTTGTCCGTCGCCGCCAGGCTCATCATCATGTAGGGCATGGGGTCCTTGGCATCGAGCTCCGCGGCACGCTTGAACATCTCCATCGCGCGCTTGTAGTTCCCCAGTTGATAGTAGGCGACGCCGGTGTACAGTGCCCCTCTTGCGTAGCGCGGCTCGATCACGCCGGACTTCAGGAAAGACTCGAGGGCAGCGTCCGGCTTCCCTCGCTTCAACTGGAGGATGCCAAGGCCGGTGAGCGACACGTAATCGTCCGGCTGCTGGCCCAAGGCCTCGTTGAACCCGTTCTCGGCCGCGGCGAATTCGTTGGCGAAGGACCTCAAGGTCGCCAGTTCGCCCTGATAACCGGGACCGGTCGGGTTGATCGCGATGGCTTTGCCGAGCGATTTCCGGCCATCCTTGACCGCTTCGAGTTCCGAATCCACGCGGCCTACGCCGAACCAGGCATCGGGATTGTTGGGTTCGATGGCGAGAGCCTGCCTATAAGCCTTCTTTGCGCCAGACGCGTCGCCGTTGAAACGCGCGAGGTCGCCCTGAGCCAGCAGTATCTCCGCATCGTCAGGATGCGCAGCCTGAGCCGCCTGCAAGATGCGGCCGGCATCGTCGGCGCGGTCGTCGATGAGATAGGCCCGGGCGAGCAGAGCCGCCGCACGAGGCTCGCTTTGCTGACGTTCCAGCAATCCGATAGCCTCCGACATACGTCCCAAGGAAAGATACAGATCAGCCAACAATAGAGACACGTTCACATCGGCCGACTGCCTGCTCCTGCCTTCAAGCTCGACGAGTGCATCTGCATAGCGCTCGCCCGTGATGGCATCGACGATCGGCTGCAAGTCGGAAGGGACGGAGTGCAGCCACTGACGTGGCTGCGGACGATACGCGGTGACCCACTGTATGCGCTCGCGGGCATTGGTGAGCAACAGCTTCGTCGGCGCTTTCCCCGGCTCGACCCTGGCCTGCTCGTTCGGCCTCACAGACACCCGACCAAAGTCGTTGTAGAACTCGACTTCCCCCGACAGCACGGTCAATGTAGACACGCCCTCCTTGTCCACCACCATTTCCCAGTCGGTGCCGCGGATCGCAGCGATGGCGTTTGGCGTTTCGACCGTCACCGCAGGCATGCTCAGCGGGGTGGCAGCAATCTTGCGCTTGGCCTGGGCCCATACGCGCCCCTGGGTCAGCTCAAGCTTGGTGGTTTCGCCGCGGGCCGAGACCTCCTTGATCTGCACCATACTGTCCTGGTTGATCCGGAGTTGCGTCTGATCCTGCAACAGGATGGCCATCTGGCTCGCCTTGTGGGTGCGAACGAAAGCACCGGATTTCAGTTTTTGTCTGACTGACGCCGGCGACCAATCATCGGCACTGGACTCCCTTTCATCCCCCCTTCCGATGATGGAGACGATCTCCGCATCGGCAGCACGGGCTGTCGCGGGAAGTGAAGTGGCGAACGCATTACATATCAAAAGTGACAACAACGTCTTATTGCGGAACCGCATGTGACTCCCCTTGCCTCTTATTCTTGACACGAAATTGTGGAATATAACAAAAACTCCCCATCGAAGCAGTGAGTTCTCTACGCAACAGTCGGAGGAGTCTGCAGTGTTGGCGTCAACCGGAGACGACAAGCTAGGCGCCAAAGCCCGCGCTTCCTGAACTCACCCGCAATACCCGATGAAGAAACTACAGTATCTCCGCTCGTCGCTTACTGCATTCGGTACAAGACACTTATCTGCAGCAGAGGAAATGGCAGCAGCGGATCTTCCGAGCAGGATGGCCACTCCTTAACACATTCTTTTCAATCGGTTGGATATCCTCAAAACCCACTTACGTTTCATCGGCCTCAAGACTCATGTCGTTCTGTCATACCGCTCGTCGGAATTAGTGTCGGACGATATTCATGCCCCATTGCTGTTTGAATCCGAACGAAGAATAATGGCCGCGACTTGAAAAGGTCATTTCGTAAAAGGCAAACCTGTTGAAAAGCAGGGACGCAAAGTTTCCGGTCTAAGGGGCTTGAGCCCTATGACAGCGGGGCCGCCGGTAGCCAGACTTTGGTTCCCGTTAGTCCTGACCATCATCCGCCCTACCTTGCTCCCCTTTCTCAACTTGTATGCCAGAGGAAGGAAGAAACATGCAAACTCGAATCGTCGGCAAAGACGTATGGCTCCTGATCATCGTCTCGCTCATGGCACTTGGTGCCAACCTCCCCGACACCCTGGCCGGCAATGTGATCGACCGCCACCTGTTGCTGGAAGCACTCACCGCGACCGTCTTCATCTCGCTGTTCCGCTACCTCAGGGTGATGCTGTTCCTGACGGTCTCGGTGCTGGCCATAGGCGCGAACCTGCCAGAGGCGCTCGCCAGCCAGCTGCATATCAGCCCTGCGGTGATGATCGTTGCTTCGGGTGCGCTGGTGGTCGTTGCATTGCTGTACAAGTTCTATCATCAGATCGATGCCCAACGCGTAGCTGCGCATGAAACGGGGGACGCCCTCCTGGACAGGACCGTGGAGAACGTGGCCGTCAGCCATTTCCGCGATACCTTCGAATCCAGACTCGCCGTCCTTTCCTCAATCATGAAAGGTGACCTGGCGGCATTGCATCAACTGCTGATCTCCGACGTAGAAGTCAATTTCAGCCAGGATGGCCATATCCCGCTCCTGCTTGCGGTCGAGAGAGGTAATGCCGACATCGTGCTCCTGCTGCTCATCCACGGTGCGAAGCTCAAGATCAAGAACCAGCAGGGAATGACACCCATCGACCTAGCCCTGAAACTGAAGTTCGCGCGCGTCGCCAAGATCCTCCACTACGCCAGCACGCAGAACATGGCGATCCAGAACCGCGCGCTCTACTCCTCCCAGCAGACCAGGAAGATGGCCGTGCTGTTCGCCGACGTCTGCGACAGCACTGCGCTGTATGACCAGCTCGGGAACGAGGCCGCGCTGAACATGATCACGCGCACCCTGCATCTGCTGAAACACGAGGTCGCCCAGCACAGAGGCTCGCTGATCAAGACGATAGGTGACGAGATCATGTGCACCTTCCCGAACCCCGCGCTGGCGGTCCAGGCTGCATGCGCCATGCAAAAAGCCGTGGATGCCGGGCAGCCCGGCGGCGAGCATCCCATCGCGGTCCGCATCGGGCTGCATTTCGGCGACGTCATCCTCAAGGCGAACGACGTCTATGGCGACACCGTGAACGTCGCCGCCCGCATCGCCTCGATCACCAGAGCGCGCCAGATCATGACCACGCAGGAAGTCATAGCCGCGCTGCCTGACGATTTCGAAGGCAAGGCAGTGCCGATCAGCCGCGCATCGCTCCGCGGCAAACAGGATGCACTCGCCGTGTTCCAGTTGCTTTGGGAATCCGAAAGTGCTGCATCAGAACGAGTCGGCGGAGCAGCCATGCGCAAGTTCGAGTCGGTCGTGGAAGACCGATCGGAACGCCTCTCCTTGCTGGGTGTACCGGAAGCGGTGGCGAGCTGAACTCAAAAAAACGCCCGGCGTCGCCGGGCTTCTTTTTGCATAACCCTGCCTGCTTCGCGCATCCGCATCACCTGCAAGCCGCCCTCAGCCCGTGAGTGATCCTGATGGACCTTGAGAACATGTCACCGATGCCTTTGTTGCCATTGGTGACGATAGCCACGGCAAGCCCCGTGTCGTGGTCGCCGTATGCTAGCGAAGAGAACATCCCCGGGTGACCGAAACAACCCGATGTGCCCCACCAGCCGAAGAATGACGGCGTGGGAGCTCCGAGCATGAAACCGCGGCCCAGTGACAGATAGGTCTTGATGGATTTGTTCCATCCTGCGACCTGCCGCGTGGTGCAGCGCTGCACCAGTTGCTCCGGAATGAGCTGCCGCCCTTCCACACGGCCTCCGTTCACAAGGAATTCGTAGAACGCGGCGAGACTGGCCGCATCCGCCACCATGCTGAAAGCGGGATTGCCTGCAGCGAATACCGCAGGGTCGTTGTTCTTCTCCTCGAAACGATCTGCCACATCCATGCCAGCGACGCGGTAACGATCCTTGCCCAGCCAATAGGACCAAGCCAGCTCGTTGAGCCCGCGCAAGCCCAGGCCATAGTGCATGTTGCGCAGGCCTAGAGGGAGAGCGAGTTCGTGCTGGAACTGTCGTGCGATGGTTTGGCCGGTGAGGCGTATCACCAGCTGGTCGAGGATTAGGCCGTATTCCGTCGGCATGTAGGCAAAGGTCCCGCGAGGATAGCGCGGCGGCGTAGCCAGGAGCCGCTGCCACACCGCTTCGCGATCGACCCACAGCTGATGGTTATCGATCATGTCGCTGAGGATGATGCCTGCGCGATGAGTGAGCACGTCCAGGACGGTGATCTCATCGCGCCCATGCCCGCGGAATTCGGGCAACACACTAGAGACCGACGCTGCGACATCCAGCACACCACGCGATTCTAGCAAGGCGACCACGATGGCGGCCATGGGCTTGCCGGTGGAATAAACCGGGAACGGCGTGTCGTCCTGTACGTCCACTGCAGTGTTGCCGCCGCGCCCCTGCCATCCCCGCGCCACACCGCAGGCCAATTTGAGCACTACCTTACCGTACCGACGAACCACCAGCTGCCCGCGGGGAAACGCGCCTTGCTGATGCTGACTGAGAAATCGCCTGGCCACTTTCTGGACTGCACCGGCATCCATTCGAACCACGTTCGCATCCACTGCCGGTTCATATGGAAAATTTGCTGTCATGTCATCTCCCCTGGATCCTCTTGGTTTGATTACGGATTGCCCTTGGCCGAAGGCTGGACGCCCTGAAGGAAGGCCTGGTAGCAGGTGCTGAAGCGTCTCTGCAATTTCTTTGGCGCCGGCTTTCGCGACCAATCGACGACCGCGAGTGTGAACGCGCCGCTGAGGACGATGGCTTGGCTGGCGACATCGATGTCGGCGCGCACCTCCCCCCGCTTCCTGGCGATCTTCAGCATGAGCTTGGTGAAATCGTGCGCCACCGACTCGGGTGAGTCGGAGTCGGGCGCATGCAAACGGAGGGCTGAGACGATGACCTCTTCGGCGATGGCGGGATGGGCCTCGAACCACTGTGCCATGACCAGGTAATACCTGTGCAGGGCCTCCAGCGGCGAAAGTCCCCGCCGGACCTCGGCGATCAGCTTATGCACCCGATCTGCGCCGTCCTTCCGCCCCAGCACCACCAGCAGATCCATCTTGGTCTCGAAATGCTGGTAGAAGGTGCCCTTGACGATGTTCGCTCTTTCCACGATCTGCATGATCGTGGTGTTCTCGAAGCCGTTCTGCAGAAACAGCTCCGCTGCCGCATCGAGTATCTTCTGACGCGTCGAGGCGCGCCTGTCTTCCTGGGTCGCCATGCTCATTTCCTGTTAATAGACCGCGGTCTATTTTCAGCGCAGCGAATCGAATATGTCAATCTTGAAAAGACAAAGCCCGGCATCGCCGGGCTTGTTCTCTTTGCTGGGCCGTTCGACTGAGCCGTTAGTCCACGATCAGCGTTTGGCGATGAAGCGGTTGGCCACGGCTAGGTCCTGCTCGGAGATGTCTCCCGCAGCCGACGCCAGCCTCATGCGGTTGACGACCAGGTTGACATGCTCTTCCAGCAGGGCGGACCGAGCGGCGATGTAGTCGCTCTGCGCGCCCAGCAGCTCCAGGGTGGTCCTGGCTCCCTGGCGGTGGCTGCGCACGGTGGCCTCCAGACGCTCTCGGCTCAACGCGACCATCCTTTCGAGCGACCCGATGCGCGCCTTGCCGGTGTTCAGCGCGAGCCAGAGTGCATTGACCTGCTTCTCGACCTCCAGCGACATGCGTTCGTATTCCAGCCTGGACCTCTCAGCCATGTGATAGGTCTCGTCCCTCCTAGCGGAACGGTAGCCGTCGGTGAGCGGGACTGACAGCTGTACGCCGAGTACGCTATTGGTCGCCTTGTTGCTTGCCGTGCCGTAGTCTCCGCTGCCATTGGCGCGCTGCCCTTCGACCTGACCGAACAGATCGACCTTAGGCGAGAACGCAGAACCGTATTTGTAGATCTCCGCCCGCTTCACCTGCTCCTGCAAGGCCAGCATCTTCAGCTGCTGGTTGTTCTGCCTGGCCTTGGCCACCCACTCGCTGGCGGTGCCGATCTGGATGCCATCGGCATCGAAGCGCTCGGCCAGAGGGTTGACCGCGACCTTTTGTCCGGTGAGCTCCGTCAGCATCAGCAGATCGTTCTTGTAGGCCAGTTCCGTGTCGAGCAGCTTCATCTTGATCACCTCGACCTGTTCACCCGTCGCGCACAAGTCGATCTTGGTGGCATCCCCGAGCTGCTGGCGCCGGCTGATCTCTTCATAGGTGCTGGAGACGGCCTTCTCCTGCTCGGCCAGCAGCTCAAGCATCTCCTGCATCTTGAGCGTCTCGAAATAATTCTCGGAGACACGCAACACCAGCGCCTGGTCCGCGGCGACCATCCCCGCGTCCGCCACTTCTGCGGAGAGTTTCAGTTGCTCCTTCTGCGCGGAGAGTTCGCGGTCGTACAGCGGCTGCCTGGCCTGCAGCGCATACCGCGTCTGTGTACCGGAATTGATCGAGGTGTTTAAGCTGGCGTTGTTGTACGCGCCCAAGATCGGCTGGGAGAACTGCGCGCCCGTCATGGCCGAGCTCTGCCTGACCAGTCCGGCGCTGGCCACCAGGCTCACGCTCGGCTTGAGCAGCGTATCCCCGATGTTGCGGCGCGCCTCGCCCGCAGACTTGTCGGATTGCGCCGCCAGATATTCGCGGTCATATCCTTTGGCGGCCTGCCAGACTTCCAGCAAATCTGCCGCGGGCACTTCCGGTGTCAAGGAAGCGCCGGTCAAGGCCGCGAGCAAGGTGAGAGTAGTCTTACTGCGATTCATGCCTGTACTCCTTCTTTCTTGCCAGCATGCTTGCCGGCGTATGCCACGTAATACAGCAGCGGGATGACCACCAGCGTCAGCAGGGTCGAAACCAGGATGCCGAATATCAGCGAGATGGCCAGGCCGTTGAAGATCGGGTCATCCAGGATGAAGAAGGCACCCAGCATCGCCGCCATGCCGGTCAGGGCGATGGGCTGAGCGCGGGTCACGGAAGAGTTGACCACGGCCTCCTTGAACGGCACGCCCTGCTTCAGCTGCAGGTTGATGAAGTCCACCAGCAGGATGGAGTTGCGCACGATG
>JBBIIJ010000051.1:0-16154 GCA_037446535.1 Sideroxydans sp. | reverse complement strand
CAACATGTTGGGGGCGGCTATGGAAGTGCTGGCTGCCGACGCGAGGCTGCGCCAGGCGCTGGCGCGTCGCGACCGCGCGCAGCTGTTGCAGCGCGCCGTGCCGATATTCGCCGAGCTGAAGAAGAAATATGCCATCACCCATTTCTATTTTTCCGGCGCCGATCGCGTAAACATCCTGCGCGTCCACCAGCCGGCGCGCTTCGGCGACACCATCTCCCGGGAAACCACCCTGCAGGCGCAGCGCACCAGGCAAGTCAGCTATGGCGTCGAGCTGGGGCCGTTGGGAACCTTCACCTTGCGGCTGGTGTCGCCATGGTTTGGCACGGACGGACGGCTGCAGGGGTTCGTGGAACTGGGGATGGAAATCGAGCATGTGTTGCGCACGGTGCAGCATATTGGCAATGTCAAAACCTATGTCCTGATCAACAAGCAGTTCATCGACCGCAAGGAATGGGAAGCGGGCATGCGCATGCTAGGGCGGTTGCCGGACTGGGAGCAGTTCCCCGACGTGGTGGTCAACAATCTGGCAATCGAGGACATACCGAAAGAATTGACTCACAGATTGCGCGAAAACCTGGTGACCGAGCAGGAGCAGGTGGAGTTCGTGACTGCCGGAACGTCGGCCTATCGAGCCGTGTTCATGCCACTCGAAGATGCGGCGGGAAAGGTCGTGGGCAGGATGGTGCTGTTGGTGGATTTCTCCGCGCAGGTGAGGGAAAGCAACGCGCTGATGCGCAATAGCATTCTGGTTGGCGGCATTGCCTTTGTGAGCTTGCTGGGAGGGTTCTATTGGCTGCTGGGCGTGGTGGGAAGACGCCTTGAGCGTGACCAGCAGCAGTTGCGCGAGCTGAATGAAAAGCTGGAAATCAAGGTACGGGAACGCACGCAACAACTGCTGGATGCGCAGGAAGAACTGGTGCGCAAGGAGAAACTGGCGGTGCTAGGGCAGGTGGCGGGAAGCGTGGGCCACGAGTTGCGCAACCCGTTGGGCGTGATGAGCAATGCGGTGTATTACCTGCAGACGGTATCTCCCCCGGAGGACGCGACCTCACGCGAATATCTGGACATCCTCAACGCAGAGATCGCCACGTCGAAGCGCATCGTCTCCGATCTGCTGGACTCGGTGCGAACGACACCGCCGCAGCCGGAAACGGTGGGCGTGGCGCAGCTGGTCGAGCAGACCTTAAGCAAGATCTCCATCCCACCTTCCGTCACGCTCAAGCTGGACATTCCCGCGACGCTTCTGCAGCTGCGCGTGGATGCACAACAGATACACCAGGTGTTGCGCAACCTCGTCAGCAATGCCATAGAGGCCATGCCGAACGGCGGTACACTGCGCATACACGCGACGCCGGACGAGGGGGCCAAGCGCGTGACCATCAGCGTCGAGGACAGCGGTACAGGCATGACGCCCGAGCAAATGGGCAGGCTGTTCCAGCCGCTCTTCACCACCAAGGCGCGCGGCATAGGGTTGGGGCTGGTGGTGGTGAAGAACCTGACCGAAGCGAACGGCGGTCGCGTGGAGGTGCGGAGTGAAGCGGGAAAGGGGAGCACGTTCTTGGTCACACTTCCCGCCGATTATCAGGAGGAGCATGAGCATGCCTGAACGTCGGTCCAGTGGCTTTCTGAAACGAAGCATGAGGCGCGTCGTTCGTGCGCTCCTCGGCATGAGTACGTTCCAGTTCGCTGCCTTGTTCCTGGTCATGGCGGTGGTGGTCTCGGTCATGATCGTGCTGACCATCGACACCTTGTGGGGCGGATGCTGCAATGCCGAACTGGAGTTCGCCGGTGTGGTGACGCCCTTCCTCGACGGCTTGTTCCTGGTGATATTCGTGGGCGCGATGCTCGACGAGATACGTGAAGAGGTGGCGCGGCGCGAGGCCGCGGAAGAGATCACCCGCCGGCTGAACGAGGAGCTGGAGGCCAAGGTCACGGAACGCACCCGGCAATTGCGGGCCGCGCAGGACGAATTGGTGCACAAGGAGAAGCTGAACCTGCTCGCACAGGTGGCGGACAACGTGGGCCACGAATTGCGCAACCCGCTGGGCGTGATGAGCAACGCGGTGTATTTTCTCAAGGCCATCCAGCCAGAATCGGACGCGACCACGCGCGAATACCTGGGCATCATCGAGGGCGAGATCGCGGAAGCAGATCGCATCGTGGCCGACCTGCTGGATGCGGTGCGCACCAAGCCGCCGCAGACCGAGACCATAGCCGCGGCCGAACTCGTGGGCCAGGCCCTGCGCAAGTGCGAAGTCCCTGACGGTGTCGCCGTCCACATCGAGATACCGCAGTCGCTCCCGCCGCTGCGCGTGGACCCCAGGCAGATCATGCAGGTGCTGTGGAACCTCATCACCAACGCGGTGGAGGCCATGCCAGAAGGCGGCGAGCTGAAGATACAGGCATTCGAAGACAAGAAGGCGCGCGCCCTGCACATCAGCGTGCGAGACAGCGGGAACGGCATCGCGCTCGAACATCATGCCAAGCTATTCCAGCCTCTGTTCACCACCAAGGCCAGGCGCGTGGGGCTGGGCCTCGCGGTGGTGAAGAACCTGACCCAGGTCAACGGTGGCTCCGTGGAGATGTACAGCCAGCCCGGCAAAGGGGCGACGTTCATCGTCACCCTCCCCGCAGGAGAGATGCAGCAATGAGATGACGCAAAGCTACACCCGGCAACGAATAACAAGAAGGGAACGGCAATGAAGATACTCGTGGTGGACGACGACCAGCGGATCGTGAAGACGACCTGCGACATCCTGAAGATCAAGGGATATGAACCCATCCCTGCTTACAGCGGAGAGGAAGGGGTGGCCAAGGTCAGGGCGGAGGTGCCGGACTGCGTCCTTATGGACATCAAGATGCCCGGCATCAATGGAGTCGAGGCGATGAAACAGATGAAGCAGATCGCGCCGGCCCTGCCCATTGTGCTGGCCACCGCCTACGCGACCGATGACCTGATGGAAGAGGCGAAGCAGTCGGGCGCATACGCCATTCTCTCCAAGCCGCTCAACTTCCAGATGATACTTTCCTTCCTTTCCCTGCTCGCCAAGGAGGAAGGCATACTCGTGGTGGACGACGACCCGGCCTTCCTCAAGACGCTCAAGGACGTGCTGACGCTGAGGGGCTACCGCGTCAAGATCGAGAGCGAGCCGGACCGCGTGCTGGGCAAGCTGGAGGAGAACTACAACCTCGTCGTGCTTCTGGACCTCAGGCTGGGCAACGTGAACGGCGTGGAGCTCCTGAGGCAGATCAGGGAGAAGCATCCGACTAAACCCGTCGTCATGGTCACGGGCTACCGCCAGGAGATGAGCGACACGATACAACAGGGCCTCAGGATAGGCGCTTACACCTGTCTGTACAAACCGTTCGAGATGGAGTCGCTGATAGGCCTGGTCGAGGAGATCCGGCTCAAGAAACTCAAGGAACTGCTCGCCATGTCCTGATTGGGGCTCAGCGAGACGAATCAGGCGCCGCTCATGACGAACAAGCCCAGAATACTGGTGGTGGACGACGACCCCAACCTCAGAAAGACGCTCTCCGACATCCTGAGGATCAAGGGCTACGAGCCGCTGTCCGCGGGCAGCGGTGCGGAAGCGATCGCTGTGGCGGGACAGGGCGGCGTCAGCCTCGCGCTGATAGACCTGATGCTGCCGGACATGACCGGGCTGGAGGTCATGGCGAAGCTCAAGGCCCTGTCTCCGCTGATCGAGGCCATCATCCTCACCGGCCACGCCTCCATGGACACCGCCATAGAAGCCACCCGCCGCGGCGCCTTCTCCTACCTGCTCAAGCCCTACCAGATGGACGATCTGCTGCGCAATATCAAACACGGCGTGGAGCGCCAGCAGGCGCAGGAGGAGATACTGCGCCTGGCCTCCTTCCCGCGCCTGTTGCCGAATCCCGTGATAGAGCTGGACCCTGCGGGGCAGGTGACCTATCTCAATCCGGCCGCGGAGCGACTGTTCCCCAACCTGGGTGCGGAAGGACTGTCCCATGCGCTGCTGGAGGGCTCTTCGGAACTCATCGCCTCGCTGTGGAAGAAGACCGGGCGCGGGGAAACGAGCCACGAAGCCACGCTGGGCGATGCGACCTACGAGCTGCATATCTCGCACGTCGCGGAGGTGGGGCTGGTCCGCATCTATGCTTTCGATATCACGCAGCGCAAGCGAGCCGAGGCAGAGATACAGCACCTCGCCACGACGGACAGCCTGACCGGTATCGCCAACCGCGGTGCGTTCTCAGCCTTGTTGGCAAAAGAGGTGGAGCGCGCGAAGCGGTACGGCGCCCCCCTGGCGCTGGCGATGTACGACCTCGATTACTTCAAGCGCGTGAACGATACCTACGGCCATGATGCGGGCGACTATGTTCTGCGCGCGGTCTCCGACCTGGTCAGGCAGAGCATACGCACCACCGACATCGTGGCGCGCTGGGGAGGCGAGGAGTTCATGGTGCTCATGCCGCACTCCGACCTGCAGGGGGCCAAATGCGCGGCAGAGAAACTGCGTTCGGCCATCGCCGCCCATCGCTTCGACAAGGTGGGCCCGCTGACCGCGAGCTTCGGGGTGGCCGCCTTCGAAGCGCAGGACGACGTGAACACACTGTTGAAGCGCGTAGACGATGCGCTCTACCGCGCGAAGGAGCAGGGCAGAAACCGCGTGGAGACGCTGGGCGCGGAGGTGGCCGCCTCATGACGCAGAAACCCAGACTGCTGGTGGTGGACGACGACGCGAACCTGAGGAAGACGCTCTCCGACATCCTGCGCGTCAAGGGCTACGAGGTGGCGCCCGTGGGGACCGGGGCGGAGGGGATAGCGGAGGCGAAGCGCGCCATCGTCAACGTGGCGCTCATAGACCTCAGGCTGCCGGACATGACGGGCATAGAGGTGATGGAGCAGGTCAAGCGGGCCAACCCGCTCACCGAGGCCATCATCCTGACCGGCCACGCAGCGCTGGATACGGCGATAGAGGCGACCAACAAGGGGGCCTACTCCTACCTCCTGAAACCCTACGAGATAGAAGACCTGCTGCAGCACATACGCCACGCGGTCGGGCGGCAGCAGGCGCAGCAGGAGATCGTGCGGCTCTCGTCCTTTCCGCTGCTGACCCCCAATCCCATCCTGGAGCTGGATGCAGGCGGCGAGATCACCTACAGCAATCCCGCAACCCAGGCGCTGTTCCCCGAACTGGCTGAAGCCGGGCCCGGACATCCCCTGCTGGAAGGGTTGCCTGAGGCATTCGCGGAGTTCCGTGAGGGCGCGAGAGGGGAGATCGTGCGCCAGGCCAGGGTGGCAGAGCGCACCTTCGAACTGCGCATCTCCTACATGGCAGACGAGGACCGCATCCGCATCCAGGCGCTGGACATCACGGAGCGCCTGCGCACGGAAAGCGCGCTGAACGAATCGGAGCTGCGCTTCAAGGCCATCATCGACAACGCGCAGGACGGCATATTGCTGGCGGACCTGAAGGACAAGAAGTTCACCCTGGCCAATCCAAAGATCTGCGAGATGCTGGGATATAGCGAGGAAGAGATCACCGCACTGGGGGTCTCCGACATCCACCCCGCATCCGCCCTGCCGCACGTGCTCGAACAGTTCGCGAAGCAGGCCCGCAGGGAGATAGCGTTGGCGCGGGACCTTCCGGTGAAAAGGAAGGACGGCAGCGTGTTCTACGCGGACATCAATTCCTTCCCGCTCACGCTTATGGGCAAGGAGTACCTCGCCGGCTTCTTCCGGGACACTTCCGAGAGGAACGCCTACGAGACCCAGATCAACAACCTTGTCGCCCTGCTCAGCACCACCCTGACGATCAACACCCATCTTTTGACCACGCCGAACGAGGATGAGCTCTACCGCTTCGTGTGCAGCGAGCTGCAGGGGCTCGAAGGCGTGGCCGGCGTCATAGTCGGCATCAAGATGCCGGACGGTGCGCTCAGACCCGTCGCCTGGTCCGGCTTCGACGAGCAGATGATGGCCACCATCGACATCCGCTGGGACGACACTCCCCGGGGCCGGGGCGTCATGGGAACCGCCGCCCGTGAAGGCAGGCCGGTCAATCTTCCCGGCGTGGACGGCGATCCGCGCTATGCGCCCTGGAAGGAGTACGTGCAGGCGTGGGAGATCAAATCCGCAGCGGCGGTACCCCTCGTCGCCGATGGCGAAGTGACCGGGGCGCTGTCCGTCTATTCGAAACGGCCGCAGGCCTTCGACGAGGATGCGATCAGGGTGCTGGCGGACGTGGCCAACGACATCGCCATAGGCGTGCGCTCCCAGCGGCTGACCAGCAAGCTGGAAGCCACGCTTACCAGCCTGAGGGAGTCGCTGTACGGCACGGTCAAAGCCGTCGCGCGCATGGTGGAGCTGCGCGACCCTTATACCGCGGGGCATCAGCGGCGCGTCTCCCAGCTGGCCTCGGCCATCGGCAAGGAGATGGGATTGCCCGAACGCCAGGTCGAAGGGCTGCGGGTCATCGGCTACCTGCACGACATCGGCAAGATCGCCGTCCCGGCGGAGATGCTGAGCAAGCCGACGAAGCTGACCGACATCGAGCTCGCCCTGGTCAGATCGCATGCGCAGACCGGCTACGACACGCTGAAAGGACTGGCCTTCCCCTGGCCGGTGGCCGAGGCCGTGCTGCAGCACCACGAGCGCCTGGACGGCTCGGGCTATCCGGCCGGACTCAAGGGAAAGGACATCATCCTCGAAGCCAGGGTGCTGATGGTGGCGGACGTGGTCGAGGCGATGGCCACGCATAGGCCATACCGCGAGGCGATCGGGCTTGAGGCCGCCATCGCCGAGATCAGCTCGAACAAGGGCAGGCTGTACGATCCCGAGGTGGTGGATGCCTGCCTCGGACTTCTTACCCGGCAGCACTTCAGCCTGGAAGGCGAACAGTGAGCCAGACCGGAATCGTGATGCGATCGGACATACAGGGAGGTGACGTGGAAGTCAGGTTCGAAAACACCGGAGTGACGCGGCGATGACCACAGACCACGCCATAGAGGAGCTGCGCGTCCTGCTGCTGGAGGACGTTCCGACCGACGCGCAGCTGGAAGAGAACGAGCTGAAGGCGGCTAAGCTGGCGTTCACCTCGTTGCGCGTGGACACGCGCGACGCGTTCGAGAAGGCGCTGGACGAGTTCAAACCGGACGTCGTCATCGCCGACTACCGTCTCCCAGCCTACAGCGGGCGCGATGCCCTGGAATACACGCGCCGCACCCACCCGGAAATCCCGGTCATCATGGCCACGGGGACGCTGGGGGACGAGGCTGCGGTGGAGCTGCTCAAGCTGGGCGCACGCGACTATGTGCTGAAGGACAGGCTCGCGCGCCTGTGGCCAGCGGTGAAGAGGGCTCTGTCCGAAGAGAAGGGCATACGCAACCGCAAGCTGGCCGAAGGGAAATTCAGGGCGGTGTTCAACGAGGCGATGGACGGCATCGTGCTCATCGATTGCGAGACGCAGCAGGTCGTGGACTGCAACGCCGAATTCGAGCGGCAGACCGGACGCTCGCTGGAACAGCTGAAGGGGATCAAGGTGTGGGAGGTGCTGCCTCCAGATCAGCATGAACTGGCCAGGCAGGCCATGATGGAGATACAGAAAGCAGGCAGCGGACGCGGCAGCGACTTCAGGATACAGCGGCCAGGAGGAGAGATCGTCCCCATCGAGTTCTCCGCCCGGTACTTGAACATTCAGCAGCAGAGCTACATCCAGAGCATCACCCGCGACATCGGCGAGCGGCTGCGCGCAGAACAGGCGCTGCGCGAAAGCGAAGACAAGTTCCACAGCATCACGTCGGCCGCCCAGGATGCCATCATCATGGTGGACAACGACGGCAGGGTCGCCTACTGGAACGCTGCAGCCGAAAAGATCCTGGGCTATCCAGCTCAGGAAGCGATGGGGCAGGTGCTGCACGAGCTGCTGGCGCCAGAGCGCTTCCTCGACGCGTACCGCAGCGGCTTCGGCGTGTTCCGGACAACGGGAGAAGGTCCTGCGGTCGGCAAGACCCTCGAACTGGCTGCGCTGAGGAAAGACGGGACGGAGTTCCCCATCGAGCTGTCGCTTTCCTCCGTCAAGAGGGAAGGAAAATGGAACGCCATCGGCATATTGCGCGACATCAGCAGCCGCAAGCAGGGCGAGCGCGCGCTGTACCGCGCCAACCGTGCGCTCAGGACGCTGTCGGCCGCCAATCTGGCGCTGGTGCGCGCAAAGAGCGAGGTGGAACTGCTGCGCGCGGCCACTCGTATCATCGTGGATCAGGGCGGTTACGGTCTGGCGGTGGTGGACTATGCCGAGGATGACAAGGACAGGAGCATCACCCCAATCACCTGGTCTGGCAGCGACGAGCGCGAGTACTGGGCGCAAGGCCTTACCTGGGCCGACACGGCACGCGGCCAGCTTCCTATCTCCCAGGCCATACGCAGCGGCAAGACGTATATCTGCCGCGACATCGCTAACGATCCCGCGTTCGAGCCCTGGAGGGCAGCTGCGCTTGCGCGCGGCTATGTCTCCAATATCGCCCTGCCCCTGGGTGGAAACGGTCGGGCTTTCGGCGGCCTGAGCATCTATTCCGGCGACACGGAGGCTTTCGACGAGGAGGAAGTGCGTCTGCTGGAGGAGCTCGCCAACGACCTGGCCTACGGCATCCTCACCCTGCGCACGCGCATCGCGCATGAGCAGCACGCCACTATCCTGCGCCAGAGCCTGGAGCAATCCATACAGACCATCGCGGGCACGGTGGAAGCGCGCGACCCCTACACCGCCGGCCATCAGCGGCGCGTCGCCGAGCTGGCCACGGCCATAGCGCGGGAGATGAACCTGCCCGAGGAACAGGTCAACGGCCTCAACCTCGCGGCGATGATCCACGACCTGGGGAAGATACACATCCCCGCGGAGATACTCTCCAAGCCGGGCAGGCTCACCGACATCGAATACATGCTGATCAAGACTCATCCGCAATCCGGATACGACATCCTCAAGGACGTGAGATTTCCCTGGCCCATCGCCGACATCATCCTGCAGCACCACGAGAGACTGGACGGGACAGGCTATCCGCGCGGTCTCAAGGGCGAAGAGATACTGCTGGAAGCCAGGATACTGACGGTGGCCGACGTGGTGGAGGCCATGTCCTCGCACCGTCCGTATCGCCCCACGCTCGGGGTCGTGGCTGCGCTGAGCGAGTTAGGCCGGGGCCAGGGGACCGTGTACGACCCGGCGGTCGCCACGGCCTGCATGAGGCTCTTCACGGAGAAGGGATTCAGGTTCGGTGACTAGATGCGCCATTGATGAATCAACTTGGGAACATTGAATGAGTCGTCACACCGGCGAAGGCCGGTGTCCAGTTTATTGAACATACTGGATTCCGGCCTTCGCCGGAATGACGAATTCAGAGCTCCCTGAGTGTCGTCGCATCCCGCCCGCAGTTTTTGCATGTCCACGGCCGGCTGGTAAACTCGCACGCATGAAACTGAAACTATTCCTGCTCAGCCGTTTCCGCTTCGCGGTCACGGCCTTCTCCGACCTCCTGGCACGCAAGTGGAAGGAGAGCTTCTACCTCTACCTCGCAGCGCTGTTCACGGTCTTCGCCATACTCGACACGTCCTTCCTGCATTTCACCAGCGAGATGCGCACAGCAGCCTTCGACCCCATGGTGCGCTACCGACTGGCTCCGGCCAAGCCAGACCCCGACATCGTGATCGTGGACATAGACGAGGCCAGTCTGGCGGCCATGTCCAAGGAATACGGGCGCTGGCCGTGGCCGCGCCAGGTGCTGGGCGAGTTCCTGCAGGGCATAGAGAAGCAGCAGCCCGAGGCGGTGGTGTTCGACATCCTGTTCAGCGATGCGGACGTGTTCAACCCGGAGAGCGATTCCTACTTCAACTCGGCGATCGCGGCGACCAACAACACCTTCTTCCCCATGCTGCGCCTGGACCCTTCCAGCGATGCGCAGAGCCAGATCAAGGTGTCACAGATACCCGGTGTGCGGCCCATGCCGGACGAGGAGCCTGAGCCGGATGCGACCATGGGTGTCATCCTGCCGCATTTCCAGGCGGCTCTGGACGGCGGGCGGCTGGGCACGCACAACGTGGCGCTGGACACCGATGGCGTGGTGCGCAACTACCCGGTGTACATCGCGGGCTACGGCTGGCAGCTGCCTTCGCTGCCGACGCGCATGGCGCGGGAATTCGGCTGGAAGGTGCCCGGCACCGAGCTCATGCTGCTCAACTGGCGCGGCAAGCCCTTCAGCTACAAGTACGTGAGCTTCTCCGACGTGTACCTGGATATGGGCAGCAAGGAGAAGAAGCGGCCGCAGGATGAGTTCAAGGACAAGATCGTGCTCATAGGTTCCACCGCGGCCGGCCTCTACGACCTACGTGCCACGCCCATGGCGCGCATGCACCCCGGCGTGGAGGTGTTGGCCACAGCGATAGACAACGCCAAGCACGGCGATTCGCTGCGCTTCCCCGAGGGGCGCATCTGGTACTTGCTCATCACGCTCGCCATCATCTGGGCTACGGCATGGGCGTTCTATCGCGAGGAGGGGCGCGGCAACATCGACAAGCTGTTCGGTCTGTCGCAGGTCATCCTGATCGCGTTCTCGTTCGCCAGCATCAACTTCACCAACACCTACATCAACCTTGCAGGGCCGGTGCTGCTGGGCATCGCCTACTTCACGCTGGCCCGCCTGTACGCCACGGCGACCAGCAAGGCGCTGGAGAAGAACATGGTGCGCGTCGCAGCGGCGCGCACCGGCGACCAGCAGGCCACGCTGCTCCTCATCCGCTTCGACACCGGGCGCAACGTGGTCCCGGAGAGCATGCTGGAGAACATACGCCTGGCCTTGAGACGCATGGGCTCTGCGCCCAAGAGCGTTGAGATCGTGACCGGCGAACAGAAAGGCCTGTGGGGGCTGTTCGAGAAGACCATCGCCATCTCCTGGGTGGCGGATGCCGGCGATACAGCTGCGCAACAGGCCGTCGCCGCCGACGTGGATGCTCTGCTCGCCGGGCTGCAGCCACTGCTGGGCAAGTTCCTGTTCCATGTCGAAGGCGCCACGAGCCAGGTTGTGCACAGCGGAAACGTGCGGGGTGGCGAGTACGCCGAGCAGGAATGGCGTTTGCTGCTGGCCGAGGCCTTACTCAAGTTGGAGCGCGAACATGAATGAATGGAGACATGCCATCACCCTGTGCCTGCTGCTCTGCACGCAGGCGGCCTGGGCTGCGGAGAGCGGTATCCTGCTCAAGGCGGAGGAGCTGAAGGCCGAGCCGTTCCGTGACGCCAAGGCGGTGAAGAACCTCGCGGCGGGCGAGCAGGTCAGCATCCTCGGCAAGGAAGGCGGCTGGTTCAAGGTGAAGGCAGGCAAGGGCAGCGGCTGGGTGCGCATGCTGAGCGTGCGCAAGGGCGAGGCGAAGCAGGGCGCATCCAAGGCATCCGGTCTGCTGGGCCTGACCTCGGGCCGGGGGGCGACCGGCAAGGTGGTGGCCACCACCGGCATACGCGGTCTGAACGAGGAGGAGCTGAAGGCCGCGAGCTTCAACGCAGAAGAGCTGCAGCTGGCAGAGTCCTATGCGGTCAAGAAGGCCGACGCACAGAAGTTCGCCGCGCAGGGCAAGCTCGCGGCGCGCCCGTTCGACTACCTGCCTGCGCCGAAATAAGGGGACGACATGAACAAGCTCATGCAAACGCTGGGATCGCTGGTGCTGTGCCTGATCGCAGCCAACGTCAGTGCATTCGATCTGGGGCAGTTGAGGGACAAGGTCAAGGCAGAGTTGCCACCGGAAGCCGCCAAGCTGGCAGAGGTGGCGAAAGAGGTCAGGGGGCCGGACCAAGCCGAGGAGATCGCCATCGGCCGGCAGATCGCCGGCAACCTGTTGGGCGCCGCACCCCTGGTGAAGGACGCGAAGCTGCAGAAGTACGTGAACCAGGTGGGCGAGTGGGTGGCGAGCCAGAGCGAGCGCCCTGACCTGCCCTGGCATTTCGGCGTCATCCGGTCGGAGGATGTGAACGCCTTCGCCGCACCCGGCGGCTATGTGTTCGTCACCCTGGGCCTGTACCGCCTGCTGCAGAACGAGGCGGACCTGGCCGGCGTGCTGGGGCACGAGATCGGCCACGTCATACGCAAGCATCACTTGAAGATCTTGCAGCAGAGCAAGCTGGTGGAGGCGGGCAGCAAGGCCCTGTCCAGCCAGGTCGGCAGCGACAAGCTGCAAGGACTCATCGGCAGCGGTGCCGAGATCGTCGCGCGCAGCCTGGACAAGGACGCCGAGTTCGAGGCCGACCGCATCGGGGTGGTGCTCGCCACGCGCGCCGGCTACGACACCTACGGTTTGCCCAGTGTGCTGCAGCAGATCGGCCACTTCGCCAAGGACGAGGGCAGCGTCGCGCTTCTGTTCAAGACCCACCCGCATCCGGACGACCGCCTGGCGAAGCTGGATGTCGCCATGGACGACCGCTTCGACCGCATCAAGGGCGCGACGCTGGAGAAGCGCTTCTATCGCGTGAAGCGCTGAGTTCCCGTTCCAAGCGCATCAGGTTGGCGCGTGCCTGCGCCTGTTGCGGGTCCAGGCGCAACGCCACCTCGAACTCGCGCCGCGCCTCCTCGGTACGACCCGCGAGCCTGTAGGCGTGTCCCAGGTTGTTGTGCACGCGCGCTTTGCCGGGCGACTTCTGCACCGTGTCTTCCCATAGCGTTATCTCGTTCGCATACACCTCGTTGCGCAGCAGCGTGAGGCAGGTGAGTGCGAGCAGCAGCGCCGCTGCCGCGTACAAGGCCCTACGTCCCAGCCATGACGTCATCTCGATCGTCAGCGCGAGCAGCAACGGCCAGCTCGCGATGTACAGCTGACGTTCGTTGGCGACATCCAGGCGTGGCAGCAGGAGATAGAGCGGGATGAGGTGCAGCATGGCCCACGCCAGCGCGAAGCTCAGCCACGGCCGTCTGCGCCAGCACGCTAGCGCCAGGGCCAGCGAGGCGGCGAAGAGCGCAAGCGGTACTGCTGCCTGGGAGAGATCATTCAGCAGGGGCAGGTCCGGGTCTATGTCGAGCCGCCACGGCATCGCCCATTGCCCCAGGAGATAAGCGTAGGCAGAGAGCTGCGTGGCGAGGTTGCCCTGCAGGCTGTTGAGCCCGGCGCTGCGCTGCATCTGCGCGGCATAGCTGTCGGAAAAGAGGAAGGCGATGCAGGCTATGCTCAGCATCGCCCAGCTCGGCCATTGCGCCTTGAGCGCTGTCCGCCATCTGCCGCCGCAGTAGGCTTCCCACAGCAGCAGCGCGAAGGGGAAGGTCACGGCCGTCTCCTTCACCGCGAGCGCGAGCAGGAAGGATAAGGGCGGGACGAAGTAGAGCAACACGCGGTCGTTCCGCGCACGTCCCTGCACGTAGGCGAGCAGGCCTGCGAGGTAGAACAGCGTCATCAGCGAGGCCGATCGGCCGCAGATGTAGCTGACCGCCTCCGTGTGTACGGGGTGGACCGCGAAGAGCAGCGCAGCGATGAGGGGAACCTGCCGCAGCTCTTCCCGCTGACCCAGGCCGGCCACGAACTCCTGCGCCAGCCGATAGACCAGCCAGGCGTTCGCCAGATGGATGAGGAGGTTGGTGAGGTGGAATCCCGCCACGCCCATGCCCATGGTCCAGTTCAAGGTGTAGCTGAACTTGAGCAAGGGGCGGATGCCGTTGCCGAGATGGTCATACCAGGCGGACCAGCTGTGCACCTGGACTTCGTTGACGATGACGTTGTAGTCGTCGAACTGGAAGTCGCCCGTCAGTGCGTTCGCATAGCTGATGAATACGGCCAGCGCGAGCAGCAGGATCACGGGTACGTCAGGGCTGCGCATGGGCGAAGGCTGCATCCAGCATCTTCACGGCGTCCCACCAGCGGTCGCGGCCGTTCAGCATCACCAGCAGCACACGCTGCTCGCCGCGCTTGGCATAGGCGATGAGGCATTTCCCGGCGTTTGCGGTGTAGCCGCTCTTCAGGCCGAAGGCGCCTACATAGCGGCCTATCAGCTCGTTCTTGTTCTCGAAACGGTAGCTGTGAGCGCCGTCCAGTGTGCTGATCGTGGCCTCTATCCTGGAGGTGATCAGCAACAGCTCTGGGCGTTTGAGTACTTCGTGGGCCAGCAGCGTGAGATCACGCGCGCTGGAACGGTGGCCCGGGGCGTCGTGGCCGCAGGCGTTGGCGAAACGGGTGTCCTTCATGCCGAGCTGCCGCGCGCGTTGGTTCATCAGGTGCACGAAGCGCGACTCGCTGCCTGCGACGGCATCGGCTAGCGCATGGCAGGCGTCGTTGGCGGAAGCCATCAGCGTGGCAGCGAGGAGGTCGACGGGGCGGAAGGTCTCGCCTTCCTTTATGCCGATGCGCGAGCCGGTCTCATGCGCAGCGGCTCGGCTCACGGTGACGACCGCCTCTGGCCGGCCGCGTTCCAGCACCAGCAGGGAGGTCATCAGTTTGGTCAGGCTGGCCGGGGGCAGGTGGCGCGAAGCTTCCTTTTTCCACAGAACGGTGCCGTCGAGCTCGACCACATAGGAACGTGCGGCCGCAGGAAAAGGATCGGGGTGCGCTGTCGCCGGAACTGCCAGGCAGAACAGCAGCACCCCGATCAGGTGTCGCATGGGGCTCAGAAGCCGAACAGGCCCTTCAACTTCTTGGCGCCGTCGATGGCGGAATTGACCGGGTTGTCGGTGACGGTGCTGGTGGATCTGGGCGTGCTGGTGTAGGCGCGCTGGGTTTCGGCGGTCTCGAAGGCCTTGGCCTCGACCGGACAGTACTCGGCCAGTTCCTTGTAGTTGTGGTCGTCCACCTTCTTGCAGATGCTCTTGGTGGTGGACGGCATGTCTATGCCGCAGGCGCCTGCGATGGAGACGTCCGAGGTATCGTCATGCTTGGCCAGTTTCACGAAGACTTGGGTGTCCTTCTTCACGTCCTTGTTGATGACCTTGCAGGCGAACTTCTCCTTGCCGGGGCAGGCCGCGTTGGGCCCGAAGAACTTATTGGAGATGAGCTCGGTGGTCTGGTAGTTGGATATCTCGCATTGTTCGGCCATGGCGGCTGCCATCTGCTTGTTAGCCATGCCCATCATCTCGTTTACGTTCTCCATGCCCTTGACCGCGACGACCGCGCCTGCCGAGGTGTCGCAGGGGGTGCCTATGCGCTTGCCCTGGTAGTTCGCGGTCATGTCGACCTTCTTGCCTTCCGAGGTGCCCGAGAGACGGGTCACGCCCTGGTAGCTGTCCGGCTTGTGCGTGACCTCTCCGGTGCCAGTCATCACTTCGCCGTCCCTGTCGCAGCGCATCTTCCACGTGGTTTTGCTGCCGGAGGTCTTGATGTCCGTCATCTCGCAACCTTCTTCCTGCCGGACGAGCTGCTTGGGATCCTTCGCTGCGCCTTTGGCCAGGCAGATGGTGACGGTGGTTTCGCCCATGGCGACCGGCATGCCGGGCATGTCAGTCTTGGTGGTGACTTCCCAGCTTTCGCCAGTGGCCGCGTGGGCAGTGGCGGTGGACAGGGCTGCTGCTGCAAGGGTAAGAGTGGTGATCAGGTGCTTGTTCATGATGGTGCCCCCTAGAGTTGGAATGCGATGATCTTGGAACTCCTGATGGCCGGATTCTTTACCTTAGGCAGCAGCCCGTCAAGCCGGCGGGGGTGCGTAGGAAGTTGGGGTGGCCTCGGGTATCATGCGCACCCGGAAAACCCAGCTTTGCGCCTGCCATGAACCCCACCCTAGTATTCGACATCGAGACCATCCCCGACATCGCAGGACTGCGTACACTCTACGAACTGGACGGCGCGGTGGGCGACGCCGAAGTGGCGGAGATGGCGTTCCAGATGCGCCGCCAGAAGACCGGTAGCGATTTCCTGCCGCACCACCTGCAGAAGGTCGCGGCGATCTCCTGTGTGCTACGCGAAGGCGACAACTTCAGGGTGTGGTCGCTGGGCGAACCGGACGAGGACGAAGGCAGCCTCATCAAGCGCTTCTTCGACGGCGTCGAAAAATACACGCCGCAACTGGTGAGCTGGAACGGCGGCGGCTTCGACCTGCCGGTGCTGCACTATCGCGGGCTGATCCACGGTATCCAGGCGCCGCGCTACTGGGACCAGGGCGAGGATGACAAGGACTTCAAGTGGAACAACTACATCAGCCGTTACCACTCGCGCCATCTCG
>JBBIIJ010000050.1:0-16867 GCA_037446535.1 Sideroxydans sp. | reverse complement strand
CCCCATGCGGCCATGCCCAGGTGTTCCCTTTGGAGATTCCCCCGCGCTCGCGGGGATAGGCCCCCGAAGCCGTCCGGCCGGTTCGATCCTCGAAACAGCAGCAGAATCTGCTGGAGACCAGCGCGCTTTACCGGCCCCTCAACTACCACAGCCAGCTCAGTATTCAAGCTTCACGCCAACCGGCGCGCACAGTACGGCGGCCAGGTCCGCGTAATTGGCAGGTTTGTGCAGGATGGGCCATGGGCTGTCGGCGACCTTGCTGATGAACTGGGAAGAGGTCTCGCCGGTCAGCACGACCGCGCGAATCGGTGCCTGCAACCTCTCCTGCACGGTCTCCAGGAATTGCAGGCCGGTGAGGGTGCCACCCAGCGCGTAATCGACGACATAGCAGTCCGCATGCACGATGTCGTGGTGCTGCAACGCATCCTCCGCGTTATAGAAATGCATGACTTCTGCACCTATCCCCTGCAGCAGATTGACCATGCCGCCGGCAACCAGCGCGTCGTCTTCCAGCACCACGACGCGTCTGCCGCTGGCCAGCAGGGTATCGGCAGTTGCGGTGGGGGCTGGGCCGATCGGCAGAAGTTCGGGTTCGGCCTGTTCCGCGACGAGCGGCAGGCTCAGTTCGAACACCGATCCGCGCGCCAGGCGCGAGCGGCAGGTGATGTCGCATTCCATCAGTTTCAGCGCGCGCCGGCAGATGGACAGCCCCAGGCCCAGTCCTGCCTCGCGGTTGCGCTGAGGGTTGGCCACCTGGAAGAACTCGTCGAAGATGCGGGGCATGTCCTCTTCGGCTATCCCGATGCCGGTATCCCAGACCTGCAGCAACACGCTGTCGCCGCGCCGCCGGACGCCGAGCAGCACGCCGCCGCTCGCGGTGAACTTGATCGCGTTGGAGACCAGGTTCATCAGCACGGATTGCAGCAGGCCGATGTCTGTGCGGACGACCAGCGGTCTGTCCATCGGGAAATGCAGCAGGAAGCGCAGGTCCTTGTCGCGCGCGATCTGGCCGAAGTTGTGTTCCAGCCAGGCGAAAATCTGCGCCAGGTCGAACGAAACGAGCTTGGGCTGAATGACGCCGGCATCGAACCTTGAGATGTCCAGCAACTGCTCCAGCAGGTCCGAGAAGATGCCCATGGAGTGATCCAGGCGCTCGATCATTTCGCTCTGGCGCGGGGTGGGCGAGGTGTTTTTCAGGGCTTCCACGAACAGGTTCGCGGCTGCCACGGGCTGCCTCAGGTCGTGGCCCGCCGCCGCGAGGAAGCGGGTCTTGGCCAGCTCCTTCTCTTCCAGCTGGCGCAGCGAATCGCGCAGGCGTTCCTCGGCCTGGACGCGCTCAGTGATGTCCTGGGCGGTGCCCCGCATCCTGACCGGCTGTCCCTGCGCGTCGAATTCCAGCTTGCCCAGCCCATGTAGCCAGCGCACGGCCTGGTCATCGAAGCGGACGATGCGATATTCCTTGTCTATGTCCTGCCCCAGTCCAAGCACCTCGTTCCTGAAATGGTCCTCAATCATTTTTCGGTCGAGCGGGTGTATGCGCTCCAGCCAGCCTTGCACCGAGTGTTCGTACGAACCATCTATCCCGAACAGTTGATCGAGCACGTCCGAGGTGTCTATCTGCCCGGTGCGGAGGTCCATCACGTAGCTCCCCAGCCCGGCGATGACCTGCGCCTCCTTGAGGGATGAGGTCAGCTCTTGCTGTCGGGCGACGGCCTCGACCAGCTCCCGGTTCTTGCCTTCCAGGTCCCGCGTCCGCTCCGCGACCTTGCGCTCCAGCTCCACGTTTTGCTCCGCGATCCGCGCGTGGCTCTCGCCTACCTCCCGCATCATCCGGTTGAAGCCTTGCTGCAGGGTGACGATCTCGGCCACATCGGTCCGCCCCAGATCGATGGGGAGTCCCGGCGCCTTGCCCGATTGCTTGGCGACCTGCGCAGAGAAGCGGGAGAGCGGCCTGACCGCCAGCGTGTGCACCAGCAACCAGAGCACGAAAGCCAGAGACAGCAGGAGCAACGCATCGTCCAGGGCGATCGCGAAGAACACGGTGCGCAGATGGCGCCAGACGTGGCCTTCGCTGGAGGCGATGAGCAAGGTGCCTACCTGTCTCTGCGTGCCGTTCGCCAGCGTCAGCTGCAAGGGCTGGCTCACTTGCAGACTGGCAGAGATGTCTGCACCGCCGGGGGCGCGCCACGAGATGCGATGGCCGGTCTCCTTGTCCGTGATCTCCACCAAGACCACGACAGGATGCATGCCCATGCCGTTGACCATCGAACGCAACAGGTCGTCCTGGTAATCCCAGATGGCGACCGCAGCCCCCGGCGCCATGGTGTTGGCCTGCGATTGCAACGTATCGATGATCTCCTGGCGATAACTGCGGTATTCGACGATCAGCTGGACGCAGAGGATGGCGATGGACAGCAGCACATAGGCGAGCAGCAGCTTGCGCAGCAGCATCCGGGCAAGTGGCTGTGCCGCACCGACGGATCGACGACTGTCGTTCATGGGCGACTGTCGGATGGCAGGACGCGCATCACTCGTTCAGGTGGATGTTCAAGGCGGCGATGCCTTTGTTCAGTTGCTTGATCACGCCTTTGTCCACCGCCTTGCTGCAGATGAAGTAACGCAGGTTGCCTTCCGGGAAATCCGGGTAGCTCAGGATGTCGACCTGCTCATGGGTGACCCCCGCCATGGCCATGATGGGCTCTACCTCTTCGGGCGACGCGAGCGTGTAGTCGATGCGGCCGGAGGCGACCATCTTGAAGACCTGCTCTATCCTGCCTTCGACCTTCGTCACCCCGCCTCTCGCCCGCAGCATCTCGTCGATCTGGCTGCCGTAGGACAGCGAATCGAGCAGACCGAGCTCCAGCCTGCGGTCTTCCAGCAGTTGGGCGAAGGTGGGCTTGCGGTGCAGTTCCGGCCCGGCAGCGCGGGATGCGACGACGACGAAACGTCGATCCCGATAGTAGGGATGGCTGAATTGCGCGTAGGCAACGCGCTCCGGCGTCTTGAACAGTCCGATGGCGCAGAAGTTCGGCGCCGACTGCTGGAACATCGCCATCTGGCGCGGCTGGACCATCAGCGCCCAGGATACATCGAGCTTGGCGGCCTGGACGGCCTTGTAGGCGATCTCGATGGAAATCCCCTTCGGCACGCCTTCGATCATGTCGGCATAGCCGGGCCGATGGGCGTACGCCACGGTGAGCGGCTCGGCGCTACTGACAGCAGCGGACAGCAGCCCGCCCAGCAGCAGGCAGCCTGTTCGCGCCACACGGCGCATCGAGGAGGATGCGGTGACGGACGCACCGCGAGGAGCGTCCATGGATGTGATCTTGGTGAAGCGCGGTACGTAGAACAATACTGCCTCCTTGCATGATCGACTTCGTAACGCCGACGCAGTCAGCCGCGTCGGCTTACGGGGGTATCACCCCAGCAGATTCGCTACCGTCAGCAGCAACAGCAGGATGAGCTGGAACACCAGCGCGCGCCACACCAGACCTATGGTGCTTTGCATGTAGTCGATGTCGGCCTCGTCGCCTATGCCCAGCTCGGGACGGAACACCGGCTGCTGGTCGAGCACGATCGCCTGCCCCAGCCTCACGCCGAGTGCGCCGGCGCCGCTGGCGAGGATGATGCCCGCTTCCGGGTCCAGCCAGCTTGAGGCCTGGTTGCGCCAGCAGTAAGCGGTATCCTCGAAGTCGCCGACGATGGCGAAGGTGCTAGCGGTGAGGCGCAGCGGCAGCCATTCCACGACGTGGTAGGCCTGACGCGCGAAGACGCCGAAGCTGCCGAACTCCTCCTCGTCCTGCGCCCCCCACAGGGTGTACAGGAACAGGGCGAGGCGATAGAGGATGGCGCCCACCGGGCCCAAGCCCAGCATCATGAAGACGACGAACCAGAACACGACGCCGAACACGTTGCGGTGCGATGCGAGCAGGGCCTGTTCTATGGTGACGCGCGCCACCTCCTCGCGGCTCAGCTCGCGGCAGGACTTGCCGCACCACGCGCTCAACAGGTCGCGTGCCTTGTCCAGCTGCTCATCGCGCAACGCCTGGTGTATGTCGGTGTAATAGTGGCTGAACTGGCGGAAACCCATGGTGAGGTAGAGCACCAGCACGCTGAAGGCCCAGGCGAAGATGGGATGGGCTTTGAGCAACAGCAGATGCAGAACGGTGACCAGCACCAGCGGCACCGCGATGGCCAGCAGCCAGGCGATGCGGCCGTGCTTCACCTGCCCGGCGTTGAAGTTGCGCTGGAAGAAGTCCACATAGCCGGAAAGCCAGGTGTAGAGGTACTTGCGGGAAGACAGGGGGTGGACTTGTTCCAGCAACAAAGCGGCGATCAGGGAAAGCAGGCTCATGGCTCAACTGGGCGTCAGACTCGAATGGCGAGAAGATACCATAGGCCGCGGGTGCCGGCCGCACTTCAAACGACAAAGCACGGAGCCGTCGCACCGGCGGAAGCCGGTGTCCAGTTCATGAAAAAACACTGGATTCCGGCTTCCGCCGGAATGACGGATCCGTCCTTATCCAGAACTCAGCCTAGGCGATCATGCCGGCCGCCACCGTGTTGTTCGTGGCCTCGTCGATGACGATGAAGCTGCCCGTCGCCCGGTCAGTGTCGTAGCCGTCAAACGCCAGCGGTTGCTGGGTCTTGATCGCCACGCGCGCGATGTCGTTCATGTTGAGCTTGTCCGCCGCGTGCTGTTCCAGCGTGTTTACATCCACACGGTAGTCCAGGCGTGAGAACAGGCACTTCGCCATGCGCGTGGTGTGCTTGACGATGTACTTGCGGTTGCGGTCCAGCGGCGATTCAGACAGCCAGCACAGCGTGGCCTCGAACTCCTTCTCCACCCTGGGCGCGGCTGCCCCGCGCACGAACATGTCGCCGCGCGAAATGTCGATCTCGTCTTCCAGCGTGAGCGTCACCGATTGCGGCGCGAAGGCGGTCTGCAGCTTGCCGTCGAACGTGACGATCTCCTTGACCCTGGAGGTACGGCCGGACGGCAGGATGGTGACCTCGTCGCCCACCGACACTTCGCCCGCCTCGATGCGCCCGGCGAAACCGCGGAAGTCGTGGTGCTCGTCGGTCTGCGGGCGGCATACCCACTGCACCGGGAAGCGGAAGTCGCTGGTGTTCACGTCGTGATCGATGGAGACGGTCTCCAGCAGTTCGATCAGGGTGGGGCCGATGTACCAGTCCATGCTAGCGCTGCGATCCACCACGTTGTCGCCGTTCAGGGCGGACAGCGGGATGCAGTGCACGTCGTGCAGGTTGAGCTGCGCCGCGAAGCGCTTGTACTCACCGACGATCTCCTCGAAGCGCTGCTTGGAGTAGTCCACCATGTCCATCTTGTTCACCGCCAGCACCACGTGCGGCACGCCGAGCAGGCTGGCCAGGTAGGAGTGGCGCCGGGTCTGCGTGAGCACGCCCTTGCGCGCATCGACCAGGATGATGGCGAGATTGGCCGTGGAAGCGGCGGTCACCATGTTGCGCGTGTACTGCTCGTGCCCCGGCGTGTCTCCGATGATGAACTTGCGCTTCGGGGTCGCGAAGTAGCGGTAGGCCACGTCGATGGTGATGCCCTGCTCGCGCTCGGCCTGCAGGCCGTCGGTGAGCAGCGACAGGTCAACCGCGTTCATGCCGCGCTTCTCGCTGGTCCTGGCGATGGCGGAGAACTGGTCCTCGAAGATGGACTTCGAGTCGTGCAGCAGGCGGCCGATCAGCGTACTCTTGCCGTCGTCCACGGAACCTGCGGTGATGAAACGTAACAGTTGTGTTTGGCTACTCATAATGCTTCCTCGAATTTCTCCGCATCGTCATTCCGGCGCAAGCCGGAATCCAGCGGTTTATCTAACATGCCTTTGGCTTTGTCCCGAGTTGCGGGAGTCTGCTTTTTGACTGGATCCCGGCGTCCGCCGGGATGACGGCCTAGAAGTACCCTTCCTTCTTGCGCAACTCCATGGACGCGTCCGAGGTCTGGTCGTCCAGACGGGTCGCGCCGCGCTCGGTAATGCGTGTGGTCGCGGTCTCTTCGATGATCTCGCGCACGCAGCAGGCGGTGGACTCCACCGGCGCGGTGCAGGTCATGTCGCCCACGGTTCGGAAACGCACCGAGATCTTTTCCACCTTCTCGCCCGGCTTGGGTTGCACCAGGTGCGACACCGGCACGAGCTGCCCGTTGCGGCGGATGATCTCGCGTTCATGCGCGTAGTAGATGCTGGGGATGTGCAGCTTCTCGCGCTCTATGTATTGCCAGATGTCCAGCTCGGTCCAGTTCGAGATGGGGAACACGCGGATGTTCTCGCCGGCATTGACGCGCGTGTTGTACACGTCCCACAGCTCGGGGCGCTGGTTCTTTGGGTCCCACTGGCCGAACTCGTCGCGGAAGGAAAAGATGCGTTCCTTGGCGCGCGCCTTTTCCTCGTCGCGGCGCGCTCCACCCATGCAGGCGTCGAAGCCGAACTCGGCGATGGTCTCCAGCAGCGTCACTGACTGGTACGGATTGCGTGGCTTCTCCGGGTCCTTGATGACGATGGTGCCGCGCTTGATGGAATCCTCCAGCGAACGCACGATGAGACGCTCGGCGAGATCGTTGGCCAGCTTGTCGCGGCACTCGATCACCTCCGGGAAGTTGTGCTCGGTGTCGATGTGCACCAAGGGGAACGGGAACTTCGCCGGGCGGAACGCCTTCTCCGCGATGCGCAGCATCACGATGGAATCCTTGCCGCCGGAGAACAGCAGCGCCGGGTTTTTGCACTCGGCCGCGACCTCGCGCATGATGTGGATGGACTCGCTCTCCAGCGCATCCAGATGGGTGAAAGTGTGTTTGCTCATGTTCGTGTTCTCTGTCAGTTTCATGATTCTTTGCCTCTAGCTGCTTTGTTCCAGTTTCTCGTTGCGCCTAGCGACCGTTTTGGCTTCGACTAACGCCGCCTGCTTTGCAGTCGGCATAAGTCTTCGCCGAAATCCAGAAAACAAACGAGCTACGCTCGTTTCGGAATGCGGCTTGCTACATGCAAGCCACATTCCTTGTTTTCTGGATTTTCCCACCACCACCTCCCGGCGCGAATATCCTCGCCCGGGGTGATCGCTCTGGTGCAGGGCGCGCAGCCTATGCTGGGGTAGAACTGGTCGTGCAGCTTGTTGTAGGGCACGTCGTTGGCCTTGATGTAGTCCCACACGTCCTTGTTCGTCCAGTCCAGCAGCGGGTTGAACTTCTGCAGGCCGTTGTCAGCATCGAAGGACGACACCTCCAGCGTGCCTCGCGTCACCGCCTGGTCGCGGCGCATGCCGGTGATCCAGGCCTTCTTGCCTTTCAGCGCACGGCGCAACGGCTCCACCTTGCGCACGAAGCAGCAGCCCTTGCGATTCTCCACGCTGTCGTAAAAGCCGTTGATGCCGTGCTGCGCCACGTATTCTTCGACCAGCGTGTGGTCCGGGAAATACACCTGCAACTGGATCTCGTAATGCTGGCGCACTTCCTGGATCAGGTCGTAGGTCTCCTTCGGCAGGCGGCCGGTATCCAGGCTGAACATGGCGATGTCCGGCTGGTGTTTGGCGATGAGGTCGGTCAGCACCATGTCTTCCGCTCCCAGGCTGTTGGCGAACACCACCGGCGCGAAATCGTGCACGGCTTGTCGCAGCACGGCCAGTGTGCCGTCTATCTTCTGTTGCAGTTCGTTCATCATGCAGCTCCTCTTGCCACGCGCCGGAACAGCGGCGCATCCACATCAGCTG
Organism: Sideroxydans sp.; assembly: GCA_037446535.1. GTDB lineage: Bacteria > Pseudomonadota > Gammaproteobacteria > Burkholderiales > Gallionellaceae > Sideroxyarcus. The sequence continues at coordinate 9,133 of JBBIIJ010000050.1, read as the reverse complement.
ATGCCTGGTAGGTCACCGAAAAATCCTCGAAACCGGCCAGCGCATCCTGCGGGTCCTTGTCCTCGCGCACCGCGTAGCTGTCGAACCCCACCCGGCGCAAATAGAACAGCTGGTCGCGCTGGATGTCGCCCATCGCACGCAGTTCGCCGCGATAGCCGTATTGCCTGCGCAAACGGTAGGCCAGCGTGTAGCCGCGTCCATCGGTGAACTTGTGGAAATCCACCGCGATCACCGGGAAACGGTGCACCTCGTCCGGGATGTCCTCTATGCGCTCGAAGCCGGCCAGCCACAGCCCCAGGCCCGCGCGCCCGCGCAAACTCTCGTACTGGCAGTTCCACACGGGCAGCGGCACCAGCACCTTGCCTTCCGGCACCTCGACGCTGTCAGCGGCATCGCCTTCATGCAGGCGCAGCACGCTCCAGTCGTCATCCACCACGGTCTTGTCTTTGATGATCCTCATTCAGAACCTCGGCGAGTAATACGGCAGTTCATACGGGACGCCGACCTTCAGCACTTCATAATCCGGCAGCAGCAGCTTCTCGTCCTCAGGCACCGCCGTGGCATAAACGAAATCCTTGAAGTGTTCGATGCCGATGCGGCGCAGCGTGTCGATGAAACGCTCGCCTTCGTCGCGCTCGCGCACGTACACCTGCAGCAGTCGGGCGATCACTTCGGGTATCTGCCCGAACGAGAACGAGCGCCCGATGATCTTGCCTATGGCGGCGGGAGTGCCCTTGTTGCCGCCTATGGTGACCTGGTACCACTCCTCGCCCGACTTATCCACGCCCAGGATGCCGATGTGACCGACATGGTGGTGGCCGCAGGCGTTCACGCAGCCGGAGATGTTCAGGTCGACCTCGCCGATATCGTGCAGATAGTCGTAGTCGTCGAAACGCTCCGCGATGGCCTTAGCCAGCGTGATCGAACGCGCGTTGGCCAGCGTGCAGAAGTCGCCTCCCGGGCAGCAGATGATGTCGGTCAGCAGGCCGATGTTGGGCGTCGCCAGCCCGGCCTCCTTGGCCTCCTGCCACAGGCGATACAGCTCGGACTGCTTCACGTCGGCCAGCACCAGGTTCTGCGCGTGCGAGAAACGCAGCTCGCCGAAACTATAGCGGTCGGCCAAATCGGCAGCAGATTCCATCTGTTCGGCAGTGATGTCGCCCGGCGCACGGCCGGTCTGCTTCAGAGACAGCAGCACTGAAGCATAGCCATCCGCCTTGTGCGCCTTCACGTTGCGCTTCACCCAGCTGGCGAACGCCTTGTCGCTGCGTTGCACCTCCGCGAACGCCTCGTCCGCCTGCGGCAATCTTTCGTAGGCCGGCGCGGTGAAGCCGGCGGCCACGCGCTCCAGTTCGGCCTGGGTCAGGGTGCCGGGACCGTCCTTGCTGAGCTGCCACTCTGCCTCCACCTGGCGGCGGAACTCTTGGATGCCTATGGCCTGCACCAGTATCTTGATGCGCGCCTTGTACAGGTTGTCGCGCCGGCCGAACTCGTTGAACACGCGCACGATGGCTTCGCTGTAGGTCAGCAGATGCTGCCACGGCAGGAAGGAGGTCAGCTCCTGGCCGATGATGGGGGTGCGGCCCAGACCGCCGCCCACCAGCACGCGGAAGCCCAAGTCGCCCTGCGCGTTCTTCACCAGCTGCAAGCCGACGTCGTTGACCGCGATCGCGGCGCGGTCCTCGTCCGCGCCGTTGATCGAGAACTTGAACTTGCGCGGCAGGAAGGCGAATTCCGGATGGAAAGTGCTCCACTGGCGCAGCAGCTCGGCGTATGGACGCGGATCCGCGACCTCGTCGCGCGCCACCCCGGCGTATTCGTCGGTGGTGGTGTTGCGTATGCAGTTGCCCGAGGTCTGGTTGGCGTGCATCTCGACCTTGGCCAGCTCGGCCAGGATCTCCGGCGTGTCCTCCAGCTTCAGCCAGTTGAACTGGATGTTCTGGCGCGTGCTGAGGTGGCCGTAGCCGCGGTCGTAGGTGCGCGCGATATGGGCAAGCTTGCGCAGTTGCGCGCTGTTCGCTGCGCCATAGGGGATGGCGATGCGCATCATGTACGCGTGGATCTGCATGTACACGCCGTTCTGCAGGCGCAGCACGCGGAAGTCGTCTTCCTTCAGCTCGCCGGACAGGCGACGGCGCACCTGGTCGCGGAACTGCGCGACGCGTTCCGCGGCGATCTGGTGGTCGAAGCGGTCATAGCGGTACATTCACTTGCCCTCGTCCGGATAAAGCCTAGATACCGGCAGCGCCAGCGCGGCTTCCAGCGGGAACTTCGCGCCGTAAGCGAGGATGTGGGCAACATCGGCGTCTTCGTCGTGGCGCAAGGCCAGGCCGATGTAGGCATGCTCGCCGGTCTGGCCGACCACCACGCCTATGCGTCCGCCGCAGCCGTTGAACCAGCTCACTTGTTTGGGTTTGTTGGGATTGTTCGCACTCATCTCTTACCTCCTCAAAATGCCAGCCTGACACCGATGATCAGCAGCATGGTCGCAAGCAGCGGACGCAGCACCTTCTCCGGCACCTTGGCGGAAAGATGGCTGCCGATGTAGATGCCCGGCAGGGAACCGAGCAGCAGGCTGCCCAGCAGCACCAGGTCCACGGTGCCCAGCGTCAGGTGCCCCAGCCCCGCCACTGCGGTGAGCGGAACAGCGTGGGCGATGTCGGTGCCCACCACCTTGACGGCCGGCAGGCGCGGATACAGGAACAGCAGCGCCACCGTGCCCAGCACGCCGGCACCGATGGAGGAGATGGTCACCAGCGCACCGACGATGGCGCCGGTGACGATGGTCGCGGCGGACAGATGGCGGTGGTGCAGCTCATACACCTTGCCGTCGTCGCGCTCGGCGATCTTCCTGATGCGGTCTTTCAGTAGAAGGGCGACTGCGGTCAGCAGCAGGGCGACGCTCAACACGCCGGTCACCAGGCCCTTCAGCGCCTTCTCGTCCAGCGCCAAATACTTCAGCAGCGCGATGGTGAGCAGCGCGGCAGGCAGACTGCCCAGGCTCAGGAGCCCCACCACTTTCCAATCCACCGTGCCGTTGCGGCTGTGTACCCAGCCGCCCAGCGATTTGGTGATGGAGGCATACAACAGGTCGGTGCCGACGGCCGTGGCCGGCGACACGCCGAAGAACAGCACCAGCAGTGGGGTCATGAGGGACCCGCCGCCGACGCCGGTCACCCCGACGATCAGGCCGACCAGGAAGCCGGAGACTGTGTAAAGACCATCCATGAACGCTTTGCTCCTCTCGAATGGGGCGCATTCTAGGTCGGTGTTCTTATATTGCTAAATACTTTTATGTTAGTATTTTATAACCTATAGCCATATGCGGAGACCGCCATGAACCTGCAGCAACTGCGCTACCTGAACGAGATCGTGCGTTGCGGACTGAACATCTCGGACGCCTCGGCTGCGCTCTACACCTCGCAGCCCGGCGTGAGCAAACAGATCAAGCTGCTGGAAGAGGAACTGGGCATAGATATCTTCGTGCGCAACGGCAAGCGCATCGTCGCCATCACGGAACCGGGCAAGGCGGTACTGGACATCGCCCAGCGTGTGCTGCACGAGACGGAGAACCTGAAACAAGTGGGGCAGGAGTTCCGCACCCAGGATGTCGGTTCGCTCAGCGTCGCCACCACCCACACCCAGGCGCGCTATGCGCTGCCCCGCGTGGTCAAGGACTTCACGCAGGCCTACCCTGGCGTCAAGCTCGGCTTGCACCAGGGCAGCCCCACCCAGATCGCCGAGCAGGTGCTCTCCGGCGAGGTAGACATCGGCATCGCCACCGAAAGCCTGGCTTTATACGACGAACTGGTCACCCTGCCCTGCTACGAGTGGCACCATTGCGTGGTGGTGCCGCCCAAGCATCCGTTGCTGCTGGAGAAGCGCCTGACGCTGAAGAAGCTCGCGCAATACCCCATCATCACTTACGACTTCGCCTTCACCGGCCGCAACAAGATCAACCAGGCCTTCAGCGAAGCCGGCATCGAGCCCAACATCGCGCTCACCGCCATCGACGCCGACGTGATCAAGACCTACGTGGAGCTGGGGCTGGGTGTAGGCATCGTGGCGCAGATGGCTTTCATCCCCGATCGCGACCGGCACCTGCGCATGATGGATGCCGGGCACCTCTTCCAGCCCAGCACCACGCGCATCGCCATCCGCAAGAACCAGTACCTGCGCGGCTTCGCCTACCATTTCATCGAGCTCTTCGCGCCGCACCTCACACGGGACGTGGTGTCGAAGGCATTGCACCTGACGACCGTGGAGTAAGAATTGAACCAGACCTTACAGACCCAGCTGAACCACCGCAGCATCCGCAGCTACACGACGGAACCCGTCAACGACGAAATGCTGGCCGCCATCGTCGAAGCCGCGCACCGCGCACCGACTTCGATGAACGCGCAGGAGATCTCGCTAGTGGTGGTGCGCGACGCGGAGCGCCGCGCCCGGATCGCCGAGCTGGCAGGTGGGCAGGCATGGGTCGCGCAAGCCCCGGTCTTCATCGCCATCGTCATCGACTTCCACAAGACCGACCTCGGCGTGCGCAAGGCAGGAAAGACCCAGATCATCCACGAGAGCATGGAAGGCTTCGGCGCGGCCGCAGTGGATGCAGGCATCGCGCTGGGCACTATGATCACGGCAGCGGAATCGATGGGACTGGGCATCGTGCCCATAGGCGGCATCCGCCGCCATCCTCAGGAGATGATAGAGCTGCTCGAATTGCCGCCGCTCACCTTCCCGCTGGTGGGCCTGTGTATCGGCCACATAGCAGAGAAAGCGCCACAGAAGCCGCGCCTAGACATCGGCACGTTCCGCCACGACGAGCGCTACGACGCGTCAGGCTACGCGGCGACGATAGACGCCTACGACGAGACATTGATGCACTACTGGAGGGATGTTGCCCACACCGAAGGCATGCCCTGGTCGGAAGCGCTGGCGAGCCGCCTGCACACCGTCTATTTCCCGCAAGTAAAGCCGGTCGCGGCCATGCAGGGGCTGTTGAACGACAAATAGCTGGCGCGGCGATCAGGCGCCGCGTTTGGAGAAATCCTTGAGCCTGAACCCTAGGGCGAACAGGACTGCGAAATAGACCACCACACCGCCCACCACCAGCGCAGTCAGATGCAGGATGCGCGCCCAACCGTGGCTGGTAAGCCAGTGCTGTTCACTGCCCATGCCGAACCACAGCGTCAGGCCCAGTGCGAGCAAGGCCATTGCCAGCTTGAGGAAGAATTTCGCCCAGCCCGGCTCCGGCCGGTAGATGCCGCGCTTCTTCAGGAAGTGGAACAGGATGGCCGAGTTGAGGCATGCCCCCAGGCCTATGGACAGTGCCAGACCCGCATGCTGCAGCTCTAGGCCGAAGATGAACAGCAGGTTCATCGCCTGAGTGGCCAGCAGCGTGACTATGCCTATCTTCACCGGGGTCCTGATGTCCTGCTTCGCATAAAAGCCGGGAGCGAGGATCTTCACCAGGATCAGGCCGATGAGGCCGACGCTGTAGCCCACCAGGGCGTTGCGCGACATCAGCACGTCATGCGCGTTGAAATGGCCGTACTGGAAGAAGGTCGCCAGTATGGGAACGGCGATCAGCCCCAGCGCCAGCGCTGCAGGCAAGGCCAGCATGAACGTAAGCCGCAATCCCCAGTCCAGCATCTTCGAATATTCGACGGTCTCGTTGCTCGCGTGCAGCTTCGAAAGTGAAGGCAGAAGGATGGTGCCCAGGGCCACCCCCAACATACCGGTGGGGAACTCCATCAGGCGGTCGGCGTAATACAGCCAGGACACGCTGCCCGCAACCAAGAACGAGGCGAATATGGTGTTGAGGATGAGGCTGATCTGCGCGATGGACACACCGAACACCGCCGGTCCCATTTGCCTGACGACGCGCCACATGCCCTCGTCCTTCAGACCGAAACGGATGGAAGGCAGCATGTCTATCTTCTTGAGGAAGGGCACCTGGAACGCGAGCTGCACGAAGCCTGCGATGAACCAGGCCCATGCCAAACCTATGATGGGCTGATCGAAATAAGGCGCCAGCCACAGTGCCCCGCCGATCAGGCAGATGTTCAACAGGATGGGGGCCACAGCCGGCACCCAGAACTTGTTATACGTATTGAGTATGCCGGCCGCCACTGCCACCAGCGAGATGAAGAAGATGTAGGGCGAAGTGATGCGCAGCATCTCGACGGTCAGGCTGAACTTCTGCGCATCCTTGACGAAGCCGGGCGCGGTGAAATAGACGATGATGGGGGCGGCGATGATGCCTACCAGGGTGACCACGAACAGCACCAGCGCCAGCAAGGTGGTGACATGATCCACGAGCAGCTTGGTCTCGTCGTGCCCGCGCCGCTTGTTGTATTCGCCGAAGATGGGCACAAAGGCCTGCGAGAACGCCCCCTCGGCGAACAGGCGCCGCAAGAGATTGGGCAGCCTGGTGGCGATGATATAGGCGTCGGTCGCCATGCCTGCACCGAAGATGCGCGCGATGAGCACATCCCGCCCGAAGGCCAGGATACGCGAGACCAGGGTCAGGCTGCTGATCGCAGCCAAGGCTTTGAGCAGATTCATCGGGGCCTAAGACATATATAAGGAGGCACTGCAGACGTCCTACCAGTTGTTGTTCTTCGAGGCACGGCGCTCCATGCTGATCGTCGGGAATATCCCTGTAGCCCCCGCCTCCTCGCGCCTGCGACCGGCACGCACGGTCAGCTGATTGCTCACCACGAATTGCCTGACCAGCTCGAAAGCCGGAGGATCCACCATTTCCAGTGAGAAACGGACCACGACCGAAGGTATCCCCTGTATCACCATCGGCCTTACATAAGAGGAATAGACGATGCGACCATCCTTTCCGGTCGTGGATAACATATCGCTCAAGCGTTCGCCCCAGTTGGAAGGACGGAACACTTCCCCGCTTTTGGTCACTCCCTGGATCACGAATTCCGCAAGATCAGGGGTGCGGTCTTTCTTATCTAACAATTTGGAATTTCCATGATATTAAGCGGCGCGGATTGTAACACCGCCCTTCGTGTGCGCCTGCTGCAGGCCATGCCCCGATGGGGCGCCTTAGGACAGCATTTGACTGCCTAGAAAAAAGCATTTGCAAAACCTTGAGCGAGCCTCTAGAATGCGCGCCTTTCCAGAAAGCCGAATTTTCAAGGAGCCACCATGGCAAACACAGCACAAGCCAGAAAGCGCGCAAGACAAGCGGACAAGCAGCATGCGCACAACATCACTTTGCGCTCTGAACTGCGCACTGCGATCAAGAAGGTCATCAAGGCGATCGAAGCTGGCGACAAGGCCGCTGCACAGGCCATGTTCAACGCTTCCACCAGCGTTGTAGACTCCATCGCAGACAAGAAGATCATTCACAAGAACAAGGCTGCCCGTCACAAGAGCCGATTGTCCGCCGTTATCAAGGCGATGGCCTGATTCATAGCAGCCGATAAGACTGCGACCAAAGGCCGACGCAGTCGGCCTTTTTCGTTTGTTGTTCCATTAGCGATGTAACAAGACCGGAGAGCTTGCCATGTCCCATTTGATGAACACCTACGCTCGGCAACCCGTCACCTTCAGCCACGGGGAAGGTGCCTGGCTATGGGACGTCAACGGCAAGCGATACCTGGATGCCCTGTCCGGCATCGCGGTCAACACGCTGGGACATGCCCACCCCAAGCTCACCGCCGCCCTGACCGCTCAGGTTGGCAAGCTGATCCACACCTCCAACATCTATGAAGTACGCGAGCAGGAGCTGATCGCCGACAAGTTGTGCCAGCTGTCCGGCATGCAGGAGGTCTTCCTGTGCAATTCTGGCTGCGAGGCGAACGAGGCGGCGATCAAGCTGGCGCGCATGTACGGCAACCTGCGCGGCATAGACACGCCTACCGTCATCGTGATGGAAAAGGCGTTCCACGGCCGCACGCTGGCGACCCTTTCTGCCACCGGCAACCGCAAGGTGCAGGCCGGTTTCGAGCCGCTGGTGAAAGGCTTCGTACGCGTGCCCTATGACGACCTCGACGCCATCCGCCAGGTCGCACAGCACACCCCCAACATCGTCGCCGTGCTGGTCGAGCCCATCCAGGGCGAAGGCGGCATACGCACGCCGGATATCAGCTACCTGCAGGGACTGCGCAAAATATGTGACGAGCATGAATGGTTGCTGATGCTGGACGAGGTGCAATGCGGCCTGGGCCGTACCGGCAAGTGGTTCGCCTTCCAGCACGCAGGCATCCTGCCGGACGTGATGACGCTGGCCAAGGGCCTGGGTTCCGGCGTACCGGTGGGCGCCTGCCTCGCTGCAGGCAAGGCGGCCGGAACCTTCAAGCCGGGCAACCACGGCTCCACTTTCGGCGGCAATCCGCTGGCCTGCACCGCGGCGCTCACCACGCTGAACACCATGGAGCAGGACAAACTGCTTGACCACGCTGAAAAGCTGGGCAGCTGGCTCAAAGGCCAGTTCCAAAGCCGCCTCGGCGGCGTGAAAGGGATGGTTACCGTGCGCGGGCAAGGCCTGATGCTGGGCATAGAGCTCGACAGACCTTGCGGCGCGCTGGTCGGCAAGGCGCTGGAAAAAGGCCTGCTCATCAACGTCACCGCCGACAGCGTGATCCGCCTGTTGCCTCCGCTGGTCTTCACGGAAGCCGAAGCACAACAGTTGCTGGAGATCCTGTGCCCGCTGGTCACGGATTTTCTGGCTCAGGAGTGAACATGAGCGGCAAACCCATCAAACATTTCCTGCAGTTCAGGGACTTCACCCGCGAAGAGTTCGAGTACCTGTTCGAACGCACGCGCGTCATCAAGGAACGCTTCAAGCGCTATGAGAAGTACTGGCCGCTGGAAGACCGCACCCTGGTGATGATCTTCGAAAAGGCCAGCACCCGCACCCGTCTGTCGTTCGAGGCCGGCATGCACCAGCTCGGCGGCTCGGCCATCTACCTGAATACGCGCGACTCCCAACTGGGTCGCGGCGAGCCGGTGGAGGACGCCGGCCAGGTGATCTCGCGCATGAGCGACATCGTGATGATCCGCACCTTCGAGCAAAGCATCATCGAGCGCTTCGCCGCGAATTCACGCGTGCCGGTGATCAACGGCCTGACCAACGAATACCATCCCTGCCAGGTGTTAGCCGACATCT
>JBBIIJ010000049.1:0-17213 GCA_037446535.1 Sideroxydans sp. | reverse complement strand
TGCGGACGGGGGTTCAATTCCCCCCGCCTCCACCAACAACCAGTCCGGCAACGTCCAGACAAACCCGAAAGCCCGCATAACAGCGGGCTTTTTCGTTATCTCACCGTCCAATATAGTCCATGCCCGTCCGTTGACATCCGAGGGTAACTGGGGGTAACTTCAGGGGTAACTCGCATACCCCCAGAGGGAGTTACCCCCATCATGGCACTCACCGATACCGCAGCGAAGAACGCCAAGCCGGGCGCGAAGCCCGTGAAGCTGTCCGACGAGAAAGGGCTGTTCCTGCTTGTTACCCCCGCTGGGGGTAAGTGGTGGCGACTCAAGTACCGTTTTGGGGGTAAGGAGAAACTGCTCTCCTTGGGCACTTACCCCGAAGTCAGCCTGAAAGAAGCCCGCGAAAAGCGCGATGTGGCCCGGAAGCTGCTCGCCGCTGGTGTTGACCCCAGCGAAAACCGCAAGGCCACCAAAGCGGCCAAGGTTGAGCGTGCAGGCAACAGCTTCGAAGCCATTGCCCGCGAGTGGTATGCAAAGAACTCAGCCACTTGGACAGAAAACCACGGCGGCCGGATCATCAAGCGCTTGGAGCGCGACGTTTTCCCTTGGCTGGGTGGCCGCCCGATTGCAGACATAACCGCGCCCGAGTTGCTGAAAGTCTTGCGCCGGATCGAAGAACGCGGCGCGGTAGAGACAGCGCACCGGGCGCATCAGAACTGCGGGCAGGTGTTCCGCTATGCCATCGCAACCGGGCGCGCCGAGCGTGACCCATCCCCTGACCTCAAGGGGGCGCTGCCTCCCGTGAAGCAAACTCACCACGCCGCCATTACCGAGCCCAAGGCCATCGCGGCACTGCTGCGCGCCATAGACGACTACCAAGGGCAGTTCGTCACCAAGTGCGCCCTGCGCCTCGCTCCCCTCTTCTTCGTTCGCCCGGGTGAGCTGCGCAAAGCCGAGTGGTCGGAGTTCGACCTGGATAAAGCCGAGTGGAACATCCCCGCCGACCGCATGAAGATGCGCGAGCCCCACCTCGTGCCCCTGTGCGCCCAAGCTGTAGAGATTCTGCGCGAGCTGCACGCCCTCACCGGCAGCGGGCGCTATGTATTCCCCGGTGCACGCACCGCAAGCCGCCCCATGTCAGATAACGCCGTGCTAGCCGCCCTGCGGCGCATGGGCTTCGCCAAGGATGAAATGAGCGGGCACGGCTTCCGGGCGATGGCGCGCACGATCCTGGACGAGGTGCTGGGCGTGCGAGTGGACTTCATCGAGCACCAGCTAGCCCACGCGGTGAAAGACCCGAACGGGCGGGCATACAACCGCACCGCCCACTTGGCCGAACGGCGCAAGATGATGCAGCAGTGGGCGGATTACCTCGACAAGCTGAAGGCGGGCGCGGAGGTGATACCGCTGCACGGGCATGCAGCTTGACGTGTGATGCGTTACGCGATACAGTGAGCCATGATTAAGACGTTCAGGCACAAGGGGCTGCAAGCGTTCTTCGAGACTGGCAGCAAGGCCGGAATTCAGCCGGCGCATGCCGCGAAGTTGCAGAAGCAATTGCTGCGCCTCCATGTTGCCAAAGATCCAAGCTATATGAATTTGCCAGGGTGGGGCTTCCATCCGCTGACGGCCAACCTCGCTGGGCATTATTCGATCAGCGTAAACGGCAATTGGCGCATGACCTTCACGTTTGATGGCGAGGATGCCGTGCTAGTCGATTATCAGGATTACCACTAGGAGTAAGTGAAATGAAGATGCACAACCCGCCACACCCAGGAATAACCTTGCGCGATGACGTACTGCCCGCGCTGGGACTATCCGTTACCGAGGCTGCGCAACAGCTTGGGGTCGCGCGCGTAACGCTTTCCCGTGTGCTGAACGGGCGCGCCGCAATCTCGCCGGAAATGGCTTTGCGGCTGGAAGCATGGCTGGGCAAGGATCGAGGCGGTCATGCGGACGCATGGATAGCAGAGCAGCGCATATATGACATGTGGCAGGCCGAACAGCGCATCAAGGTTCATCCATTGCACGTAAAGCGTGCGAACGCTGCGCCAGTAGCAAGAGCGGCATAACGAGTAACACTGTCCCCCATGCGGATCATGGGGAAAGCGGCGGCAAGGGTGTTCGAGCATCCTTACCGCCTGACCATAACGCCACACTTTAGAGGAGTGTTTCATCATGGCTGAGGCCAATTCTACAACGCAATCCACCCCGACCAATGTTGTCCGTCTTCACACGCGCAGCAAGTCTCCAAAGAAACAAGATGCCAACACGGTATCTGACGCTGCTCTCGATGATGAAGTGGCGGCATCATGGGCCCGCGCTCTTGCAGCCTTCCACTGTGTTATCGATGCGGAGATGAAATTGGTCGTCAGGCAATTGAAGAGCATGGATCGAGAAGATGCCGAAATCGTGATGGGGGAATTGAACGTATCAATACTGCAGCGCAAGCGCGCTGCACAGCTTGCCAAAGTGAGGCGGCCATGACCGCAGTTACATGACAGGGGTTCACCGTGCGCGGCTGCATACTCCCCGTTCAATTATTCCCACCAATCACGCTGAGGCAAGAATATGGCTAACGTGAACGAAAACCTGGATGTTCCAGAGGTCACCGAAGAAAATTACCTGGAACTAACACAAGCTGAAATAGCGGGCGCAATTGCTTCAGTCAAGTATGGTTTTGACTGCATGGCGGCGAAAAATCTAATCAGCTATTTCCATCTCATGTTCAAGAATGGTCAGCTATTTGAACATGGTGAACTCAAACAATCCGAGCGCTTATTTCTGCAATATATGAGCTACGTTCTTTCGCGCATTGTCGCCGATCATCCAGAAAGTCCAGATAAATGGAAATCTGCAGATTATGCTTTTGGTCTCCGGCGAGGCCCAGGAGAACGAAACCGAAAGGACAACTTTGAAAGAGATGTCAGTATTGCTGCATACATGGTTTTGCTCAGACGTAACGGCTGGTCATGGATTGATGCAAAAGGCGAAGTCGCAAACAATCTATTTGAGGATGGCCAGGGAGAAAAAGCAGTTGAGGCTGCATACGCTACATATCGAGATGCTTTTTCAGCGCTCTCAGATAGCGACCTTGCCGGGGCACTACCTTCAGGAGTAGTTATTCAGAAACGCTAGCCCATACTACTCCGGTCAAAAGTGCAGCATTTGACCGGTTAGAGAGAGTTCAAGCAGGCCCTAGTCTGCCTCCAGCACGTTAAAAAAGGAGGCAGCAAAATGCAACACCATCCACAAGCATCCCGCGTATTACTGCGTAAACCTGCCGCCTTTGGCGCGATGGGTTGGGCCAACTCAACGGGTTATCTAAAGATCAAAGAAGGTCTGTTCGTCCAGCCAGTGAAAAGCGGCTCTACGTCAGTTTGGCCAGATGACGAGGTAGCGAAGGTGCAGGTCGCCTACATCGCTGGAAAATCGGACGACGCCATTAAGTCGCTGGTCGCTGAATTGCATGCCGCGCGAAAGGCAGGTGCATGATGATCCAGCCAAATGGAAACGCCCTGCGGGAACAGGGCGCTGGGCAAAGCAACAACAACGCGCATAGTATCGAGAATTCGGCTGCGGCACAACGCTGGCGCATCCTTCAGTGGCTTCGTCAGGTGGGTACGCTAACCACCCTGGAAGCTCGCCGCGAACTAGATGTTCTTCACCCTGCAGCTCGCGTCATGGAGCTGCGAAATGCTGGCTTCAATATCGAAACAACGTGGGGCTACGACCATAACGGGGATGGCCGCCCGCACCGAGTTGCCCGCTATGCGATGTTGGCGAAGGGGGCGAAATGAACGCTCCCATCAAGCTGCGAAATCTGCGCCGCCCAAACTCCACCCCGGCCCATCGGGCGCTGGATGACCGCTACGCGCGCTACGAATCCATCAAGCGACAGCTCACCGCGAACGCGCGGACTTCAGCCGAATACGACGCGGCGGTGCGTGAGGCTGCGAGATTGGCGGGGGTGTAACTATGGCCGTCCGCATTCTCTCGAAGGTGTGGGATGGCTACCCGGGCGGCGGGTCGGAGCTGCTTGCCATGTTGGCTCTGGCCGACTGGTCGGATGATGAGGGGCGTTGCTGGCCTGCGATTGAATCTATCGCCCGCAAGATGCGGCTGAGCGATAAGCAGGCGCGGCGCGTGGTGCATACGCTGATTGATGCAGGCTATCTCTCGGTAACAGACAATCTGCTTGGCGGTGCTTCCAGTCGTCGCTATCAAATCAACCTGCAGAAACTCGGCACCCCTCCCGCCGATGGGAGGGGTATATCACAGCAACCCCTCCCGCCCGTGGGAGCCCTCCCCTCCCATCCATGGGAGCCCACCCCTCCCGCCGGTGGGAGCCGAACCGTCATAGATACACCAGAGAACCGTCAGAAGGTCGCGCAAGCGCTTCCCGCTTCTTCCGGAAAATCGAGAATCACCCTGCAAACCTTCCTTGAGCAGAGCAAGGCTGCTGGCGATCCTGCAATCCCCGAGAGCGATCCCATCTTCGCCTACGCCGAGAAGGTCGGCATCAATTCTGAGATGCTGGCGGTAGCTTGGCAGGAATTCAAGGCGGCTTACCTGCCAACCAAGAAGACGCAGAAGGATTGGCGCGCCCACTTCCGCAACGCTGTACGCCGCAACTGGTACAAGCTTTGGTACGTGAAGGACGGCCAGACCGCGCAGTGGACTACTGCAGGCGAGCAAGCGCGAAGGGATGCAGCATGAACGCGCCCGCCGAACTCCTGCTCCCGCCTCATTCCGTCGAGGCCGAACAGGCCGTGCTCGGCGGCATCCTGCTGGCGGGCGGCGATGCGCTGGACCGGATCGAAGGGATTCTGTCGGATGAGGATTTCTATCGGCAAGAGCATCGGCAAATCTTCTCCGCGATCCGATCTCTCGGAAACACGGGCAACCCCATCGACGTGCTAACGGTTGCTGAGGCAGTAGATGGGGCTGGAAGCCTTGAACGCATCGGAGGGCTGCCCTACTTGGGCGAGCTTGCACAAAACACGCCCAGCGCCGCGAATATCGCGTCCTATGCGAATACCGTTAAAGCGCGGGCTTTGCAGAGGCGTCTGCTCGCACTTGCAGGCGAGGTACAGGCGCAGTGCATGGAGCCCGGCGCGGACGTGGCTGAGATTATCGGACGCACTGACGCGGCCATGGTGCAGCTGCTGGACAGCGGTTCCGGTGACGAACCGACCATTCTGTCCGACTGCCTGGCCGATGCCATTGCCGACATTGACGACCGAGCAACCGGGCATCGGCGCTCTGGCCTGCAAACAGGCATTGCCGACCTCGATGCGCTGACGGGTGGCCTTGAGCCGGGCCAGCTTGTCATCGTTGCCGCACGCCCATCGGTAGGCAAGACAGCGCTTGGCCTGAATATCGCCAACCATGTTGTGCAGGCGGGCGAGTCGGCCGCCTTCTTCTCGCTGGAAATGACGAAGCGCGAACTGGCACAGCGCCTGCTCTCCATTCGCGCCGGGGTGTCCGTGCCGGAGATGCGCTCTGGCCAACTCGATAATGAACAGTGGGCGCGCATCTCTGCCTGTCAGGCGAAAGCCGATGGACAGCGCCTTTCCATGGTGGATCGTTCGGCCATTGGCGTCTCGTACATCCGCGCCGCTGCCCGGAAGATTAAGCGGAAGCACGGCCTTTCCTTGGTTGTCGTAGATTACATCGGACTGATGCGCGGCGAAGGTCAGACCCACCAAAACCGCACCCAGGAGGTCGGCAGCATCAGCCGGGGGTTGAAGGTACTCGCCAAGGAGCTGCGCGTCCCCATCATCGCCCTAGCCCAACTGAATCGAGCAACCGAGGCACGACAGGACAAGCGCCCGCAGCTTGCCGACCTACGCGACTCCGGGGAGATCGAGCAGGATGCCGACATAGTCGCGATGTTGCATCGCGAGGAGTTGCACAACCCTGCGCCGGAATGGAGCGGACTGGCAGAGTTGATCGTTAGGAAAAACCGCAACGGCGCGCTTGGTGACGTGTTTCTCAAGTACCACGGTGCCCACATGCGTTTCACGAAACACGACGGGCGCATACCACTCGTGCAGCCGGCGAATGCTCATCGCGGCGGACTGAGATGATCCGCGCCCTAGCAGCGTTCGTCACGTTGACAGCCGTAGGAATGGCTGCCGTGGCGGCTTGGGACAGGGGCGGGAGCGCGATTGATCGGGCGCTCTTGGTGGCAATTTCTGTTGCCATCTGCTTGGGTACGCACCTGATTCCAGCCCTGTCCAAGCGCAAGCTGGCATGGCTGCTGTGGGCGGGCTGCCTGTTAGGTACAACTTTCGGGCACGTTGTGTTCTTCACGCACTCCAGTCTCCGCGCCGGGGAGGTACGCGCCATGCATGCTGTCCAGGTAGTGGGGACGGAAAAGCAGATCGAGGCAGCACGGGAGGCATTGGCAGGCATTACCGCCAGACCGGTCGCTGTGGTTGCTACCGAGCTGGCTGCTACCCAAGGGCGGAGGGAACGCAGTGTGCTGCGTCTGGAGCTGGCAGAAGCCCAGCGCGCAGCGGCTTTGCGGGACGAGGTTGTGCGCCTTTCCGGTACGTCAACAGCGGCGCAGGTAACGGAGACCGGCGACGTGGTGTTTGCGCGCTTGGCGGCGGTTACCGGCAGTAACGCGGACGGTATCGCCTTGTTGATCGCCTTGGGGTTTTCCGTCCTGCTGGAACTGGTGGGTGCATTCCTGTGGTGCGAGGCGCTGCATAGCTCTGCGAACGTTTCAGAGAGTACGGACACCCAACCCATCGCCGCAGATCCAATCGCCAGTCTGAGGGCCGCTATAGCCGCCGGGAAGTGTCGCGGGACGGTGGCTGGCATTCGTGCGCACATGGGGTGCGGACAATCGAAAGCTATGGCGCTGCGCCGCGCTTTGGGCAACTGAGCCAATGCACTCGCAACGCCTGAACTCTGTGCCTGACCTGCTTGAGGCTATTGGTTGGTGCTTGGCCGGCGTGCCAAAGGCTGACATTGCGGACGTTGCCAGCCTGTTGCGCCCACACCTTGCCGACTTCGATGTAGGGAATCCGTCGGTAGCCGTGGTGCTGGCCGATCTGCGTTATCCGGGGAATCGTAAGAGCGCTTGGTCACTGGCATGCGCCATCCTTGCTTCTGATGCTCACGACACGGGTGACTCAGCCACGTTCTGGCGTGCTGGCTTTGAAGTGCTGCAAGCCTTCCGGCAATCCAGACGCGGCAAACACACCAACCGTAAGACGGTCGCACCAGACGCGCTCGACACCCTGATCCGCGACTGTCTGGATGACTTCCCGCGCATGTCCGCATCCAGTCTATTCGACCAGCTATCCCGCGATGCCGGTTCGTGGCACGAAGTGCTGGTCGAATTCGATGCCGACCGTGATGAGCTTGTGTGCCAGCTTGATCCCGCATCTGAGAGCCTGAGCAACGTAGGCCGTAAGGAATTTGCACGCCGAGTCAGACATGCAACCGGTTGCACGTAAACGCGGCTGGTATGGTGTGGCTATCGGCATTGGGCACATAGAAGGAGCACGACATGGGATTCAACATAGGACTTTCAGATGCACTGATCGGAAACAAGATCGGCGCGGACGCGGCAGAAGCCAAGGCACGGCAGGACGAGCTGGACGCTCGGCAGCGCATAGACTGGGCGCACAAGAACGAAGCGGATGAGCGCACGGCGCAGGCCGCTCGCGCACAGGATATGGCCGCCCTGGCCAAACTGCCTAAAGAGATCCCGGCTGGAACGGCTGATGCCAAGCCTGCCTATGCGCCCATGACCAACGAGGCCATTGCGGCAGGTCTTGGACAGGCCAAGCCTGCCCGTTTGTCCTTGACTGGTACGGCAGTCGATTCTGCATTCCAACAGGAGAAGCCTGCTGGCGGGTTGCCTCATGCCAAGCCTACCGCACAGGTAGGAATGGACGCCGCGCGCACAAGCAGCGAAACCATCGCGCAGAAGTACAACGCCGCCACGGACGACAACGAGCGCAAGGCGTTGTTTGCCGCCTACCAGGATGCGCGCACCTATGAACGCTCCACGCTGGCAAAGAGGGCCCAGACAGGGCTTGAGGCTGGCGATCCATCCGCTGCTGTCGAGTGGTACAACAAGACCGTGGCCGATGGCCGCAACGTGAAGAGCGCAGTGGAGAAGGATGCCAATACCCTGCTCGTGACGTATGACAACGGCGAGACAAAGGAAGTCAACAAGGTCGCGCTGCACCGGATGCTGCTCGATGTGCAGAAGCCGGGTTCGCAAACTGACTTGGGAATAAAGGGACTGGAAGAGCGCGCCAAGGCTGACGCCAACATCTACCAAGCCGAGAACGACGGCAACAAGGTGTTGCGGCTATCGCAAGCGCGGGAGCATGCAGCAAAGGCTGCATCAGAGAAGTCAGGCGGAGCGCTTTCGTTGGCACAACTCCGCCGCAATGCCGAGATAGACAAGGCCAGAGAGCTTGTCGGCGGCATGTCGATGGACGAGATCAAGCGCCGTACCTCGAAAGCTACCGACACGGGGCGGGAGAATCCCTACTTCGACCCCACCTTGGAACGCCAAGTGCGCTTGGCGAACTCCCGCAAATATGGGCAGGACGCTGACTTCGACCAGAAGAGCGGCCAGCAGCCGAAGCAGGGAGCAGCAGACCGCAACATGCTCGGCGGCCGTCCGATGAGCAGCTACTCAGATTCGCAGCTAGAGAAGTCGAAGAAGCTGGCAAGCCCCAGCGCAAGGTTCAGGATCGAGGCAGAACAGACGCGCCGCGCATTTGGTGCTGATGCAGGGATGCAAGGCAATAGCCTGGGGGAACGAACACCGCATGGGTTCGAAGTGTTCGGCGCTAATGGCGAACTCCTTGGCTATTGGAACTAGGGGGCACAGATGGGCTTTACACCGATAGAGGCTGCGCAACAGTCTGCGCAACAGGACGCAACGGAAAGCAACAGGGTACAGCCCGGCTTTACTCCATTGAAGGCCGTGCAGACTGAGGCGGAAGCGCCCGGCATGTTCGCGCCCGCTGTCGAGACCATCAAGGACATCGGACGTGTGTACCCGGTCGCGGAGACAGCCGGTAATCTCGCAACTCAAGCCATTGCACTGCCGGTGGCGGGTCTCGCAGGACTGGGTGCCATGGCGACTGAAGCTATGGGATTGACCGAGACCGAGCCGGCCGACGTGGTGCACAAGGTTGCCAGCGCGCTGACCTACCAGCCGCAAACCGAATCAGGCCAGCACCTGACCGGGGCGGCCACCTATCCATTCCAGAAGCTCGCCGAAGCTGGGCGATATGCAGGCGATCAGACGCTGGAAGCAACGGGTAGCCCCGCCCTGGCAACAGCGGCAGATACCGCCGTGAACGCGCTGCCGATGGCCGTGCCTGGAGTGCGGGCAGCCGAAGTGCGCGGCAAAGTGCGCACCGGGACACCTATAGAAGGCGAAGCACCTCGCACGGCAGCCCCGACCGCTGAACAGGAAGTGCAAGTCCCCAAGACTCCTGCCCAACATTTCGAAGAGACAATCGCCAGAGGGAAGGAAGAAGCAAGGCAAGCCGCCGCTTCAAAGGTTACGCAGCCGCAGGTTTCAAGTTTGGTTTCAACAGAATCCCCAGTTCCGGAAACCACGACGGCAGTGCGCGTGCTGGGCAAGGATCTCACGGAGATGGACGATGCCTTGCTCGGCAAGATGGCGGGGAACAGCCTACTGTCCGTCAAGGCGCGCGAGGCGTTGCAGGATGAGATTGCGCGCCGCCAGACTGCAATGGACGGCCGTGAAGCTGCTGCGCCACTGAAAGGCTTCGTCCCCATCGAGCGAGTCCGCGCGGAAGAAACACCCGGCACAGGGCGTGCCGAACAAGCGATGGTTACGCCGAGGGTTACGCACGAAAGCACCATGCCTGACGGGCTACCTGCTGAAAGAATTGCGGATCGGGAAGCGGGACTGTCGAAAGATGTTGAAACTTCCGGCCTTACAAAACCAGACATCAACGACGGTGAAATAGTTAAGCCTCTCGATGAGGCGGATGCAGATATTGTCGCAAGCCCCCTCAAAGAACCTCAGGCGGTAGATGCTCCCACTGTGGGCGATGCGTTGCCAGTGGATAGGATGGCTGCCGATCTGAACGAGGTTTTGCGTGAGCCGCGCACTGGATTTACGCCAGAACAGCCAACGACAGAGGCTATGGCTGCGATGGATGCGTCACACGCAACAATGCCAACAGAGACTGTCGATTCACGCGCCGCATGGGCACCGGGTACGAATTACACCGGATTCGCCGATAGTGTGGCGACTGCAGGCAAGTTGGCCGAGAAACCAATCCGCCGCGAGGATGTGCTGGCTCCCCTCTTGAAGGACTTGGGCATCCGCGTGTACGAAGGCAGGGTGTCTGGCAAGCGCCTCGGCTTTTACGTTCCCAAGCTCGGCGCGGTGCGGATTAAGAACAAATCGGACATCGAAGTGGCCGCGCACGAAATTGCTCACGCGCTGGATGACCGCATCCCCGAGATTCGTAAATCTTGGCTCAGCGGCGACAAGGCAAAGACCTACGCCGAAGAGCTGCGTGGTGTCAGCTATGACAAGGCAAAGGTGTTCGAAGGCTTTGCCGAGTTCGCTCGTCTTTATATGACCCAGCCAGAAAAGGCTAAGGCAGCCGCGCCGAATTACTACGCGTGGTTCGATGCCTTCACCCAGCGGCATCCGAACGGCCCAGCAATCCGCAGGGCGCAAGAAGGGATGACAGCATGGTTCAGCCAGGACGCCCTGCACCGGGCACAATCCAAGGTCGGGATGCAGCGCAACATCAATGAAGCGCTGGATGGCCTCGGGGATAAGTTCCGTCAGGCTGTGGTCGATGATTTGCACGGCATCTATCGCATGGAACGCGACCTTACTGGCAAGACCTCCCCGCTCGGGGCGTATGAGACCGCACGCCTGACCCGTGGCGCGGGCGGGCTGGTGGACGGAGCGATCCGTCTGGGTGCGCCCATCCGCAAGGCAAGCGGGGCATTCGATTTCCAAGGCAAGGGGCTGGAGAAGATCCTGGAGCCGGTGGCCGGCAATCTGGATGAGTTCCTGATGTACGCAGTTGGTCGCAGCTCCCAAGAGCTGATGATGCAAGGACGGGAAAAGCTCTTCAGCCCCGCAGAAGTGCGCGCCATGCTGCAGCTTAGACGGCCGGAGTTCGATACGGCATTCGCTGAATACCAGGCGTGGAACAGCGGCGTGCTGGACTTTGCCGAGAGCATGGGCATCATCAACAAGAAGGCGCGCAGCATGTGGCAGCGCAGCCAGTACCTTCCCTATTACCGGGTGGGGCAGGCAGGGGCGTCAGCATCCAAAGGCGGCGCGCAAGGCAACTGGGCAGGCATCCAGAAGCTAACCGGAGGCACCGGCAACCTGCGCGACATCCTGGGCAACATGACGCAAAACGCCGCAACACTGATCGACACTGCCTTGAAGAACGAGGCGCGCGCCAAGATTGTGAAGCTGGCCGAGACGCAAAAGGGCGGCGGCAACTTCCTCGTGAAGATTGCGCCTGACTCCAAGCTGGTAAAGATAGATCGCGATCAGGTCATGGAAAAGCTGCTGGAGGGTGCCGGCATAGATCCCAAGGCGGCGCGCCGGGGGATGCTGGACGGTGAGCAGGCCAAGCTGGTGGCGCAGATCGAGCAGCAGATGGACAGCTCGCCGGGATTGTTCGAGTTCATGGTGCACAACCAAGCGCCTAGGGGCGACATACTGGCTGTCCTAGAAGATGGACGGCCTACGTATTACGAGGTGGCCGACCCGCTGCTATACCGCGCCGTGGCTTCGCTGAACCGTGCACCACAGCACTGGATCATCCGCTGGCTGGGGATGCCCAAGCGCGTAGGGCAAGCGACCATCACGCTGACGCCTGACTTCGCAGTGGCGAACATCGCACGCGACACCATCATGGGGGCGGTCATGTCGCGCGCAGGCTTCCGGCCTTTCGTGGATTCTGTGCGGGGTATGGAATCGCGCATCAAACAAGACCCGGCCTACCGCAAGTATCTGGCGAACGGCGGCGGCTTTGCCTCCTACCTGAAAGACGAAAACACCTTCCGCGCCCACCTCGACCGCTTTTACACCAGCAAGGGCATCAACCCCAAGACGGTGCTGGATGCGCCGGACAAGGTGATGTACTTCGTGGAGACCTTGGCCGATGCGTTCGAGATGAGCACGCGGCTGGGTGAGTACAAGCGCCTGCGCGAGCAGGGTGTTCACCCGCGCACGGCGGCATACCTTGGGCGCGAGATCAGTACCGACTTCGCCATGAAGGGCGATAGCCAGGTGCTGGGGGCCATGTACGACACCGTCATGTTCCTGCGCCCCGCCGTGGTGAGTATGGATCGGCTCTACCGAGGGCTGGCGCACGATCCCAACAAGGGCGCGATTGCGGCCAAGGCCGGCACCATTGCGTTGCTGTCGGCTTGGCTGTACTGGAAGAATAAAGAAAATCCGCGCTACGACGAGCTGGACGACTGGGACAAGGATTCCTACTGGCACTTCTTCGTACCGGTGGATGGCAAGGAAGAACACTTCCGATACCCCAAAATTTGGGAGGTAGGCGCGCTGGCTTCAGTGGCAGAACGCTCTGTGGCCGCGCTGAACGAGCAGGAGCCTGAGTACGGCAAGGCAGTCGGCCGCATCATGACCAACCTGTTCAACCTGAACTTGATGCCGCAGGTGATTGCTCCGCTCTATGAACAGGCCACGAACCGCAACGGGTTCACCAACGCGCCTATTGAGACGCCGGGGATGGAGAACCTGCAGCCGTTCCTGCGTGCCAAACCCACGACGAGCGAGACACTGAAGGCGGTCGGCATGGCAACCAGCGACCTGCCAGAAAGCATGCAGGTCAATCCGGCACGGGCTGAAGCGCTCCTGCGCGGCTACTTCAACACATGGGCGATGTATGGCCTGATGCTTACCGACGAGGCGTTGTATGGCGACACGCTGCCCGAGAAGCGCATGGACGAGCTGCCGGTGGTTCGCCGGTTCTATGAGGCCGAACCCCCGAAGCACACCAAATATGAAACGATGTTCTACGACATGCTGGGCGAGGCCAAGCGCCTGCAAGGGACTCTCCGTGAGCTTGATCGGAGTGGCAAAGAGGAAATTGCCGACCTGAAAGAGGCCAGCCCCATGTCCGGCGAGGCTAAGCCGCTGGGGATCGCTGCTGACAACCTGGCGGGTATCAACCGCGATATGAATGCGGTTCGCCGTGATGCCGCTCTATTGCCAGCGGAAAAACGCGACCAGATGGACGCTCTAACGGTGGAGAGGAACGAACTGCTCAGAAACGCAGTAACTGATTCAAAGACAGCTCAAGCGCAATAGTCAAACCGCAACAATCTGTAGCTGGATCACGTTATTGTTTTCCATGCGTACCGTCTGGTTTCTGTTCATCATCACTATTGCCTTGCGCATCAGTGCGGCTCGAATTGCTGGGTCTAGCTTCCTGAATTGCTCAAGTCCGAAATCAGAATGATCGTGATCCATCCAGCCACGCTCCTTCCCGCACTTTTCCTCAATTAGCCTAGCCATGTCGTCCGACATGCGGCGAGGACGACCGGTCTTTGAATTCTTGGCGAAATTAAGCCATTGGCTGATTCGCGCCTCTGCTTTTTCTATTTTCTCCGCAAGTCGAACAATCCCGCCATACTCAGTTACCAAGCTACGAAGGTTGTCTACCCGTATTTCTGG
Organism: Sideroxydans sp.; assembly: GCA_037446535.1. Taxonomy (GTDB): domain Bacteria; phylum Pseudomonadota; class Gammaproteobacteria; order Burkholderiales; family Gallionellaceae; genus Sideroxyarcus. Next base: position 3,505 of record JBBIIJ010000049.1, on the reverse strand, counting down.
ACTCGTTTTCATCACATTATTAAATAGCAGTCAGCTAATTAAATAAACTAGCGCATGGCTATTGACGTGGATATTAGCCATGGCAGATGGCTCGCTCACAGGGTCTTGCGGGTCGATCAGCTCGTCCGCTATGGCCTTCACAGTTTCACCGTACGTTTCTACCCAGTCGCTCATTGCTCTCCCTGTGTGCGCAGCAACTACGAGTTGAAGGGTACACCCCATGCGAATATTCCGCACGTTGGTTGGAGCGATATGGTCGCGGCAGCTCGGTGTTACCCATCCCGACCCATCGACGCAGTAACCATTGAGGTGTTACAGTGGCTTCGGCTCGACTGTCATCGCGCCCTGCCTTCCGGCCTCGCGGGCAGGAGCGGCAAACGAGGATGCGCCGGACGCATCGGCAGGAACGGACACCCTGCCCCATTTACTAAGGAATGCGGCAAGCTGCGCACTGGTTGAGTTGTGTGCAATAATTCCCGCCAGCGCAAACCTTCAGGGGGTAACTTTGGGGGTAACATGAAAGGCGCAAACTAAGGGTGCTCAATAACGGCGCGGCCTACAGAGGACAATTCGGTAGACCCCGCCCCACCAATTACTGAACGGTGCTCGCCGAGCATCGTTGTGTGAGATAGCGATGGCTGCTCAAGACGTTCCAGAACACAAACTGAAACTGGCTGAAGTGCTGGACATGCTTGTCGCCGACAAGATGGTCGACAAGGCTGAAGCAGACGCACTCATCGCCGAACGCCGACTCCACCGGAACGACACGCATCCACTCGATGTCATCTCGGGGAAGAACTGGAAGTCGCAAACCCAGCCGCATCGCACCCTCACGCTCGACACCCTCACCGAATGGCTAGCGAAGAAGGTCGGCCTGGAGTACTTCCATATCGATCCGTTGAAGGTCGATTTCTCCAATCTGACCGAACTGATGTCGATTGATTATGCGAACCGTTTTTCCATCATGCCGATACGCATGGACGGGAACGAGCTGATCGTGGCCACGGCGGAACCCTACCTGCGCGACTGGGAGTCCACCCTCAAGCAGACTTCGCGCAAGAGCATCCGGCGCGTCGTATCCTCGCCCGCCGAGATCAGCCGTTATCTGGTCGAGTTCTATAACCTGGCGCGCTCGGTGAAGAGCGCCACCAAGACGTCTTCGGACACGCCCAACCTCGCTTCCTTTGAGCAGCTGGTCGAGCTGGGCAAGACCAACAAGCAGTTCGAAGCCAACGACCAGCACATCGTCCGCATCGTGGACTGGCTGTGGCAATACGCGTTCGACCAGCGCGCATCGGACATCCATCTCGAACCACGCCGTGAATCCGGGGTCGTGCGCTTCCGCATCGATGGCCTGCTGCATCAAGTGCATCAGTTACCGATGTCCGTCGTCACGGCCATGACCAGCCGCATCAAGCTACTGGGACGCATGGACCTGATGGAGAAACGCCGCCCCCAGGACGGTCGGATCAAGACGCGCACCGAGGACGGGCAGGAGATAGAGCTGCGCCTTTCCACCCTGCCCACGGCTTTCGGCGAAAAACTGGTGATGCGTATCTTCGATCCCGAAGTGTTGGTGCGGGATTTCTCTGAACTCGGGTTCTCCGACGACGACCGTGCGCGTTGGGAGTCGATGACCTCGAAGCCCAACGGCATCATCCTCGTCACCGGCCCTACCGGATCCGGCAAGACGACTACGCTGTATTCCACGCTCAAGCATCTGGCGACGCCGGAGGTGAACGTGTGCACGCTGGAGGACCCGATCGAGATGGTGGAGCCGGCGTTCAACCAGATGCAGATATTGCAGGGCATAGACCTGACCTTCGCCGACGGCGTGCGAGCCCTGATGCGACAGGACCCGGACATCATCATGATAGGCGAGATACGCGACCTGGAAACGGCAGACATGGCCATCCAGGCAGCCCTCACCGGCCACCTGGTGCTCTCTACCCTGCATACCAACGACGCCCCGTCTGCCATCACGCGCCTTCTCGACTTGGGCGTCCCCTCCTACCTGATCAACGCCACCTTGCTGGGCGTCATGGCGCAGCGCCTCGTACGCACGCTGTGCCCCCACTGCAAGAAGCCGCAGGTGACCCAAAGGGAGGAAGACATCGAGTTGTGGAACCACCTCGTCGCACCGTGGAAAGCGAGCCGCCCCACACAGCTGCAGATCCCACAAGGCTGTCTGGAATGCCGCATGACCGGGTACTCGGGGCGTGTGGGCATCTACGAGATCCTGCTCATGTCGCCGGAACTGCGCAAGCTCATCACCGCCGAAACCGACATCGCCGCGTTGCGCGAGCAGGCGAACCGCGAAGGCATGAAGCCGCTGCGCATCTCCGGAGCGCAGAAGATCGCAGCTGGACTCACCACCCTGGAAGAGGTGATGAAGACCGCCCCTCCTTCTGATTAGCAACGATTTTTAACCAGGAAGCCAATATGACTGTGAATTCACTCAATCAACGCTTTGCCATCGCAAACCACCTCAATTTCGTTGAGAAAGAGGGCGGGTTCGTCATGGCCGAAATCAACAACGCACGCGCCACCGCCAGCATCGCGCTTCAGGGCGCACATGTAGCCACCTTCCAGCCCAAGGGCGAAGAACCCGTGATCTGGTTGTCACCCAAGGCCAAGTTCGCTTCCGGAAAATCCATCCGCGGCGGCGTGCCGATCTGCTGGCCCTGGTTCGGCCCGCACAAGAACGACAGCAAGCTGCCCGGCCACGGCCATGCGCGCACCGTCATGTGGGAAGTGCTGGAGACCAAGGCACTGGCCGACGGCTCCACCTTCCTGCGCTTCGGGCTCGTCGAAAATGAGGCCACCCGCACACAGTGGCCGCATGCCTCCACCGTGCAACTCGAAGTGACCGTAGGCAAGGCGCTGCGCGTGGAGCTCGTTACCGTCAACACCGGGAAAGAATCTTTCGAACTGGGCGAAGCACTGCACACCTACTTCCAGATCAGCGACGTGGCCAACATGACCATACGTGGGCTGGAGAACTGCGAGTACCTGGACAAGGTGCAGGACTTCGCGCGCCTCACCCAGAAGGACGGCATCGTCATCGAGAGCGAAGTGGACCGCGTGTACGTGAACACCACCGCGGATTGCGTGATCGAGGACAAGGGCCTGAAACGCGCCATCCGCATCGCCAAGCAGGGCAGCAAGTCCACCGTGGTGTGGAACCCGTGGACAGAGAAGGCCGAGAAGATGGGCGACTTCGGCACTAAGCTGCACCGTGACATGGTGTGCGTGGAGAGCGGCAACGCCCTGGAGAACGTCATCACCTTGGCAGCCGGCGAGACGCATCGCCTGGTGGCGGTGTACAGCGTCGAGAAGCTGTAATGACTCCGTCGCCCTGACCGAAGGGCGACGGTACAAAACAAAAGAGCCGCTTTACAGCGGCTCTTTTTCATTGCAGAAGCTGGCTTAGTTTGCGCGCTTCTTGAACTCGTTGGTGCGAGTGTCGATCTCGATCTTGTCGCCGATCTCGATGAACGCAGCT
>JBBIIJ010000048.1:0-17296 GCA_037446535.1 Sideroxydans sp. | reverse complement strand
GAGATCATCCAGCGCGAGCACGAGAACCCCATCCCCAGGAAGGCGCTGCGCCACCAGCTCGAACGGTATCGTCATTCGCACAACAATCCGTTGTGGGACGAACTGGTCAGGTACGCGCTCGCGAGACTCTCTGGAACAGGAATTCCCAGTTGACTTCTGATAGGACACACATATGACCACCTCTCCCACATGGCAAGACGTCACCCTTCCCGGAGAAGCGACTGATTTCTTCCTGCGCACCAGCATGCAGCCATTCGATCTGGCTGCCGACAGCTACTCGCCTGTCAACGCGCGCTGGCTGATGGAACTCAGCCGCCTCTCGTATCGGCACGACGCCGAAGAGACAGACAATCCACCTCAGCCGACGCGTACGGAATTCCTCGCACAGGCGGGATTCCGGCAGATCAAGTTCTTCCAGTTCAAAGCACTCGATGTCGACACTCAGGCCATGCTCGTCGCTTCCACCCAACGCGACTATGCAGTGCTGGTCTTTCGTGGCACCGAGCCATTCGGCATCACCGACCTGGTAACGGACATCGAAGCACGGAAGAACCCTGTCAAAAGATGGAAACGTGCGGTCAAGAGACTCAAGAATGCCGACCCTCTGGCGAGCGGAGAAAAGGCCTTGGTTCACACAGGCTTCAAAAAAGCGCTGGACGGAGTGTGGCACGAGATCGAGAAGGAGCTCGACAAGCTGAAGTGTCCTGTCTATTTCACCGGGCACAGCCTGGGCGCAGCGCTCGCCACCCTCGCCGCGGCCCGGACACTGCCCGGCTGCAACCTCAGAGCCGTTTACACCTTTGCTTCACCTCGTGTAGGCAACCAGGCTTTTGCCGATTCCATGGCCCAACTCCCTATCTATCGCGTGGTGAATGGCAGCGACGGCGTTGCCGCACTCCCTCCCGAAATGCTCGGCTTCGCTCATGTCGGCCAGGAACAGTTACTGGACAGCCCAAGCTCATTCTTGAGCTGGCTCACGCCAGGCCGCTGGTTCCTGTTCAAATCGTTGTCCGACCATGCGCCTATCGGCTATGTCGACCACATCAAGTAAGTACGGATTACTCGAGAAGAAGTGACGTTCAATCTCTAAAGGAAGGAAACCAGATGATGCCCCCCAACAACGAAAACACAACCAACAATCCGAAGGCTTCAAGAGACGAGAAGACCGTCAAGATCCAGCGCTGTCCCAAGCACCACACGTTCTTTTTGCCGGACGAGGGATGCCCGGAATGCGCGAAAGAAAAGAAGTCCTCAGGCAGTTGACCGACTCGATATATGGAATGGAACCTCACATGAAGATTCTGTTGATCCTTCTGCTCTTCCTGACAGTACTTTCCCTTCTCGTCGCTTATGCCAAGAGTCGCATGCTGGCCGGAGGCGATAGTGCGTGGCCGTTCTACGCCAAGAAGCCGCTCACCCAACCGGAACAGGTGCTCTACCATCGGTTGGTGCGATCGCTTCCGGAATGCATGGTGCTGACTCAGGTTCAGCTGTCTCGCGTGCTCGGCGTCAAAAAGGGCTCCAACTTCCACGAATGGAACAACCGCATCAATCGGATGAGTCTCGATTTCGTCGTCTGCCTCAAGGGATTCGACCGTCGTCGTTGCCATAGAACTCGATGACAAGACCCACGAAAGAGCGGATCGCAGACAGGCCGACGCGAAGAAAGAAAAGGCGCTGAAGTCGGCAGGCATCCCCCTGATACGCTGGCATGTACACGCCATGCCCGACGAAGCCGCTATCAAGCTGGCTATCACCGGTTGACTTGCATCACCTTGCAGGCTCGGGACACGTTGCCAAGCTCGGCAGCCAGATTCAGCAAGCCGACCTTGTGTTTGATGACGTTCTGTTGAACACTACTCATGGGGTTACTCCTTGCGCTTGCGCGCTTTGGTTGATAAAGATTCGACACCTCTATCAAACCGGGTAACCCCACCCTTTGGCAAGGACTACTGTCAGATTAAGTCTGAACTACTACAATTTACTACACCCCGATCCCTCGCAAGCGAGACATCAGGAATTTGCAGGCCATGCCAGTTCCACCATCCCGCAGTTAGCGACCTTGCGCCTGATCACCTGATCGGGATCACCCACCGTCAGGGCGAGTGCTGCGACGATGGGATTTTCGTGCGACACCGCGAGCACGATGCCGTCCGGGTGGTGCGCAGCGACCTCGTCCATGAGACTTCGCAGCCTTTCCATCTCCTCCATGAAACTCTCGCCGCGTTCCGGCTTGATATGCAGCGGGTCGGGACGCACCAGGTCGTTGAAGGTATCGACGGGCAGGCCGTCCATGCCAGACAGGCGTTCGTTCAGGCGTGCGTCTATCTGCAATGGACATAGGTGGTGACGCAGGATGATCTGGGCGGTCTGCTGCGCGCGGGGAAACTCGGAGGCGTAGGCGTGGGTGAACGGCACATCGCGCAGCTGTCTCGCGGCCTCTTCGGCCTGCGCCCTGCCATTGTCGGTCAGATCGACGATGCGCTTTGGATCGTCGTTGATGACGTGCGCGACATTCGCTTCGCTCTCGCCGTGGCGGACCAACACGATCCTCATCTTCGACCTCGCACGGATGATCAACTAGTTCTGCAGCGTCGCCTCTTCGATGAGCACCTTGTAAGCGTAGCCTGCGCCGAAATCCTGGTCCGTATTGACGATGCCCTTGGCCGTCAGGACATCGCCCACGTTCGCCTTGCTCGTGGTCGTCACCAGGATATCGCCGGCGTCGCCTGGCGCGGAACCGTCGCGCAGATGTATCCAGTTCCTGCCCATGATGTCAGCGTTGTACTTCACCACCTTGCCGCGCACCACAACAGGCTTGCCCTTGAGCTTGTCAGCATTGCTGACGATCTCCGCGACAGTCATCGCGTTCGAGCCGCTGGCCTTGGGAACAGGTGCGTCGTTGATGACATCCAGCTTCTGGGCTGGAGTGGCAGAGAACGCCGCACCCAGGGTGGGGGACTTGGGCGCACTGTTGCCTGCTCCAGCCAAAGTGCCGAACAGGATGGTCTTGAAGGTCCGCTTCAAGGATTTGCTCACGAAGTTTTCCATGACGCTCACGTTCTCTATCGTGACCGTCTCGCCTTTCCTGGCCTTTGCATTGACGACCGCAGCCCAGGTCTCGCCGTTCTGTGTCTTGAGACGGAGATAGGTGAAGTTCTCGACGACCTTCACTTCAAGGACCTCGCCTTTGACACTGATCGACGGATGAGGCGCAATGTCTTCACCCGCCCAGGAGAACGAGGCAACAACCATCATGCAGAGCGCCAACAAAGCTTTCATAGTCTGGATACCTCCGATCAGTGATAGGGGGCGAGGCCGGAGCGGCCTAGCCCACCCACTTCCTTGCGTTCTGGAACATGCGCAGCCATGCGCCGTTCTCTTTCCATTCGCGCGGATACCAGGAGTTCTGCACGGCGCGGAACACGCGCTCGGGGTGCGGCATCATGATCGAAAAGCGGCCGTCCGGCGTGGTGAGGCCGGTGATGCCCTGCGGCGAGCCGTTGGGGTTGAGCGGGTATACCTCGGTGGCCTTGCCGTAGTTGTCCACGTAGCGCAGCGTGACGATGTCCTGCGCGGCCTTGACCTTCTTCGCGTTGCCGAAGTCGGCATAGCCTTCGCCGTGCGCCACGACGATGGGCATGCGCGAACCTGCCATGCCTTCGAACAGGATGGAGGGCGACTGCTGCACCTCCACCATCACGAAGCGCGCCTCGAACTGCTCGGACTGGTTGCGCGAGAAGTGCGCCCAGTTGTCGGCGCCGGGGATGATCTCGTGCAGGTTGCTCATCATCTGGCAGCCGTTGCACACGCCGAGCGCAAAGGTGTCGTCGCGCTTGAAGAAGGCTTCGAACTCGTCGCGTGCGCGAGGGTTGAACAGGATGGACTTGGCCCAGCCCTCGCCCGCACCCAGCACGTCGCCGTAGGAGAAACCGCCGCAGGCCACGAAGCCCTTGAAGTCTTCTAGCTTCACGCGGCCGGCGATGATGTCGCTCATGTGCACGTCCACCGCCTTGAAGCCGGCGCGGTCGAAGGCCGCGGCCATCTCGACCTGGCCGTTCACGCCCTGCTCGCGCAGGATGGCCATGCGCGGACGCGAGGTCAGCAGCGCCGGAGCGACGACGTTCTCGTTCACGTCGTAGCTGAGCTCGGCGTGCAGGCCGGGGTCCTTGGCGTCGAGGATACGGTCGAACTCCTGCTGTGCGCATGCCGGATTGTCGCGCAGCTTCTGCATGTGATACGTGGTCTCGGACCAGATGCGGCGCAGCGCGATGGCGTTGTCGCTGAACAGGGTGGCCTTGCCGCGCGTGATGTTGATGGCACCCGTGGTGTTGAGGCGCGCCACCTCATGCACACAGGAGAGACCTGCTTCGTCGCACTGCACGAAGAGGTCGGCAAGGTCCGCGCGGCGCACCTGCACCAGCGCGCCCAGCTCCTCGTTGAAGAGGATGCCCAGGTCGTCGCCCTTGCATTCGTCGAGGCGGATGTCGAGGCCGACGTGAGAAGCGAAGCTCATCTCGGCCAGCGCTGCGAACATGCCGCCGTCGGAACGGTCGTGGTAGGCCAGCAGCTTGCCTGCGCCGTTGAGGCGCTGGACGAGGTCGAAGAAGGCCTTGAACTCCTTGGCGTCGTCCAGGTCCGGCGCCACATCGCCGACCTGCTTGTACACCTGCGCCAGCGCCGAGCCGCCCATGCGGTTCTTGCCCTGCCCCAGATCGAACAGCAGCACCACTGTGTCGGTGTCGGCCACGAGTTGCGGGGTGAGCGTGTGACGTGCGTCGCTGCAAGGCGAGAAGGCCGAGACGATGAGCGAGAGCGGCGCGGTGACGGACTTGCCCTCACCGTCGTCCTTCCACGTGGTCTTCATGGACATGGAATCCTTGCCCACCGGGATGCTGATGCCGAGCTGCGGGCACAGCTCCATGCCCACGGCCTTGACGGTATCGAACAGCGCGGCGTCCTCGCCGTGGTAGCCGGCTGCCGCCATCCAGTTGGCGGAGAGCTTGATGTCGCCGATCTTCTCGATGCGCGCCGCGGCGATGTTGGTGATCGCCTCGCCTATGGCCATGCGCCCCGAGGCGGGGCCATCGATCACGGCGATGGGCGTGCGTTCGCCGACGGCGAAGGCTTCGCCGCGATCGGTGTGGTAGCCCATCAGGGTCACGGCCACGTCGGCCACCGGCACCTGCCACGGACCGACCATCTGGTCGCGTGCGGTCATGCCGCCCACGGTACGGTCGCCGATGGCGATGAGGAAGGTCTTGTCCGCGACGGAAGGCAGACGCAGCACGCGTTCGATCGCTTCCTTGAGCACGATGTCGCGCGTATCGAATGCGGGCAGCTTCTTTTCTTCGTGCGCCACCTTGCGCGTCATCTTGGGCGGCTTGCCCAACAGGACGGACAGCGGCATATTCACCGGGTGGTTGTTGAATTCCGAGTCGTGCACGGTGAGTTGGTCACCGACGGTGGCCTTGCCCAGCACCGCAAAGGGACAACGCTCGCGTTCGCACATGGCTGCAAACTCGTCCAGGCGCTCAGCGGGGATGGCGAGCACATAGCGCTCCTGCGCCTCGTTGCTCCAGATCTGCAGCGGCGACATGCCGCGCTCCTCAGAAGGCACGGCACGCAGTTCGAAGCGCGCGCCCTTGCCGCCACCGTGCACCAGCTCTGGCAGCGCGTTGGAGATGCCGCCCGCACCAACGTCGTGGATGCTCAAGATGGGGTTGTTGTCGCCCATCTGCCAGCAGCGGTCGATGACCTCCTGCGCACGGCGCTGCATCTCGGGGTTGCCGCGCTGCACCGAGTCGAAGTCCAGGTTCTCGGCGTTAGCGCCCGTATCCATGGAGGACGCAGCACCACCGCCCAGGCCGATCAGCATGCCGGGGCCGCCCAGCTGGATGAGCAACGCGCCTTCCGGCAGGTCGTGCTTGTGTGTGTGATCCGCTCTGATGTTGCCCACGCCGCCCGCCAGCATGATGGGCTTGTGGTAGCCGCGCACCTCGCCGCTCACCTCCTCCTCGAAGGTGCGGAAGTAGCCGGCCAGGTTGGGGCGCCCGAACTCGTTGTTGAACGCTGCGCTGCCGATGGGGCCGTCGATCATGATCTGCAAGGGAGAGGCGATGCGCCCGGGCTTGCCTATGCCGTCCGCCTCCCACGGCTGCTCGAAGCCCGGGATGTGCAGGTTGGAGACCGAGAAGCCGGCCAGGCCCGCCTTGGGCTTGGAGCCCGTGCCGGTGGCGCCCTCGTCGCGAATCTCGCCGCCGGAACCGGTGGCCGCACCGGCGAACGGCGCGATGGCCGTCGGGTGGTTGTGCGTCTCCACCTTCATCAGCGTATGGGTGAGTTCCTTGCTGTAGCCGTAGCTGCCGTCGGCGCGCGGGTAGAAGCGCTCGATCTCCGCACCCTCGATGACCGAGGAGTTGTCGGAGTACGCCACCACCGTGCCTTCCGGATGCAGCTTGTGCGTGTTGCGTATCATGCCGAACAGCGAGATGGCCTGCGCCTCATCGTCTATCACCCAGTCGGCATTGAAGATCTTGTGGCGGCAGTGCTCCGAGTTGGCCTGCGCGAACATCATCAGCTCGACGTCGGTGGGGTTGCGCCCCAGCTTGGTGAAGTTCTCCACGAGGTAGTCGATCTCGTCGGTGGAGAGAGCCAGGCCCATCTCCTTGTTCGCAGACTCCAGTGCAGCGCGGCCGCCCTTGATGATGTCCACGCTGGACAGGGGCTGCGGCGTGCCGTGCCTGAAGATCTTCTCTGCGATGCCTTCCGCGTCGAACACCACGGATTCGGTCATGCGGTCGTGCAGCAAGGGCAGCACAGCCTGCTTCTCGACGTCGGTCAGCGGCTTGCCGCTCTTGGTCTTGAGGTAATACACCACGCCGCGCTCGATGCGCACCACCTGCGGCAGGCTGCAATGGCGGGCGATGTCGGTGGCCTTGGACGACCAGGGCGAGATGGTGCCCAGGCGCGGCACGACCAGCAGCTCGTGCGTCTTGCCCGAGAGCGCGGGCTCCCCTGCAGCCGCATCCAGCCCGAGCAGTCGGTCCAGCAGGTCGCCGTCGGTCGCGGAGAGTGCGGCGGACAGCTCGATGAAGTAGCAGTGGCGCGTATCTTCGAGTACGACGCCGGTATGGGTGGCGTGCAGCGCGGCGCGCAGTTTTTCGAGACGGAAGGAAGAAAGGGCGGCTTTACCTATCGAAGTGCGGTACATGGCATGGATAAAAGGCGTTGGAAACAGGATGCAATTATAATGCAGCCGACCTTACAGACTCAGGGAAAACAGCATGAAGGCCATACGCCCCACCCCCATCACGCAAAAGCAGGTCGCCTCCTTCCTCAAGCCCCGCCCCAATGACAGCCACAAGGGCATGTTCGGCACGGTCACCGTCATCGGCGGCGACCGCGGCATGGTGGGTGCGCCGCTGATGGCAGGGCGCGCCGCGCTCAAGATGGGCGCGGGTTGCGTGCACGTCGGCCTGCTGGCCGACAACGCCCCGGCGGCGGACGTGAACTGCCCGGAGCTGATGCTTTACGGCGCGGCTGAAGCGCTCAAACGTATCCCTCTCCCCAACCCTCTCCCGCGAGCGGGAGAGGGGGCAAACGTGAAAGACAGTTTCGGATCTCCGGTGCTGGTCATAGGCTGCGGCCTGGGCCATAGCCTGCCCGCACAGAAGCTGCTGTACGACGCCTTGCAGATGAACGCGGCGCTGGTGCTGGACGCGGACGCGCTCAACATCATCGCCCAGCGCCCTGACCTGCGCGGCATGCTGTACGGCCGCAAGTCGCCCGTCGTGGCAACTCCCCACCCTGGCGAGGCTGCTCGCCTTTTGGGACTGAGCACGGAAGAGATACAGGCAGACCGCCCTGCCGCAGCGCTCGCGCTTGCCAGAAAGCTCGGCGCCAGCGTGGTGCTGAAAGGTGCGGGCAGCCTGTGCGCCACGAAAGATGGCAAGCTCCACCTCAACCAGACCGGCAATCCCGGCATGAGCACGGCCGGCATGGGCGATGTGCTGGCCGGCATGATAGGCGCCTTCATGGCGCAGGGCATGAGCGCAGACGAAGCGCTGTTGCTGGCGGTGCACCTGCACGGCGCGGCCGGCGACGAGCTGGCGAAACAACAGGCCACCTTGGGCATGAGTGCGACCGAAGTGACCGAGTGGGCGCGCTGGCTGCTCAACCAATGGGTTTAAAGCCGCCGGATTGAAAAATCGCTGACCGACGTAGCCCGGATGCAGCCTGCGGGATCCGGGATATATAGCTCCGACCTCCCGCATTGCGCTTTGCTGCATGCGGGCTACAATCCACTACATGGGCAACATCCTCTACCGTTATCTCATCGTCATCGTGGCCTGCATCGCCCTGCTGCTGGGCCTGCAGGTGCCCAACTTCATCGACCAGTACCAGAAACGAATCGACGCGCACCTGCGCGAGGTGACCATCAACCTGCAGCCGTTCCAGGACATCGCGAACAAGTATTTCGGCGGCGACCTCAACAAGCTGATCGAACTGCACCGCGCGAGCGCCGAGAAGCCCTTCCAGGAGGAAGGCGCAGCCATCGAGAAGATGGTGCAACGCAAGCTGCGCTTCGAAACCGATCTCGCGGCGCTGCAGGCGAGCCTGCCGCTCAAGGCCTGGCGCGTGCTGCTCCACGGCGACCGCGAAATGATCGACGAGACACTGGGGCAATACAGTTACAACGTGCCGCTGGACCGGGACGCGCTCGCCTTCGGCGCAGGGGCCGCGCTCGTCATCCTGCTCGCCGTCGAACTGCTGCTCGCGCTGGCCCGCTTCACGGTCACCAGGTTGCGTCGTCCCGCACTTCCCTCCCCCACCCAGAAAGCGTCATGAGTTTTTCCATAGACATCAGCGAAGAGGCGGGAGTCCGCTATCTTCATTTCGGCTCCTCCTGGATACAGGGTGCGATGCGCATCGCCCGCCCCTGGCACCTGGAACTCGACTACACCAAGGAGATGATGGCCAGCCTGCTGTTGCGCGACGACACGCGCTTCCCGCGCAAGGTGCTGCTCATCGGCCTGGGCGCGGCATCGCTCACCAAGTTCCTGTACCGCAACTGCCCGCTGGCGAAGCTCACCGTGGTGGAGATAGAGCCGCGCGTGGTGGCCGCCGCCCGGCAGTTCTTCAAGCTGCCCGAAGATTCCCTGCGCCTGAACATCGTGATCGACGACGGTGCGAAATTCATCGCCGAGAACGACAAGACCTGGGACCTCATCCTGGTGGACGGCTTCGACGAGGACGCACGTCCGGGTGCGCTGGACACGCTGCCGTTCTACCAAATGTGCCGCTTGCGACTGACGAGCAACGGCATCATGGCGGTGAATCTCCTGGGGCGCAGCCGCGGCTACAAGACCAGCCTGGAGCGCATCCGCTCTTCCTTCGACGACCGTGCCCTGGCCTTCCCTTCCTGCGACACCGGCAACGTGATCGCGCTCGCCGCGACCGGACACAAGATAGAGATCGGGCTGGATGAGCTTAAGGACAACGCGGTCGCGCTGAAGGAGAAGACCGGCCTCAACCTGCTGCCTACGCTAACGCGCCTGGAAGAGGCCCAGTCCTGCCCTGGCGGCATCTTCACACTCTGAAGGTGGAATCCGACGCCCGGGGCGTGTAACATCGCCCCGCGAGCAAGGTAGGAAAGGGGAAGCAGCCATCACATCCTGAAGCCTTGCCCGAGTAACTGATGCACTTCATTCTTGAAAGGGAACAACATGGCAACCTCCAAGACAGCTGCAACAGCAAAGAAGCCCGCAACGACTCGCAAGACCGCAGCAGCACCAAGCACCAAGACCACGACGCAGAAGAAGACCACTGCCAAGGTGGCCGCCAAGACCGTCGCGGCCAAGAAGCCCGCAGCCCCCGCCGCCAAGTCCAACCCCAAGCCCGCCAACAAAGCAGCGGCCCCCAGGAAGACGGTCGCAGCGGAAGCGGCCGTTCCCAAGAAAGCTCCAGCCAAGTCCTCCCCTCCGGTCACGCCGGAACAGCGCTACCGCATGATCCAGGATGCCGCCTATTTCATGGCGGAGAAGAACGGATTCAAGGGAGGAGCGATGGGTTACTGGATCGCGGCCGAGATCGAGATAGACGAACTCCTGGCCGGGAAGTGAATCGGCGGGCTGGCGTCCGCGTCAGCTCGAAGTCGTGCCGGACTCCACGGCGAATCTCACGTAGTGCAGCTTCAACTTCTCGTCGCGTATCGCCGCGATGAGCCTGTCCGCATCGGCCGGGGCCAGCACGAATTCCACCGCCACAGACAATTCGCCTGCCAGTTCGAAGAAGGTCTCTTCATGCATCCTGCCGTGGCTGCCGAAACCTGCGATGGCGCGGAAGGCCGAGCCGCCAGGCAGGTCCAGGCGTTGCGCGAGGCGCAGCAGCCACTCGTACAGCAGCTCACCGTCGTGATGCTGTTTTTCCGTGACATAGAACCTGATCAATGCGTCCTGCATATCAGCCTCCCGTTTGCATCCATTTGAAGGTTTGTATCCCCAGCACCGTCATCAGCAGGGAACCGCCCAGATGCGCGGCGACGATGGCCACCCCCCACGCGTACTGCCCGCGCATCAGCAAGGTGACCGTCTCGGCGGAGAAGGTGGAAAAGGTGGTGAGCCCGCCAAGGAAGCCGGTGATGACGAACAGGCGCCATTCCGGGGACAGGCTGGGATAGTGCATGAAGAAGGCGACAGCGATGCCGATGAGGTAGCCGCCGATGAGGTTGGCGGAGAGCGTGCCCAGCGGCAGCTCCTGCACCGCGGGGTTGAGCCATAGCCCTAAGCCCCAGCGCAACCATGCGCCGATGGCAGCTCCCAGACCGATGGCGATAAAGGCGAGTAGCGTCATGCGCGCATCTTAGCAGGCAGGAGGCGTGATGCCGCGCAGTTTGAAGCAGCGCGTGTTGGGCGTTCCGTCCAGCTCGTATTCGTTGAACTCGCTGCAGGTGGTCGGGCGATGCTCGTAGATGGCGCAGGAGACCTCTTTGCCCACCTCGCCGCGCAACGCGGCACAGCGCGGCGGATAGCTGTTGGTGCCCTTCATGCAACGCATCTGCGGATTCACCTGCTCCGTGAATTCCACCGGCACAAAACCACCCGGCGCGTCGCTGCATTCGCCCCAGTAGAATGACACTCGGTAATAGGCGCAGCAAGCGCCGCAAGTCATGCAGGGATTGGTTTCACTCATGTTTCATCTATCCAGTGGGCTCACCACACCCCGGCCGCCCTTGTTCGAGACGTGAGTGTAAATCATCGTCGTGGAAACATCTGAATGCCCGAGCAGCTCCTGCACCGTGCGGATGTCGTAGCCGCTCTCCAGCAGTGGCGAAAGAATGCCGCAGCACATGGGGTGACACTGGCTTGGCTATCCCCGCCATCTTCGCCGCCTTGGCAACATGCCGTTGAATCATCTTCTCATCCTGATGATGCTTTCTGATGACCCCGGAAACCGGATCGGTGGAAACATTGCTGGCAACAAAGACAAATTGCCACGCCCACTCGCGGCTAGCATTCGGATACTTGCGTTCAAGGGCGTCCGGCAACCAGACATCCGCCTTGCCTGCCGCCACATCCGCATCAAAGATCACGCGGCGGCGGGCCAGATGCTCTTTGAGCACAGGCGCCAGACTCTCCGGCAACATCGTGACTCGGTCTTTGGCTCCCTTGCCGTCACGCACCAGGATCTCGCGTCGGTCAAAATCGACATCCTTTACACGCAGTCTCAGCCCCTCCATCAGCCGCATCCCCGTCCCGTACAACAATCGAGCCACCAGTCCGGATACTCCCTCCATGCATCCGAGAAGCCGCTTCACCTCAGCTTCGGACAAAACAGTCGGCAAGCGCTTCGGTTTCTTCGCGGGAGTAATGTTGTCCAGCCACGGCAAATCGATCGCCAGGACCTCTTTGTACAGGAATAAGAGTGAAGACAGCGCGAGGTTCTGGGTGCTGGCCGAGACATTGCGGTCTGTTGCCAAGGCAGACAGGAAGGCCTCGATCTCCAGCGCGCCCATTTCTTTGGGGTGACGCTTGCCGTGAAAAAGGATAAAGCGTTTAATCCAGTGCGTGTAAGACAGCTCGGTTCGGCGACTGTAGTGTTTGAACCGAATTTTTGCGACAACTTGATCAAGAAGTTTTGGGGGATTTGGCGATGTCGTTTTTTCTGGCAAGGATGGGGTGTTCATGAATGCCACTCCTTTTCAAATCAACGGATTGGGATTTTCCGCCCAAATTAGGCGACATTCAAGTCCAGATTATCAGACATTTTTGTCGTCTAATTTAAGTTAGGCAATCAACGGAGGTGCTCAATGAGACCTTCAAAAATATTTGTTATCAGCGCTACCTCCATATTCCTTTCAATCTCTGATGTGTGGGCCATGCCATACGTTGGTGCGACGTTAAATTACTTTGACACTACACAGTCTGACGCCAATCCAGTTAGTTACGGCAATAGCACCGGAAGTGGTTTCATCGTAGGCAATCAAACTGACGAACCCAAAACTTGGCTGTTTCCTAAACCAACGTACTATGGGTTTGAACTTGAATACACTAAGGCGAAAACAAAAAACGGATGGGGCGGAACAACCAGAGGAGTGTTTGGAACACTGCGCACAGAGCCAGGTGAAATGGGGCATGTACTCATGCGCATAGGCGTTGTAAACACACAAATTCAATTACCCAATGGACAGCCTCAAGAAAGAACGAGTGCAGCCTTTGGCCTTGGGTGGGGAGGAATGGCATCTCGTTCCTTAGGGTTTGAACTCATAGGGACAGGAATATTTGGAAAAGTTGTCGGTAATGATGAACTCAGTGTTTTCGGAGTTCGGCTGCTGTATGCATGGTAATTGCCTAACACTGCATTCGAGAGGGACGCGCCAAAAGCGGCGCGCCCCTCAATTTGAACGTTGACGCTGTAGAAAAACTCTTTTCAGAACGAATCTGGAACATATAAAAAAAGCGCGAGGTTCTTCGCGCTTTTTCATGTTGTCATTTTTCCGTCGCCAAGTCGTCACACGACCGATTCGCCTCTATTCAGAGGCTCTGCCACTCTTTCTCGTTCCCTACTGCGCATATCCGTAATGCGCCAGCTTCTCGATGTTGTGCACCAGGCAATACAGCTTCCATTGCGCATCGACTTTCGTGCGGCCCCTGAGCGTGAACCGGTTCAACTGTTTGTTGTGGCGCAGGTTGCCGAACACCGGTTCCACGGTAGCGAAGCGTCTGCCGTAGCGCTCGTCCCTCGGGGCTGTCGATGCGGCGTTTCATCTGGTCGGTGTAACTCTCGGGCGCATCCTGCGCCTTGCCTCGGAAGAACATGACCTGTCTTGCTTTGGTCTTCTCCGGCGTGCGCAGGCAGTTGTCCCGTTGCTCGCACGGCACGCAGTCGCGTAGCGCTCCCTGGGACTTTACACCGATCAGTCCGTTGTATTTGCAGTGCGCGCCATTCTGGTAGAGCCGCTTCCCCGCCGGGCACACACAGGTTCCCGCCGTTTCGTCGTAGTCGAAATCCTTCGGCTGGTAGCGCGCGGCTTGTTTGGGCTTGCCGCCTTTGTCGTAAAGCGGGTCGGGCAGTACCTTGTATTTGTCCTGCCCGGCAAAGCGTTCGTCGCTTTGCCTCATATTGTTGTCGGCGATCAGTGCGTCCACTTTCATTAAAGCGAGTAGTTTGAGGTTGGCCTCGCTGTGATAGCCGGCATCGGCGGTAATGAGCGTATCGTCCGCCAGCGTGGGTTCCATGGCCTTGACCACCGGCACCAGCGGTTCCTGTTCGCTGCCGGTACCGTGCGCCTGCGCTTCGACGATGATCTGGTGTTTGGCATCGACGGCGGCCACGCCGGTGTAGCCCTGGATGACGCCTTTGGATGTCGCCATCTTGGCCGATTCGTTGTCGGTGCGATTGCTCTTGCGAATGGTGCCCTTGCTGCCTTTGCGATCTGCCGGATGGTCGGCGAGCCAGCGGCGTAGTTGTTCGGCATCTCGCTGCAGGCGCTCGATGCGTTGCGCTTCCCTGGCTTGCAGGTCGGGCTCGATAGCCTGTTTGTCCTGCTCGCGATGGCGCGTCAGCATGGTCTTGGCGGCTTCTTCGAGTTTGCCTGCCTGACGTTCGAAGTCGGCCCGGGTGCCGCTCTTCGCTTTCGATGCGTTGCTCGGCAGTTTGACGCCGTCGATGGCGAACATCTCGCGGCCGATCAATCCTTGACGGTCGCAGAGGCGGGCAGGTAGGCTGCCGCTCCGGTCTCGTCATTGCAGAACCTGGCATCGAAGCCGGACAGGTCGATTTCGTGATCGAGCAGATGATTCAGTGCATATTCGAATGTGCCGGGCAGAAGCTGCCGTTGCAGGTCCACCGCGAGAAAGCGCGGGCTGGTGTCGATGTGTTTGTAACGCGCCATGTCCGGCTCCGAAATTCAACCGACCATTCGACCTTGATATTTGGTTTGGTTCACGGCACGATGCGCGAATGATTAGACTTTTTCTACAGCTCCGTTAGTCTGTGTGAAAGGGTGACCTCATGAACAGATTGATACCTGGTGCTGGCGACGCGCTGCTCGTCGTCGATGTGCAGAACGACTTCCTCCCGGGCGGCAGCCTCGCCGTCCCGCACAGCGACGAGGTGTTGCCTGTGCTCAATCGCTGCCTGGCCCTGTTCTCCAAGAAGGAACTGCCCATCTACGCCTCGCGTGACTGGCATCCTCCCGACCATTGCTCGTTCAAGGCCCAGGGCGGCCCCTGGCCTCCGCATTGCGTCGCCGACTCCTACGGTGCGGAATTCGCGGGCAACCTAGATCTGCCCGCTGACGCGGTCATCATCTCCAAAGCGGACACTCCGGAGAAAGACGCCTATTCGGCCTTCGGCGACACCGACCTCGGCCTGTGCCTGAAGGCGGTCAATGTGAAGCGCCTGTTCGTGGGCGGACTGGCCACGGATTACTGTGTGCTCCAGTCGGTGAAGGACGCGCGTGCGCTGGGCTATGACGTGGTGCTGCTCGTCGACGCAGTGCGCGCCGTGGAAGCGACACCGGGCGACGGAGAAAAGGCGCTGGCCGAGATGCGCAAAGCCGGAGCCTGGTTCGCACTCTCGGCGGACCTCATGCCATGAACAACGAGAACTCGCTGCTGCTCACCGATCTCTACCAGCTCACCATGCTGCAGGGCTATTTCGAGCATGGCATGAACGAGACAGCGGCATTCGAGTTCTTCGTGCGCAAGCTGCGGCCTGGGCGGGGCTTCCTCATAGCGGCCGGTTTGGAACAGGTGCTGGATTATCTGGAAGAGGCGCACTTCACGGAGGAGGAGCTGGATTGGCTGGGCTCCACCGGCCGCTTCTCGAACGGCTTCCTCGAATGGCTCGCCGGGTGGCGCTTCGAAGGCGACGTGCAGGCGATGCCGGAAGGCACGGTGTTCTTCCCCAACGAGCCCTTGCTGCGGGTCGTGGCCCCGCTGCCGCAGGCCCAGCTGATAGAGACGCGGCTCATCAACCTCCTGCATTTCCAGACGCTGATCGCCTCCAAGGCGGCGCGCTCCGTGCTCACCGCGCCCGGCAAGCTGCTGGTCGACTTCGGCCTGCGCCGCGCGCACGGCGCGGAGGCCGGGCTGCTCGCGGCGCGCGCCGCCTGGCTCGCCGGCTTCTCAGGCACAGCCACGGTGCTCGCGTGCCAGCGTTTCGGCATCCCCATGTTCGGCACCATGGCGCACTCCTTCGTGCAGGCCCACGACAGCGAGTCGGATTCCTTCACCAACTTCGCCCACGCCCAGCCGAACAACGTGGTGCTGCTGATAGACACCTACGACACCGAAGCGGCCGCGCACAAGGTCGTGGCGCTGGGACGGGAGCTGGCGATCGAGGGCCTCGTCATCAAGGGCGTGCGCCTGGACAGCGGCGACCTTAACGAACTGGCGCACCGCGTGCGGCGCGTCCTGGACGACGGCGGGCTGCATTCCACCACCATCTTCGCCAGCGGCGACCTGGACGAATACAGGCTGCGCGACCTGCTCGCACAGGGTGCGCCCATAGACGGCTTCGGCATAGGCACCCGCCTCGACACCTCGGCCGACGTGGCGTTCCTGGACTGCGCCTACAAGCTGGAGGAATACGCGGGCTTGCCACGACGCAAGCGTTCGGTCGGCAAGGCCACCTGGCCCGGCCGCAAGCAGGTGTGGCGCCGTTATGACAAGGAAGGGCGCATGGCGGGTGACGTCATCAGCGTGGAGAGCGACCGTCAGGAAGGCGAACCGCTGCTCGTGCCAGTTATGCGTGCGGGCCGACGCCTGCCCCTGCCGTCGCTGTCCGATGCCCGCGCCCATGCGGCAACAAGCCTGCAGCGCCTGCCGGAACCGCTGCGCCAGCTGCATGAACCTTACGAATATCCGGTACAGATTGCGCCCGCACTGCAGGAGCTCGCCCGCCGGGTAGACCTCGACGAGGCCGAGCGCGCCCGGGGGAGATGAAGTACCAGCGAATGAATGACCACCATCGTCGAACAGGAGGATAAGCCATGATACGCAACCCCATAGACATCGCCAGTCGCGTGAGCCCGGAGCTGTCCAGTCTCATCGAGACCATCATAGACCAGCTGGACACGGACGAGCCCATCACGCTGTCCGCGATCCGTTCCTTCATCGCCAACGAGCTGCCCACCCAGCTCGACGAAGCGGAAGAGCTGCACCATTTCGACGTCGACGAATCCATCATCGACGAACTTGACGGGCTCATAGAGCAGTTCGGTGAATCGGCGGTGGCCATCGATTTCGTCCACGTCTACGCCAGCGAAGCACTGTCGCGCGCCATCGAGACCGCCATGGACGACGAGAACCGCGAGAACCCGCTCACGCTCTCGCAGCTCAGGGACGCGCTGGTAGATGGGCTAAGCAGCCGCCTGGTGGGCGATGGCGTGCTGGAAGACGACGAGGCCGACGCGCTGATGACCGAGACCGAGAGCCTGATCGAACGCTACGGACCCGACGCCACCGCCGAGGATTTCCTGCGTTACGAATGAACTGCTTCAGGACATAGTCCCCATGCCCTTCTCTCCCCTGCGCCTGCTGCTGTTCATCCTGGCCCTGACCTTCCTGATCGTCTTCGTGCAGATCGGGCTGGTCACCGTGGCCTTCGACAAGCTGGGGCTCTCGGAAGACTCGGCCTACCTGCTCCTGCTGTGCACGCTGGTCGGCAGCATGGTCAACCTCCCGCTGTTCAGCCTCAAGACCGACCCCGACGTGCCGCCGCAGGCACCCATACAGCTCCCCCGCTGGCCGTTCATGCAGCCACCCGAGGCCCGCTGGCTGGCGCAGGA
>JBBIIJ010000047.1:0-17583 GCA_037446535.1 Sideroxydans sp. | reverse complement strand
ACCCTGTTCGGCGGGGCAGGTGATGACCAGCTCAATGGCGGCGCTGGAGAGAACTATCTGGATGGGGAAGATGGCAACGACATCCTGGTGAGCGCGGGCAGCAACAGCACGCTTATTGGCGGTGCCGGTGACGACCAACTCGGCGCCAACGGCGGCGGCAACAATTATCTGGACGGGGGCGACGGCAACGATACGTTGGCCGCCAACGGCACGGGCGGCAACTACCTCGATGGCGGCGAAGGAAACAACATCCTGTATGCCAACGGTGGCAACAACGAACTTTTCGCTGGCTCGGGCACCGACCAGCTTTCGGCAGCCGGCGGCAACAACTACCTGGACGGCGGTGATGGGGCGGACATTCTCATCGCCGACCAGGGGGGCGCGAACACTCTGTTTGGCGGCGGTGGAGACGATACCCTTTCAGCTTCCGACGGGAGCAATTATCTCGATGGCGAAGACGGCAATGATGTGTTGGTCGCGGGGGGAATCCTCAATTCGCTATATGGTGGCGCGGGCGACGATGTGCTCCAAAGCAATGGCGGACTCGGCACCCTGAACGGTGGAGATGGGAATGACACGTTGCTCGCCTTCGGCGTTGGCAACTCACTGGACGGCGGTGCAGGGGATGACACGCTGCAAGTGCTGCAGGGTAACAACTATCTGATCGGCGGTACGGGTAACGATACCCTGATCGGCGGGGCCGGCAACGACACCTACGTCTACAACGTGGGGGACGGCGTTGACCATATCGTGGACAGCAACGATAACGGCCAGATCAACACCTTGCGTTTCGGCGACGGCATCAGCGTAACGAACATCGTGCTGGGGCTTGGTTCCCTCAAGCTCGATCTTGGCAACGGCGATGTGATCCATATCGACAATTTCAATCCGAACGACGCCGCCAATTCCAGTTCAATACAGCGCTTCGAGTTTGCCGACGGAACAAGCTATTCCGCCCAGGAACTGATCGATACGCTCGGATTCCATTTGAACGGGAGTTCGGGCAACGATGAAATAGCAGGCACCAACCTGGCCGACACCTTGACCGGTGGCGCAGGAAACGACGTGTTGGCAGGCGGCATAGGCAACGACGTATATGTCTACAACCTGGGGGACGGGGCCGACTCCATAGTCGACAGCGCACGATGGCAGATGCCTTCAGGCGAGGTAGTGAGTGACAGCAATACGCTGCGCTTCGGTCCGGGCATCACGCAGGACATGCTTGCACCACGCTATGACAATGTCAGCCGTACCGTCACCCTCGATCTGGGTAACGGCGATAGCGTCAATATCGGGAATGTGGACCACGGGGCGATCAGCCAGCTCGAATTTGCAGATGGTTCTACCCTGTCGATCTCGGAATTCTTTGCGCGGCATCCGGTAGAGATTCTTGGCACCGATGCGTCGGAGATGATTGTCGGCACGAATGAGGCCGATATCTTCCACGGGAGGGGCGGCACGGATGTCATGCAGGGTCGGATCGGCAATGACGTGTATGTGTACAACGTGGGGGACGGGACAGACTCCATAGTCGACAGCGCGCGATGGCTGACGCCTTCGGGCGAGGTGGTGAACGACAACAATACGCTGCGCTTTGGTCCGGGCATCACGCAGGACATGCTTGCACCACGCTATGACAATGTCAGCCGCACTGTCACGCTCGACCTGGGCAACGGCGATAGCGTCAACATCGGGAATGTGAATTCGATTGCGATCGGGCAACTCGAATTTGCGGACGGTTCTTCCCTGTCGATTTCGGATTTCCTCACGCTGAACCCCATTCATTTCCTCGGCTCGGATTCGCCGGAGAATCTGGTTGGTACTCCGCTCAACGACATCCTCGAAGGAAAGGCCGGGAACGACCGCCTTATAGGGAACACCGGCAGTGATGTCTACGTTTATAACCTCGGGGATGGGGCGGATGTAATCGATGACGTCTTCATATGGGCAAAGCCCGATGGCCAACTAGTGGTCGATCTGAACGTGGTTCGCTTCGGACCGGGAATCACGCCGGAGATGATCACGCCCAGGGTGGATCAGGCGACAGGAGACATGATCCTCGATCTGGGCAATGGAGACAGCCTCAATATTGGCCGCACGGGTGTGGTGCGCCAGCTTCAATTCGCGGATGGCAGCACGTACTGGGACAGCGAATTCTTTGCGCTGCGTCCGCTTGCAGTTACCGGGACAAATGATTCGGGGGCTTTGATCGGTTCGTTCTTCACCGATGTTTTCCAAGGTAACGGCGGCAATGACGTGTTGTCCGGCGGCAGCGGAAGTGATGTCTATGTCTACAACCTGGGCGATGGCGCCGATACCATCGTCGATAACTCGCGCTTGCCAATCCGCATGCCGGATTCGAAGAGATCGTGCACGCCTGCAAGATGGCCGAGATCCACAGCGTCATCGAACAACTGCCGCAGGGCTACCAGACCCCGGTGGGCGAGAACGGCGTCGGCCTTTCCGGCGGCCAACGCCAGCGCATCGCCATCGCTCGTGCCTTGCTCAAGCGTCCGCGTGTGCTCATCTTCGACGAAGCCGTGAGCAACCTCGACATGCAGACCGCTGAACATTTCGCCACCACCATCAACAAGCTCAAAGGCAAAGTCACCATGCTCTTCATCACCCACCAGCTGCCCAAAGCATTGCAGGTGGACGAAGTGATCAACTTCGGCAAGCAAGAAGCTGGGGCGACCGCCGCAGCGGCCCAAGCGGCGTAGCCCGATTCCTCGCAAAGGGACTCCATCATCATCGAGTTCCTTATCAACTTCCTCAGGAATTAAGCCGGCATCTATATCCTCTGCAGGCCTTATTCCATAAGGCTTCCACGAGAATTGCCTGGGTATATATAGGCCGGATATAGACCATCGGCCGGATTGTTCCTGCGTGAGAATTCCGTTAAGTTACGTACCCACTGCCCGTCGCTTTCCTAAGAGGCAGGCGCCGCACAATGCAGATAGACAATAAATAGAACTTATCAGGGGAACGGCCGAAGAGGTCGTGGAGTAAGTAGTGCGTAAAGCTCGTATTGTCGGTGTCGATCCGCAGGATTTCAGTCCCAGCCTGTTGCGCATCCAGGCCCAACCGCCCACGCCCTTTGCGCGTGCCATGCTGTGGGTGTTGTTGACCCTGTTGTTCCTGCTCATCCTCTGGTCCGCCTTCGGCAAGCTCGATATCGTCGCCACCGCCGAAGGCAAACTCATCCCGCAGACCTACGTCAAGATCGTGCAGCCCTTCGAGCAGGGCCTCATCCGCGACATCCTGGTGAGCGAAGGCGAACACGTCAAAGCTGGCCAGGTCCTGATGCGCCTCGATCCCACCCTGTCCGATGCCGACGGCAAAGCCATCAACGCCGACTACCTAGGCAAGCAGATCACCCTGCGCCGCATCGACGCCGAACTGAACGACCTGGACGGATTCAAGCGCGAAACGGAAGACCCGGAAGACCTCTACAACGAAGTGCTGGCCCAGTATCTCGCCAACCGCACCGCCTACCAGACCGCGCTGGCCGAAGAGCGCAGCACCCACGACAAGGCCGAGAGCGACCTGGCCGCAGCAGGGCAAGCCCGCACCAAACTCATCGAGACCCTGCCGCACTACCGCGAACAAGCCCAAGCCTATGCCGATCTCGCCAAGGAAGGCTACGTCAGCCGCCTGGCCGCGGACGACAAGGCGCGTGAACGCACCGAGAAGGAACAAGACCTCAAGACCCAGAACCACCTCATCGCCAGCGCCCAAGCCACCCTCGCACTCTCCACCCGCAAACTGCAACAGATCACCGCCGACTATCGCCAAAGACTGCAGGCCGAACGCGCCGACATCAGCGACAAGCTAGACAAGACCCAGGCCGAATACACCAAGCAGCAATACCGCCACGAACTGCACGAACTCAAGGCCCCGCAGGACGGCATCATCAAGGACCTGGCCACCCACACCCTGGGCACCGTCATCAGCCCCGGCACCATCCTGATGACCCTCGTGCCCAAGGACGAAGTGCTCAGGGCCGAAGTGTGGGTATCCAACGAAGACGTCGGCTTCATCCATCAAGGCGCCACAACTAAGATCAAGTTCGCCTCATACCAATTCCAGAAATACGGCATGGTCGACGGCAAGGTCGCGCACCTCTCGGCTGATGCCACCGACAACACCCAGCAAGGCGCAGCCCAGGCCCCGCAAACCAGCAGCAGACCCGGGAGCAACATGCCCTTCGCCTACCGTGCCCTGGTGGACCTCAATGCGCAGGAACTCATCGCCGAGGGTGTGCGCCATGCCCTGACGCCGGGCATGCAGGTCACTGCCGAGATACACCTCGGCACAAGAACAATCCTCGAATACCTGCTGTCGCCGGTGATGGGGGCGTTTCAGGAGGCGGGGAGGGAGAGGTGATTACAGTGATTCAAATAGCCGTACGTGCTGATGCCGCAACAACATGCTGCAGCATCGGGCAAATGAAGACGACTACGATCAAGGCATAACCGACAGACCACTAGAGGAAACGACATGACCGAAGCTACCAGCACCACCCCACGCAAAGACAAACAAACCAAAGTCAACGGCAAGCCCCAACCCCGCGTCATCTCCGACCCCAAGGACGTCGCGCAACTTGTCATGATGCGCATCGACCAGGTCAATTCAAAGAAAGACGAACTCACCATCGCCATCAAGACACTGGCCGACACCGCCAAACAACTTACCAGCACCTATGCCAAACAGCAGGCTCAGATACAGAAGCTCGCGAAGCGGGTGGAAGAGTTGGAGAATGCGGGCGGCAGGTAGATGGATGCGGCGCAAGTTTAAGCAGGGTATTCCTGAAGCGCACTGGATAACGGAGGAGACAGTATGAGCGGATGCTTTAGACGAATTGCATGGACGGGGGCACTCCTGCTGGGCGGTCTGTTGGTCACGTTACCAGTGCAGGCGGCGAGCTTCGATTGTGCAAAGGCAACCTCCAAAGTTGAGCACATGATCTGCGACGACCCGGAAATCTCGAAGCTGGATGAGGAGTTGGCTCGGAGCTACAAGGTTGCGCTGCAAGACCAATCGAGGGCAGAACTAATCAAGCTGGCGCAGAAGCAGTGGATGAAAGAGCGGAATACTTGTCGGGATATGGATTGCTTGAGTGCAGCCTATCAAGCACGCATTCAGGAGCTATCTGCATCGAGTAAGCCGGAAAGTGAGATGCCCGCATTTTCACTGCTGAAGGGTAAAGGCGTGCCGGTATGTGAGGCATATCTCAAGCGATTGAACATGACTGAATGGGATTACTACGAAAAACTTCCGACATGTGGACGCCCGGAAAATGACAGTGTGGAAGGTTTCACAAAATTAAACCGCGTTCCGTTGTCTGCTGAGCAGATTGCGGCTTTGTATGGAGAAACATTTAACTTTTCTACTACCGGGCATAGTGATCGCGGCAACGTGAAACCGAGTGATCCAAAACCAACTGAAAGAGCAAAACAGAGCATGGATTCGGGTGGACTGAAGGTATGGCGCTACGATCCGCCAGTGGACATTGATAACGATGGAAAGCCGGATGCCGACGTAATCGTGTGGCATGGCGATGTTGTAGGTGGTGGGCCATGTGGGCGGCGCGCAGGATGGGCCGATTCAGTACAGTCTTACCAGACTCTCATATATTCGATTGATTGGCAGCAGATGAAGCTGAATGACGGGCGAACACGAGAACTCTTCGGCCATCCGGTTGGAGGGTATCCGATTATTTTCCAAGGTAAAAAAGTTATGGCAGATGGGTTCCGCCCTCTTGGCTGGGAGATGGGCATTTTTGCTTTTCAAGGTCAGTACTATCTCGATACTTTTTTTAACGCATGGGGTGATTTTGAGGGGAAGCGTAGAAGTAATGCTGGTGATGGAAAACACCGTCAAAAAAATGATCTAGACGACATCTTGGGTGTATTTCAGCGCAAGAATGGTGTGACCAAACAAATCTGCGAATACCGCTGGAACGAATTTGAGAAATATTACCGATAGGCAGGGCAGTTGAAATTTCCGACACGAACAATCAAACAGGAAGAACTGAACCATGATTACGAATCCGATAGCCGATCTGGGCAATGCAATGGCAACCATGTTGGGGAATATTGAACAACCTGTTTCTGTAGTCTACGACGACCTCAAGGCAGGAGAGCACAACCCCACTATTGGCATCGGCATTAATCTCAAGAACAACAAGCCTTATGTGGCATTAAAACCAAAGGTACCGGAGTCGAATTGTTTATAGCAGCCTGAACTGAGGTGATAGAAATGCCGCGTCGTCCGCGCATCAACCTGTCGGGGTATCCGCAGCACGTTGTTCAACGCGGGCACAATCGCGAAGCATGCTTCTTTGCAGATGAGGATTATCTCTTCTATCTGCACTGGCTCAAGGAAGGCGTGAAGAAATACGAGTGTGACATACACGCCTACGCCCTGATGACCAACCATGTGCACCTGCTGATGACGCCGAAACGCCCCGACAGCATCTCGCGCCTGATGCAATCGCTGAACCGGCGTTATGCCCAGTACGTGAACCGCATCTACCAGCGCAGCGGCAGCGTGTGGGAAGGGCGGTTCAAATCGAGCCTGATACAGGCGGAGGAATATCTGCTGACCTGTTACCGGTATATCGAACTCAACCCGGTTCGAGCCGACATGGCGAACGACCCGAGCGAATACCGCTGGTCGAGCTACCGCTGGCATGGATTGGGGCAAGCCAACGAACTTATCACCGATCACATGCTTTATACCAGGTTGGGCATGGCCGACGATGATCGTCGAGCGGCCTACCGGGCGCTGTTCCGTGTGCATCTTGATGACGAGGCACTGGATCAGATCAGGTCCTCGACGACTCGCGGGCTGCCTTTGGGGAGTGAGCGGTTTCGTGAACAGATCGAGGTGGCGTTAGGCAGGCGTGTAGGGATGAAGCGGCGAGGCCGGCACGAGAGCGAGCCGATGCCCGTGCCGCTGCCGGGTCAGTTGGGTCTGGATCTGTGACTTACAGGGAGAGGGGTTGTGAAAACGGCAGAAAGGAATTCGACTCCGGTACCGAGGATCGGTACCATCCCAAGTTCTACCCATCCCCGGAGTTCCGATTCTGCGAGCGACCAGGGTGATGAGGATGTCTCGACAAGTCGATTGAGTCTCATGAGTACAGACAAGAAATCCTATAGCGAAGAGCGGGAAGGCATGCGCGTGTCTTTGCCGCTGGAGGCGTTCAAGAGTGCGCTGCCCTATCTGGTGGCGCTGCTGCTCGTTCTGGTTGTCGGCTACTGGCTGATAGACCCGGCCCCACCCAAGACAGTCGTGGTGTCGGTCAGCCGGCAGGATGGGAACTTCGAGGCCTATGCCCGCCTGTACGCGGCGTTGCTCAAGCAGGAGGGCGTGTCGCTGGAGATACGCGAATCCGCCGGACCCCTGCAGAGCCTGGAGGAATTGCGCAAGAAGGAAGGGGGCGCTGACATGGCGTTCCTTCCCGGCGGCGTGGCGAGTTCGGAATCGGGCGTGGGCGTGGTGTCGCTGGGCAGTCTGTATTACGAGCCCCTGTGGGTCTTTTGCAAGGGAACACATCGCGTGTCGCATCTTTCCGCGCTGAAGGGCAAGCGCATCGCCATCGGCAGGACTGACAGCGGCACGCACATCCTGGCGCAGATGCTGCTGAGTGCGGCCGGCGTGACGGAGCAGAACAGCCGCCTGCTGGAGATAGGCGACGAAGAGGCCGAGGAGGCGTTGCACCATGGCAAGGCGGACGCGATGTTCATCCTGGGCGTGCCGACCACACCGCTCATACAGGAGCTGGCCGGGGCGCCCAACGTGACACTGGCCGACCTCGATGAGGCGGAGGCCTATTCGCGCCAGTTCAACTTCCTCCATCATCTGGTGTTGCCCGAAGGTGCGCTGAACCTGGAGGTCAACGTCCCGCCGCACGAAGTGCACTTGCTTGCGCCGACCGTCACGCTGGTGGCGCGCGAGTCCATGCATCCGGCACTGGGATATCTCGTGCTCAAAGCCATCTCGCGTGTGCACCATGGGGCGGGCATGCTGCAGCGCGAGGGCGAATTCCCTTCCGACAAGGACACTGATTTCGAGACGAGCAGCCAAGCCAAGCATTTCTATGAGTCCGGTCCGCCTTTTCTGGATCGTTATCTCCCGTTCTGGGCGGCGACCTTCGTCAACCGGGTGCTCATCATCCTGTTGCCGCTCGCGGCGCTGGCCATCCCACTCAGCCGTATCGCGCCCGCCGTCTACGCCTGGTTCATCAAGTCGCGCATCTACAAGCTTTACGGCGAGTTGCGCTTCCTGGAGATGCGGCTACGCAACGCTGAGCAGCCCGTAGACATGTCGACCTTCCGCAAGGAGCTTGACGCCATCGAGCACAGTGTCAACCACCTGCGGCTGCCGGTAGCTTTCGCCAGCCACATGTACGAGCTGCGCAGCCACATCGAACTGGTGCGCTCCAAGCTCGTGCAGCCCGCGGGGTGAGGCTCGCGGCAGCGATAAGGATCACGCGGCGCGCTCACCCGCATTCGTTCGGATGAATCTCCCGAGGTGGCGGTCGGTCTTGGTCGTGTGGTTGGCGAACCAGTCGAACAGGAAGAGCTGTACCCGGAAGCCCAGATATAGCGGGTCGTGCGTGCCACTGGTGATCTCGCCTTTCAGGCGCAGGAACTTCTCGATGAGTTTCTGGTGCTCGTGCACGTGTTCGTTCATGAGCGGGTAATCCAGCCTGCGCATGATGTTTTCTTCGCTCTCGAAATGGAAATGCACGTAGTCCGCGAGGAAGGCGAGCGTGTCGTCTACGCCTGAGGTGTCGCCGCTGGCGATCAGGCTCGCCAGCTTGTTGATGTTGGCGAGCAGCTGGAGATGCTGGTTGTCGATCTCCTCTGCGCCCACCAGGAATTCGTCGCGCCATTCCAGCGTGCTGCCGATCTCGCCGGTCCCTTCGAAATGCCCGCCGCTCCGGTAATCCACGCAACGTTTCAGGTAGACCTGCGCGGCTGTGTCCTCGGGCACTTCTCGCAGGCACGCCTCCAGCAGGGGGATGGCCTTGTCCACCGCCTTTAAATGATAGTAGGCGACGGCTTCCTCGAAGCGGGTGCGCGTCGCCTGCTTGCCTGCGCGGGTCTGTGGGGCGTCGTTGTCGAAAACTTCGTAGACGGATTGCGGCTGGGTCTTGCCCTTGACGCGTATGCGGTCGAGGTAGCGTATGCAGTATCTCGATTCGTCATTCAGCGCATACAGGGTGTGTTCGCTGATCAGCAGCGGTGTCTGATAGGTCTTGGTGATGGTCTCTAGGCGCGAGGAGAGGTTCACCGCGTCGCTCAGCACCGTCCCTTCCATGCGCTGTGTACCGCCCACCGTGCCCAGCATGACGATGCCGGTGTTGATGCCTATGCCGATACGGATGGGATGGTACCCGGCGCGCTGCCTGCCCTCGTTGTACGTCCTTAGCTGTTTCAGCATGGCGATGGCGCTCTGCACCCCCTGGTCGGCGCCGGAAGGGAACAGCGCCATGATGGCGTCGCCTATGTACTTGTCTATGATGCCGCCGTGCCGGTTGATGACCGGCTCCATCTCCCCGAGGTAGGAGTTGATGAAGGAGAACGTCTGCTGCGGCGTGAGCGATTCGGACACGAAGGTGAAATCGCGTATGTCAGCGAACAGGATGGTCATGCTCTTCTCGGTCTGCGCCCCGAGTTCGAGGTCCAGTATGCTCTCCACGTTGAACAGGCGCAGCAGCTGATGCGGGACGAAGCGCCCGTACGCGGTTTCGGTCTGGCGCAGCAGGTCGAGCGTGTGGCGATGTGCTGCGATCTCCTGTTCCAGGGCTGCCATCTTCTTCCTGAGTTCGTCCCTGAACCAGGGGAGCGAAGAGGGTTCGTGATCGGCTTGATCCATACGTAACCTCCGTGGGTGTCGGCGGCCAAGCGCCAGAATGAGGAGTTCTGATTTCGGCTGGAAACCAACCGTTCCGGTCTTTCAAAACAGCCCCATGCTACCAGCATTTCCGCGTACTTTGCCGTGTTCACAGGGGATCGTGGGAACGGCTCGCCGGGGTGCCGGCATGCGCGCTGTGTTATCCTTCGGGCGTTTCATCCCGATGCGCTCCCATGAAGTTTTCCCTGTTTATTCTGCTGCTTATCCCGTCGCTGTCCTGGGCTGACCAGGACAGCGATTTCCTGTCGGCGCGCGACGCATTCCAGGCTGGGAACAGTGCGCGCCTGGCGACCTTCGCCGCCCGGCTGCAGGACTCCCCGCTGGAACCCTACATCACCTATTACAAGCTGCGCATCCATTGGGACGTCAAGAACGCGGCCGCCATCGAGGCGTTCCTGAAGCGGGAAGAGGACTCGCCCGTCATCGACCAGCTTCGTGGTGAGTGGCTCAAGTATCTGGCGACCAAGCAGCGCTGGGACGAGTTCGCCGAGGAATATCCTAACCTCGTCAATACGGATACCGAGCTGACCTGCTATGCCCTGCAATGGCAGCGTGGCAAGGATGAGGAAGGCGCCTTGCGTGAAGCGCGCAATCTGTGGCTTTCCGGCACCGCGCAGCCTGACAGTTGCTCCGCCCTGTATGAGACGGCGATCAAGCGTGACATCATCAGCACCGAGGATGTGCTGCAGCGCATCCAGCTCGCATTGGACGAAGGCAATACCTCGCAGGTGAAGAAGCTGAACCGTTATCTGCCCGACGAGGAGAAGCTGCCCATTCAGGAGTTGGAGGCCGCCGCAAAGAATCCCCAGCGCTACCTTTCCAAGACCCCGTTCGCCGATGCGAAGGCGGGACGACGCAGGGTCGCGCTGTTCGCTTTGCACAGGCTGGGCAGGCAATCGGTGGACATCGCCTACGCCCAATGGGAGAAGGTCGGTGGCAA
The DNA here is from genome assembly GCA_037446535.1 of Sideroxydans sp. Lineage (GTDB taxonomy): Bacteria > Pseudomonadota > Gammaproteobacteria > Burkholderiales > Gallionellaceae > Sideroxyarcus. The sequence continues at coordinate 6,713 of JBBIIJ010000047.1, read as the reverse complement.
TTTCAATGAACAGGAGCGGCAAAGTTTCTTCGCAAGGCTAGCGTTCATCGCCGCACGGGCTCACGATCCGCGCGCGCTCGAATGGTACGCGGAAGCCGGGGACAGCGCGCTCAACGACCAGCAGCTGGCGTGGCGCGCGCGCGCCGCACTGCGCGCCCAGAACTGGCACGAGGTCTGGGCGAGCATCAACAGCATGAGCCCGCAGCAGCAGAACGAGGGCACCTGGCGTTACTGGAAGGCGCGCGCGCTGAAGGAACTGGGGCACAGGGATGATGCCGAGGTCCTGCTCGTGCCCCTTTCCCGCGAGTACAACTTCTACGGCCAGCTGGCTGCCGAGGAGCTGGGGGCGGGACCGGCGGCAGGCATGGTCTCGGTCAGCTTCCAGCCGAGCGAGGTGGAGATGGCGGGGATGCAGGCGCGCACCGACGTGCAGCGCACCTTGATCCTCTACCGCCTGGGCCTGCGCACCGAGGCCGCCAAGGAATGGGACTGGGCGATGCGCGGAATGAACGACCGCGAGCTCCTGGTAGCCGCCGCGGTGGCGAGCCGTAACCAGATGTACGACCGTTCCATCAACGCGGCAAACCGTACCGTCGAGCTGCACGACTTCAACCTGCGCTATCCCGCGCCTTACCGCGAGGCGTTGCAATCGCCCCTGCGCGAGCACAACCTGGAAGAGGCTTGGGTGTACGGCCTGATGCGCCAGGAGAGCCGCTTCGCGCAGAACGCCAAATCGGGTGTGGGCGCGGCAGGACTCATGCAGATCATGCCCGAGACTGCGCGCTGGGCGGCACGGCGCATCGGCCTCAAGGGCTACCGCAAGGGCCTCATCCACCAGCTGGACGTGAACCTGCGCCTGGGCACGTTCTACATGAAGAACGTGTACAGCATGTTCGACGACAACCCGGTGATGGCCTCCGCAGCCTATAACGCAGGCCCCGCACGCGCGCGCAAGTGGCGCGGCGACGGGCCACTGGAAGGCGCGATCTATGCCGAGACCATCCCCTTCGACGAGACGCGCGACTATGTGAAGAAGGTGATGAGCAACACCATCTATTACGCGAAGCTGTTCGGTGCGCCTGCCGAGTCGCTCAAGAAGCGACTGGGGGTGATAGAGGGCAGGAACGCGAAAGACGACGAGGCCGAGCCCGATGAGATGTGAGGGGCTCAGGGTCTATCGCGTCGGCGGCGCCGTGCGCGACCGCCTGCTCGGCCTGCCCGTGCAAGACCACGACTGGGTGGTGGTGGGCAGCACGCCCGAGGACATGGTCGCCCGCGGCTTCAAACCCGTGGGCGCCGACTTCCCGGTGTTCCTGCATCCGGAGACGCACGAGGAATACGCCCTGGCGCGCACCGAGCGCAAGGTGGCGCTGGGCTACAAGGGCTTCACCGTGTACGCGGCACCGGAGGTCACGCTGGAACAGGACCTGCTGCGCCGCGATTTCACCATCAACGCCATCGCCGAGGACCCTGACGGCGGCCTCATCGATCCCTACAACGGCCAGGCCGATCTCAAGGCGGGGGTGCTGCGCCATGTGAGCGCGGCCTTCGCCGAAGACCCGGTGCGCATCCTGCGTGGCGCGCGCTTCGCAGCACGGTTCGGCTTCACGTTCGCGCCGGAGACGCTGCTCCTGATGCGCCGGATGGTGGAACAGGGCGAAGTGGACGCACTGGTGGCCGAACGCGTGTGGCAGGAGCTGGCGCGCGGTCTGATGGAAAAGCACCCTTCGCGCTTCTTCACCACGCTGCGTGAATGCGGCGCACTCAGGAAGATACTGCCCGAGGTGGACGCGCTCTTCGGCGTGCCGCAGCCCGCGCACTACCATCCCGAGATCGACTGCGGCGTCCACACGATGATGGTGGCGGATGCCGCGGCGCTGGCAGGCCACGCGCTGGAAGTGCGCTTCGCCGCGCTCACGCACGACCTCGGCAAGGCCGCCACGCCCGAGGACACCCTGCCGCGCCACATAGGCCACGAGATGCGCAGCGTGGACCTGCTCAAGGCGATGAGCGAGCGGTTGCGCGTGCCGGTCGACTGCCGTGATCTCGGGTTGCTCGTGGCGCGCCACCACGGCACCGTGCATCGCGCTCGCGAGCTGCGCCCCGACACCATCGTGAAGCTCTTCGACAGCTGCGACCTGTGGCGCAAGCCGCAGCGCTTCGCGCAGATCCTTCAGGTGTGCGAATGCGATGCCCACGGACGCCTGGGGCACGAGAACGACGCCTATCCGCAATCGGCCTACCTGCTGGCGTGCGCGCAGGCGGCGCAGGCCGTGAACGCCGGCGACATCGCACGCGCCTGCCCCGATAAGAACCTCATAGCCGACAAGGTGCGCGAGGCGCGCATCGTGGCCGTAGAAAATGCCATCGCGGCGAGAATCGCTGGCTAGCCTGCTGCGCGAGGTGCGCGCCTGCGAGGTGTGCGCCGAGCATCTGCTGTTCCCGCCCAAACCCATCCTGCGAGCAGGTGCGACAGCGAAGATCATGATCGTGGGGCAGGCACCGGGGCGGCGTGTGTACGAGACCGGCCTGCCGTGGAACGACCCGTCAGGCGACCGTCTGCGAGAGTGGATGGGGGTGTCGCGCGACACCTTCTACGACGAGCGCCGCATCGCGCTCATCGCCACCGGGCTGTGCTATCCGGGCACGGGCAAGAGCGGCGATCTGCCGCCGTGCGCGGAGTGTGCACCGCTGTGGCATCCGCGCCTGCGCGCAGCGCTGCCCGATGTGCAGCTCACGCTCCTGGTCGGCGGGTATGCGCAGGCGTATTACCTTGGCGGTCGCGCGCAGAAGACGCTGACCGAGACTGTGCGGAACTATCGCGATTACCTGCCGGAGTTCCTGCCCTTGCCGCATCCCAGCTGGCACAACCAGAACTGGTTGAAGCGCAACCCGTGGTTCGCGGAAGAGGTGTTGCCGCTGCTGCGCAAGCGTGTGGCGGAGCTGCTATAGCAGGCGCGACAGGTCGCCGCGCGAGAACCCGCGGGCGGATGGTCGATGCCCTTGCCCAGCGCAATCACCTTGAACAGCTCGCCCATCTTTATCCATGCGTTCTTTCGGGTTGTGGGCAAGTGCTTTGGATGAGGGGGCGGCAGTTCAGTGGGCATGGTCGGTACAGTTAATCAGCTGCGCGCTCTTAGTGGAAAATACGATGCAGGGACGCTTGTCTTTAATTCGGCGGCAACTAAATGGAGTAGCTTGCAATGTCAAAATTCGGGCCATTGTTGTTAATGTTGTTTTCATTTCTGTACGCGGATGTTTCCGCAGACGAATTGAAAATGTCTAATCCAGAAGGAATAGGCGCATTCTCCAACCTAAAATTGCTTCACGTGGAGAATGTAGGGGTGATGCTTTACTACGATCCTAAGAAAAGCGAGTTGTTGAACGTTAAACTTCCTGACGCTGATGTATACGAGCAAAGCGGGATATCTATTTCGCGCCCTCTTCGGACGCAGCTCCTTGGGGCGGGGAAGGGCTACTTCACTATTGACTGCGATTCGGGACCGGTGGATTGGAATTCGGGTTGCACGTTTTTTCAAGAGGTGGGCGACCAACTCAAAGAAATCACTAGGATACCGGGCTTGCAGTTTGCCTTTCCTGGAAACGGGAACATCTACGTTGAGGGGCATAACAACAATATGTTCAGCGCCAAGGATAAATATGAGTGGCGTGATGGAACATTTGTCGTCGTCAGGCAACCGTTCAAGTATGTTGGGTTGACCACAACAACGAGTGCAACCATTAACATATTTTCTGCACAGGATTACAGACAGGTCGTTGCGTCCTTGCCTAAGGACTCAACAATCACGGTCCTGCTAAATGAGGGCGAGCACTATTTGGTGAAAACGCCATTTGGATTACTCGGATGGGTAAGAATTCCAGACGGCGTTTCTTCTGAGGATTCGCCAATTACGGGCATTTACTTCAGTGGTAACTGAAGGAGTATAGAGGGGAGCACTGCAATCGATTTCCCCTGTGATCATGGTACCGCTGCGAATTGCGGATTCTTAGCCCTCGGTGGCTTGGAACTACCACCCGGGAGAAATTGTGGATGTGCGGCATGTTCTGAGCGGGAATCGGATAGTGCTACAACAAGCGCGACAGGTCGCCGCGCGAGAACCCCGCGGGCGGATGGTCGATGCCCTTGCCCAGCGCGATCACCTTGAACAGCTCGCCCATCTCCGCGGGGCTGGTGAGTTTCTGCAGTTGCGCGGAAAGCGGCGCGTAGGCCTTCACATCGTCCGGCGAGACTTCGCCCAGGTAATCCGTCACGCCGTTGTTGAGCAGGAAGTAGGCCTGCGAGGTGTAGCCCAGGAAGTGAGCGCCGTGGTCTATGGCTGCCTCGGCGACCGCAGTGAAATCCACGTGCGCGGTGATGTCCTGCAGGCCTGGCAGGTAGAACGGGTCGTCGTGCGAGTGGTGGCGGTAGTGGCACATCAGCGTGCCCTTGCTGCGCTGCGGATGGTAGTACTCGCGCGCGCCGAAGCCGTAGTCGATGAAGAGTAGAGCGCCTTTCTCCAGCCGTTCCGCCAGGCTGGCCATGAGTCCGCGCGTAGCGGGCGAGATCTCGCTCAGGTAGCCGGTGGGCGCATGGATGTTCTGCGCGATGGCCAGCAGCTCTGGGTTCTCCAGCGGCCTGTCCTGCCAGGCGAAGCGGTCCCCCTCGCTGGTGACACCGCGCTCGTGTATCCCTTCTTCGGTCCATGCCACCAGGTGCACCGGCAGCGCATCCAGCACCTCGTTGCCCATGATCGCGCCGCTGAATTTCTCTGGCAGGGCATCCAGCCAGCGCACGCGCTCGAACAGCTGCGGCAGCTTCTCGCGCAGCAACGCCTGCTGGCGCTCGCGCAGGTCTGCGCTGACCTCGAGGATGGAGTAGCTCTCCGGCAACGCTCCCAGTTTCTCCAGCTCGCCCAGGACGTCCAGCGCCAGTTTGCCGCTGCCTGCGCCGAGTTCGAGGATGTGCGGCGCACTCGCGTGCATCACCTCGACCAGCTGGCGGGCTAGCGTGCGGCCGAACAGCGCGGAGAGCTCAGGCGCGGTGACGAAGTCGCCTGCCTCGCCGAACTTGCGTGCACCCGCCGTGTAATAGCCCAGTCCCGGCGCGTACAAGGCCAGCTCCATGAAGCGCGAGAAGGGTATCCAGCCGCCCTGGGCTGCGATGTCCTGGCGGATGAGTTCGCACAATCTGGCGCTGTGAGCGAGCGCTTCTACACTGGGGGCGGGGAGGTGGGCGGACATGGTCGGGTATAATTCGAAGGACGCGAGTTTAGTGGGGAATGCGATGCAAGGCAAAACGGTGCTGGTGACAGGCGGTGCGAAGCGCGTAGGCGCGGCTATCTGCCGCCGTCTGCATGCGGCAGGCGCGAACGTCGCCATCCATTACCGTGCGTCCACGCAGGAGGCACGGGCCTTGTGTGGCGAGCTGAACGAGGTGCGCGAAAACTCAGCGTGCACCATACAGGCCGACCTGCTGGACATGACGGCCTTGCCGCGGGTAGTGGATGAGACGCTGCGCGCTTTCGGCCAGCTGGATGCGCTGGTCAACAGCGCGTCGAGTTTCTACCCCACGCCGCTGGAGGCGGTGGACGAGCGGCAATGGAGCGACCTCTTGGGCTCCAACCTGAAAGCACCGCTGTTCCTGGCGCAAGCCGCGGCACAGGAGCTGCGCCACCGTCACGGCAGTGTCGTCAACATCGTCGACATCCATGCCGATTTCCCCATGCACGGCCATCTGCTGTACAACGTGGCCAAGTCCGGACTTGCAGGGCTCACGCGCGCCCTCGCGCAGGAGATGGCGCCCCAGGTGCGCGTGAACGGCATCGCTCCCGGAGCCATCCTGTGGCCGGAGAACGCGGCCTGGCAGGACGAGGAACAACGCCGTCGCATCGTCGCGCACACCCTGCTCAAACGCGCAGGCGACCCGGACGACATCGCCCGGACCGTACGCTTCCTGATCGCCGACGCGCCCTACATCACCGGGCAGGTTATTGCCGTGGACGGCGGACGCAGCATCAACCTTTAAACCAGTCAGTCCACGAAAGACACGAAAATCACGAACACAAATCGCTTCATTTTGGTGCCTTTCGTGTTTTTCGTGAACGAATCATCTTTGCTTTGAACGAACCATGACCGACAACATTCAGCCCATCCATTTCGAGCACCACTCCACCAACTTCAACCGCCTGAAGGGCAGGCTGGAACACATGGTGGGTAAGGCCATCGCCGACTTCAACATGATCGAGGAAGGCGACACCGTGATGGTGTGCCTCTCCGGCGGCAAGGATTCCTACACGCTGCTCGATATCCTGCGCACGCTGCAGAAGCGCGCGCCCATCGATTTCAAGATCGTGGCGATGAACCTGGACCAGAAGCAGCCGGGCTTCCCGGCTGACGTGCTGCCCAACTACCTGAAGGGCATAGGGGTGGAGTACCACATCGAGACGCAAGACACCTACTCCATCGTCAAGGCCAAGATCCCCGAGGGCAAGACCACCTGCTCGCTGTGCTCGCGCCTGCGCCGCGGCATCATCTACAAGGTGGCGGGCGAGCTGGGCGCGAACAAGATCGCGCTGGGGCACCACCGCGACGACATGGTGGAGACGCTGTTCCTCAACATGTTCTTCGGCGGCAAGCTCAAGGCGATGCCGCCCAAGCTGGTTACCGACAAGGGCGACCACATCGTTATTCGCCCGCTGGCCTATTGCGCCGAG
>JBBIIJ010000046.1:0-18010 GCA_037446535.1 Sideroxydans sp. | reverse complement strand
CACCGCGCCCCAGCTCCCCCCTTGATCAGCACGCCGCTGGAGAAGGAAGCATCGACCTCGGTGAACGCATGGGTCTCCGTGCGTCCGTCGGCCTGCATGGCGCGCAGGAAGAACCCTGTGCTGTCGCCGATCTCCTGCTCGAGATTGAGACCGACGCCGTACTTGCATCTCTCGTTGTTGCGCACAGCGAGGAGTGCTTCCGGCCCCGTATACTGGCCGGGATGCGCCTGCAGCCAGGCCAATGCATCGGTGAAACTGGCGAGCTTGGCGCGGTTGCGCCACCCCAGCAGCCTCACCTTGCCGGAACGCTCGTATAGCGTATGCACATGCTCGACCTCGACCTGGTCGCCGTAATGTATGGCCAGGGCGAGATCGACCGGCAGCTCGTTCGGATCCTTCGGCCCCGACATACGGCCGAAGCGCAAAACCCAGTCATCGCGATACCACTCGGCGGCAAAGCCCCAGCCGAAACCGCGGGCATCTGCCGCGTAGTCGTAGGCCGCGTAGGTCCAGTTGCCCCAGTTCATGAACTGGGTGCGTGCATCCTTGGCGTAGGTGTTCGGATCGAAGACGTCCAGCGTCGAGAAATTCCCGACCGTCAGCACGAAGCGGTTCTTGTCCCTGAAGCCAGCGAGCTGGTTGAGACCCGCCTCGACGCGTTCTGCGCCTTCTCCATGGTTCCACGTCTGACGCAGGAAGAGCTTCTGACGGTACAAGGTAGGATGGGGCCCGGCGGCACGCGTGATCTCCCCGTTGGTAAATCCCCCCAAGCCGACGAGGTCGGTGGAAAAAGGCACGCCTTGCGAGATCTCCGGCGTCAGATACACCTCGCCACCTTGCCACGGACGAAAGCCCAGGAAGGCTGTCGCGGAGAAGGTGTACATCGTCTCGTGGCCAGCGATCAGGCTGTTCGGTCCAGAGTAGGCCGCGTGGTATGCGGGATGCCTTTGCCAGTTGTAGGTGACCTGGAACCGCGTGGTCGTGTTCTCCACGTCGGATGCCTCGGCGTGACACACGAGTGGCACGGCCGCGCCGCTCAGCATGAGCAGTTGATAGAACCCGGAGGACATCACAGAGGCAAGACGAAAAATCCAGTTACCCATCGACCATCTCGTTATCAAGGGCAAATCCCGCGCGGACACGGGCAACTGCCGTAATTTGAAGAGCGCGGATGGTATCAGGAGTTCGGGAAAGTAAACCACAGGCTTAATGCATCTTCAGTCCTGCGTCGCTTTGGTGCGGCGCAGGATATTGGGTTATATTCCGCCCATGCACACGATCCCTCCCTGTCTCCTGCGATGACCTCGCCCATCACGCTTTCCGCCCAACACCTGACGCGCTTTCACGGCAAGCATCGCGTAGTACAAGACGTATCGCTGGAGCTGCACCGGGGCGAGGTGCTGGGCCTGCTGGGGCACAACGGCGCGGGCAAGAGCACCACCCTGCAGATGCTGGCCGGCGCGCTGCTGCCCGCGACAGGGACGGTCACGGTCTGCGACTTCGACATGGCCAAGCAGCCGGAACTGGCCAAAGCCTGCCTCGGTTTCCTTCCTGAACACCCGCCGCTCTACCGCGACATGCGAGTGGACGACTTCCTGCTCTTCGCGGCCAGGCTGCATCGCGTTCCCGCAGCGCAGCTCGCCGAGCAGCTGACGCTGGCCAAGCAGCGCTGCAGCCTCATGGACTGCGGGCACAAGGTGATAGGCACCCTGTCCAAGGGCTATCAGCAGCGCGTCGGCATCGCGCAGGCGATCATCCACCAGCCTGCGGTCGTCATCCTGGACGAGCCCACCTCCGGCCTCGACCCCGCGCAGATGCGCGACGTACGCAACCTCATCCGCGAGCTGGGAGACACGAGCAGCGTGATCCTCTCCACCCATTTGATGCACGAGGTGGAGAACGTGTGCGACCGCGCCATCATCCTGCAGGAGGGCAACCTGATATTCAACGGCAGCATAGACGAGCTGCGCCGCCACAGCGACGTCGAATCCAGCTTCATCCGCCTCAACGCCATGCAGCCCAACGGGCATAGCGACAATCCATGACAACGAAACCTGCCATGCCCGTTTCCCTCTCTCCTAACTCTCTCCCGCGAGCGGGCGAGAGGGACTCAGACTCGCTTCGCGAGCTTCATATGTACGGGAGTACGGCGCAATGATCCTCACGCTGTTCAAGAAAGAGTTCCACAGCCTGTTCACCGCCCCTTCCACCTGGGTGATGCTGGCGCTCCTGCAGTTCATCTTCGGCTGGTTCTTCCTGGCGCGCATGGACGACTACCTGCAGGTGCAGGCGCAGCTCGCGCAGATGGACAACGCGCCGGGCGCGACCATCGCCATCGCCTCGCCCTTGGCCAGCGTGCTCGCCCTGATCTTGATGATGCTGATCCCGCTGTTCACCATGCGCCTCATCGCCGAAGAGCGCCGCAACAGGACCTGGGTGCTGCTGGCGACCGCCCCCGTCTCCGCGACCCACATCGTGCTCGGCAAGTTCCTGGGACTGCTGGCCGCGCTCACGCTGGTCATCGCCGCGAGCACGCTGATGATGTGCGCGCTTTCCCTGGGCACGCATGCCGACTACGGACTGATATTCAGCAACACCCTGGGGCTGTGGCTGCTCTCCGCCAGCTACGCCGCGCTGGGGCTCTATCTCTCCTCGCTCACCCAGCAGCCCATCGCCGCCGCGGTCAGCGCGCTCGCCGTCTCTTTCGGCTTGTGGATGGTGGAGATGGGCAACGACGCGCTGCGCGGCCTGTCGCCCAACACGCATTTCCAGAACCTCAACGTCGGCCTCGTGAGTACCTCCGACCTCGGTTACTTCGCGCTGTTCATCGCCGGCTTCCTGGCACTCGCCATCCGCCGCATCCACGATGAACGGGGAGGCGCATGATGAAGAAGTTCGCCATGAAACACCTGCCCTTCTACCTCGTCCTTTTCGCCGTCATCATCGGTGCCTACCAGCTCGTCGCGCGCTTCCCCGCACAGTGGGACGCCACGCAGAACGCGCTGAACAGCCTGGAGCAGGGCAGCATAGACGCGTTGAGCAAGCTGGACGGCCCACTCGGCATCACTGTGTATGTCACGCAGCAGGACGCGAAACAGGGCGACGTGCGCAAGCTGGTACGCGAGTTCGTCGCGCTGTACCAGCGCTACAAATCCGACATCACCCTCACCTTCGTCGATCCAGTGAAGGAGCCGGAGGCCGTGCGCAAGGCAGGCGTACAAGGCAACGGCGAGATGGTGGTGGAATACGACGGACGGCGCGAGCACATCACCACCCTCAACGAGCAGACGCTGACCAGCGCACTCCTGCGCCTGGCGCGCAGCAAGGAACAGCTGCTGATGTACCTGACCGGCCATGGCGAGCGCAAGCTGGACGGCGCGGCCAACCACGACCTCGGCGAGTTCGGCCGGCGACTGCAGCAGAACGGCTACCGCATCGCCCCGCTCAACCTGACCGTCGCGCAGGAAGTGCCGCACAACGCCGCGGTGCTGGTCATCACCCAGCCGCAGACCCAGCTCTTCCCCGGCGAGACGACCAAGCTGCTGCGCTACATCGAGGGCGGCGGCAACGTGTTGTGGCTGCTGGACGCGGAACCGCTGCGCGGCCTGGAACCCGTCGCCGAGCAACTGGGCATCGTGCTCCCGCCCGGCATCGTCATCGACCCTGCGTCGCAGGAGATGAACGCGCCCACCGACTGGACGCTGGGCACGGGCTATGCGCCCCACCCCATCACGCAGAACTTCGACCTCATCACCGTGTACCCCTACGCCCGTGCACTGGACACCGAAGAGAACCGCGATTGGCAGCGCGACATCCTGGTGGAAGGTGCGATGAACGGCTGGGTCAGCGCGAGCCGCAAGGCGCACTTCGACAAGACTCGCGACATCCCCGGCCCGGTCAAACTGGCGCTCGCCCTGCAGCGCAACGTGGGCGACAGCGAACAGCGCGTCGTCGTCGTGGGCAGCGGCGCCTTCCTGTCCAACGCCTATTCCGGCAACGGCGGCAACCTCGACCTCGGCGTGAACATGCTCAACTGGCTGAGCAATGAGGAGCGCCTCATCACGCTCGCCCCACACACCGCGAAGGACGGCGTGCTCACCCTGAGCAAGCGTGAACTCACCGTACTGAGCTTCTCGCTGCTGGCGGTGCTGCCCCTGCTCTTCATCGCCGTCGGCGGATGGATGTGGTGGCGCAGGAGATGAGCCGTCATCCCGGCGCAGGCCGGGATCCAGTATGTAAAACAGCCCGCGAAGCGGACAAAGTCAAAGTGTTGACCCGCTACGCGGGAGATGTCGAATCATCTGGATTCCGGCCTGCGCCGGAATGACAAAAACATATGCCCGAACTGCCAGAAGTCGAGACCACGCTGCGCGGCATCGCGCCGCACCTGCTGCATCAGACCGTCCGCGACGTCGTCGTCCGCAACGCCAGCCTGCGCTGGCCCATTCCCGAAGACCTGCCCGAACTCCTGCGCGGCCAGACCATCCATCGCCTGCAGCGCCGCGCGAAATACCTGCTCATCCAGTTCAACCACGGCACGCTCATCCTGCACTTGGGCATGAGCGGCAGCCTGCGCATCCTCGCGCACGCCGCCCCGGCCGAGAAACACGACCACTTCGACCTCGTGCTGGCCAACGGCAAGCTGATGCGCCTGCGCGACCCGCGCCGCTTCGGCGCCGTGCTGTGGCACGAAGGCGAGATGTCCAGCCATCCGCTACTCGCACAACTCGGCCCCGAGCCGCTGGATGACGGATTCGATGCGGAGCATCTGTACCGCGCCATGCGCTCGCGCCGCGCCGCGCCGCCATCAAGCTCGTCCTCATGGATGCGCATGTCGTGGTCGGTGTGGGCAACATCTACGCGAACGAAGCCCTGTTCCGTGCCGGAATACGCCCGCAGCTCGCCGCGAACAAATTGAGCCGACCGCGCTGCGTCCTGCTCGTGCAGGCCATCAAGGACGTGCTACACGAAGCCATACGCCAGGGCGGCAGCACCCTGCGCGACTTCATCCACAGCGACGGCTCCAGCGGCTACTTCCAGCAACACTACTTCGTGTACGGCAGGACGGGCGAGCCGTGCCGCCGCTGCGGCGCCCCCATCAAGCAGATCAAACAGGGGCAGCGCTCGACCTTCTACTGCGCGAGCTGCCAGAAGTAGCTCGGCCTCGCACCCCCGGTTTGTTATGCTAGCCGCCGTGCGCGTGGAACCAGTGGAGAGCGAGCCATGAGCTGGATACGAAACCTCTTGTCGGAAAAGACGCGGGAGACCATCTCGCTGAAGATGTTCGGCCTGACCAAGATACCGCTGTTGTTCTACGTCGGCGTCTCCGTCGTCGAGCTCACGCCCGAGCGCATGGTCGTGCGCATCCCGCTGAATCGCCGAACCAGGAACCACCTAGGCTCCATGTATTTCGGCGCGCTCTGCATAGGCGCGGACTGCGCTCCCGGCGCCTACACCATGTACCTCATCCGCCAGCAGCCTGTGCGCATCAGCATGGTGTTCAGGACTTCCAGGCAGAGTTCCTCAAGCGTGCCACGGGCGATGTGCACTTCACCTGCGACCAGGGCAAGGAGATCGCCGAGCTCGTGGCACAGGCAGCGGCGTCTGAGGAAAGGGTCGAACGACAGTTCGATGTGGTGGCTACGGTGCCAGCTGTCAGTAGTGAGGTAGTGGCGAGGTTCAAACCGACCCTGTCGCTGAAAAAGCGAGGGTAAATTCTCAGCTTAGGCGATACCCAAAGTAACTCAGATTTTGTACATTCTGTCTCAGAAGAAATCTACGTTTCATTTCCACCTAACTACAGTTGAGAACGCATATGGCTCATCAACCACCGAAGTCATCACACACCGACATGGAGGCACTAAGAAGAAGTGTCCGAAATTCGCGCATTATTGTTCTCGCCACAATCGCACTTATTTTCATATCCTACATTTCGTATTTCGGCGTCAAGTTGGATGCAGCACTGAGTACTAATCCAGGTAGCTGGGGAGAGTTCGGAGATTACGTTGGAGGGATTTTGAATCCAATAATTGCCTTTTTCGCCTTCTATTGGCTATCACAATCCGTCCTGATTCAAAAGGAAGAATTAGCTGACACGAAGAAGGCTCTTCAAGATAGTGCGCAAATCCAATTACAGCAGGAGAAACACGCGGCAAGAACCGCACAAATTAATGCACTAAATACGTTACTAACGTCCTACGACAACGATATTTCGAATCTCAGGAACAACGTTGAATTTGTTTCGAACCAGCTTAACAATCACATAATTTGGCTGATGGACGGCACAGCAACGCACCAACAGGAAGCACGGGAGAACGTTGGACAGCTGAACCAGTCACTGCAGATTTTCTTGGAGAAACGTGAGATTTTGCGAAACAAGATATCGAACCTCCTCGCGGAACTTCCCCCAAACGGCCAATAGCTTTAATTCGCGCAGCTCGCGTAGGGCGCATTAGCAGCGAGGCTTAATGCGCCGTATGACTACACCTCGACCAGCGCCCCGCTCGCAAACATCAACGCACACCTGACCGTCTTGCCCGCGTACACCGCCTGCATCGCCTCGCGGTATTCCCGCATCTGAGCACTGTAGCGCGCCGCGTCCTCTGCATCTCCCAGCTTGTAGTCCAGCACCCACACCTCATCCTCGAACTCGACCAGGCGGTCGATGCGTTTCACCTCGGCTCGCGCGTTGACGTAGGGCATCTCGTTGTAGGCGGCACGGTATTGCGCCGCATCGAAGAAGCGGGCGAGCTGCGGTGAGGCGAGCAGTCGCTGGGCTTGTTGCCAGATCGTCTCCATTTCCGCTGAGGGTATGGCTAGGCGTTGCTGCAGAACTTCCCTCTCCCGCGCTGACGCGCTTCCCTCTCCCGCCCGCGGGAGAGGGATCGAGGGAGAGGGCTGCGTTAAGTGTTGCAGCAGGGCGTGCAGCCAGATGCCGCGCTGTTGCTGGGCGGTGTTGCGGGCGGCGCGTTTGCCGGTGGGGACGACGAGAGGAAGCTCGACATACACAGCCCCGTCATTCCGGCGCAGGCCGGAATCCAGTTGGACAGACATTCCTCGCGTAGCGAGACCTGCTAAAGGATTCGTCCGCTGCGCGGAATTTTCTATTGGCTGGATTCCGGCCTGCGCCGGAATGACGGCGGCTGCGATGCGCTCATACCAGGTCAGCGAGCGATGTTCCTTCGCCCCCTTGTTGCCGCTGACGATGAGCGCCTGTTGTGCGCGGGTCATGGCGACGTAGAGGAGATTCATCTCTTCGCGCGCCTGTTGTGCGGCGTCCTGCTCGAACAGGGGCGCGCGCTTCTTGCCGCGCGAGGCGTGGTCGGCATAGAGCGAGAAATGCGAAGGGCGTTCTTCGTGCGGCGACCAGGCCAGCAGCACATCGTTGCCTTCCTTGTTGGTCTTCTCCGCGTTCGCATCCAGCAGCCAGACGATGGGCGCCTCCAACCCCTTGGATTCGTGCACGGTGTAGATGCGCACCGCGTCCCCCGCGTGGCCCAGCTTGCCCTCGTCCGGCGCATCGTCGGTGCTCGCGCGCAGTTCGCGCAGCTCCTGCAGGAAGCGCGGCAGGCTGGGGTAACGGCCCGCATCCACCGAGAGCGCAATCTCCATAAAGGCGTGCAGATTGGCGACCACCTTGGCGCGCGCCTCGTCGGGCAGCACCGCGCTGTAACGTGCGATGACATCGCCTTCGAAATAGATACGGTCGAGCAGGTCGTGCACCGGCAGCTTGTCGGCCAGGGCAAGCCATTCCGTCAGCAGTCTGGCCGCGCGTTGCAGGGCGGGCGAGGTATCTGGCGATTGCTGCAGGCGCAGCCACCAGCTGGTCCTTCCCCCCTCTCCCCCGCCCTCTCCTCGCTGGGGCGAGGGGGTGGTTTGGGCGAGGTTCATCAGATCTGCGTCGCTGCACGCGAAGACAGGCGTGCGCAGCACCTGTGCCAATGCGAGGTCAGCGAAGGGCGTGATGAGAAACATGAGCTGCGCCTGCAGGTCCTCGGCCTCGAGCGTGTCGAGCAGGCCGCCGCGGCGCGAGCTGAGGAAGGGGATGTGGCGCGCGCGCAGCGCCTCTTCGTACACGGCGAGGTGGGTGCGACTGCGCACCAGCACCATGATGTCGCCGTAGGTGGCGCGGCGCGATGCGCTGCCTTCCTGCACCGACCACTCGCTGGCGATGAGCTGCAGCTGTTCTGCGAACTGGGCGGCCTCGACGTGGCGCGCGCCTTCCCCCGTCTCAGCGCGCGGAGTGGTAAGCGGGTCGCGTAAGGTCAGCGGCGTACCCTCTCCCCCGCCCTCTCCCGCCTGCGGGAGAGGGGGTTCGGCCAGCGGCAGCACCAGCACGTGGCCAGGCAGGTCCTTCTGGTGCGTCTGGTGCTCGACGAATTCGAAGCCTTCCGGCTGTTCGCGGAACACAGCGTTCACCGCATCCACCACGGGCTGCGCGTTGCGGCGGGTGAGGCTGTTGCCCAGCGTCGCGGCGGCGAAATGTTCCTGGAGATAGTCGCGCGCCACGCCGAACAGGCGCGCATCCGCACGGCGGAAGCGGTAGATGGACTGCTTGGGGTCACCCACGACGAATACGGTGGGTTGCGATTCGACAGCCGCCGCCGCATCGAACCACGCGCGCATGATCTGCCACTGCAGCGGGTTGGTGTCCTGGAACTCGTCCAGCAGCACGTGGCGGTAACGGCTGTCGAGCTTGTACTGCATGGTCTCGGCGTGCTCGCTGTTCTGCAGCAGGCGACACAGCTGCCACTCCAGGTCGGAGAAGTCCATCTGCTGCTTCTGTTGCTTGAGCGCCTGATAGAGATTGAGCAGCGCCGCACCGCAGTGCAGCACGGCTTCGTTCAACTTATAGGCCCGCTGCTCGGCTAGCGTGTCGCGCACTTGCTGCAGGCTGTCGAACAGCGCATCGCGTGTCGCCATGTAGGCGTCCGCATCCTGCTTTTTGGTGGGCTTGAAGCTGCGCGGCTCGCCGGCCTGCGTGAAGAGCAGCGGCCCGACTGCGTCGAAGCGTCGCTCGGGTTCGGCGTCCGTCCATGTGCGTTCCAGTTCGCTGGCCCTGTTCTGCTGCGTGTCTGTCCCGTTGCCCGCCAGCTGGCGCACGAAGGCGAAATACACCTCCTCGCTGTTGCCGCACATGCCCCAGTCGGCGACCGGATCGAGCTCAAGGTCCACTTCCAGTTCGCTCTGCAATTGGGCCAATGCATATTGGACGGGCGTTCCCTCACCCCAGCCCTCTCCCCGGGGGAGAGGGAGTCTGTTCCCCTCGCCCTTCGGGAGAGGGGCTAGGGGTGAGGGCAAGTGGCCGGTATACGCCCACCACTCCGCACGCTTGGCGACGAAGCTGGAGAGCAGCTTGCGCGTGTTGAACAGTCCACACTCGTCGAACAGCCACTGCATGTGTCGCGCCGCCTCGCCCTCGGGCTGTCTGCGCATCTGCTCCAGCAGTTCCTCCCACGCCTCCTCCTGCTCGGCGCTCGGGCGCTCCAACAGCGTCATGCCCTGCATCACGTCGGCGTTGAGTGGCGCGCGCTGGATGACCTGCATGAACCAGCCATGGAAGGTGCTGATGGTGATGCCGGGCTGCGCGAGCAGCGCCTCGGCATACAGGCTACGCGCGCGCTGCATCTGCTCGTCATCCAGTTCGGCTATGCCGCGCTCGGCGAAGAAGTCGCGCACGTATGCATCGTCCTTCATCGCCAGCTCGCGCAGCCACAGCTGCAGGCGGGCCTGCATCTCCTGCGCCGCCTTGCGCGTGAAGGTGATGGCCAGGATCTGCGAAGGCTGCGCGCCGTCCAGCAGTAGACGCACCATGCGCGACACCAGCAGCCAGGTCTTGCCGCTGCCCGCGCAGGCTTCGACGACGACGCTGCGCTTGGGATCGAGGGCGATGTGATTGCTCATCTTCGCCCCTCAAATCCCGTCATTCCGGCGAAAGCCGGAATCCAGCAAGAAAAACATCTCTCGCGTAGCGAGGCAACGTCATAGTTTTGTCCGCTACGCGGACTATTCAATTGACTGGATTCCGGCTTTCGCCGGAATGACGAGTAGCGCTGCAAGACGTGCATATCGTTCACCACTCCCCCTTGCGGCACACCCCACGCACTTCGCAGTGTGTGCATGCCACGTCTATCCCGTTCGCCGGCATCCCGGCCCCATTGCGGATATTCGTCATCAATCCTTCCAGTCGCTCTGCGTTGAGCCGCGCCAGTTCTTCCATCTCGTGCAACGGCGCGATCTCCCGCACCTTGCCGTTCTCTATGCTCACGAAGGCGGCCTCGCTCGCGCCTTCTGCGTGGGCGTAGCAGGCGAGCTGCACGTCCTCGCCTGGCTCCTTCAGCTTGTGGCGCAGGTGCTGGTCGCTCTGTGTCTTGTAGTCGTAGACCTTGCGCTCGCCCTCCCTCACGTCGATGCGGTCGATGCGACCGCGCAGCTGCACGCCGTCCAGCGGCAGTTCGAAGGCGCGCTCCGCCTCCGCATAGCGCCAGCCGGCCGCCTCGTTCTCTGCCTGCCATTCCAGATAGGCGGACAGCGACTTGTACCAGCGCGCCAGCCAGGCGCGAGCTGCGAAGTCGTGACGCAGCAGGTCGGCGAACGCCTCTTCGCTGAAGCGGTGCAAGGCAGATTCCATCTCGTCGCGCGCATGCTCTCTCACGCGCGGATAGCGCTCGTGGAAGCACTGCAGGATGCCGTGCACGCGCTCGCCGTAGTCGCGCTTCTCTATGGCCTCCTGCACCTCGTCCAGCTCGTTTAGCCTGAGGATATGCCGCGCGTAGAACTGGTAGGGGCAGGCCACCAGCGAGTTGTACGCGCTGATCGAGACGCGCTGCGGCACGGCATCGGCCGCCACCGACGGCGCAGGCTGCGCGGCCCGCGCCAGCTCCACCTGGTGCGCGTCCTCTGCCATGAGATATGCCAACAACTGGGTTTCATCCCCTCCCCCTTGCAGGGGGAGGGATAGGGTGGGGGTAGGCTCATTGAGCCCCGCAGTTTCTACCCCCATCCCAACCTTCCCCCTGCTTGGGGGAAGGAGTGACGAGACAGAGTCCAGACCGTCGCGCAGCATCTGCAGGAAAGGGCTCAACAATCGCGCCTCGCCGCTCTGCTCCTTTTGCCAAGTGACAAGCACGCAGTCGTTGAGCGCCAGCAAGGCATGCAGGTCGTCGCGCTGCCGCACGGCGTGGAAGCTGCGCGTGGGCAGGTTCAGGCTGCTGCGCACCGCATCGTTGAAGAAGCTGCCGCCGTCGGTCACGCTGGGCAGGTGGTCGGCATCGCAGCCCAGCAGCAGCACCGCGTCGAAGGCGCGCCAGCGCGTGGCCGCGAGGTGGGTGAAGCGCACCGGGCTGTCTATGCTGGTGTCGCGGTAGGTCTTGAGGTCCAGCTGCTGCGCGAGCCAGCGCCGCCATTCGCGGAAGGCATAGCGCCCGCCGTCCTCGGCCAGCTCGCGCTGCCAGGTGTCGAGCGCGCGCAGCAGTTGCTGGCCCGCCTCGTCCTGCTGTAAGCCCTGATCGACGCTCAACACCTGCAGGCTCTCACGCAGCGCGTCCAGCCATTCCGCCAGCGTCTTGCGCTTGTCCTGTCCCAGCAGCTCCGCGGCTTGGCGCAGGCGTGCCAGCGGTGCATGCAGCGCCGCCTCGTACCCTGCCAGCGCAAAGAAAGCGTCCAGGCCCGACACCACGCCGTGTTTGCGCAGCAGCTGTTCGAGCTGGTACACCGCGCTCTTGCGTTCGGATGCCGCCATGTCGGCTAAGATGAACGGCGACTTGAGCAGGTCTAGCAGGTCGTGGTGGTAGAAGTCGCTCTGCAGCGCGGTGAGCCAGCGGTCCAGCACGGTGCTCACTGACAGCGTGGCATAAGTCCAGCCGGTCTCGTCCGCCACCAGAATTTCGGCACGCTCCAGCAGCGCACGCATGCGCCGCGCCACCACGCGGTCCTGCGCCACGATGGCGATGTCGCGCTTACCCTCGTTCAGCCAGCGGCGCACCTGCATGGCAGCGGCGCGGGCCTCCTGTTCGAGGGAAGTGGCGGCGAAGAAGCGAAGTCCAACCCTCTCCCCTGCCCCCTCTCCCGCAGGCGAGCGAGGGGAACTGGCCTGCTCCCTCTCCCACTCGTGGGAGAGGGTTGGGGAGAGGGCCTGCATCTCCCGCACATCGAACACCTTCACCACCGCACGCTGCTCGTATTCATCCAGGAAACGCTGCTCCAGCGCATCCCACTCCGAAGAGCGCAGCACGTACAGCGGCCTGTCGGCCTGTTGCGCCAGCGTGGCCAGTTGTTGCTGGTAGGCGCGTGCATTGTCCAGCTCCGCGCCCTGCTGCATGGCATGCCACAGCTCGAACACCAGCCGTGCTTCCAGCTGCAGTGCTTCGTTCTGCCGCGCCTGGTAGGCGCGCTGCACCGCGGCGGCGAATGCCTCTGCGTCCTGCGGCAAGTCGCGCAGCGCATGGGTCAGCTCGTCGAACAGCTTGAGCAGTTCCTGCGTCATGCTCCACAGATCGGCGCTCTCGAACCATCTCTGTTTGCGCAGCTGCTGGTACAACATGGCGCTGCGCTGGCTGTCAGAGACGACGGGCGCAGCGAGCGGCACGCGCTGCGCCCAGTCGTTCAGCGTCACCATCTCGGGCAGGAGGAGCGCAGGCACGCCCGCTACGCGCATCAAGGCCCGCGCCAGCGGCTGGGCTGCGTGATAGTTGGGGAGGATGACGACGATGTCGCGCAGGTCGGGCGCAGGATGCGCGGCGAGGATACGTTGCGCGACTCGATCAAAAAAAGCGACAGATGATTTCAAACTCAGGACTATCCATTTACCTCAGAACCGTTCGCCCTGAGCCTGTCGAAGGGCCGTTCATGGTTCGACGGGCTCACCACGAACGGATTTACTTTACTGCATCACAACCACGACGCCGCGTTCACCGCTTGAGATACTGCAGCTTGTCTTTCACGTCGCGCCACTCGTCAGCATCGGCGGGCGCGTCCTTCTTCTCGACGATGGGCTTCCAGGCCTTCGCAAGCTCGGCGTTGAGCGCGATGAACTGGCGCTGGTCCTCGGGCAGGTCCGCCTCGGAGAAGATCGCGGCCGCCGGACATTCCGGCACGCACAGCGAGCAGTCTATGCACTCGTCCGGATCGATCACCAGGAAGTTCGGCCCTTCGCGGAAGCAGTCCACCGGGCAAACTTCCACGCAATCGGTGTATTTGCAGCGTATGCAGTTGTCGCCAACGACGTAGGTCATCTCGTACCTCCCTCTAGTGCACCAATCCGCGCAACCAGTGCCTATAGAGTTGCGCCGCCACCCGATGCAGCCCGGGCAGTCTCTCCGCCATCTGTGCCTGCATCGCCTGCGCGGATTGTACCGCCGGACTGCCGGCGCTGGCGGCGATCTCGTCCGCGCCGACCTCGCACCAGTCGCGCACCATCCGCCCGGTCATCTCCACATGGCACTGCAGGCCGAGGTGCTTGCCCAGCGCGTAGGCCTGGTTCGCGCAATACGGGCTGGAGAGCAGCGGCACCGCCCCCGGCGGCAGCGAGAAGGTCTCGCCGTGCCAGTGGAAGGCGTCGAACTGATCGACGTCACCGAACCATGCGCGCGCCGCGTCGTTGTCCGCCACGCGGACCTGCCCCCAGCCGATCTCCTTCACCGCATTCCTCGTCACCGCCCCGCCCAGCGCCTTGGCGATAAGCTGGCCGCCCAAACAATGGCCGAGCAGAGGGATGTCTTTCGCGTGCGCATTGCGAATCAGCGCCAGCGTCTGGTGTATCCAGGGCAGATCGTCGTTCACGCTCATCGGCCCGCCCATGAACACGAGACCGGAGTAGGTGCTGGCGTCAGAAGGCACCACATCGCCCAGGTCAATGCGGACCAGCTGCCAGGGGACGCCCTGTTCGTCGAGAAAGTCAGCGAGATAACCGGGGCCTTCGGGCTCGGCGTGGCGGAAGATGGCGATAGGTTTCATGTCGGACAGCTGAAAGGATGATGCATCTAATAACTTGTCGCCGCGGGTCACCCTTAGGTGCAGCAATGCCTACGGCAGCTACAAGTCAGAGAGTGGTTTGTCAGCAAGCTTGTCGTCTCGAATCCGCAACTGACTGATTACTTCAATCAGAGATTTATCCAGCGAAAGCAATGCCGATTCAGGTAATGCCTGCAAAGCTTCAGGCAGTACGCCCTCTGCAGGGCCTGGAGCATTTTGCAGGATCTGAGCAGCCTCTTTGGTCAAACACAGGCCCACTCTTCTTTGATCTTCCTTGCTTCGTTCCTTGATTATCAGGCCACGAATAACAAGTTTTTCGACAAGCTGACTGCAAGTGGATTGGTGAATGGACAAGCGCTCAGCCAGTTCTGACACGCCTATCTCCGGAGTATTGGCGACTTCCTGCAGTATCCATAATTGCGATCCAGTAACACCACATGACTGCTCGACTTCACGGGAGTGCTGACGTACGGAGCCGTAAATTATCCGGAATCTCTTTAGAACCTGAAGAGACAGTTGGTTCTTGCCGCGCTTACTCAATTCAAGGCCTCGTTAGTACTAATGGGGATTATTTGCTTCTCGCGTGCGAGTATATCCCCCGCAATATATATTGTTATAAATATTATTTACGTCAACCGAATTAACTACCATTCGTTCATGCCATCGCTACACGGGTTTCAATCATAAATAGGAGATTTCTCATGAAGAAAATAGCCATTGTTCTTGCTTCCCTTCTCGTCGGTGCATGCGCCTCTTCCCCAAAGACCGACTCCCCCCAAGTTTCCCAGTTGAACGAGACAGGCAGTCCTGTAACCACGCCGGTGAACAGTTACTCGGCCGAGAATTCCTCAGTGAGGGTCGCGGACGCTGAAGCCACTCGCCCAGCAGGTAGTCTGGAATCCAAGAAGAAAGGCGCGCTGAAGGAAAGTGTTTACTTCGAGTTCGACAGATATGAAATCAAACCAGAATATCGAGAAGTCATCGTGCAGCAGGCTGAATTTCTAAAACAGCATGTAAACGACGTCGTCGAGGTTGAAGGAAATGCCGATGAACGTGGCAACAATGAATACAACCTTGCGCTAGGGGACGAACGCGCAAAGGCCGTTCAGAAGAACCTTGAATTATTGGGCATCCCGGCAGCTCAAATCAGAGTTGTGAGTTTTGGCGATCAAAAGCCTCGGCTTGTATGCCATGAGGAAAAGTGCTGGCATGAGAACCGCAGAGTCGATTTTGTCCATCACATCAGTTAACGACTCATTATCAACGATAAGGTTGAGTACTGACTCAACCTTATCCGGCAATGTGGTGCTCACACGACAAGGGCAAAAGGCAGCGCCTTGCACAGGACAGCGCGCGCGGTCTCCATGATCTCGTCGCTGGGGGCCTCGACTCCTGCCAACGGGTCTTCCATGCCCAGCGATTTCCATTTGAACGAGCCCATGGCATGGAAGGGCAAGAGGTCCACGCGCGTGAGCGCGGGGATAGTCTGGAGGATGGCCGCGAGGTGTTCGAAGTGGTCCTTGGAATCGGTTTGGCCGGGCACGACGACATGGCGCACCCAGATCTCCTTACCCAGTTCCGACATACGCTTAGCGCACTCCAGTACGGGCGCCAGCTCACGGCCGGTGAGTTCTTTGTGGGCAGCCGCGTCCGAGTGCTTGATGTCGAGCAGCAGCAAGTCGATGGGGGCGAAGTAGGAGTCGGGCAGGCCCGCGTGTAACTCGCCGTTGGTGTCCAGCGCGACGTGCAGGCCCATGCCTTTGGCGCCGCGCGCCAGGGCGTGACAGAACTCGGCTTGCATCAGGGGCTCGCCGCCGGAGAGGGTGAGGCCGCCGCCGTTGCTGTAGAAACTCGAAAGGCCCGCGACCTTGGCGAGCGCCTCGCTCGCCTTCACCCAGGCCCCGTGACCGGCCCGCCACGACTCGGGATTGTGGCAATACTGGCAGCGCATCTGGCAGCCGGAGAGGAAGATGACGTGGCGCAGGCCGGGACCGTCCAGCGCTCCCGCGCTCTCATGCGAGAGCACGAAGCCGCGGGGGTCGTCCTGCGGCTCCTGCATCAGCGCGCGTGGAAGGTGCGGCTGATCACGTCCTGGCGTTGGGCTGGTGTCAGACGATGGAACAGCACGCAATAGCCCGACACGCGCACGCACAGGTTGGGATATTTCTCGGGATGCTTATCCGCATCGATGAGTGTGGCGCGGTCGATCACATTGAGGTTGGCGTGGTAGCCGCCCATGCCCATGTAGCCATCGCAGAAGCTGGCGAGGTTATCCACCCGCTCCTCCGGCGTGCGGCCCAGCGAGGACGGCGCGAACGAGACGGTCCACGAGATGCCGTCTGCGCAATCGCTGAACGGAATCTTCGCTACCGAGGCTCCCGCCGCAACAAAGCCGTTCAGCTCGGCGCCGTTGGAGGGATTGGCACCCGGTGCAAACGGCTTGCCTCCCTTGCGTCCGTCGGGGCTGCAACCGGTGTGCTGTCCGTACACCACATTGGAGGTGATGGTGAGCGCGCTCTGCGTCACCACCGCATTGCGGCGTGCCTTGAGCTTGCGCAGCTCGGCCATGAATCTCTGCGCGGCCCACACTGCCAAGTCGTCGACGCGTGCGTCGTTGTTGCCGTAGCGTGGGAAGGCACCGCCTTCGTTCACATAGCTGGTGATGAGGCCAGTCTCGTCGCGTACCACGCGCACCTTGCCGTACTTGATCGCCGACAGGGAATCAGCCACATGCGACAGACCAGCGATGCCGCACGCCATGGTGCGATGCAGGTCGGTGTCGTGCAGCGCGAACTGGATGGCCTCGTAGGCATGCAGGTCGTGCGACTGATGGATGATGTTGAGCGCCTTCATGTACACCTTGGCGGTGCGCGCCATCATCGCTTCGAAGCGCACCTTCACGTCATCGAAGTCCAGGTAGTCGCCAGTGACCGGTTCGAAGCCCGGTGCGCACACGTCGCCGCTCATCTCGTCGCGTCCGCCGTTGATAGCGTGCAGCAGCGTCTTCAGCAGGTTGCAGCGTGCGCCGAAATATTGCATCGACTTGCCGACCGCCATCGGCGACACGCAGCAGGAGATCGCCGCATCGGAGCCGTGCTCGGGGCGGATCAGGTCGTCGTTCTCGACCTGGATCGCACGCGATGCGATGGACATCTTGGTCACGAATTTCTTGAAACCGTCCGGCAGGCTCTGCGACCACAGCACGGTCAGGTTTGGCTCCGGCGACGGGCCCAATGTGGACAGGCAATGCAGCACGCGGAAGTCGGACTTGGAACACATCGGACGACCGTCCTGTCCCATGCCGCCCAGACTGATGGTGACCCAGGTAGGGTCGCCCGAGAACAGCTCGTCGAATGCCTTGGTGCGCATGAAGCGGATCAGGCGCAGCTTGATGGTCAGCTGGTCCCACAGTTCCTGAGCACCCGCCTCGTCCAGCAGGCCACGCTCCATGTCGCGCTCGATGTAGATGTCGAGGAAACCGCCGATGCGGCCGATGGAAGTCGCGGCACCATCGCTCTGCTTGGCCGCAGCGAGGTAGGCGAGATACAGCCACTGGAACGCCTCTCGGGCATCGCTGGCCGGACGCGACAAATCGAAGCCATGCGCTTCGCCGAGTGCCTTCAGCTCATGGAAGGCACGGATCTGTTCGCCGAGTTCGCCCAGCACTTCGATGTCTTCGGCGCTCAGTTCGTCCTTGGCGCCGAGGGCGGCCTTGTCGGCCACCTTGGCGCGCTCCAGCGCATCCACGCCGTACAGCGCGACGCGGCGGAAATCTCCGATGAGGCGGCCACGACCGTAGGCGTCCGGCAGACCGGTGATGATCATGGCCTTGCGTGCAGCCAGCACATCCGCCGGATAGGCATCGAACACAGCCTGGTTATGGGTCTTCGCCCAGCTGCTGAATGCCTTCTCGACCTTGGCGGACAATGGCTCCATGCCATGCTCGTGCAGCGCCTGCTTGACCACGCGCAGCCCGCCGCGCGGGTGGATGCCGCGCTTGAGCGGCGCTTCGGTCTGCAAACCGAAGATGATCTCGTTT
>JBBIIJ010000045.1:0-18610 GCA_037446535.1 Sideroxydans sp. | reverse complement strand
GAACAGTGACACGCGGTTCAGTGTGAAGCCCCACGCCCAGGAAGCGAACAGGGTCACGGTCAGGGTCAGGATCACTGCAGCACCGACGATCACTGCTTCCCTCCTGCCCAGCAGGAAGAACACCAGCGCCACGACCGAGACGGTCGCGAAGAGCAGCTTCTGGATCAGCTTCTTCGCCTTGGCGTCGGCAGTCTCGCCATAGTTGCGTGCCACGACGACCTCGACATTGTCGGGCACCACCGCGCCCTTCAACAAATCGACGGACTTGATGAGCTCATTGGCCACATCGATGGCGTTCTCGCCCGCATTCTTGGTGACGGACATCGTCACCGCGGGATAGAGCTGGGACGCAGCATCCCCCTCCGCCTTGTTGCCGAACCAGACGGCGCGCTCGGTCTGCTGCGCGCCATCGACCACTTTTGCTATGTCCTTGATGAACACCGGCTCACCGTTGCGCACGCCCAGCACGATCTCGCGCACGTCCTCAGCCGAACGGATGAACGGGCCAGACTCCACCTGCACGGCGGTTGCGCCCTGGAGCAGGTTGCCGACCGGCAACCCCAGGTTCGCCGACTGCAGCGCGGTCCTCAGGTCCTGGATGGTGAAGCCTTTGGCCGCCAACGCTTCTGGATTGACTTCCACGCGGATGCCGCGATGCGGGCCACCCACGGTCTTGACCTCGCGGGTCCCGCTGACACGCTTCAGGTCGCTCTCGATCTGGTTGGCGATCTTCTCCAGGTCGAGGCTGCTCATCTTGTTGTTCTTGTCGTACAGCGTCAGGGTGAGGATGGGCACATCATCGATACCCTTGGGCTTGATGATGGGGTCGAGCACGCCCAGCCCCTTGGGCAGCCAGTCCTGATTGGCGCGGACCGTATCGTGCAGTCTGACCAGGGCCTCGGTCCGTGGGACGCCCACCTTGAACTGGACGGACAGGATGGACATGCCGTGCATCGAACTCGAGGTGACATGCTCCACCCCGGCGATCTGCGAGAGCACCTGCTCGGCGGGGACGGACACCATCTTCTCGACGTCCTTGGTCGAGGCGCCCGGGAAGGGGATCACCACGTTCGCCATCGTGACGTTGATCTGCGGCTCCTCCTCGCGCGGGGTGACCAGCAAGGCGAACATGCCCATCGCAAAAGCGACGATCGCCAGCAGCGGCGTGATCTGCGCGGTCTGGAAATAGGCCGCGATCCGGCCGGATATCCCTAATTTATTCACGTTCATATCGAGTCCGTATAGGTGAAGAAGCAGTCAATGAAGTATTCGACTTCACGGCACCCGACGTCTGCGGGGCAGCGCATGAAATCCAGCTTTTCAGTGTATTAGAATATTCTAATGTAGTCAATATCGACGATGCTCTCTACGTCGCACCGTGCTGCGGAATCGCGGCCCACTGACCTCCCACGCCGCTTCCTCGGGCAGGTTCAGCAGAAGCAGAAGCCCGGCGATGCCGGGCTTCCCGTTTTGCAGCTTCCTGACAGGACGGCTCGGCAGCCCGAGTCCCCTCAGGCCTTGTCGAACTTCATCACCCCGCCCTTGCAGTCCACCTTGATGGTGTCCTTGGCGGCGAACTTCCCCTCGAGGATGGCGCGGGCCAGCGGGTTCTCGATCTGGGCCTGGATTGCGCGCTTCAAGGGACGTGCGCCATACACCGGATCGAAACCGGCGTTGGCGACTTCTGCCAGTGCGGCATCAGTCACTTCCAGCTTCATCTCCATCGCGGCCAAACGTTTCTCCAGGCCTTGCATCTGGATGCGGGCGATGGACTTGATGTTCCTCTCATCCAAGGAATGGAACACCACCACCTCGTCGATACGGTTGATGAACTCGGGGCGGAAATAGGTCTTCACCTCCCCCATCACCGCGAGCTTCACCACCTGGTAATCGTCGCCCGCCATCTGCTGGATCATCTGCGAACCCAGGTTGGAGGTCATCACCACCACGGTGTTCTTGAAGTCCACGGTGCGGCCCTGACCGTCGGTCATGCGGCCGTCATCCAGCACTTGCAGCAGCACATTGAACACGTCCGGATGCGCCTTCTCCACCTCATCCAGAAGGATGACGCTATAGGGCTTGCGGCGCACGGCTTCGGTGAGATAGCCGCCTTCCTCATAACCCACATATCCCGGCGGCGCACCGATCAGGCGCGCGACGGAATGCTTCTCCATGAATTCGCTCATGTCGATGCGGATGAGGTGCTCTTCCGAATCGAACAGGAAGTTGGCCAGCGTCTTGCACAGCTCGGTCTTGCCCACGCCCGTGGGGCCAAGGAACAGGAAAGAGCCGTAAGGACGGTTTGGATCAGACAGGCCAGAACGCGAACGGCGGATGGCATCGCTTACCAAGCGCACCGCCTCGTCCTGCCCCACCACGCGCTCGTGCATCTTGTCTTCCATGTGGAGCAGCTTGTCGCGCTCGCCCTGCATCATCTTGGACACCGGGATGCCGGTCGCGCGACTCACGACCTCAGCTATCTCCTCCGCACCAACCTGCGTGCGCAGCAGTTTGTTCTTGGCAGCACCGCCCTCTTCCTCGCGCTGTGCGGCTTCCTTCAATTTCGCTTCGAGCTGCGGCAACTTGCCGTATTGCAGCTCGGCTACCTTGTCCAGCTTGCCTTCGCGCTGCAAACGGGCGATCTCGGCCTTCACGCGATCTATCTCTTCCTTCACGCTGGCCGCGCCCTGTGCCGCGCCCTTCTCTGCCTTCCACACTTCTTCCAGGTCGGCGTATTCACGAGACAGTTTCTGTATCTCATCCTCGATCAGCTGCAGGCGCTTCTGCGAGGCTTCGTCCTTCTCCTTCTTCACCGCCTCGCGCTCGATCTTGAGCTGGATCAGGCGACGATCCAATTTATCCATCACCTCTGGTTTGGAGTCGATCTCCATCTTGATGCGCGCCGCGGCCTCGTCAATCAGGTCGATGGCCTTGTCCGGCAGGAAACGATCGGTGATGTAGCGGTGCGATAGCTCGGCCGCGGCGACGATGGCGGGGTCTGTGATCTCTACGCCGTGGTGCAGTTCGTATTTCTCCTGCAGGCCGCGCAGGATGGCGATGGTCGCCTCCACACTAGGTTCATCCACCAGCACCTTCTGGAAGCGGCGCTCGAGTGCGGCATCCTTCTCGATGTACTTGCGGTATTCATCAAGAGTCGTCGCACCTATGCAGTGCAGCTCGCCGCGCGCGAGGGCGGGTTTGAGCATATTGCCCGCATCCATCGCGCCTTCGGCCTTGCCCGCGCCGACCATGGTGTGGAGCTCGTCGATGAACACGATGTTGCGGCCCTCGTCCTTGGCCAGTTCATTCAGCACCGACTTCAGGCGCTCTTCGAACTCGCCGCGATACTTGGCACCGGCCAGCAGTGCCGCCATATCCAGCGACAGCACGCGCTTGCCTTTGAGCGTCTCGGGCACTTCGCCGTTGACGATGCGCTGCGCCAAACCTTCGACGATGGCGGTCTTGCCCACACCGGGCTCGCCGATCAACACGGGGTTGTTTTTGGTGCGGCGTTGCAGGACCTGTATCGCACGGCGGATCTCGTCGTCGCGGCCGATCACCGGGTCGAGTTTGCCGGAACGCGCGCGCTCGGTGAGGTCGAGTGTGTATTTCTTCAGGGCTTCGCGCTGGCCTTCGGCTTCCTGCGAGCCGACTGACTCGCCGCCGCGCACGGCGTTGATGGCCTGCTCCAGCGGCGCGCGCGCCACACCGTGCTGCTTCAGCAGCCGTCCCGTCTCGCCCTTATCCTCGCAGGCGGCGAGCAGGAACATCTCGCTGGCGATGAACTGGTCGCCGCGCTTCTGCGCCTCTTTGTCGGCGAGATTGAACAGGTTGGCGAGGTCGCGCCCGACCTGCACCTCGCCTCCAGTGCCTTCCACCTTGGGCAGGCGGTTCACGGCGTCGTTCAGCGCGGCCTTCAGCGCATTGACGTTGCACCCGGCGCGGGCCAGCAGCGAGCCTGCCCCACTGTCAGCGTCGTTGAGCATGGCCAGCAGCAGGTGCTGCGGCTCGATGTATGGGTTGTCAGCACCCACAGCCAGGCTCTGGGCATCGGACAAGGCCTGCTGCAGCTTGGTGGTGAACTTATCGAAACGCATGGTGCACTCCTGTTGAAATTCGATTGGCTGGCAGATGGGGGGAGGCTGCGCCGATTTCAAGGCCCTGATTTCAAGCCCATAGCGAAACCCTTATACTACGCGCCGAACAGGAACAGCCATGCTACTCACCAACCTCACCCAGCACATCCGCGCCAACGTGCGCACCGCCCTGACCGAAGACATGGGCAGCGGCGATCTGACGGCGCAACTCATCGCCGAACACACCCAGGCCCAAGCCACGGTCATTACGCGCGAGGAGGCGGTGCTGTGCGGCACGCTTTGGTTCGAGGAGTGCTTCCTGACCCTGAACCCGGACTGCAAGATCAAATGGCTGGTGCAGGAAGGCCAGACCGCCGCTCCCAACCAGACGTTGTGCGAAATACAGGGCAACGCCCGGGCGATGCTGTCGGCCGAGCGCCCGGCGCTGAACTTCCTGCAGACACTCTCCGCGGTCGCCACGCAGACGCGACGCCACGTGGAGGCGACGAAGGGTCTGAAGGCGAAGATCATGGATACACGCAAGACCTTGCCCGGGCTGCGCATGGCTGAGAAATACGCGGTGCACGTGGGTGGCGGGCACAACCAGCGCATCGGTCTCTTCGACGGCGTACTGATCAAGGAGAACCACATCGCCGCGGCAGGCGGCATCCGCGAAGTGATGGAGCATGCCTTCCGAATCACGCCTCCGCACATCCCCGTCCAGATCGAGGTGGAATCGCTGGCCGAACTGAATGAGGCCCTGCTGGCTGGTGCCAAGCTCGTCCTGCTGGACAACTTCTCCCTGGATGACATGCGCCTGGCAGTGAGCCATGCCGCCGGGCGCGCAGAGCTGGAGGCCTCGGGCGGCATCACGCTTGAGAACCTGCGCCGTGTGGCCGAGACCGGGGTGGACCGCATCTCCATAGGCGCGCTGACCAAGGATATCAAGGCCGTAGACCTGTCGATGCGCATCGCCCTGCCCTGAAATCTACTGCGCGCTCGAATTGCGGCGTTGCGCGGTGCTCGGAATCCTCATGTACCTAAATGTACATTCCGGTTCCTGCGCTCCGGGCGCCTTGCACTTCAAGCGCTCGTGACGATTTCGTTCTCTCTTGAAATTTCCGGGCACGCTCCATATATTAGAATCCACTAATTTTATGGAGCGATCATGAGCATAGCCAAACACATTGGCTGCCCGCACTCGGTTCACCGGAACCGAGTTCCTGCCGACAAGCTCGGCGATGCCCCCACCTGCGGCAAGTGCAAGCAGTCTCTGTTCACCGCCCATCCGGTGGAGCTGAACGAGGGCAACTTCATGCGCCACATCGGCAACAGCGACATCCCGGTGCTGGTGGATTTCTGGGCACCGTGGTGCGGTCCCTGCCGCATGATGGCCCCGGCCTATGGGCAGGCCGCACAGCGTCTGGAGCCAACGATGCGGGTGGCGAAGCTGGATACCGAACAGGCGCAGCACCTCGCCGCGCAGTTCAACATCCGCAGCATCCCCACTCTGGCTCTGTTCAAGGGCGGGCGCGAGGTGGCACGGCAAGCCGGTGCGATGGACGCCAACGGCATCGTGCAGTGGGCGAGGTCGAAGGCCTGAAAGGCGGACTGCCACGCTGAGCTTACCTGCGCAGCTGGTCCCGTGGCGAGGTTCAGGCGGCCAATGGCTACGACCCGGTGGACGCACTGTACTGCGAGCTCGCCGCATACTGACCGGATGAGGTGATGAGGTCGAGTGGCCGCGCCGGGTGTTTGGTTACGCTCTCTTGCGCGCCACCATGTCGATGAGCGCCGACATCCCGCTATGTCCCGGCCCTTCGCGCATGACGCTGTCGTGTTCGGCAAGGTGCAGGATGTCCATGTCGGCGAACGCCCCGCGCAGCATGGTTTCGGTGTAGAGGTTCTCTGCCTGCGACGGACCGCCGGTCCGGTATTCGTGCTGACGCGGCGTGTAGCCCTGCAGCAGCAGAAGCCCTCCGGGTTTGAGGCAGCGCTTCATGTCGGCGAACATCCGCTCGCGCATGCCGGGAGGCGCGAACTGGATGAAGATCGCGACCACCAATTCGAAACGGTCCTGCCCCCAGTCCCAACACATCAGGTCGGCATGCTCGAAGCTCATGGATACGTCGCGCTCCCGGGCAAGTCTTTGCGCCTTGTCGATCGCCACGAGTGAAAAGTCCACCGACAACACGTCCAGCCCCTGCTCGGCCAGCCACACGCCGTTGCGCCCCTCGCCGTCCGCCACCGCAAGACAGCTCATGCCCGACTTGAGCAGGGCTCGTTGCGAGACAAGGAAGGCGTTCGGTTCAACACCGAAGTGATACTCCTCCCCCGCGTAACGCTCGTCCCAGATGCTCACACCGCCCTCCACAGGTGATGCCACGCGCCGAGCGTAAAGAAGGAGAGCAGTAGCCCCACCGCGACCATCAGGTTGGATAGCTCGGGATCCAGGTCGTGCTCGCTCGCCACGATGGCGGCGGTGATCATGGATGGCATGGCAGCCTCGAACAGTGTGACCTGTATACCCAGGCCGTGCGCGCCCAGCAGCTGCACGTAGAGCAGATAGATGGCCAGAGGCGCCAACACGAGCTTGAACGCGAGGCCCAGCGCCAGGTTGCGCTTGTGTTCCGCGACATGGCCCAGCCGCAGCTGCATGCCCACCGACAGGAGAGCCAACGGGGCCAGCGTGTCACCCAGGCGCTTGAGCAACGAGGTGAACCAGTCCGCATATTCGATGGGGATGAGCAACAGCGCGACGACCAGCGCGATGAAGGGCGGGAAGCGGGCTATGCGCAGGCCGATCTCCGCAGCGGTGGGACGGCCCGAGGAATAGATGCCCGCCACCGTGATGCCCAGCACGGACAGCGCGAAGAAGGACCCCAGCTGGTCGGCGACTATGGCGGTGGTCAGCCCTTCCTTGCCGTAGAAAGCCTCCACCATGGGCAGGCCGAAGAAGGAGGTGTTGCCCAGACCTCCCACCAGCATGAGCGCGCCCGTCGTGGCACGCGGCAACGCGAGCCAGCGACCGACCAGGCAGAAGAAAGCCACCGACAGGCCGAACACCAGCCACGCCATGAGGCCGGTGAGCAGCACGTCACCCGAGAGTTCAAGCTCGTGGATGTACAGCAGGGTCAGCGCGGGCAGCGAGACGTGGATGATGAAGCTGTTGAGCGTCAGCGGCGCGTTGTCCGGCATGCGCTTCGCACGGCGCAGCAGCATGCCTGCAACAAAGCAGAATATGAGCAGCAGCAAATTGTTCAATGCGGATTTCCCCGTTGCGAATATCGAACCGCCCTATTTCCTGAGCGGCGAGACGAAATTGATGGCGAACCAGGCCAGTTGGCTGGCCGACTCCAATTGCAGTTTCTTCTTGATGTTGGCCTTGTGAGATTCGATGGTCTTGACGCTGCGGGAAAGCTTGTCGGCGATCTCACTTGTACCGAGCCCCAGGCCGGTCAGATGCAGCACCTCGAGTTCGCTGGCAGAAAGCTCGCCGACAGACGATTCAGGCTTCCCGCCGTGCGCCATCTGCCGCACCATCTTGCTGCGCAGGCGCTCGCTGACATACAGCTCGCCTGCCAGTACATGGCGTATCGCGATCAACAGAGAATCTGTCGCCGCCTGCTTCATGAGATACCCCTTCGCGCCCGCGCGCAATGCCAGCTCGGCATACACCATCTCGTCGTGCATCGACAGCATGAGGATGGGCAAGGTGGGGAATTCGAATTGCAGGCGGCGGATCAGTTCCATGCCGGTGAATCCATCGAGCGACATGTCCGCAATGACGAGATCATGCGGACAAGCCCGGTTCGCCGCCAAAGCCTGTTCGATCTGTTCCGCTTCGCAGCATGCCTGCATGTCGGGTTCACGGTTGATCAACATCATGACGCCCTGACGGACGATGGCATGATCGTCCACGACCATGATCTTGTGTCTCTTCGATTGCTCTGTCATACCGGTCGCCTCACTGCAATGGCATCTCAACGGTGATACGTGTCCCACCGTTCTCCCGGGCGGATACCCGGAAGCGCGCCCCTATCATGTCGGCGCGGCACTGCATGGTACGCATCCCCAGGCTGCCGCCCTTGTGCGAGCCAGTGGCATTACCGACACCGCAGCCGTCATCCTCGATGATGAGCCGCCTGGCTTTGCCGTCGCTTTCCAGAAGGAGGTGGATATGGTGGGCATGCCCGTGACGGATGGCATTGTTGACAGCCTCCTGGGTGATGCGGAACAGGTGGGTCGCCATGTCAGGGTCTTCCGGCACTTGCGCGCACTCGCATCGGAAGTCGCACACCACCTGGTGTACGGCCTCGACCGAGGCTGCCAACCTTTCCATCATGTCGCAAAACCCTCCTTCCCTGAGTTCGTCCGGATACAGCCCCTGCGAAAGATAGCGTGTCTTGCTCACCGCCTCGTTGATCATCGCCGTCACCTTCGCGGCGTCATGCTTCTCGTCGCGCCCTGCGTCCTGCAGTTTCCTGAACAGCACCTCTGACACGAATGCAGCCCCAGTCAGATGCTGGCCGAGATCATCGTGCAACTCCTGCCCGATGCGCTGCTGCACTTTTTCGCCGATACCGACCAATTGTCGCTCGGCGACACCGGCACGATTCAAGGCGGCGATTGCCGCGTCCTGTGCGGCACGGTATTCGGAGATGTCGGAGAACACCAAGAGCACGAAGGATTTTCCCGCGTATGCGATGCGCCTGACCGACACCGATACCCAAGTGGTCGCTGGCCTGCCGAGGCACAAGGTCAACTGCCGGCTTTCGTCGTTACTGCCTACAGCCCGGACAGCATCTAACAGTTCCTCAGGAAGGAGCATTCCTTCTGCAAGACGATGGTCACGCAAGCTCTCCGCCGAAACGCCCAGCAAACGCGCGACCGCAGGGTTGGCGGCGACACAGCGATCGTCCTCGCCCATCACCAGCACGCCGGTATCGGTTTCGGAGATGATCGTTTCGCTCAGTCTCGACAGCTCATCGAACGCCCGCTCCGCTTTCCTGAGGCCGGCGAGCTGCGCATTGATGAGATAACAGAAAAGGGTGTACAGGGTATAGCTGGAGATGAACTGCCAATGTCCTTGCCACCAGTATGCATCCTCCGGATAGAAACCGATCTTGATGTAGGTGCGCCCTGCCGCCGCCATGAAGGCCATGACGTAGGAAAACTCGCTGCCGACGTATTTGGCGGCGAGGAACAGGTTGAGGGGGAAGAACAGTCCCAGCGGTACCCAGGGACCGGCGTTGAAATAGAGGTAGAACAGGAGAAGCTGGTTAAGGATGATGCCGACCGCCATGGCCGTCTTGGGTAAAGTGGACAGGAACAGGTCCGCACGCCGCAACACGCCATCGCCGAATTGTTCGCCCAAAATGGGTTTAAACACCTTGTCTCCAGAGCAGTTTTCCCAGCAGCGCATTGTGAACGCCACAGCCACTCCCTGCAACTTTTGTTACACCCGCATGGGAATTCCCCCTAGGCGGGAATCATGGGAGGGATAGCGCATTTTCGTCCTTCCCCCGATATCTGTGCGCCTCGCCTACACCTAGCATGCGTCCAACGAAAACTTCAAAAGGATGCGCGCCATGACAAACTCACGCTCTCTGCCTCCAGCCGGCAACGGCCGCAAACACCGGGCCGGTGGTTTCACCCTGATCGAAGTCATGACCGTCATGGCCATCGTCACCATCCTGGCCGCCATCGCGATCCCTGCGTACGGACACTATGTGAAACGCGGCAAGCTGGCAGAGGCCTTTGCGGCACTGGGGGATTTTCGTTTGCACATGGAAGCCTTCAATCAGGACAACCGCAGTTATGCCAACAATGGTGTCTGCGGCGCAGCACTCCCCCGCGGGACATCCTTCACTTTCCAATGCACGCTCGCTGCCGCCGGAACTCAATATACGGTAACCGCTACCAGCCAGGCGGGCACAGGGTTGGGAAATGCGGGTGATTACGAGTTCGACATCAATCAGGATGGGGTCAAGAACACGCTGAGATTCGCCGGAGCACCCGGCCCCGCCAACCAATGGCAGAACATATAGGAGGCGAACATGAGCGCTCCGAAAAAAATTGGGGGCTTCACGTTGATCGAACTGATGGTCGTGATTGCTGTGATGGCGATCCTTTCCAGCATCGCCTTGCCCGCGCTCGGTTCCATGATCGCGGGTAACGACCTGAACACCGCCCAGGAAGAGATCATCAATGCCCTCAAGAAAGCGCGCGGCATGGCCGTTGCACACAGCACCCTTTCCACGGTGACCATCAATGCCGCTGCCCAGACGGTGCAACTGGATGCAGCGGATGGTTCGTTCACGGAGACTGTCCTGCTACGTTCCGGCGTACAACTTTCCGCCGATGCCGTCCTGACTTTTGGCGCGCAGGGCACGATGAACGTGACAGCCGGCAACAGCGCCATCGTCCTGACCGCACCAAGGTACAGCGGCCTGCCAGCGCGCACGATCAACGTCTCCGCCACCGGCGTGGTCAGCGCCGCCCGTTAGGAGGATTACATGAGCCCAATTCAACGCGGTTTCACCCTGATCGAGGCGCTAATCAGCCTGCTCGTGTTCTCTCTGGGCATGCTCGGCATCGCGCTTTACACCGGCAACGGCCTGAAGACCTCTTCCGCCAACCAGGTGCGTGCAACCACCATCTATGCTGCTTCGCTTGCCATGGAACCCGTGCTCTACCAGACGCGTGCCGACTGCCTCTCCGCTGCACTGGGGGGCTTCCCACGCAAGGTCGCCATCGACAATGGCAAAGACAGCTTCAACATCAGCCTGGTGCGCGCCAGCGACGGCCGCGGCACGCAGATCGCAGCCAATAACGCCGTCACTGCGGCATCGGCGGGGTGGACATCGCCAGTCACCGTGGTGCTGAGCATCCCTTATCTGGGACCAGACGGCACCACCTATACCGCCTACCCCAGCTACACCGTCATGCTGGAGAACTACACGGTGGCCTGCAATGCGTGATCCCATCCGACAGTCCGGCCACACCCTGATCGAACTGATGATCTCACTGACCCTGGCGATGCTGATCTCGCTCGCGGCGATGTACCTATACAGCGGCCAGATGCTCACGTTCTTCCACCAGGCGCGTAAACAGCAGACGACGGGCGAAGTGCAAGCGGCTTTCGAGGCGATCACATCCCTGTTGCGCCAGGCCGAGATGTGCCTGACCTGCACCACTGTGCAACAGATCGCCATAGCCTATCCGGCCGGTATCGCCAATCCGAATGCCGGCACCACGCCTCATCTTGCCAACGATGCCATCGAGCTGGATTTCACCGTACCCACCGGTTACGCCATCTGGCCGAACTCGACCGCCCCCTATTCCAACAATGCGATCCATCTGAGCTGGTCGCAGGCCAGCGGCATATTGAAGCTCGGCAATGGCGTGGACGCTGCGGCCGCAACCGCCGCAGCGCAAGGAGCCGCAGCCATAGACATCGCCGGTGGCAACGGCAGGATGAACACGCGTATCGTCAATTTCGATGTCTGGCCGCTCACCACAGCCGGTGTGGGAGCAAACGCAGCAGAAAAACCCACCGCCGGCTACCACGTGGTCATGACCGCGCGCGTGGATGCGCAGGACATGGGCTACACCAACCCGCTCGACCCGACCGGTCCGATGCAGCACTACCGTACCGTCACTTACGAGGCAGATGTCTTGCCGCGCAACTGGTGATCACCATGAGCCCATCGTCTTCCCCCCCCCTCGCTGCCCAACGCGGCTACATCCTGCCCTTCGTCCTGGTGCTGCTCATCATGCTGATGGTCAGCTCGGCCAGCTTCTTCCACCGTTCGACCCAGGACACCCAGCTCTCCGGCGCGAATCGCGACTATGATCAGGCACGCCTGCTGGCCGAGAGCAGCATGAACCTGGTGCTAGGGCGCATCGCCAACTTCGCAGCCGCTTCTGCCGTCGCCAGCACCACTGCCGCAGTCATCCCCTGCGTCGCCCCCGCCAGTGCTCCGGCTGTCAACGACCTCAACTGTAACGGCATGCCCGACGCCAATGAAGCCAAGCCTTCCAGCTTCAACCCGCCGCTTCCCCTGCCGCTAGGCTATGAATACTTCGCGAACAACGCCGGGACGGGTATCACCGAGGACGGGGCGCGCATCCTCCAGATAGTCGCTGACGGCGAGGCTCGCAATAACGGCGCGGCACTTGCCAGCCAGTCAGTGGCCATCGGAAACAACCGTCTGCGCGTCAACGACCTCTTCATCGACGGCACGTACCGCCCCCTGCTGCTGACGCAAAGCCAGAATGGGCTCACGTTCAGCAACAAGAAGTGGATCGACGAGAGCAGCCCTGAGAAAGCGGCTGTCTGGCTGGAAGTGACACGCGACCCGGATCCTGCCCGCGCAAGCTGGTATGACCTTTACATCGAATCAGTCGCGGAAGTCGGCTCCGCCAAGGCCTACATCCAGCGCTTCGTTGGCGCCTATACCGACATGCTGGGGGCGCAAGTCGTCGCACCGCTCAGCGAAGCATCCAACCATCCGTGACGCCACATCCCCGCAGGAGGCCACTATGAGCACATCCCACCCTCTCAGCATCCGGCTGCCGTTCATCCTGGCAACGGGGCTGCTTTCCGCAGCGAACGCGCACGCAGCCTGCCCAGCCGGAACCAAACCACCCCAGCTCCAGAACCTGCCCAGCATGTCCACCCCGGCCAACACGGGCTTCACCCTGCAATTGGCGACGCCGCAGAGCAGCACCCCGCCTTACGTATTCACTGCGCTCGACCAAGCCGGCACGCAGAACTTCAGTGGCATCGGCAGCAGCGCGAACGGCGGTATCGTCACCATCCTGGATGCCTCTAACGGCCGGCTCGGCTACACTCCGCCGACCAGTTATTTCGGCAACGACTTCGTCACCATCGCCGTGGCGCCGACCTGCGATCCAGCACTGATCGCCATCTATCGCATCGCAGTGACGGTCGGCTCCAACATCCAGGGCGGGTACACCTCTTGCGCCACCAATTCGTCCTGCCCCTCCGGCAGCATCGGTGGCCCCGGCCGCTCCGTCGTCATCGTCGACAACACCCCGAACCCTGGCAGCCCTGGCGTGGTGACCAACATGGCAACCAATGCGGCTGCAGTCATGAGAGGCTTGGGCGAGGGCAACGAAATCGAGGTCAAGCTGGGCGGCCAGATCCAGGTGATGCAGCGCGACAACACGGTCAACCCGCATGATCTCATCGACGAGATCGGTGCCAACAACGCCAATTCGACCAGTTACCAGAATTTCTACAGCGGCAAGCGCGCGACGTATTTCGCCAACGGCTCGCAATTGTTCGACCTGGACAAGATGCGCCGTACCGCCGAATGGGAATCGACCAACATCCCGCCCACGCTGAGCGGAAATACCTGCACCTACCCGACCTTGGCGGGTGGCACTTATCGCGCCTACACAGGAAGACAGCCGAGGAATAACGGCACCAACAGCATCCCCAACGACGCCGATGGCACGCCCGTGCCAGGCCCGGTCGGCAGCTGCCATTTCGACGCGAGATACACCATCGATCCCACGATCACCACCGCCGGGGGCAACTACGGCGCGATCAGCTGGGCACAGTTCGTCTACAACGTGGCACATGACGTCACCATGTACGGCATCGTGCGCGTACTGATCCCCGCCGAGGCGGGAACCGCCACGACGACCACCAATGCGCTGGGAGGCTCGCCTATGCCAGGCATCAGCGGCGCGCCGGACCCGATCTACGGCCAGTGCAAGACCACCACCACCAGGGCGCTATGCCTGAACCCGCCCAGAACGGGCATACAGCCCGGCGCAAAGATAACGTTGACCGACTGGAAGGGTGTGAAGACCACCTACACCATCCCGGCCAATGCACAAGTCAAAGTGCGCGGCTCCCTGTTCTTCGATTTCGTTGACGGGCAGAAGAACTATCCCACTGGCGTCGTGCCCGGCATCGGGCTGGGCCAGCTGCCTTCCGGCAAGGAGCTGAAGTTCAACATGTGGATGCCGATCAGCGTGAACGCCGGAAACGACCGAGATGGCGACGGCATCATGGACAATCTCGAGTACATCGAAAGTGTCAGCGCAGGCGTGACGTGCGGCAATCCGTCCGGCCCGGCCTTCCCTTGCACCTACCGATTCAAAGGCACGGACATCACCATCGACCCGAACCAAGTACCGCAGGAAGCAGTGGACACCTACAACGCGCAGTTCAACACCCGGTTCCGCGACAGCGCCGATCCCACATTCGTGACGTTGTTCAAGAAACTGAACCTGCCCAACCAGTACCACCTGCTGATGCCATCAGCCTATGCGCAAGGCTGGGCCGATGCATTCGCGGAACTGGGTATCACTTCCCAGATGTGGTCCGATCTCGGTTGGCTGGTCCCTGCCAAACAAAACGTCCCCTTGACCACAGCCGAGATCCGCAACAACGGATTCGAGGATCTTCCGGTCTACCTATACAGCGGTGGCACTGCCGACCTCGGCAACCACATCAACATCTCCGGCCTGATGTACATACCGCAATCCATCGAGCTGGAGGTCAGCGGAGGTGGCAAAGGCTCCTTCACCGGCACACGCCAATACGTCATTGGCGGCGTACTGGTGCGCGATGGTTTCGAACTGGAATCGAAGCAGAACTCCAATCAAACCATCAGCAGCGACCCGTTGAGCTTTGCCAGTGCCCGCATCAACACCAGCGCGGTCAATACCTCCACCCTGACCATGGCCAGCAGTTCGCAACATGGAAATGCCAACCCCGTCATCGGTGTCGGCGTCGGCGGCGGTACGACGACGCCCCACCCCAGTGGAACGGGAGACACCAGTTGCGTCGGCTGCTCCGGCACTGTCGGCAACCCGGGCAAGGTACGCTGGATCGAGGTCCGCCCCCATTAGAAGCAAGGAGTCAACCGTGAACAGATCTCTGGCGTCGTTCCTCATCAGGCAGACTGATGCTCCGTGGCTGGCATTCAAGCATGGGCGATTCCATGCGTCCCCGACCGTCCCCGTGGCGGAGCCCCTCGCCTGCTCGACATATCGGCTTCTGCTCCCGCAAGTCCGGCAGTGCGGCATCACTTACGTGTGCCGGAAATTCCTTGCCATTGCGCTCTTCGGGCAACATAAAGTGCACCAGGAAGTCTCCCGTGCGCTCGCTTTGCCACGCGTGAATGCGCTGATCGATCACTACCCCAGATCGACGTTCAAGTATCTGCACAAATATCTCGCCCGCTCCTTTCAGCCGAGCGAACGAGCGCTCGCCCTGTCCCATCACTATCGATATCTGAACGAGAGAATCAACAGCGCCTTTATCCCGAGGATATGCAGGGAAACCATCGTTCTCTGGCAGTGCGTTGCGGAAGGGTTCAAATACGAGATCGGACTTTCCTACCCGAAGAACGAAGAGGGAGAGTTGTTCTTGAGTTTCCGCGAGAACGGGACGGCAATATTCACGCTGGCCTTTACCATTGTGCCTGGGTGCATGTTCAAACTGACGAATGGACCTGTGATCTTCATCGGCAGGTTCCAAGGGGTCGCGAGCCAGAAGGTCGCCATCAAGCGGGCCGGCAGCCTGTGCCATGAAGTCGTTCCCGCCACCTTGCTGCTCGATACCGTACGTGCCATCGCACGGACATTGTCAATCCCAGGCATCGTCGGCGTCAGCGCCGCCAATCAGGTATGCCTGCGCGACCACCACAGGGCAGGCGCCACGGCTATATATGATGAATTCTGGCTTGCGGCAGGTGCATCTCAGATCGGGAATATCGGCTACCACATGCCAACGGTGAAGGAAGACACACCGTTGAGCGAGATCAAGAACAAATACCGTTCTCGCACCAAGCGCAAGCGCGCATTCAGAGGTCAGTTGGCGGAAGAGGTGACTCGCTCTTTCGTGACCCAATGTCTTGCACCCTCTGCGCACCGAGTACAGAACGGTGCGCTGGCCACGATGGAGCCCTTCAGCCCCTCCACGTCGCCATCACTTCGCAGCGCGACGGCGAATTCCCGATTAGCCTGCCTGGAGAACCGCGCTACTAAGTTCGGACTCCCCGCGGAGTGACCCAGGGTTTTATTGGGGCACGTGCTTGGAGATGAATGCCTTGAGCTTGACCACGTCCGCGTCCATCACTTCGCAGCGCTGCGGCAGATCCTCTATGCCTTCCAACTTGGCAGGACGCTCGGGCTGACAGCCCAATGCTTCCTGGATGGTCTCGGCGAACTTGGCCGGCAAGGCTGTCTCCAGACAGACCAGCGGCAGGCTGGGGCGGCGCTGCTCCAGGCCGACCTTGATGCCGTCGGCGGTGTGCGTATCCACCATCACGCCGTATTCCTGCCATACCTCGCGTATGGTCTTGAGGCGGTCCTGGTGCGTGCTCTTGCCCGAGGCGAAATGAAACTTAGGCAGGTCGTCCCAGTACGGAGTGCCCTTGATGTCGAAAGACCCGCCCTTGTCCACCTTGCCCCAGAACTCGCGCACCTTGGCCGCATCGCGCCCGACCAGGTCGAACACGAAGCGCTCGAAGTTGGAGGCCTTGCTGATGTCCATGGACGGGCTGCTGGTCTCGTAGGTGTGGCCAGTGTCGCGCGGGCGATAGACGCCGGTCATGAAGAACTCGTCCAGCACGTCGTTCTCGTTGGTGGCGAGGATGAGCTGGCCGATGGGTAGGCCCATCATGCGCGCGATGTGGCCGGCGCAGATGTTCCCGAAGTTGCCGGACGGCACCGAGAACGCCACCTGCTCGTCGTTGCTCTTGGTCGCGGCGAAGTAGCCCTTGAAGTAGTACACCACTTGTGCCGACACGCGCGCCCAGTTGATGGAGTTGACCGTGCCGATCTTGTATTTGGCCTTGAACGCGTGGTCGTTGGACACGGCCTTCACCATGTCCTGCGCGTCGTCGAAGAAACCGTTGATGGCGATGTTATGGATGTTCGGATCCTGCAGCGAATACATCTGCGCGCGCTGGAATGAAGACATTTTGCCTTCCGGCGACAGCATAAACACGCGGATGCCGCGCTTCCCTTTCATCGCGTACTCGGCGGCGGAGCCGGTGTCGCCCGAAGTCGCACCGAGGATGTTCAATTCTTCGTTCTGTTTCGCCAGCGCGTACTCGAACAGGTTGCCCAGCAACTGCATCGCCATGTCCTTGAACGCCAGCGTCGGGCCGTTGGAAAGCTCTAGGATGTAGACGTTGTCATCCAGCTTGCGCAGCGGCGTGATCTGCGTGGCATCGGAATCGGCGCGGCCGTTGCTGTACACCTCGGCGGTGTAGGTCTTGCTCACGATGGCCTTGAGGTCGGCAGCCGGGATGTCGGTGGCGAACTTGGACAGCACGACATAGGCCAAATCCGCATACGACAGCTTGCGCCACGCATCCAGCTCCTCGCGCGTCACCTTGGGGTATTGCTCAGGCAGGTAGAGGCCGCCGTCGGGCGCCAAGCCGCCCAGCAGGATCTCGGTGAAGGTTTTGGCGGGGCTGTTGCCGCGTGTCGAAATGTATTTCATCGTTTGCTCTCGTTAATCCGTCATTCCGGCGCAGGCCGGAATCCAGTGAACATAGA
Organism: Sideroxydans sp.; assembly: GCA_037446535.1. Lineage (GTDB taxonomy): Bacteria > Pseudomonadota > Gammaproteobacteria > Burkholderiales > Gallionellaceae > Sideroxyarcus. The sequence continues at coordinate 977 of JBBIIJ010000045.1, read as the reverse complement.
ATCCGGCGAAGCCGACAACTAGCATTTGTCCCGCTGCGCGGGGCTATTGAATCAACTGGATTCCGGCCTGCGCCGGAATGACAGCCTATTTCCCCAACTCTTCCAGCCGCAGCTTGGTCACCTTGCCGGCCACCACGCCAAGTTTCTCGATCTTGGCGATGGCCGCGTTGATGCGTTTCTCGCGCGTCTGGTGGGTCAGCATGATTAGGTCAGTCTGCTCTTCGCCCTCGCCCGGTTCCTTTTGGATCACGGCGTCGATGGAGATCTGTTCGTCGGCGAGGATGCGCGTGATGTCGGCCAGAACGCCTGGTTTATCTTGGACGCGCAGGCGCAGGTAGTAGCTGGTGACCACCTCGTCCATAGGCAGCACCTTGAGGTCGGCCAGCTGGTTCGGCTGGAACGCCAGATGTGGCACGCGGTTCTGCGGATCGGAGGTTGCCATGCGCGTCACGTCCACCAGGTCGGCGATCACCGCGCTGGCGGTGGGCTCGGCGCCCGCCCCCTTGCCGTAATACAGCGTGGCACCGACCGCATCGCCCTGCACCAGCACGGCATTCATCGCGCCCTCGACGTTGGCGATAAGGCGCTTGGCCGGGATCAGCGTGGGATGCACGCGCAGTTCGACGCCGTCATCGGTGCGCTTGGTGATGCCCAGCAGCTTGATGCGGTAGCCAAGTTGCTCCGCGTACTTGATGTCGGCTGCATCGAGCTTGGAGATGCCTTCCACGTGCGCCTTGTCGAACTGCATGGGGATGCCGAAGGCGAGCGCCGACAGGATGGTGATCTTGTGCGCTGCATCCACGCCCTCGATGTCGAAGGTCGGATCGGCCTCGGCGTAGCCCAGGCGCTGCGCCTCCTTCAGCACGGTGTCGAAGCTCAAGCCCTTGTCGCGCATCTCGGACAGGATGAAGTTGGTGGTGCCATTTATTATCCCGGCGATCCACTCGATGCGGTTGGCGGTGAGGCCTTCGCGCAGC
>JBBIIJ010000044.1:0-18811 GCA_037446535.1 Sideroxydans sp. | reverse complement strand
TGAACTGGGGCTGGATTTCGAGCGCAAGCGCCAGTTCAACAAGGCCGAGTCGGTGTTCAAGTACATGGCCGATCACAACCCCAAGTTCCGCGATCTGGAAGCGCGCATGGCGCAATCCAAGGCCATGGCCGAGACCGTCATTCTGGGAGGTGGTGCTGGTCGCACTAACGCCAGTACCATGGTGCTGGACAAGGCCGGCGTAAGCAAGCCCATGCTGGGTCGTTACGAGATCGAGAAGGAATTGGGCAAAGGGGCGATGGGAGTGGTCTATCTGGGCAAAGATCCGAAGATAGGCCGCATAGTGGCGATCAAGACCATGGCTTTGTCTCAGGAGTTCGAGGCAGACGAACTGGAAGAGGTCAAGGCGCGCTTCTTCCGCGAGGCGGAGACCGCCGGCCGACTGAACCATCCCAACATCGTCACCATGTACGATGCGGGCGAAGAGCATGACCTTGCCTATATCGCTATGGAATTCCTCAAGGGCAAGGATCTGGTGGCATACACCAAACCGGACAATCTCTTGCCGCTACCCAAGGCACTGAGCATCGTGAGTCGCGTGGCCGATGCCTTGGGCTATGCCCACGGATTGAATGTGGTGCATCGAGACATCAAGCCGGCCAACATCATGTATGACCCGGAGAGCGATACGGTGAAGGTGACCGACTTCGGCATCGCGCGCATCACCGATTCCAGCAAGACCAAGACCGGCATGGTGCTGGGGACACCTTCTTACATGTCGCCCGAACAGTTGTCTGGCGCGAAGATCGAGGGGCATTCGGATCTATTCTCGCTCGGCGTAAGTCTGTACCAACTGGTGTGTGGTAAGCTCCCCTTCGAGGGCGATTCGATGGCGCAATTGATGTTCAAGATCGCCAACGAGCCTCATGGCGATATCCGGAAGATCAGGCCTGATGTTCCGCCCTGTGTGGTCGCCATCATCGATAAGGCACTGTCGAAGAAGGTGGAGGAGCGCTACGAAAGCGGCGCCGCGATGGCGGAAGCGATCCGTCAATGTGCGACGAGTCTGCAGTGAATCATCCAGAGCGGGAGTAAGACGTGAACGTTAAAGAAGCGCTGGAGATTGTCAGCCGAACCCACCCGGGCATGGTGCGCTCCCATAACGAGGACAGCGTGACCTTCGATGCTGCGCACGGTCTCGTGGTGCTGGCGGATGGTATGGGTGGATACAATGCCGGCGAGGTCGCGAGCGGAATCGCTGTTTCCGTCGTATCCAGCGAGATCAGGCATCGTCTGGAAGAAGTGAGGCCGGAAGAAAAGGATGGTGCCTCCGGAGACGATATGGGTGTGGTCTTGCTCAGGGACAACGTTAAGAAGGCCAACCTCTCCATCTTCAACGCTGCGCAAAGTCAGCCACAGTACGCCGGAATGGGAACGACCATCGTGTCCGGCCTGTTCTATGATGACCGCGTGGCGGTGGCCCATGTGGGCGACTCGCGCATGTATCGCTTGCGTGGTGATGTGTTCGAAACCATCACGCGCGATCACTCGCTGTTGCAGGAGCAGATCGACAGCGGAGTGCTCACCAAGGAGCTCGCGCGTCTGTCCAAGAACAAGAACCTGGTGACGCGTGCCGTGGGTATTGAGGCCGACGTCGCGCCAGAGGTGCATGTATATGAGGTGCAGGCAGGAGACATCTACTTGCTGTGTTCGGATGGGCTGAACGACATGGTCGAAGACGAGAACATAGGCGAGACGCTGCGGATGCTTCAGGGGAATCTGCCGCTCGCTGCCAGCCAGCTTGTGGAGCAAGCGAACGACAATGGTGGTCGCGACAACGTCTCGGTCATCCTGGTCAAGGTTAAGGGCAGTTATGCGGCGCCACGAGGGATGTTCGCGAAACTGAAGTCCTGGTTCAGGAATTGAATGTGTTACAAGTTACTACGGGGAAATTGACATGCCGGCAAAATTGATACTTAGCATGGATGGAGCTGTGATCAAGGAATACGCTCTGACCAAAGAGCGTACGACCATAGGTCGCAAACCCCACAACGATATCTGTATCGATAATCTGGCGGTGAGCAGTGAGCATGCCGCCGTCATCACCATCCTGAATGACTCTTTCTTCGAGGATCTGAACAGCACCAATGGTTCGCTGGTCAATGGCGTGCCGACCCAGAAGCACTTCCTGCAGAACAACGATGTCATCGAGATCGGCAAATACAAGCTCAAGTACCTGAACGACCAGCCGACACAAACCACGGCAGCCGATTTCGAAAAGACGATGGTGCTGCGTGCGCCGGTGAAACAGCAGGCCGTGCCGAAGGCGGACGATACCTTCAGTCATACTCAGACTGATGCGGGGATACATGCGGTTCGACATGATTCTACGACTCAATTCAGCACTACCGGACCTAAGGCGGAGGTCAGGCCGGCAGCTCCTGCGCCTGCGGGCGGGGCGCAGCCTGTCGCCGTGATTCAGATTTTGAACGGGCCGAATCTGGGTAAGGAGTTGGAGCTCAGCAAGAACTTGACTACGCTGGGCAAGCCGGGGGTGCAGGTCGCCGTACTGGCACGCCGCCCGCATGGATACTTCATCACTCATGTGGAAGGTGGCAGCTTCCCGCTTGTGAATGGCTCGTCGGTGGGTGAGCAACCGCACCAGTTGAACGATCACGACATCATCGAGCTGGCGGGGATCAAGATGGAGTTCTATTTCAAGAGCTGACGAGTCGCATTGGTCGGATCCAGGCGGACGCATCTCTCTGAAGAAGAGGGCGCTAAATGAAAAAGCATGCACTTCTCATCGGGTTGGGTTTGCTGGTCGTTCTGTTCTTCCTGGGCGATGCTGCCAAGTTCTATCACCTAGGTTTCGTCCGGTTCACCGACGCAAAGCTGTATGACTACCGCATGCGGCTCACTCTGCCGGGCACCACTGACGATCGCATCGTCATCGTCGATATCGACGAGAAGAGCCTCAAGCAGGAGGGGCGCTGGCCTTGGGGTAGGGACAAGCTCGCTGCATTGGTGGACGAGCTGTTCGGCCACTATGGTGTCGCTGCCGCCGGCTTCGACGTCGTGTTCGCCGAGAAGGACACCAGCTCAGGTTTGAGCGTGCTTCAGGAGCTGGGCCGCAAGCAGTTCAAGGATGTCGGCCAGTTCCAGTCGGTGTTGAACCAGATCAAACCTCACCTCGAATATGATGCGCTCTTCGCCAGCAAGCTCAAGCAGCGCAATGTGGTGTTGGGGTATTACTTCAGCAACAGCGAACCGGGGGCGCAGGCAAGCACCTCCGGGATGTTGCCGCCACCCATATTCCCAGCCGGCACCTTCAAGGGGCGGCCCATCAACTTCTTCAGGTGGGATAGTTATGGGGCGAACCTGCCCGAGCTGCAGGAAAATGCCGTAAGCGCCGGGCATTTCAATCCGGTGATCGATTTCGACGGTGTTGTGCGCCGCGTTCCCATGATAGTCGAGTATGGCGGTGCATATTACGAGTCGCTTTCCCTCGCGCTGGTGCGTGCTGCCCTGGGCTCGACCCAGCTGACCCCCGGTTTTGCGAGCAGCCAGAACAAAGGCTATGGGGGGCTGGAGTGGCTGGAGCTGAAGTCCTCTCAGGGCGATCTGACCATACCGGTGGATGCTGACGTCAGCACCCTGATTCCCTATCGCGGCGGACGCGGAACGTTCCGCTACATCTCTGCGACCGACGTGTTGCATGAGAAGCTGGCGGTACCGGACTTGCATGGCAAGATCGTTCTGGTCGGCACCACCGCGCCAGGCCTCATGGATATGCGTACCACGCCCGTAGGCGAGGTCTATCCCGGGGTGGAGACACACGCCAACATGATCAGCGGCATACTGAACCAGGACATCAAGCAGAGCCCTCCCTACGTGCTAGGTGCCAACGTGGTACTGCTGCTGCTGATAGGCGTGGCGCTATGTTTGCTCCTGCCGCTGCTGAGCGCGGTCCAGGGGACGCTGATCACCTTCATTGTGTTGTTCGTCGATGTGGCGTTTAACGGCGCCCTCTGGCATTTCGGCGACATCGCGTTGCCTCTCGCAGGCGGGATGATCATGATTCTGGCCTTGTTCACTTTGAACATGACCCTAGGCTATTTCGTCGAATCCCGAACCAAGCGTCAGATCACCGGCCTGTTCGGCCAGTATGTCCCGAGCGAGCTGGTGGATGAGATGAGCAAGCACCCGGAACATGTCTCGATGGAGGGCGAAAGCCGCGAGATGACTATCCTGTTCTCGGACGTGCGGGGCTTCACCACCATTTCCGAAGGGCTGGAGCCCAAAGAGCTGTCGTTGCTGATGAACGAGTTCTTGACCCCGCTTTCACGCGTCATATATCGGCAACGCGGCACGATTGATAAATACATGGGCGACTGTATTATGGCGTTCTGGGGTGCCCCCTTGCCTGACGAACGCCACGCATACCATGCGATCCTTGCGGGGCTGGAGATGCAGCGTACTCTCGCTGAACTGCAGCCGCATTTCAAAGAACGCGGCTGGCCGGAGATACACATAGGTGTGGGTGTCAACACCGGCAGAGTCAGCGTCGGCAACATGGGCTCTGAGGTTCGGGTCGCGTATACCGTGATGGGCGATGCAGTGAACCTCGCCTCCCGTCTCGAAGGTATCACCAAGGAATATGGCGTGAAAGTGCTGGTGGGAGAGACCACCAAGCAGGCCGTGCCTGAGTTCGTCTACCGCGAGATCGATATGGTGCGGGTGAAAGGCAAGGTACAGCCGGTGGCGATCTTCGAGCCGTTGGGCCTTCACAGCGACGTGGGCAAGGACGTGCTGGAAGAGCTCAAGCTGTTCCAGCAGGCCCTGCGTCTATATCGCAAGCAGGATTGGGATAAGGCCGAACTCCAGTTCTTGAGCCTGCGCAACATGTCTCCGGAGAGCAAGTTGTACCAGGTATATGCCGAGCGGGTCGCCTACTACCGTGGTAATCCACCCGGCGATGATTGGGATGGCGTGTTCATCTTCAAAACGAAATGAGTTGAGTGCTGATGAGACTGAGAGTGCTTGGATGTAGCGGCGGGATAGGCGGAAACTTCCGCACGACATCGTTCTTGCTCGATCACGATGTACTGATAGATGCCGGCACCGGCTTGGGCGACCTGAGTCTGGCTGAAATGAGCGTGATCGATCACGTATTCATCACGCACTCCCATCTGGATCACATCGCCTGTCTTCCCTTGCTGATAGACAGCGTCGGTTTCATGCGCGACAAGCCGTTGGTGATCCACGCCACCGCTGATACGCTGGCCATCCTGCAACGCCATGTCTTCAATTGGGAGGTATGGCCGGATTTCGCCGAGATCCCCAATTTGCACCAGCCCGTGATGCGGTATGAAGAGCTGAGATTGGGCGAGCCGGTCGAGGTGGGCGGGCGCAAACTGACCCCACTGCCTGTCAATCATGTGGTCCCGGCGGTTGGCTTCCAGATAGACAGCGGAGGCGCGAGCTTTGTCTACAGCGGGGATACCACCAGCTGCGATGAATTCTGGCAGGCCGTCAATCGCATCCGGGATCTGCGCTACCTCGTCGTGGAGACCGCGTTCTCCGATAGCGAGAAGGAACTGGCTGTGTTGTCCAAACACCTGTGTCCCAGCTTGCTGGCTGAAGAGCTGACCAAGCTCAAGCTGAGACCGGAGATATTCATCACTCATTTGAAGCCAGGCGAAGTGGAGCTGACCATGCGCCAGATCGGCGAGTGTGTGCGGGGTTTTACCCCGAAGATCCTGCAAAACGGGCAAGAGTTCGAGTTCTGACCTAAGACCGTTATGACCGACGTCCTGGATATTCGCGTACTTGCTGCCCTGGAGCCTATCTCCAGTTTCAGCCCTGCTCGCCTGCGCGAACTGCTGGACTACTGCCACGTTGAGGGTGTGGCAACAGGACAGGACCCGTTCAAGGATCGCCCATTGGAGGGGCAGTCGGTATATCTGCTGAATGGCGAGCTTGAGCTTGCCTATGCGGACGGGAACAAGGTGGTCATACGTGCCGATTCGGAGTGGGCGCGACATCCCCTGGGCAAGCGGCAGCCGGTCATCACCGCGGCCAAGGCGCTGAGCAGACTGCAGTTGTTGCGGGTGGACGATGACCTGCTGGATCGCATGGTGACCTGGGACCAGTTCGCCAGCCACGACGATGTCAGGCCGCGCATGGACAAGGAAGGTTCTGAAGCGGCAGTGCGCAGACTGCTCAATTCCGGCATGTTCAGCGCGGAGAATCTGGCGCATGGGCCTTTCGCCCATCTGCCGCCTGCGAACATAGGCAAGCTGCTCAGTCGGGTCGAAGCGATCGCGGTCTGGGACAAGGATGTCATCATCCGCGAGGGAGAGGAAGGCGATTACTACTATCTGATCGAAAGCGGTCGCGCCCAAGTGACGCGGTTGGTGGGCGGAGCCAACCTGGTCCTGGCGGACCTCAAGGCCGGTGACGTGTTCGGCGAGGAGGCGCTGATCTCCGATACCCGGCGTAACGCCACGGTGACCATGAGGAGCAATGGCGTGTTGCTGCGCCTTAAGAAGCAGGATTTCTTCGAGTTGATGAAGGAGCCGCTGCTGCACTACATCAGCTATCACGACGCCAAGCAGAAGGTCGCGCAAGGCGCAGTATGGCTGGATGTGCGTCATCCGCCGGAGTATCGCTATGACAAGCTGCCGGGGGCGATCAACGTGCCATTGAACGACATCCGCAGCGCGATCGGCGTGCTGAACAAGGGAACGCCGTACATCGCCTATTGCCAGACGGGCCGCCGCAGTGCAGCCGCCGCGTTCATACTGGCGCAGGCGGGTTACGATATTTACGTATTAGAAAACGGCCTGTGGTCTGTACCAAAGGCGCAATAAAGGTAGGAGCGGGGAGAAGCGATGAATAGTCCGGTGCAAGGCAATGCCAGCGAAATGAGTCTTCGGTTGGAGTTCACCAAGAACCTCAACCACGTTACCAACAAGATCCATGCGACCAGCAACATCGACGAGATCATGCTGGATGTCAGCAAGGATATCTGTGCGCTGTTCAATGCCGATCGTTTGACGATCTACGTGGTGGGTGACGACAAGGCGTCGCTGGTGTCCAAGGTCAAGACCGGTCTGAACTCGTTCAAGGACCTAAAGCTGCCCATCGCCGAGCAGAGCATCGCGGGCTATGCCGCCTACCGCAAAAAGATGCTCAATCTGAAGGACGTGTACGACGAGCAGGAACTGGCGTCGCACAGCGCAACACTGCGTTTCCTGCAGGATGTGGACAAGCGTACCGGTTATCGCACCAAGCAGATGCTGGTCGCCCCCATCCTGGAGGAGAACGGCGAGCTGGTCGGTGTGATGCAGGTCATCAACAACAAGGCGGGAGTTTCCTTCCCGGCCATGGTGGAGGAAGGTGCGCGCGAACTGGCGCAGACCCTGGCAGTAGCCCTGCGTCAGCGCCAGCAGCAGGCCGGCACCGTCAAGACGAAATACGACTACCTGGTCTCCGATGCTGTGATGTCGGCGGCGGAATTCGATCTGGCCACACGCACCGCACGGCGCAAGTCCGTGGACATCGAGGATGTGCTGCTCGACGAGTTCCAGGTCAAGCCGGATGCCCTGGGCAAGGCTCTTTCCAGCTTCTTCGGCGTACCCTACGAACCGCACAAGGCGGACCGCGTCAAGCCGGCGGAACTGCTGCGCAACCTCAAGCGCGAATACGTCGAGAGCAGCCACTGGGTGCCGATCGACGATACGCCGGAGGGGGTGGTGATCCTGACCACGGACCCCGAGCGGATACAGGCATCGCGGGTCGTCAACAACATCTTCCCCAAGAACCGCCTGGTGTACAAGGTCTGTACCCATCGCGAGTTCAAGGCCACGCTGGACGCGTTCTACGGCGGAGGCGGTGCTGGCGACGCTACCGGCAACTTCGAGGACCTGGGGTCCATGGACGAGCTGCTCACTTCGCTGGGCGGTGGGGATGAGGAAGAGGCGGCTACCAGTCAGGACGAGGTCAGCGCTGCGGCAGGCAACGAGCTGGTGAAGCTGGTCAACAAGATCATCGTGGACGCCTACAAGATGGGTGCATCGGACATCCACATCGAACCGGGCGTGGGCAAGGCCAAGACGCTGATACGCGTGCGCAAGGACGGCTCGCTCATGAACTACATCGAAGTGCCGGCCACTTATCGCAATGCGCTGGTCACGCGCCTCAAGATCATGTGCGACCTCGACATCTCCGAGAAGCGCAAGCCGCAGGACGGCAAGATCAAGTTCAAGAAGTTCGGCCCGCTGGACATCGAGCTGCGTGTCGCGACCATCCCTTCGCAGGGCGGCGTAGAGGACGTGGTCATGCGTATCCTGGCCTCCGGTGAACCCATCCCGCTGGAGAACATGGGCTTCTCGGCACGCAACCTGGAGTTGGTCAAGAAGACCGTGTCCAAGCCCTATGGCCTGTTCTTCGTATGTGGTCCCACCGGTTCCGGCAAGACGACCACGCTGCACTCCATCCTGAAGTTCATCAATAACCCGGATACGAAGATCTGGACGGCGGAGGACCCGGTGGAAATCACGCAGAAGGGCCTGCGCCAGGTGCAGATCAACAAGAAGGCCGGCCTGGATTTCGCGGCGGTGATGCGCGCTTTCCTGCGCGCGGACCCCGATGTGATCATGGTAGGCGAAATGCGCGACAAGGAGACCGTGTCCACCGGCATCGAGGCTTCGCTGACCGGCCACCTGGTGTTCGCCACGCTGCACACCAACAGCGCGCCGGAGTCCATCATCCGCTTGCTGGACATGGGCATGGACCCGTTCAACTTCGCCGACGCCTTGCTGGGCATCCTGGCGCAGCGCCTGGCCAAGCGCCTGTGCAAGGACTGCAAGAAAGCGCATATCGCCACGCAGGAAGAGATTAAGGACCTGCTGACCGAATATGCGCTGGAACTGATCAACACCGAGACCTGGAAGAAAGATCCCAATGGAGCCTACAAGGCGCTGTATGCCGAATGGGTGAAACTGTTCGGCGACGATAAGGGCCAGATCACCCTTTACGAGAAGGTGGGGTGCGAGAAGTGTTCTGGCACGGGCTATCGCGGCCGCGTCGGTCTGCATGAACTGCTGATCGGTACCGACCCGGTGAAAAAAGCCATTCAGGAGCATGCGCGGGTGGCGGAGCTGTTCGCCATCGCGCTGGAAGAGGGGATGCGCACCCTCAAGCAGGACGGCATCGAAAAAGTGCTGAACGGCGTCACGGACATCCATCAGGTGCGGGCGGTCTGTATCAAGTAAGCCATGGACGCGCATGACGCAAAGGTGAGTGAGCAAGCGCAGGATGCCGTACTGCAGCGCTTGCTCAGCCGCCTGAGTGACCTCAATGCCATCGGTGCCGCACTTTCCAGCGAGCGCGATATCAACCGCCTGCTCGAAAGCATACTGAGCGCGGCCAGGAACATCACTAACGCCGATGCCGGGACGCTGTATCTGGTCGATGCCGAGCGCCAGCAACTGACCTTCGAGATCCTGCATAACGATACGCTAGCCATCCGCATGGGGGGTACTTCTGGTCAGCCCATCCCCTTCTACCCCATACACCTCTATACGGACGGTCAACCCAACCACGCCATGGTGGTGAGTCATGCGGCGCTGACCGGCGAGACGATCAACATCCCGGACGCTTATGTCGCGGAAGGATTCGACTTTTCGGGTACGAAGAAATTCGACGCCAAGACCGGCTATCGGTCCCGTTCCTTCCTCGCGGTGCCCATGCGCAACCACGAGCACGAGATCATAGGCGTGCTGCAGCTCATCAACGCGATGGACAGACAGACCCGGGCGGTCGTGCAGTTCTCCAAGGACGACCAGCAGCTGTTGGAGTCGCTGGCGTCGCAGGCGGCCATCGCCATCAGCAATCGGCGGCTGATCCAGCAGATGGAGGCATTGTTCGAATCCCTGATCAGCCTCATCAACACCGCCATCGATGACAAGTCGCCCTATACCGGCGGGCACTGCGAACGTGTGCCTGAGCTCACCATGATGCTGGCGGAGGCGGCGAACCGCAGCAAGCACGGTGGGCTCAGGGACTTCGACCTCACCGACAAGGACCGCTACGAGCTCAAGATCGCGGGGTTGCTGCACGACTGCGGCAAGATCACTACGCCGGTGCATGTGGTGGACAAGGCGACCAAGCTGCAGACCATCTTCGATCGCATCCACCTGATAGACACTCGTTTCGAAGTGCTCAAGCGCGACGCACGCATAGACATGCTGGAAGGCCGCCTGAGTGCAAACGGGTACGAGGCACGTATCCGTCAGCTCGACGACGATCGCGAATTCCTGCGGAAGTGCAACACCGGCTCGGAGAGGATGTCGGAAGAAGACGTTGCGCGTGTGCAGACCATAGGACGGTATCGCTTCCGCAACGCGCAGGGCGAAGAAGTGGGCTTCCTCGACGCGGACGAGTTGGAGAACCTCTCCATCCGCGCCGGCACCTTGACCGCTGAGGAACGCGAGATCATCAACCACCACATCGTGGTCACCATCAAGATGCTGCAGGCGCTCCCCTGGCCTAACCACCTGAAGCGGGTGCCGGAATACGCGGGCGGCCACCATGAACGCATGGACGGCAAGGGCTACCCTAACGGCCTGACACGAGAGCAGATGTCGGTACAGGCGCGGCTGATGGGCATCGCCGACATCTTCGAGGCGCTGACGGCAAAAGACCGGCCCTACAAGGAAGGCAAGACCCTCACCGAGTCGCTCTCCATACTCGGAAAGTTCAAGGAAGGGGGGCACATCGATCCTGACCTCTTCGACGTGTTCATCCGAGAAAAAGTGTATCTGGAATACGCGCGTCGCTTCCTGGCGCCCGAGCAGATAGACGAGGTGGACGAGTCTGCCATACCCGGCTACACCCCCTGATGATCACGCCTCTCCCTCGCTCCCGGCCTGGTTTGACGCTGGTATGCGGGCTGTTGCATCATCGGCGTTTTATCATCAACAGTTGCATGGGCCTCTCAGCATGAACCAACCACAAAAGGGCTTCACCCTGATCGAGCTGATGATCGTGGTCGCGATCATCGGCATCCTGGCTGCCGTGGCGATCCCTGCCTACCAGGACTACGTCGCCAAATCCAAGTGGGGCGCCGCCAACTCCGAGGTCTCCAGCATCAAGCCCTACTTCGATGCGAGAGTGACCACCGATGCTGCTGCCCCTCCGACCCTGGATTTCGGTGCGACCACATCGTTAGGCTTCGCCCCTAAATCGGCGAACTGCAACATGGCGCTCACTTATGACCCGGCGACCAGCGCTGGTGCCCTGACCTGTACTATCGTAGGTGGACCAGCGACCGTGGCCGGAACGACCATCACCTGGCGTCGCAACAGCGATGGCCGTTGGGCCTGTGCGGCGACCGCCGCACAACGTTTGATTGGCGCGATGACCGTCTGCACGAGCGTGTGACCAAAAACGTCACTCATTGTGCTGAAAATTGCCATTTCTATGTGGAGCGCCTTTAATACCGGGGCTTTGAACCTGGCATGCAAGCTGCTACTATTGACGCGCACACCCGGTGTGTAGCCCGCGAGGGCGAATATTCAAACTTCTTAAAGGAGCTTAAACATGAAACAAGTTCAAAAGGGCTTTACCCTGATCGAACTGATGATCGTGGTCGCGATTATCGGTATCTTGGCTGCGGTGGCTATCCCGGCCTACCAGGACTACATCGCCAAGTCCAAGTGGAGCGCCGCCAACTCCGAAGTCGCCAGCATCAAGCAGAACTTCGATGGGATCGTGACCAACGATTCCGCCGCTATACCAGCTCTGGGCTTTGGCGCAGCCAACTCTCTGGGCTTCTCCACGACGCCGACAGCCAACTGCGCGGTAGTGCCCAGCTATACTCCTGGCACAGGCGTCGGCTCGCTGGAATGCACCATTCAGGGCGGTCCCGTCAGCGTAGCTGGCAAGACTATCACTTGGAATCGTGACGGCAACGGCCTATGGGTTTGCGCTTCGACCGTGCAACAGCGCTTCATCGGTGATACCAAGATTTGTGGTGGTGCTCCCTAGTACAGAGAGAAGTTCTTCTGTAGTTCAAAACCCCGCCCCATGGCGGGGTTTTTCTTTTCCCTATCCCGACGGTTGTGCCTACGCACAGGGAGCGGATGGGGTAGAATGCGGCCATCGAAGAAAGCCGTTCGTCCATGTCTTCCGCACGTACCGTCGTTACCCCCCAAAGCCTCATGCGCCCGGAATTGCTGGCGCTGCATGCTTATCACGTCCCACCCGCCAGCGGCATGGTCAAGCTGGATGCGATGGAGAACCCCTACCTGCTGCCTCAGGCCCTGCGCGATGAGATTGCGAGCGCAGTGGCGCAGGCCGAGGTCAACCGCTATCCCGATGCGGCTGCACACGAGCTCAAAGCGGGCATCGCCAGTGTGACCGACCTGCCCTCCGGTATGGAGGTGCTGCTGGGCAACGGCTCGGACGAGATCATCCAGTTGCTGGCGATGGCGGTGGCCAGGCCCGGTGCGGTGCTGCTGAGCGTGGAGCCGTCCTTCGTGATGTACAAGATGATCGCCACGTTCACCGGCATGAAGTATGTCGGCGTGCCCCTGGCGGAGGACTACTCGCTCGACCTGCCGGCGATGCTCGCTGCCATGGAGCGCGAAAAACCTGCGCTGGTGTTCCTCGCTTATCCCAACAATCCCACCGGCAACCTGTTCGACGCGGAGTCCGTTAAGCGCATCATCGAGGCGGCGCCGGGCTTGGTGGTGGTGGACGAGGCCTACTACGCCTTTGCGCGAGACAGCTTCATCCCACAGCTCGCGCACTACGACAACCTGCTGGTCATGCGCACCTTCTCCAAGCTCGGCATGGCTGGCCTGAGGCTGGGCTTTTTGGCGGGTTCCACTGCCTGGCTGGCGCAGCTGGAAAAGCTGCGCTTGCCGTATAATGTGGGCGTTCTGCCGCAACTGGTGGCATCGAAGCTGCTGCAGCACCATGATGTGCTGCTCGCCCAGGCCGAGACCATCAAGCAGGAACGCGCGGTACTGCTGGCTGCGCTGGGTGCCACCGAAGGTGTGCGGACGTATCCCAGCGAGGCCAACTTCATCCTGTTCCGCGTGGCGAGGGCCACCGAGGTATTCGAGGGCTTGAAGCAGCGCGGGGTGCTCATCAAGAACCTGAACGGCGGACACCCGGCACTGGCCGACTGCCTGCGCGTCACGGTGGGCACGCCAGAAGAAAATCAGCGTTTCATCGCTGCATTGCAGGACACCATCAACCAACTCGCATAAGGCGAATCATGCGCAGCGCAAAAGTCAGTCGCAACACGCTGGAGACGCAGATCACGGTCAATGTCGATCTGGACGGCACCGGTAAGGTCAAGCTGGATACCGGCCTGCCTTTCCTCGAACACATGCTGGACCAGATCGCGCGCCACGGCCTGCTCGACCTGGACATCCAGGCCAAGGGCGACCTGCACATAGACGCGCACCATACCGTTGAAGACATTGGGATCACGCTGGGCCAGGCCTTCGCCAAGGCGGTCGGCGACAAGAAGGGCATACGCCGCTACGGCCATGCCTACGTGCCGCTGGACGAGGCGTTGTCGCGTGTCGTGCTGGACATCTCCGGGCGTCCCGGCCTGGTGTTCAATGTCGAGTTCGTGCGCGCCAATGTGGGCGAGTTCGAGGTCGACCTCATCCGCGAATTCTTCCAGGGCTTCGTCAATCACGCCTTGGTGACGCTGCACATCGACAACCTGGCGGGCGACAACACGCACCATCAGGCCGAGACCATCTTCAAGGCGTTCGGGCGTGCACTGCGTGTCGCGCTCGAACTCGATCCGCGCATGGCGGGCGTGATGCCTTCCACCAAGGGGACGCTGTAGCCTCATCATGGTCGATATCGCTATCGTTGACTACGGCATGGGCAACCTGCGTTCGGTGCAGCAGGCCGTGCGCAAGGTCGCACCCCATGCCTCGTTGAGCGTCACCGACGATCCCAAAATCGTCGCGAGCGCAGGACGTGTAGTGTTTCCCGGACAGGGGGCGATGCGGGACTGCATGCGCGAGATGGACGCGCGCGGCCTGCGCCAAGCGGTGCTGGATGCGGCGCGCAACAAGCCTTTCCTGGGTATCTGCATCGGGCTGCAGATGCTGTTCGAGCACAGTGCCGAAGGCGATGTGCCTGGCTTGGGCGTGTTGCCGGGCAAGGTGGTGCGCTTCGCATCCGACCTGAAGGACGCGCAGGGCAACAAGCTCAAGGTGCCGCACATGGGCTGGAACCAGGTGCACCATGAACCGCATCCGCTCTGGGAAGGCATCGCTCAGGATGCGCGCTTCTACTTCGTGCACAGCTACTATGTGCAGCCGCGCGACGCAGCCATCGCACAGGCGACCAGCGACTATCCGCAGCCCTTTGTGTGTGCAGTAGCACGTGATAACTTGTTCGCCGTTCAGTTTCACCCGGAGAAGAGTGCCGCAGCTGGCTTGCAGCTGCTGCACAATTTCGTCAACTGGAATCCCTTGTAATACATAAATCATCGTTCTCAATCATGGATACTAAAACGCTGATCATTCCCGCCATCGATCTGAAAGACGGACAGTGCGTGCGCCTGCGGCAAGGCGTGATGGAGGGCGCGACCGTGTTCTCCGACGACCCCGCTGCGATGGCCAAGCACTGGCTGGCGCAGGGCGCGCGCCGCCTGCATCTGGTCGACTTGAACGGGGCCTTCGCCGGCAAGCCCAAGAACGAAGCGGCGGTGCGCAGCATCGTCGAGGCGGTGGGTGGGGAGATCCCCATTCAGCTGGGGGGCGGCATCCGCGACCTGGATACCATAGAGCGTTACCTCGATATCGGCGTCACCTACGTGATCATCGGCACGGCAGCAGTCAAGGTGCCGGGCTTCCTGCACGAGGCTTGCGACGCTTTCCCCGGCCACATCATGGTCGGCCTGGATGCCAAGGGCGGCAAGGTCGCGGTGGATGGTTGGTCCAAGCTGACCGGCCACGATGTGGCTGATCTGGCCCAGCGCTTCGAAGGTTACGGCGTGGAGGCGATCATCTACACGGACATCGGCCGCGACGGCATGATGACCGGCGTGAACATCGAGGCGACCGTGGAACTGGCGCGCCCATTGCACGTGCCCGTCATCGCCAGCGGCGGCATCACCAACCTGGACGATGTGCGGAACCTGTGTGCGGTGCGTGCGGAAGGCATCACCGGTGCGATCACCGGCCGCGCCATCTACGAAGGCACGCTGGACTTCAAGGCTGCGCAGGCCTTGGCCGACGAGCTGTCGCCCGCGCTCTGATGCTCGCCAAACGTATCATTCCCTGTCTGGATGTGACCGCCGGCCGGGTGGTCAAGGGCGTCAGCTTCGTCGAGCTGCGCGACGCCGGCGACCCGGTGGAGATCGCGCGTCGCTACGACGAGCAGGGCGCAGACGAACTGACCTTCCTCGACATTACCGCAAGCTCCGACGACCGCGGCATTATCTTCCGCATCATCGAACGGGTGGCGGAACAGGTCTTCATTCCGCTGACCGTGGGGGGCGGCGTGCGCGAGGTACAGGACGTGCGCAACCTGCTCAACGCCGGTGCGGACAAGGTGAGCATCAACACCTCAGCGGTGGTCAATCCGCAACTGGTCGCTGATGCGGCGGGACGCTACGGTTCGCAGTGCATCGTGGTGGCCATAGACGCCAAGCAGGTCGCGCCCGGCAGATGGGAAGTGTTCACCCACGGCGGGCGCAAGGCCACCGGGCTCGATGCGGTCGAATGGGCGAAGAAGATGCAGAGTCTGGGGGCGGGCGAGATCCTGCTGACCAGCATGGACCGGGACGGGCAGAAGAGCGGCTTCGACCTGGCGCTCACCCGTGCCGTGACCGACGCGCTGGAGATACCCGTGATCGCCAGCGGGGGGGTAGGCAACCTGCAGCACCTGGTGGACGGCATCAAGCAGGGCGGCGCGGACGCGGTGCTCGCGGCCAGCATCTTCCACTTTGGCGAATACACCGTGCAGCAGGCCAAGCAGTTCATGGCGCAGCAGGGTATAGAGGTGCGGTTATGATACGGTGCGCGAAAGCGATGGGTGCGGGACAACGCAGTTGCGGTGTAGGCTCATGCGCGCAGCGCGTGATGCCGGAGCCAATAACCGCGTCGCACCTCCTCCCGCAAACGGCTGGCTGCGCCAGTAACGTACCCGCAAGGGGTAGGCCGATGGGTGCCCCGCTGCATTGCAGCGACCCATTCGCTCTGTCGGAGGTGCGGTTATGAACAACGAGATCTGGCTGAACAAGGTGAACTGGTCGGAGGATGGCTTGGTGCCGGCCATCGCACAGGACGCAGCCTCGGGCCGGGTGCTGATGGTAGCCTGGATGGACCGCGAGGCGCTGAAGCTGACTTCGCAGAAAGGCGAGGCCATATACTGGTCACGCTCGCGCAAGAAGTTGTGGCACAAGGGCGAAGAGTCCGGCCATATCCAGAAGGTGAAGGAGATACGCCTCGATTGCGACGGCGACGTGATCCTGTTGCAGGTGGAGCAGCAGGGCGGCATCGCCTGCCATACGGGGCGCGAGAGCTGCTTCTACAGCAAGCTGGAACAGGGGCAATGGGTAGAGGTAGATGCCGTGCTCAAATCCCCTGACAAGATCTACAAACAATGAACGAAGATATCCTGCAACGACTGACCGAGACGCTGGAGGCACGCAAAGGTGCGGCGCCCGAGTCTTCCTACGTCGCCAAGCTGTACAGCAAGGGTGACGATGCGATCCTGAAGAAGGTGATCGAGGAGGCGGGTGAAGTGCTGCTGGCGGCCAAGGACGGCGACAGACAGCATCTGGTATACGAGGTGGCCGACCTGTGGTTCCACAGCTTGGTGCTGCTGGCGCACAAGGGCTTGAGCGCGGACGACGTCCTGCAGGAACTGGCGCGCCGCGAAGGCATGTCGGGCATAACGGAAAAGGCGAACCGCAAATGAGCGACAACTGCATCTTCTGCAAGATCGTGCACGGCGAGATCCCGAGCCGCAAGGTGTACGAGGATGACGATGTGCTGGCTTTCCACGACATCAATCCCATCGCACCGGTGCACTTCATCATGGTGCCCAAGCTGCATCTGGTTTCGTTGATGGAAGCAGAGGCACGTCATGAGGCGCTGCTGGGCAAGATGATGGTGCTGGCGCCGAAGCTGGCGAAGGAGCAGGGGTTGGACAACGGATTCCGTATCGTCATCAACAACGGCAAGGGCGGCGGGCAGGAAGTGTTTCATCTGCATATCCACGTCATCGGCGGCGGCCATATCCCGCCGATGGTCAAGCGTAGCTAATCGACAAGGAGCACATCATGGGTTCGTTCAGTATCTGGCATTGGTTGATCGTATTGCTGGTCGTCGTGCTGATCTTCGGCACCAAGAAATTGCGCAACATCGGCGAGGATCTGGGTGGCGCGGTGCGCGGTTTCAAGGAGGGCATGAAGGGCGGGGAAGAAACGTCCACGCCGGCTGACACCAAGACCATCGAAGGTGAAGTCAAGGACAAGACGCACTCGCACTGAGCCTGAGCATTCGGCATGTTCGACGTCTCCTTTTCCGAACTGGTGGTGATCGCGCTGGTGGCGCTCATCGTCATCGGCCCGGAACGCCTGCCCAGGGTAGCGCGCACGGCAGGGCATCTGTGGGGACGGCTGCAGCGCTACGCGACTACCGTGAAGAACGACATCTCACGCGAGATGGATATGGAAGAGGCGCGCAAGATGCAGCAAGGATTGCAGCAGCAGGTCGCCGATCTCGAGCAGGAGGTGAAATCGGCGCAACTCACGATGGAACAACAGTTGCTGCAGGCCCGTTACAAGCAGCCCCCTCAGGCGCCCTCGGCTGACACCCCATCCCCGGATCAGCCGCACAAGCCATGAGCAGCACCGAGACCTTCATCGCACACCTCATCGAGTTGCGCTCGCGGCTCCTCAGATCGGCACTTGCGCTGATAGTTGCCTTCCTGTGCCTGGTGTGGTGGGCTCCCGAACTGTACGCCCTGCTGGCGCGGCCATTGCTGGCACAGCTGCCGCAAGGCGGACAGATGATCGCCACGGATGTGACGACCCCATTCCTGGTGCCCATCAAGGTCGCCATGATGGCCGCGTTCCTTGTCACTCTCCCTCATACGCTGTTCCAGATGTGGCGTTTTGTCGCGCCTGGGCTTTATGCGCATGAGAAGCGGCTGGTGCTGCCTCTCATCGTGGCCAGCACCTCGCTGTTCTTCTGCGGCATGGCGTTCGCCTACTTCGTCGTGTTCCCCATGGTGTTCAAGTTCGTCGTTGCTTTCGCGCCGCAAGGCGTGGCCGTGATGACGGATATCGACAAATACTTCAGCTTTGCGCTGGGCATGTTCATGGTGTTCGGCGTCACTTTTCAGGTGCCGGTGGCGGTGGTGCTGGCGGTGCGCATGGGCTTGGTATCGGTGGCGAAGCTGCGCGAGATCCGCCCTTATGTGTTCGTCGGCGCATTCGTGGTCGGCGCCATCTTCACTCCGCCTGATGTGGCATCGCAGTTCTTCCTGGCGATCCCGCTATGGCTCCTCTACGAGGTTGGCATCCTTGTCGCCGCGTGGGCCGGCGGTGAACGCAAAGCCGCCTGATCCTATTCCATTGCTCGTGGTTTCGGGCGCTTGCCCACTTTCACCTGGACTGCGATCTCGGCCTGATTGCGCAGTAGCTTGAGCAGCACGGTCTTGCCCGGCACCAGCCCGGCTATCGTCTCCAGCATGCTGGTCGAATCGGCCAGGTTCTTGTCGGCGATGCTGACCAGGATGTCTCCTGCCTTGATGCCAGCCTTGTCTGCCGGACTGCCGCGCACCACTTCCG
>JBBIIJ010000043.1:0-19434 GCA_037446535.1 Sideroxydans sp. | reverse complement strand
GGTCTGGATCTGGTAGAAGTTCAGCGGCAGCTGGCGGTAGCTCTTCACCTCGCGGCGCGCGATGTCGGTGATGACTTCCTCGTGCGTGGGGCCGAAGCAAAATAAATTGTCGTGGCGGTCCTTGATCTTCAGCATCTGCGGGCCGAACACCTCCCAGCGTCCGGTCTCCTGCCACAACTCTGCTGGTTGCACTGCGGGCATCAACAGCTCGATCGCACCACTGCGGTCCATCTCTTCGCGCACCACGTGCTCGACCTTGCGCAGCACGCGCAGACCCAAAGGCATCCAGGTGTACAGTCCGCTGGACAGTTTGCGGATGTAGCCAGCGCGCAGCATCAGGCGATGGCTGGGCAGTTCGGCTTCGGAAGGGGCTTCTTTCAGGGTGGAGATGAAAAAACGGGAGACGCGCATGTTGTTGACTCGTTAGTGCTTGTTGGAGGGCGCGATTCTACTGCAAGTTGCGTGCTCACACTTCGCCATTGCCAGTAAACACGAGAGGTAATGGCGCTGGCGGAAACGATGAACTTGCACCTGATGATTTTGCGCTGAGGCGGAGCGCTCGGAGGGCCGCTTTTGCTTTTCAGGGGGGGCGAAATATGGAACAATCCAGCCCATTGAATAACAGTGTAGGGCGAATCATGATAGACCGCGAAGGTTATCGCCCAAATGTCGGCATCATACTGACTAACGCAAAGAATCAGGTGTTTTGGGGTAAGCGCATCAAGCAGGATGCGTGGCAGTTTCCGCAAGGTGGCATCCAGTACGGCGAGACGCCAGAGCAGGCGATGTACCGCGAATTGCACGAAGAAGTCGGACTGCGCTCCAGCCATGTCCAGATCTTGGGGCGGACCCGAGATTGGATGCGTTACGATGTGCCGCAGAGTTGGGGCAAGCGAGAATCACGTTCTCATTACAAAGGCCAGAAGCAGATTTGGTTCCTGCTGCGCCTGACTGGGCGCGACACTGACGTGTCGTTGCGTGCCACCGAGCATCCTGAGTTCGATGCGTGGCGCTGGAACGATTACTGGATCGAACTGGATGGCGTGATCGAATTCAAGCGCGAGGTATATCGCTTGGCGCTGAACGAGCTGGTGCGTTATCTCCCCGCCGTCAGGGGGCCGTCCGCCCAGTCGCTGCAGAAGCAGCAGCGGTGAAGAGCAGGAAGCGGTAAAGCCATATTTTGAACTATACGACAGGAGAAAATATGATTGCCCAATACAACGCTTTGGCAGCTGTTCCCCTGAAGGCAGGTTCCTCCTTCGCGCGCCCGCTACAAGCCTTGCCCGAGCGCGTCAAGCTGAGCAGCCCTGCCTCTGATGTCATGACCGATCTGACCAAGGTCTCCGTCGTCAGCGTGCGAGCGAAGACCCCGATGGACAAGGCCAACGCCAAAATGATCAAGTATGGCGTGCGCATGTTGCTGGTGCTGGATGACAACGAGCAATTGGCAGGTCTGATCACCGCGAGCGACGTGCTGGGCGAGAAGCCGATGCGCTTCCTCCAGAACATGGGGGGCACTCATGCGGATATCATGGTGCGCGACATCATGACCACGCAACGCGAACTGGAGGTCTTGAAGATACAGGACGTGAAGAATGCCAAGGTCGGAGATATCGTAGCGACGTTGAAGAAGGCCAATCGCCAGCACTCACTGGTGGTTACGGAGGGGCCAGATGGGCACCAGTCGGTGTGCGGCTTGTTCTCCGTCACGCAGATTGCGCGCCAGCTCGGCGCACAGGTGCAGAGTTTCGAACTTGCCCGTACCTTCTCCGAGATTGAAGCCGTGATCGCGCGAGGTTGATCTTCCGCGAGGGTGGAGGGCTGATTGCCCTCCATCGAGTCCATTTTTTTCGTAATCTTAGGAATAAACATGAAAGTTCGTTTGCCGATCGCGTGTGCTCTGCCTGTCTTCATTCTCGCAGGCTGCGCGAATCTCTTCGGTTCCATAGCGGATACTGGCAATGAGATCCGCATCCGCGAAGACGGCAAGCCTGCCGCCAACGCGAGACAGGAGAAATACCCGATCACTCTTCGCGTCGCCGGCTATACCGATGCACGCCAAGTTGACAGCCCGCGCCGTGCCGGGATTTCGACCAGCAGGGTGTTAGGCTTGGCTGGCAAGGACATCATGCTCGATCGCGATGTCAGCGAGGTGGTGGCTGAGTCGGCGAGAAAGCGCCTGAACGATGATGGTATACAAGTCCTCGCAGCGGGGGATGTTACAGCTGCCCAGTTCCAGTTGGGCGGGGTGGTAAAGGAGTTGTCCATAGATGTGAAGGATCGCGACTACGTGAAGATCGCGATCGAGTCGACGCTGACGGAGACGGCGAGCGGCAAGGTGATTTGGTCTGGGGTCGTTGTGGAAAAGGCGGATCGTTACGCTGGGGTTTCAGGCAATACCAAGAGAGATGTTGCGGACTATCTGCGCAAGGAGCTGGGGATCGCTATGGCCAAGACCAGCGAGTCCATTATCTCCGTCCTGATGGCAACGCGACCGGACCTGTTCAATATCGCCGCGGTGGCCAAGCCCCTGCAAGGTGTCACCGTCTACTCTAATGTGGGTGCTGTTTCGAGTGTGTCCCCTGCCACCTCGGCCGCCGCCGAGCCTATGGGGGTGAACGGGATGCTGGCTGTGAGCTCTGCGCCGTCGCGTGCCAAGGTTTACGTGGATGGCGTTTATTTCGGCCTTACGCCGTTGCGAGCCGAGGTCGGGGGCGGTGTGCATGAAGTGAGTGTCAAGCTGGATGGTTATCAGACAGCATCCGAAAAGGTTTCGGTGCGCAAGGGAGACAGCACGGAATTGGAGTTGAAGTTTCGGCGGTGACTTGCCTGGCGTGAATAAACAACAAGGCCCGCGTTGCGGGCCTTGTTGTTTGCGGCGGATGCTTCAGAATCAGTGTTTGCCCGTGCTGCCAAAGCCATTGGTGCCACGGTGGCTGACGGGAAACTCTTCGACAACGTTGAACTGGACTTGAGCCACTGGGACGATGAGCAGCTGCGCGATACGCTCCATCGGCATCAGCGAGAAAGGGTGATGGCCGCGGTTCCAGATCGAGATGAATATCTGCCCCTGATAATCGGAATCGATCAGCCCGACGAGGTTGCCCAGCACGATGCCATGCTTATGCCCCAAGCCTGAGCGCGGCAGGATCATCGCCGCATAGTGCGGATCATTCAGATGCAGGGCGACGCCGCTGGGGATGAGTTCGCACTGTCCCGGCTGTATGGTCATGCTGCCATCTATGCAGGCGCGCAGGTCTATGCCGGCCGAACCTGGCGTCGCGTAAGCGGGCGGATGTTCATGCAGTCGCGGGTCCAGTATCTTCACGTCCACTTTCTTCATTCTTTGCTCCCCTTTCTGTAAAGCGCGGCGGCGTGGCGCAATAGCGCTCTTGCCAATGTGAGTTTGTCGGCGCGAGGCAGCAGGTGCTCGCCTGCGTCGTCAAACAGCACAAGTTCGTTATCCTCGCTGCCGATCGCGTCCTGTGCCAGGTTGGCGGCGAGCAGCGGGATGTTCTTCTTCCTGCGTTTGTCTGCCGCGTGTTCGCGCAACTTCTCGCTCTCTGCGGCGAAGCCCACGCAAAACGGCGGCTTGGGCAGATTGGCGACCCAGGCGAGGATGTCCGGGTTGGGGATCAGCTCCAGCGTCAGCCTGGCATCGCTCTTCTTGATCTTTTGTGGACTGGGCTGTGCTGTGCGGTAATCGGCCACGGCCGCCACGCCGATGAACATGTCGATATCAGGTGCTTGTCGTTGTACCGCTTCGAACATCTCGGTAGCAGTCGTGACGTCTACAACATTGGCTCCAAGCGGCTTGGCGAGCGCGGTGGGGCCGGAGACCAGCGTGACCTCGGCGCCCATTTCCAGTGCGGCCAAGGCGATGGAATAGCCCATCTTGCCGCTGCTGCGGTTGGTGATGCCTCGTACCGCGTCTATGGGTTCATATGTCGGTCCCGCCGTGACGAGCAGCCTTACGCCAGACAATGGGCTTTCAACCTGAGAGAGTAGGGTGTCGGGCGAACTGGCATTCTGTAAGTGCGCGGCGATATCGTGCGCCAGTTCCGCCGCTTCCACCATGCGTCCCATGCCTTCCTCCCCGCAGGCCTGTGCGCCTCTGGCGGGGCCGAGCAGGGTGACCCGGTCGGCGACAAGTTGCCTCAGGTTGCGCTGCGTGGCTGCATTGGACCACATCTGCTTGTTCATGGCCGGCGCGACCAGCAAGGGGCAGTCGCGCGCCAGACACAAGGTGGAAAGGAGGTCGTCGGCCAGACCGTGCGCCAGCTTCGCGATGAAGTCCGCTGTGGCGGGGGCGATCACGATGGCATCTGCTACGCGGCTGGTATGGATATGCGCCATGCCTTGATCGTTCTGCCACTGATCGATCAACACTGGCCGTCCGGTGAGCGCCTGCATGGTCGCGGGTGCGATGAAGTGCGTCGCCGCCTCGGTCATCGCCACCTGTACTTCTATGCCCTGTTTTGTCAGCAGCCGAGCAAGCTCCGCCGACTTATAGGCCGCGATCCCGCCCGTGACGCCGAGGACTACGCGCTTTTTTCGTGCCTGATCCATAGTGCTGCGCATCTTAACAAGAAAGCGCCACACCTGGCTAAGGCATCAGTGTGCAACGGTGGGTCGCGGGTATCTAGACCTTTTGGCATATTGACCCTGTGCTACAGGAAGCTTAGTTTTGCGGCGCCTGTGGCTAGAAGCCACCTGTTTCAGGGAGATCAAGCATGAGCATCACTGACTGGCCTGTTGGCGAACGTCCGCGCGAGAAGTTGATCCAGCGTGGCGCGTCTTCCTTGTCTGACGCCGAATTGCTCGCGATCTTCCTGCGTACCGGGGTGACGGGGAAAAGCGCCGTCGATCTTGCGCGCGGGCTGCTGACGCGCTTCGGCAGCTTGACGCAGCTGTTTGCCGCAAGTGAGCACGAGTTTTGCGCGGTCCATGGCATGGGGCAGGCGAAGTTCGTGCAGTTGCAGGCGGTGCTTGAGATGTCGCGTCGCGCATTGCTGGAGGAGATGATGAGGGGAGATGCTCTGAATTCGCCACGTGCGGTGCGTGAGTATCTGCAGCTCCAGCTGCGCACCCGTTCCCAAGAGGTGTTCATCGCGATCTTTCTGGACGCGCAGCACCGGGTGATCGACACGGAGGAGCTCTTCCAGGGGACCTTGACGCAGACCAGCGTCTATCCGCGCGAGGTGGTGAAGCGCGCGTTGCATCACAATGCGGCGGCCCTGATATTCGCGCACAATCACCCTTCTGGCGTCGCGGAGCCTAGCCAGTCTGATCAGCTGCTTACCGACGCGTTGAAACAGGCGTTGCAGCTGGTCGATGTGCGGGTGCTGGATCATTTCATAGTCGCCGGCGCCGGCTGTCTATCGTTTGCCGAGAGCGGAATGTTGTGAAGAATGGGGGGGCATGCGGGCCCAACGGAATCGGAGCTTGTTGGTACCTGGCTTGATCGGACCGCCGCCGGAAATATGGCATCCTTCAAAATATATCGATAATCCCTTTGACAAGGTTCGAGGATATCTGGATAATCTCGCGCTCTTTTTGGAGGGGTTCCCGAGCGGTCAAAGGGAACAGACTGTAAATCTGTCGGCTCTGCCTTCGAAGGTTCGAATCCTTCCCCCTCCACCAGATTTTGTTGTAGCAGTGCAAGTGAGTTGGTGTTGGGTTTTGCGGGTGTAGCTCAATGGTAGAGCAGAAGCCTTCCAAGCTTATGACGAGGGTTCGATTCCCTTCACCCGCTCCAAGTTTTAGCATGCCCATGTGGCTCAGTGGTAGAGCACTCCCTTGGTAAGGGAGAGGTCGCGAGTCCGATTCTCGCCATGGGCACCAGTTTTTTTAGTTCTTTATCGTTTAACGGGTTGATGGGGGAATAACATGGCAAAGAGCAAATTTGAACGTACGAAACCGCACGTGAACGTCGGCACGATCGGCCACGTTGACCACGGCAAGACCACGCTGACGGCGGCGATCACCACCGTGCTGTCCAAGAAGTTTGGCGGCGAAGCGAAGGCATACGACCAGATCGACGCGGCGCCTGAAGAAAAGGCACGCGGCATCACCATCAACACCGCGCACGTCGAGTACGAGACGGCCAACCGTCACTACGCGCACGTCGACTGCCCGGGCCACGCCGACTACGTCAAGAACATGATCACCGGCGCAGCACAGATGGACGGCGCCATCCTCGTGGTGTCCGCTGCTGACGGTCCCATGCCCCAGACCCGCGAGCACATCCTGCTGGCCCGCCAAGTGGGCGTTCCCTACATCATCGTGTTCATGAACAAGTGCGACATGGTGGACGACGCCGAACTGCTTGAACTGGTCGAAATGGAAGTGCGCGAACTGCTCTCCAAGTACGAATTCCCCGGCGACGACATCCCCATCATCAAGGGCTCTGCGCTGAAGGCTGTGCAAGGTGACCAGGGCGACCTGGGCGAGCCCTCCATCTTCCGTCTGGCGGAAGCTCTGGACAGCTACATTCCCACTCCTGAGCGCGCCATCGACGGCGCCTTCATCATGCCGGTGGAAGACGTGTTCTCCATCTCCGGTCGTGGCACCGTGGTGACTGGCCGTATCGAGCGCGGCATCGTCAAGGTCGGCGACGAACTCGAGATCGTCGGCATCAAGCCCACGCAGAAGACCACCTGCACCGGCGTGGAAATGTTCCGCAAGCTGCTGGATCAAGGTCAGGCAGGCGACAACGTCGGCGTGCTGCTGCGCGGCACCAAGCGTGAAGAAGTCGAGCGCGGCCAAGTGCTGGCCAAGCCTGGCTCCATCACCCCGCACACCAAGTTCACTGCCGAGATCTACGTGCTGGGCAAGGACGAAGGTGGCCGTCACACCCCGTTCTTCCAGGGCTATCGTCCGCAGTTCTACTTCCGTACTACCGACGTGACCGGTGCGGTGGAGCTGCCGGCAGGCACCGAGATGGTGATGCCTGGCGACAACGTCAGCATCACGGTGAGCCTGATCAACCCGATCGCGATGGAAGAAGGTCTGCGCTTCGCGATCCGCGAAGGCGGCCGTACCGTCGGCGCCGGCGTGGTTGCTAAGATCATCGAGTAATAATCGACGATATGGGCGGGGCGAAGCGATTCGCTCCGCTGCTATCGTTTCCAGGTTTATAGGCCAGTAGCTCAATTGGTAGAGTATCGGTCTCCAAAACCGAGGGTTGGGGGTTCGAGACCCTCCTGGCCTGCCAGTAAAAGTAGAAACGGACAGTTTGCACATGGCTGACAAGATCAAACTGCTGATTGCCTTCCTGCTCGTAGTGGCGGGGGTGGTCGGCTATTACGCGTTGCACGACAGTGCGGCAGTGTTTCGTGTCGCATCGGTGTTGTTCGGCGTGTTGGCTGCGACGGGTGTCTTCTGGACGACTGCGTCAGGCAAGCAGTTCTTTGGGTTTGCCAAGGATTCCGTGGCGGAGGCCAAGCGGGTCGTGTGGCCTACACGCAAGGAAACTGTTCAGACCACCGCGGTTGTGATCCTGTTCGCCGTCGTGATGGCGCTGTTCCTTTGGGCAGTGGACGCAAGTCTGATGCTGATCGTCAACAAGTTGATGGGACGGGGTGAGTGATGGCCAAGCGTTGGTATGTGGTGCATACGTACTCGCAGTTCGAGAAGAGCGTGCAGCGCGCATTGCAGGAGCGCATCGATCGCGCCGGCATGCAGGATCTGTTCGGACAGATCCTGGTGCCCGTTGAGGAAGTGGTCGAACTGAAGTCCGGGCAGAAGAGCATCAGCGAGCGCAAGTTCTTCCCCGGCTACCTGCTGGTCGAGATGGAGATGACCGACGATACATGGCATCTCGTGAAGAACACTCCCAAGGTCACCGGCTTCCTCGGTGGCACGGCGATGAAGCCTTCGCCCATCAGTCAGAAGGAAGTCGACAACATCATGCAGCAGATGCAGGCCGGTGTGGAAAAGCCGCGTCCCAAGGTGTTGTTCGAGGTTGGCGAGTCCGTGCGCGTCAAGGAAGGTCCGTTCACCGACTTCAATGGCACGGTGGAAGACGTCAATTACGACAAGAGCAAGCTGCGGGTGTCCGTCACGATCTTCGGTCGTTCGACGCCTGTGGAACTGAATTTTGGGCAAGTCGAAAAAGCCTGAGGTTGAGCGCCGGCAAGCCCGGCATGACAAACGGGGAGCGTATCGGAGCGGTTGCGGTATGCGTTTAACCCACTTTTAGGAGTATCAAAATGGCAAAGAAGATTGTCGGCTACATCAAGCTGCAAGTCCCGGCCGGTAAGGCCAATCCCAGTCCCCCCATCGGCCCCGCCCTCGGTCAGCGCGGCCTGAACATCATGGAGTTCTGCAAGGCGTTCAACGCGCAGACCCAAGGTGTGGAACCCGGCCTGCCCATCCCGGTGGTGATCACCGCGTTCGCGGACAAGAGCTTCACCTTCGTGATGAAGACGCCTCCTGCGACCATCCTGATCAAGAAGGCCGCTGGCGTGCAAAAGGGCAGCAAGACGCCGCATACCGACAAGGTCGGCAAACTGACCCGCAAGCAGGCTGAAGACATCGCCAAGGCTAAACAACCCGACCTGACGGCAGCCAATCTGGATGCCGCAGTGCGCACCATCGCCGGCAGCGCGCGCAGCATGGGTATCACTGTGGAAGGGGTGAAATAACATGGCACAAGTTTCCAAGCGTTATAAGGCGCTCGCCGCCAAGGTCGACCGCAGCAAGCTGTATCCTCTGGACGAGGCGCTGAAGCTGGTGAAAGAGACCGCCAAGGCCAAGTTCGACGAGTCCATCGACGTGGCCGTCAACCTGGGCATCGACGCCAAGAAGTCCGACCAACTGGTGCGTGGCTCCGTGGTTCTGCCCAAGGGTACGGGCAAGAGCGTGCGCGTGGCCGTGTTCACGCAGGGTGCCAAGGCTGAAGAGGCCAAGGCTGCAGGCGCGGACATCGTCGGTTTCGATGACCTGGCAGAGCAGATCAAGGGCGGCAAGATGGACTTCGACGTTGTCATCGCTTCTCCCGACGCGATGCGTATCGTCGGTCAGCTGGGCCAGATTCTCGGTCCGCGCGGCCTGATGCCTAACCCCAAGGTGGGCACCGTGACCGCCGACGTGGCGGGCGCAGTGAAGAACGCCAAGGCCGGTCAAGTGCAGTACCGCACAGACAAGAACGGCATCATCCAGTGCACAATCGGCCGTGCCTCGTTCGCGCCCGAAGCGCTGAAAGAGAATATGCTTGCTCTGATCGATGCGCTGAACAAGGCCAAGCCTGCCACTTCCAAGGGTGTGTACCTGAAGAAGATCGCAATCTCCAGCACCATGGGTGTCGGTATCCGCGTCGAGCAGGCTAGCGTCGTAGCTTAAATGTAGTGAATCTGGCGGCGGGGTATCCCCGCTGCCATTTGTTCTTTGGACTGCTGGCGTGGCTGGCAATCAAAGACCGTAGGCGCGGAAGGCGAGATCGGCCGGAAGCTTAATCGATGGCTGTTGCATCGGCCCACGTAGATGGTGTGCCCGCAAGCAGGGGTGATTGTGGTTTTCTCCTGACTTGAGGTCGCGGTCGTTAACCCGGGCATCGAAACGATGTCCGTATGAAGATGGAGAAAGACTTTGGCTCTTAATCTGCAAGAAAAGCAGGCAGTGGTCGCGGAAGTCAGCGCACAAGTGGCGCAGGCCCAGACCATCGTCGTGGCTGAGTACCGCGGCATTCCAGTCGCCGATATCACTTCCTTGCGTGCCAACGCACGCAAGAACGGGGTGTATCTGCATGTGTTGAAGAACACGCTGGCGCGCCGTGCAGTACAGGGTACTCCTTTCGAGGCATTGGCGGACAAGATGGTCGGTCCGTTGATGTACAGCATCAGCGCTGACGCTGTCGCTGCTGCGAAGGTAGTGCACGAGTTCGCCAGGACGAACGACAAGCTGGTCATCAAGGGCGGCGCCTATGACGGCAAGGTTCTGGATGCTGCAGCGGTCGCCGCACTGGCAAGCGTACCGAGCAAGGAAGTGTTGCTGGCGCAGTTGCTGGGCGTGATGAAGTCGCCGATCACGAGCATGGCTATCGTACTGAAGGCCCTGTCCGAGAAGAAGGCCGGCGCTGCTGCTTAACCAATCAATCATTCAAATTAGGAAGAACAAAATGGCATTCGATAAAGACGCATTTTTGGCCGCACTGGACAGCATGTCCGTGCTGGAACTGAACGAGCTGGTGAAGGCTGTCGAAGAGAAGTTCGGCGTGTCCGCTGCTGCGATGGCTGCTCCTGCTGCTGGTGGCGCTGCCGCCGGTGGTGCTGCTGCCGCTGCTGAGCAGACCGAGTTCACCGTGATCCTGAAGTCCGCTGGCGACCAGAAGGTCAACGTGATCAAGGTGGTTCGTGCAATCACCGGTCTGGGCCTGAAGGAAGCCAAGGACCTGGTCGACGGCGCACCGAAGACCCTGAAGGAAGGCGTAAGCAAGGCTGATGCTGATGCAATCGCTAAACAGCTGATCGAAGCTGGCGCAACTGCTGAAATCAAGTAAGCATTGCGTAGTGCGAAAGGCTGACGGTTTCCCCCGTCAGCCTTTTGCCGCTTCTGAAAAACAAACTGTTCGCGAGTTCTGTCGAACCAGAAGCCAACGGTGAGCAAGCCAGGTAAGTGCTTGTTGCCCCTTGTCTTTTAGTTCTGGCCCGGCTTCCGGCCTGGCCTAGTCTGAAACTTTGTTGCCAACTGTCGTGGAGATTTTATGAGCTACTCTTTCACCGAAAAAAAACGTATTCGTAAGAGTTTCGCAAAACGCAAGGGCGCTTTGCCGGTGCCGTTCCTGTTGTCCACCCAGTTAGAGTCCTACAGCGCCTTCCTGCAGGCATGGGCGCAGCCCGAAGAACGCAAGAACGAAGGCCTGCAGGCCGCGTTCAATTCGATCTTCCCGATCGAAAGCCACAACAAGTTCGCTCGCCTCGATTTCGTCAGCTATATGCTGGGCATGCCCGCATTCGACGTGCGCGAGTGCCAGCAGCGTGGCCTGACCTACGCCTCTCCGCTGCGCGCCCGCGTGCGCCTGACCATCCTGGACAAGGAAGCTTCCAAGCCGACAGTGAAGGAAGTGAAGGAGCAGGAAGTCTACATGGGCGAGATCCCGCTGATGACCAACACCGGCTCGTTCGTGATCAACGGCACCGAGCGCGTCATCGTGTCGCAGTTGCACCGTTCGCCCGGCGTGTTCTTCGAGCACGACCGCGGCAAGACCCACGCCTCCGGCAAGCTGCTGTTCTCCGCACGCGTGATCCCCTATCGCGGTTCCTGGCTGGACTTCGAGTTCGACGCCAAGGACTTCGTCTATTTCCGTATCGACCGTCGCCGCAAGATGCCGGTGACCATCCTGCTGAAGTCGCTGGGCTATACGCCCGAGCAGATCCTGCAGATGTTCTTCGCCTTCGATACCTTCCACTTCGGCAAGAAGGGCATCCAGTTCGAGGTCGTACCTGAGCGCCTGCGCGGTGAGATCGCACGCTTCGACATCGAAGCCAAGGGCAAGGTCATCGTGGCCAAGGACAAGCGCATCACCGTGCGCCACATTCGCGAGATGCAGGAAGCCGGTCTGGACAAGCTGACCGTGGCCGATGATTTCCTGATCGGCCGCGTGCTGGCGCACAACGTCGTCGATACCGACAGCGGCGAAGTCATCGCCAACGCCAACGACGAGATCACCGAAACCCTGCTCGGCAAGCTGCAGGCAGCCGGCGTCAGCCAGATCAGCACGCTGTATACCAACGACCTGGACCAAGGCGCTTTCGTCTCGCAGACTCTGCGCACCGACGAGACCACCGACCAGTGGACCGCACGCGTGGCGATTTATCGCATGATGCGCCCTGGCGAGCCTCCCACCGAGGAAGCCGTGGAAGCGCTGTTCAACGGTCTCTTCTTCAGCGAAGAACGCTATGACTTGTCGGCTGTAGGCCGCATGAAATTCAACCGTCGCGTGGGCCGGGAGGAATTGACCGGTCAGCTGACGCTGTCCAACGAGGACATCGTGGAAGTGGTGAAGATCCTGGTCGAGCTGCGCAACGGCCGCGGCGAGATCGACGACATCGACCACCTGGGTAACCGCCGCGTGCGCGCGGTGGGCGAGCTGGCCGAGAACCAGTTCCGCGTGGGCCTCGCCCGCGTGGAGCGCGCGGTCAAGGAACGCCTGGGCCAGGCCGAGGCGGACAACCTGATGCCGCACGACCTGATCAACGCCAAGCCGATCTCGGCTGCGGTGAAGGAGTTCTTCGGCTCCAGCCAGCTGTCCCAGTTCATGGATCAGACCAACCCGTTGGCGGAAGTGACCCACAAGCGCCGTATCTCCGCGCTGGGCCCGGGCGGCCTGACTCGAGAGCGCGCAGGCTTCGAAGTGCGCGACGTGCATCCGACCCACTACGGTCGCGTGTGTCCGATCGAGACGCCGGAAGGTCCAAACATCGGCCTGATCAACTCGCTGGCGCTGTACGCACGCACCAACGACTACGGCTTCATCGAAACGCCTTACCGCAGGGTGGCGAAGAGCCGTGCGCTGGACGACGTGGAATACCTGTCCGCCATCGAAGAGAGCAAGTTCACCATCGCCCAGGCCAACGCCGAGCTGGACAAGAAGGGCCACTTCACCAACGACATCGTGTCCGCACGTCAGCACAACGAATTCGTGCTGGCCGAGCCTGAGAACATCGAATACATGGACGTGGCCCCAGCGCAGGTGGTGTCCGTCGCGGCTTCGCTGATCCCGTTCCTGGAACACGACGACGCGAACCGTGCGTTGATGGGCGCCAACATGCAACGCCAGGCCGTGCCCGTGCTGCGCGCAGAAAAGGCGCTGGTCGGCACCGGCATCGAGCGTACCGTGGCCGTGGACTCCGGTACCGCGGTGCAGGCATGGCGCGGTGGCCGCGTGGACTACGTGGACTCCGGCCGTATCGTGGTTCGCGTCAATGACGACGAGACCGTGGCCGGCGAAGTGGGTGTGGACATCTACAACCTCACCAAGTACACCCGTTCCAACCAGAACACCAACATCAACCAGCGTCCGCTGGTGCGCGTGGGCGATCTGATCGCGCGCGGCGACGTGGTAGCCGACGGTGCGTCGACCGACATGGGCGAACTGGCGCTGGGTCAGAACATGATGATCGCGTTCATGCCGTGGAACGGCTACAACTACGAAGACTCCATCATGATCTCCGAGCGCGTGGTGGCGGAAGACCGTTTCACGTCGATCCACATCGAAGAACTGACCGTGATGGCTCGCGACACCAAGCTGGGCACCGAAGAGATCACGCGCGACATCCCCAACCTGTCCGAAGCGCAGCTGTCGCGCCTGGACGAGTCCGGCATCGTGCACATCGGTGCGGAAGTGAACGTGGGCGACGTGCTGGTGGGCAAGGTCACGCCCAAGGGCGAGACCCAGCTGACTCCGGAAGAGAAGCTGCTGCGCGCAATCTTCGGTGAGAAGGCTTCCGACGTGAAGGACACCTCGCTGCGTGTCAAGGCCGGCATCTCTGGCACCGTGATTGACGTGCAAGTGTTCACTCGCGAAGGCCTGCAGCGCGACAAGCGCGCACAGCAGATCATCGACGACGAACTGGCTCGCTACAAGAAGGACTTGGCCGACCAGATGCGTATCGTGGAGGCCGACCTGTTCGCCCGTCTGGAGAAGCTGCTGCACAACAAGGTGGCCAACGGCGGTCCGAAGAAGCTCGCCAAGGGCACCAAGCTCAGCAAGGACTACCTGCACAGCATCGAACATCACCAGTGGTTCGACATCCGTGTGGCCGACGATGAAGTCGCCGCCCAACTGGAGCAGGTCAAGGAAGCGCTGGCGCAGAAGCGCGTCGAGTTCGACGCCGCGTTCGAGCTGAAGAAGAAGAAGTTGACGCAGGGCGACGAGTTGCAAGCCGGCGTGCAGAAGATGGTCAAGGTGTACGTGGCCGTGAAGCGCCGCCTGCAGCCTGGCGACAAGATGGCGGGCCGCCACGGTAACAAGGGTGTGGTCTCGCGCATCGTGCCGGTGGAAGACATGCCGCACATGGCGGATGGCACACCGGTGGACGTGGTGCTGAACCCGCTGGGCGTGCCCTCGCGTATGAACATCGGTCAGGTGCTGGAAGTGCACCTGGGCTGGGCGGCCAAGGGTCTGGGCAAGAAGATCGGCCAGATGCTGGAGGCGCAGGCCAAGATCGCCGACATGCGCAAGTTCCTGGGCAAGATCTACAAGGGTGAACAGGCCGACGAAATCGCGACTTTCACCGACGAGGAAGTGGTCGAGCTGTGCCGCAACCTGAAGAGCGGTGTGCCGTTCGCGACGCCGGTGTTCGACGGTGCAAGCGAAGAGGAGATCAAGGAGCTGCTGACGCTCGCCGACCTGCCGCCTTCCGGCCAGATCCAGCTGTTCGACGGCCGCACCGGCGATGCCTTCGACCGCAAGGTGACTGTGGGCTACATGCACGTGCTGAAGCTGCACCACCTGGTGGACGACAAGATGCACGCCCGTTCGACCGGACCATACAGCCTGGTGACCCAACAGCCGTTGGGCGGTAAGGCACAGTTCGGTGGCCAGCGCTTCGGTGAGATGGAAGTGTGGGCGCTGGAAGCTTACGGCGCGTCCTACATCCTGCAGGAGATGCTCACTGTGAAGTCGGACGACGTCAACGGTCGTACCAAGGTCTACGAGAACATCGTCAAGGGCGATCACAAGATCGACGCTGGCATGCCGGAATCGTTCAACGTGCTGACCAAGGAAATCCGCTCGCTGGGTATCGACATCGATCTGGAACGTCACTAAAGACTGCTGGGCACAAGGCTAACAAGGAGTTACCACATGAAATCAATATTGGATCTGTTCAAGCAAGTCACGCAAAAGGAAGAGTTCGACGCGATCAAGATCGGTCTGGCCTCTCCCGAGAAAATCCGCTCCTGGTCCTACGGTGAAGTGAAGAAGCCGGAGACCATCAACTACCGTACCTTCAAGCCCGAGCGCGACGGCCTGTTCTGCGCGAAGATCTTCGGCCCGGTGAAGGATTACGAGTGCCTGTGC
The DNA here is from genome assembly GCA_037446535.1 of Sideroxydans sp. GTDB lineage: Bacteria > Pseudomonadota > Gammaproteobacteria > Burkholderiales > Gallionellaceae > Sideroxyarcus. The sequence goes on along the minus strand of JBBIIJ010000043.1, from coordinate 4,409 downwards.
GGCAAGTACAAGCGCCTGAAGCATCGCGGTGTGATCTGCGAGAAGTGCGGCGTGGAAGTGACCCTGTCCAAGGTGCGCCGCGAGCGCATGGGCCACATCGAGCTGGCCAGCCCGGTGGCCCACATCTGGTTCCTGAAGTCGCTGCCCTCCCGTCTGGGCATGGTGCTGGACATGACCTTGCGCGACATCGAGCGCGTGCTGTACTTCGAAGCCTATGTCGTTGTCGAGCCCGGCATGACGCCGCTGAACCGCGGCCAGCTGCTGTCCGAGGACGACTACCTCGCCAAGCTGGAAGAGTACGGCGACGAGTTCCAGGCCGTGATGGGTGCGGAAGGTGTACGCGCCCTGCTGCGTGCACTGGACGTGCCGGCAGAGGTGGAGAAGCTGCGTGCCGAGCTGGAAGCGACCAGCTCCGAGACCAAGATCAAGAAGTACGCCAAGCGCCTGAAGGTGCTGGAGGCGTTCCTGCAGTCCGGCATCAAGCCGGAATGGATGGTGATGGAAGTGCTGCCGGTGCTGCCGCCGGAACTGCGTCCGCTGGTGCCGCTGGACGGCGGCCGCTTCGCAACGAGCGACCTTAACGACCTGTATCGCCGCGTCATCAACCGTAACAACCGTCTGCGCCGTCTGCTTGAACTGAAGGCGCCGGACATCATCGTGCGCAACGAGAAGCGTATGCTGCAGGAATCCGTGGACTCCCTGCTGGACAACGGCCGTCGCGGCAAGGCGATGACCGGCGCGAACAAGCGTCCGCTGAAGTCGCTGGCCGACATGATCAAGGGCAAGGGCGGCCGCTTCCGTCAGAACCTGCTGGGCAAGCGCGTGGACTACTCCGGCCGTTCCGTAATCGTGGTGGGTCCGCAACTCAAGCTGCACCAGTGCGGTCTGCCCAAGAAGATGGCGCTGGAGCTGTTCAAGCCCTTCATCTTCGAGCGTCTGGAGAAGATGGGTTTGGCCACCACCATCAAGGCCGGCAAGCGCATGGTCGAGGCTGAAGAGCCCATCGTGTGGGACATCCTGGAAGAAGTCATCCGCGAACATCCGGTGATGCTGAACCGCGCGCCGACGCTGCACCGTCTGGGTATCCAGGCATTCGAGCCCATCCTGATCGAAGGCAAGGCGATCCAGTTGCATCCGCTGGTGTGTACCGCCTTCAACGCCGACTTCGACGGTGACCAGATGGCCGTGCACGTGCCGCTGTCACTGGAAGCGCAGATGGAAGCGCGCACGCTGATGCTGGCTTCGAACAACGTGTTGTCGCCCGCCAACGGCGAGCCGATCATCGTTCCGTCGCAGGACATCGTGCTGGGTCTGTACTACATGACGCGCGAGAAGGTCGGCGCGTTGGGCGAAGGCTCGATGTACGCCGACGTATCCGAAGTGTTGCGCGCCTATCGTTCCGGCAACGTCGATCTGCAAGCGAAGGTGCTGGTGCGCATCAAGGAAGTGGTCACCAACGAAGCAGGCGAGAAGCAAGACAAGTTCACGCGTTATGAGACCACCATCGGCCGCGCCATCCTGTCCGAATTGCTGCCGGCCAACCTGCCGTTCAGCTTCGTGAACAAGGCGCTGAAGAAGAAAGAGATCTCGCGCCTGATCAACGCCAGCTTCCGTCGTTGCGGTCTGCGCGACACGGTGATCATGGCCGACCAGTTGATGTACACCGGTTTCGGTTACGCGACGCGTGCCGGTATCTCGATCTGCGTGGACGACATGCTGGTGCCGCAACAGAAGAACGAGTTGATCGGTGCCGCCGAGAAGGAAGTGCACGAGATCCAGACCCAGTACACCTCCGGCCTGGTGACCCAGGGCGAGCGCTACAACAAGGTGGTGGACATCTGGGGCCGCACCGGCGACCAGGTCGCCAAGGCCATGATGGACCAACTGGGTGTCGAACCCGTGCTGGATCGCGCGACCGGCGAGGTGCTGCTCGACAAGAAGGGCAAGGCAGTGACGCAGGAATCGTTCAACTCCATCTACATGATGGCCGACTCCGGCGCCCGCGGTTCCGCGGCTCAGATCCGCCAGTTGTCCGGTATGCGCGGTCTGATGGCCAAGCCTGACGGCTCCATCATCGAGACGCCGATCACCGCGAACTTCCGCGAAGGTCTGAACATGCTGCAGTACTTCATCTCGACGCACGGTGCACGTAAGGGCCTGGCCGACACCGCGCTGAAGACCGCGAACTCCGGTTACCTGACGCGTCGTCTGGTCGATGTGACGCAAGACCTGGTGGTCATCGAAGACGATTGCGGTACAGCCAATGGTCGTTCGATGAAGGCGTTGGTCGAAGGCGGTGAAGTGATCGAAGCTCTGCGCGAGCGTATCCTGGGTCGTGTGGTAGCCGCCGATGTGGTGAATCCGGAAACGGGCGAGACGGTGTACGAAGCTGGCACGCTGCTCGAAGAAGAAAAAGTGGAGCTCATCGAATCGCTGGGCATCGACGAAGTGCGCGTGCGCACCCCGCTGACTTGCGATACACGCTACGGCCTGTGTGCCAAGTGTTACGGCCGCGACCTGGGCCGCGGCGGTCTGGTGAACGTGGGCGAGGCAGTCGGCGTGATTGCCGCCCAGTCCATCGGCGAACCGGGCACCCAGCTGACCATGCGTACCTTCCACATCGGTGGCGCGGCATCGCGTACCGTCGTGGCGAGCCAGGTTGAGAGCAAATCGAACGGCGTCATCAAGTACAGCCCGAACATGCGCACTGTGACCACCGCACGCGGCGAGCTGGTGGTGGTGGCGCGTTCCGGCGAAGTGCTGGTGACCGACGATCACGGCCGCGAGCGCGAGCGTCACAAGGTGCCATACGGCGCCACCCTGACCGAACGCGAAGGTGCGGCCGTCAAGGCCGGCGTGGTGCTGGCAACCTGGGACCCGCATACTCGCCCGATCATCACCGAATACGCCGGTCGTGTGCGTTTCGAGAACGTGGAAGAGGGCGTGACTGTCGCCAAGCAGATCGACGAAGTGACCGGCCTGTCTACATTGGTGGTCATCGATCCCAAGCGCGCGACATCGGGCAAGGGCTTGCGTCCTCTGGTACGTCTGCTGGACAACGCCGGAAACGAGATCAAGATCGCCGGTACGGATACCCCGATCTCGGTGACGTTCCAGACCGGTTCCATCATCACTGTGGAAGACGGACAGCATGTGGGAGTGGGTGACGTGCTGGCACGTATCCCGCAGGAAAGCTCCAAGACCCGCGACATCACCGGCGGTCTGCCGCGCGTTGCCGAGCTGTTCGAAGCACGCTCGCCGAAGGATGCCGGCATGCTGGCGGAAGTCACGGGCACCGCGTCGTTCGGCAAAGAGACCAAGGGCAAGCAGCGACTGGTCATCACCGACACTGCCGGCGAAGCGCACGAGTTCCTCATCCCGAAGGACAAGCATGTGCTAGTGCACGACGGCCAAGTGGTGAACCAAGGCGAAATGATCGTGGACGGCCCGGCCGATCCGCACGACATCCTGCGCTTGCTGGGTATCGAAGCGCTGGCGCAGTACGTGACCGACGAAGTGCAGGACGTGTACCGTCTGCAGGGCGTGAAGATCAACGACAAGCACATCGAAGTGATCGTGCGTCAGATGCTGCGCCGCGTGCAGATCGTCGACGAGGGTGATACCACCTTCATCCCGAACGAGCAGGTTGAGCGTGCCGAGTTGTTGGGCGAGAACGAGCGCGTGGAAGCCGAGGGCAAGCAGCCCGCGACCTTCCAGTACATGCTGCTGGGTATCACCAAGGCGTCTCTGTCCACCGATTCGTTCATCTCAGCCGCTTCCTTCCAGGAGACGACGCGCGTGCTGACCGAAGCCGCGATCATGGGCAAGAAGGATGAACTGCGCGGCCTGAAGGAGAACGTCATCGTCGGCCGCCTGATTCCCGCAGGTACGGGCTTGGCCTACCACTCGACGCGTCGCAAGCAGCAGCTCGGGGTGGACATGGCAGCAGGTTCCGGATTGGCGGAAGCGGAAAGCACGGTGGAAGCCCAAGAAGGGATGTAGTTTTCTTGACAGGCACGAACTACGCCAATAGAATGCGCGGTCTTTTTAGTCCGCGCATTTCTGTCAGCATGGATCAGGTGCCGGTTTTGAACAGTTTTAGTGTTTGAAAAGTATCGTTTTTTAACCAGTTTTTCAGGAAGCGAAGATAAATAATGCCAACCATTAGCCAGTTAGTGCGCAAGCCTCGTACGACGGAAGTCATCAAGAGCAAGGTGCCTGCGCTTGCCGGGAGCCCGCAAAAGCGTGGCGTGTGTACCCGTGTCTATACCACGACTCCAAAGAAGCCGAACTCCGCTCTGCGTAAGGTTGCCAAAGTGCGCCTGACTAACGGTTTCGAGGTCATTTCGTACATCGGCGGCGAGGGTCACAACCTGCAGGAGCACAGCGTGGTGTTGATCCGTGGTGGT
>JBBIIJ010000042.1:0-20848 GCA_037446535.1 Sideroxydans sp. | reverse complement strand
AACTCAAGCAACTCAAGCAACTCAAGCAACTCAAGCAACTCGGGCAACTCAGGGCGCTGAGTCCCGCGCGCCTTCTCCTGCCGCCGCTCCCGCATCAACTGCCACTCCGCCCAACGCGAAGGACGGCGCGCAAAAGCTGTAACGCCACTTTCGCCGAGATGCCTGCACCAGCTGCACACCTTGGCGAAAGCGGCCGAGTCTCAATCCCATGTAGCAGGCCAAGGGCGCTGTTCATCCCTGTCGTCGCCCTGCTGGGCGCCGGTAAGACCCTGAGGCCGGAGCTCATGGCGGAGGTGTGATGGGACAAGGTGACACACCCAATATGTCGCTGCGGTCGCCCGGGATGGCCGCGGTGCTGCTGGCGCAGTTCCTGTCTGCGCTGGCCGACAACGCCATCCTCATCGTGGCCATCGCCATCGTGAAGTCCCAAGGGCTGGCCAACCTTGTGCCACTGCTGCAGGAATCCTTCGTCATCCCCTTCATCCTGCTCGCGCCCTTCGTCGGGCAGATTGCTGACAGCTTCCCCAAGGGGCGCGTCATGTTCGCAGCCAACCTGCTCAAGCTCGCGGGCGCGCTGGCCATGGTCTCAGGCGTCAACCCGCTCACTGCCTACGGGCTGATAGGCGTGGGCGCTGCCATGTACTCGCCCGCCAAGTACGGCATCCTCGCGCAGATGTTCGGCCCGGCGTGGCTGGTGCGCGCCAACGGCATGATGGAAGGCTCCACCATCGTGGCCATCTTGCTGGGCGTGATACTGGGCGGCTGGCTGGCCGACCACTCGCTGCAGGCGGCGTTCATCGGCGTGGTGGCGGCCTATGGGCTGGCGGCGTGCGCCAACCTGTTCATCCCCGCGTTGCCGGCGGAGAGGGCAGGGGCCAGCTTCCATCCTTGGCTGCTGCTCAAGAAGTTCGCGACCTCGATCTCGGTGATGTTCAGGAACCCGGACTCGCGTTTCAGCCTGCTCGGCACCAGCGTGTTCTGGGGCAGCGGCACCACGCTGCGCCTGATGCTGTTCGCCTGGGTGCCCGCCGCCCTGGCGATCACAGACAACCAGACGCCCGCGAACCTCATGGGCGCTGTCTCCATCGGCATCGTGCTCGGTGCCGCGGGCGCCGGCCTTTGGGTGTCGCTGGACAAGGTCAACCGCGCGCTGGTGGGCGGCGTGATGCTGGGGGGCGTCATACTCGCGCTCGCCTTCGTGCACGACTTGGCGGTGGCCTACGCGCTGATGGTCGCCATCGGCATCTGCGGCGGCTGGTTCGTGGTGCCGCTCAACGCCCTGCTGCAAGAGCGCGGACATGAGAGCATAGGCGCGGGCAACGCGCTGGCGGTGCAGAACTTCGCCGAGAACACCGCCATGCTGCTGTTCGTGGGGGCTTACAGCCTGGCTGTGACGACGATACCTGTGGGTACGACGGTCATAGCGTTTGGCTTGGTGATGGTGCTGGCGATAGGTGCGCTGGCGACGTTCAGATTCAGGCAAGTCAGAGCGACTGGCTAATACATGGAGTATGGCAAATGAGCAGATCTGCATTTAGCGTGCGCGTGTTCTCAATCTACATGATCGCTCTCGGGTCAGTGCTCATCGTCGTCCCCAACCTACTTCTGTCACTCTTCGCCGTCCCGGAGACACACGAAGTGTGGATCCGTATTGTCGGCGTGTTGGCACTTATCTTGGGTTACCTGGATTTCATGGCTTCCCGCAACGAGTTACGAGCTTTCTTTCGCTGGACGGTTGCAGCGAGACTCTCCGTACCGGTCTTCTTTATCGCGTTCGTTGTACTGGGCTTTGCACCTCCGATTCTCATACTCTTCGGTGCAATCGACGCGGCCGGCGCAATCTGGACTGCAGTTTGTCTGCACAAAGACAGCTTGGCCCAACCCAGCGGCCAACCGGAGGCTGGGCGATAAAGGCGCTTGGGCCGTTACCTTGAAGGTTCGGGAAATGTATTAACGATGTAATGGCAGGGATGGGCACAAGCGGACATCAGAACTTCTCGTCCTCCCGCAGATACCGCCAGTGCCCCAGCGGCAACTCTCCCAGCTTCACCCGGCCGATGCGCACGCGCTTGAGGCCGGTGACCTTCAGGCCAACCAGTTCGCACATGCGGCGTATCTGGCGCTTCTTGCCTTCCTTGAGGATGAACTTCAGCTGGTCGTCGTTCTGCCAGCTCACTTTGGCGGGCCGGAGTTTCTTGCCGTCGAGCGAGAGGCCGTAGTTGAGCTTCGCCAAGCCGTCCGGCGCGATGCGGCCGGAGACGCGCACCAGGTATTCCTTCTCGACCTCGGAATCTTCGCCGATGAGCTGCTTGGCGACGCGGCCGTCCTGCGTGAGCACCAGCAGGCCTGTGGAGTCTATGTCCAGCCGTCCTGCGGGGACGAGGCTCTTCAGGTGGCGAGGTTCGAAGCGTTGCGGCGATGGGTCGAGCTTCCAGTGCGTGTCGGGTTTCACGAGCACCACCGCCGGCTGGTAGCCGTCTTCCGCCTGTCCGGAGACGTAGCCGACCGGCTTGTGCAGGATCACGGTGGCCAGGCTCTGTTGCTGGGTCTGCGCTGCGCGGTTCAAGGTGATCTTCTGCGTGGGCAGTATCTTGGTGCCGAGTTCGCTCACGACGACGCCATCCACCATCACCCAGCCCTTGGCGATGTAGTCGTCGGCTTCGCGCCGCGAGCAGAGGCCTTGCTCGGACATCAGTTTCGAGAGACGTATCTTTTCCATGGTCACCCCAACGCCGGGAACAGGCCGCGCAATCCGCCTGCGATGAACTCCACCGCGATGGCGGCGACCAGCAGCCCCATCAGCCGCGAGATGATGCTCGTGCCCGTGCCGCCCAGCTGCTGGGCGATCCACGGTGCGACGCGGAAGGTGAGCCAAACGGAGACGCACAGCAGCACGATGATGCAGGACATCACCGTGAAATGCCCCACGCCCGTGCCCTTGTGTGCGTCGAGGATGATCGCGCTGATGGCGCCGGGACCGGCCAACAGCGGCGTGGAGAGCGGGACGATAGCGACCGTTGCCGTGCTCTCGCCATCGTCGCCGGCACTGGGCACCTGCTTCTCGGTGTTGAGCATGGAGATGCCCATCAGCAACAACAGGATGCCGCCCGCCGTGCGGAAGGAATGGACGCTGATGCCGAAGAACTCCAGTATCGCTTCGCCCAGCACCAATGCCGCGAGCAGGATGGCCAGCACCGAGAACGAGGCCATGCGTCCCACGCGCTCGCGTTTCTGCGCGGTCATGCCGGCGGTCAGGGCGATGATGATGGGGATGTTGCCGACCGGATCGATAATCGCGAACAGGCTGATGAAGATCTTGGTGTATTCGGTGAAGTCCAGCATGGAAGGCTTCCGTAACAGGGCGGCGCGAAGTTACACCGTATAATGCGGCGAATCAAATCGTACCGTGCCGTCCGTGAATAAGATCATCACCTCTCCCTTGGTTGTCGCCTTCATCGCGGGAGCCATCGCCGTGCTGGGCTTCGCCCCTTTCGACCTCTTTCCAGTGCCCGTACTCGCGCTCTCGGTGCTGTTCTTCCTGTGGAGCCGGGCGGAGCGTCCCTCGCAGGCGGCGTGGATGGGCTTCGCCTTCGGCATGGGGTTGTTTTGCTTCGGCATCAGCTGGATCTACGTGGCGCTGCACGAATACGGCTACATGCATCCCGCCCTCGCTGCGCTGGCGACCGTGCTCTTCGCGGCGGTGAACGCCGCACTACCCGCGCTGGCGGGTTATGCGCAGGCTAGGCTCCGCGCTTCGTTTAACGTGCGCGTGCTGATGGTCATGCCCGCCATCTGGGTGCTCGCGGAATGGTTGCGCGGCCTGCTCTTCACCGGATTCCCCTGGCTGGTCCTGGGCTACTCGCAAGTGCCGTTCAGCCCGCTCGCAGGTTATGCGCCGCTGCTAGGCGTGTATGGCGTGTCGCTCGCGCTGGTGGTGAGCGCCGGCCTGTTGCTGCTCTTGTGGAACGTGCGCTGGAGCCGCGAGGGGAAGATTGCCCTGGCGGTGCTGCTGGCCTTGTGGGTGGCGGCGGCACAGTTGCACACCGTCAACTGGACCCAGCCCCAGGGCGAGCCGCTCAAGGTCAGTCTGTTGCAGGGCAACATCCCGCAGGACACCAAGTTCGAACATGATGCGCTGATTGGCACGCTGGAAACCTACCGCCGTCTGGCGGAGAACAGTGATGCGCGCCTCATCGTTATGCCCGAGACCGCGCTGCCACTGCTGCGCGAGGACGTGCCGCAGGGTTACCAGTTCATGCTGCGCGAGCATGTGCGGCGCAACGGCGGGGACATCCTCATCGGCGCCTTCGAGCAGGAGGATAGTCGCTACTACAACAGCGTCTATACACTGGGCAGCTCTGAGAGCCAGCATTACCGCAAGGACCACCTGGTGCCCTTCGGCGAGTTCATCCCCTTGCGCAGCGTGTTCGGCTGGCTCATCAACGAGGTTCTGCACATCCCCATGGGCGACCAGGCCAGGGGTGGACCAGCCCAGCCGCCGCTGGAAGTCGCCGGGCAGAAGGTCGCCGTCGACATCTGCTACGAGGACGCCTTCGGCGAAGAGATCATCCGCTCGCTGCCGCAGGCGACTCTGCTAGTGAATGTTACCAACGACGCCTGGTATGGCGACTCCAATGCCGCCATGCAGCACAACCAGCTGTCGCAGATGCGTGCGCTGGAGACCGGCCGCATGATGCTGCGCGCCACCAACACCGGCGTCACCTCCGTCATCGGTACCGATGGCCGCATCCAGGCCATGCTGCCGCAGCACGAGGAGGGCGTGCTCACCACCGAGGTGCAGGGCTACGTGGGCAGCACGCCGTATGTGTGGTGGGGGAATGCGGCGATGCTGGTGCTGGTGGCGGGAATGCTCGGTGTCGCGTGGCGAATCGCCAGAACCGTTCGTCCTGAGTAGGCGTAGCCGTATCGAAGGATGAACGGTTCTCAATACAATCGATCCTCGGTGAAATCGGTGTTGATTTTCCGGAACCGTCCATCTTTCGATACACCTTGCTGCGCAAGGCACTCAGGATGAACGGTGGCAGTATGGAAGTTCAGCGAATGACATCACCACTTTCCTGGCACTGCTACCTCCTCGAGTGCGCTGACGGCACGCTCTACTGCGGCATCACCAACGACCTCGACAAGCGCCTCGCCACGCACAACGCCGGCGAAGGCGCCAAGTACACGCGCAGCCGCCTGCCGGTGCGGCTGGTGTACCACGAGCTTTGCGCTGATCGCTCTTCTGCCTCGAAGCGCGAGCGCGAGATCAAGGCGCTTCGGCGCGCCGAGAAACTGGGCCTGTCCGGGATGCGGGCGGGAACATAACCGTCCCAGCTTTCCTTCTGGATGCCACACGCCCGTCCTTGCATATTGAACGGCAGCCTTTTAATATGCAAGGATGATAAATCGACACCTCCTCCCCGACATAGCGCGCTCCCTGGCCGAGTTCCCGGCGGTGGCGCTGCTCGGCCCGAGGCAGGCGGGCAAAACCACGCTGGCGAAGCTCATCGCGGACGCGCAGGCGGGGTCGCTCATGCTCGATCTTGAACGCCCCTCCGATCTGGCCAAGCTGGCCGACCCGGAACTCTTCCTGTCGCGACACGGTGATCGCCTGGTTGTGTTGGACGAGATACAACGCCAGCCCGAACTGTTTGCCGTGCTGCGCGCGTTGATCGACGAAAACCGCAGACCGGGGCGCTTCCTGCTGCTCGGCTCGGCCTCCCCCCAGTTGTTGCGTCAGGCTTCCGAATCTCTGGCGGGGCGCATCGCCTTCCACGAGCTGGCGCCGTTCGACGTGAGCGAGGTCGAACCCGGCCATGCCGGATTGCAGGAATTCTGGTTGCGCGGCGGATACCCGCTAAGCTGGCTTGCCCCATCGGATGCCACGTCTTTCGCCTGGCGAGAGTCTTTCATCGCCACCCATCTGGAGCGGGACATCCCCTCGTTCGGCATACGCGTCCCCGGCGCCACCCTGCGGCGCTTCTGGCAAATGCTCGCCCACCTGCACGGGCAGCTATGGAACGCATCCCGCCTCGCATCGGGATTCGGCGTATCCGCACCCACCGTCCAGCACTACCTGGACATCCTGGAAGCGACCTATATGCTGCGCCGGCTTCCGCCTTTTCAGGCCAACCTCGGCAAGCGGCTGGTCAAATCCCCCAAGGTCTATCTGCGCGACAGCGGGATACTGCACGCATTGCTTGGCATTGCCAGTCTCGACGACCTGGCCGGGCACCCCATCGTGGGTGCATCCTGGGAAGGGTGGGTGCTGGAACAGGTCGCCCAACTGCTGGGGGCGCAATGGCAACTGTCTTTCTATCGCACGGCCAGCGGAGCGGAGATGGACATCGTGGCCGAACGCGGCAAGCGCCGAATCGGCTTCGAGATCAAATTCTCCAGCGCCCCCTCGCTGACCAAGGGATTCTGGTCGGCCATGGACGACCTGCAACTGGAGCGCGCCTTCATCATTGCGCCCGTAGAAAGTGGCTATCCGCTCGCGCAGAAAGTCGAAGTCGCGCCTGCTGCAGAACTTGCGAGTCTGTTGCATGCGCTGTGATGAGGTTGCGGAGAAGGCTGCAGGACAGCGGCGACCGGTCTAGCGCATCGAAGGCGGGCTGCAGGTCAAGCGCATGCCCGCAGTGAGAAGCTCAAGCTGGGAAGCGAATCAGCCTCTTCTGGCGGGTTTGGCTGCTGGCGGATAGGCTCTCGCGAAAGTCTGGATGACTTCTCGTACGATTTTGCGTTGCGGTGTTGGAAGCGCAAGGAATGCCTCGAAGATCTCGCGCTCTTGATATCCGATGCCATCATCCCATCTTTTTTGCTTTGCACGAATGGCCTTGATGGCTTGCTCGCCGTAGCGCAGCACGTGTGGTTCGACCTTGAGCCAATCGGCTAGCACTTGCAGCTTCTCTTGCGATGGGATTGCCTCGCCGCGTAGCCAGCGCGAGACAGCCTGAAATGTCACGGATTTTCCCCAATAGCGCGAATTGAAGTTTTTCTCCAGCACCGCTGGTCGCGGCTCATAACCGGCGGCGGTCATGGCGTCGCGCAGGCGTTTGGCAAATTCTGTCTTTTCATCCATAAACCGAAAGTTAAATTCCGGCATGGCCTTAACTAAACTTCGTGTTGTATTATTCGTTCAATTATTGGTTGTTTTGCGAAGGTTAATATGTTGGCGGAAAGAATGCCGGAACCAGGTATCGGTGAAGAATATCTGCCAAGCGACGAATTATTTAAGCGAGTTGTCATAGATATTCGGGATGAATACCTGTCTGAGCGGCAGACATTTCCTTGGATCATAGGATTCTCTGGTGGGAAAGACAGCACGCTAGTCGCTCATGCGGTGTTTTCTGCGTTGCTCGATATTTCACCCAGCCGCTTAACCCGCCCAGTGCATGTCATTGCTAACGACACGCTGGTTGAAAGCCCGCTGGTGGCGGCGCACTTGCACCAATCACTGCAAGAGATTCGCCATGCCGCAGAAACGCTTGCGCTCCCAATTACGGTAGCCACCACTAATCCTAATGCGGATAACACGTTCTGGGTTCTGCTCATCGGAAAAGGCTATCCAAGTCCCAACTCCACCATGCGCTGGTGCACTGACCGTTTGAAAATCCAGCCAACTAGTCGCTACATACTTGACCAAGTTGCAGCATGCGGTTCGGCAATCATCTTGTTGGGGGTGCGAAAAGATGAATCTGCCGCGAGGAGACGTAGTGTCGAAGCCTACTGCAACGATGCTAATTCGCGTTTGCATCCACACAAGGATTTGAAAGGGGCGTTTGTATATCGTCCCGTTGTTGATCTGGCGACCGATGATGTGTGGGAAATCTTGGCAAGTAATTCTCCGCCTTGGGGTGGTACACACAATCGACTGATCAAGCTATATCGGGACGCGGCAGGTGGCGAGTGCCCCATTGTTTTATCTCAGGAGGAAGCTCCCGGTTGCGGTACAAATTCCAGCCGCTTCGGCTGCTGGACTTGCACTGTCGTGGAAAAAGATAAAAGCCTGCAGGGCTTCGTAGATAGCGGCAACCAACAATACTCGCCACTCATCGCTTTTCGAGACTGGTTGCGCGAAATCCGAAACGACCAAACGCTAAGGCAAGGTAGGCGGCGTAACGGCAAGATTACCGTGGCTGCCAATGGCAAGCTGATTCCTGGCCCGTTCACACTGGAAGCGCGCCGGATGATTCTGGATCGACTGCTGGAAACACAGCGCGAATATGGCGACACGCTCATTTCCGAACGAGAAATTGAGACCATTCAGCGCATGTGGGCGAATGATTTGATTTCCATGAATACGCAGGGAGACGATTTATGACCCAAGCAAATGAAATATCCAGGCAGCATGAAGTAGATGACTTGCCACTGTGGAGAGATCAGGACTCACATGACGTATTGCTGGAGTCACTGTCAAGGCACGAGGTGGACGAAGAGATATTCGCTCGTCTGCTATCTGCCTATCGAGGTCACGCGCATAAACAACGCCCACGAGGCATAACCGCCGATTTCGACGAAATCTTCCAATCTATTGGTGCGGGGGAATAAGACATGTGGCTATCTCGTGTTGAACTGAAGAACTTCAAAAGCTATCGTCAGCAAGTATTTGAGTTTCCGCAGCCGCAATCCGGAAGGAATCTTGCACTAATCGGCGGCGTCAACGGTTATGGCAAAACCACCCTGCTCGAGGCCATATATGTGGGGCTGTACGGTGAAGAGGCTATTAAGCACAAAGCGCTGGATAGCGCTGGCCTGAAGGCTAAGAGCTATGGCCATTTTCTGGAAACCACCTTCCACCGGCTGGCTCCCGCCGAAGGACAGGAGCGCATGGAAGTCAGCGTTGAATTTTCACGTGAAGATGGCGGCGCGCTGCGTGTGACACGCAGATGGTTCTTTAACAGCAAGGGAAGATACAACGACCAAAAGGTGGTTGTGGAAACACGCGCCCAAACTGGCGAGTGGATGCCACGTTCGGAAGGGATGCTGCCGGAATTGTTGGAAAGCTATGCTACGCCTCCTTGGCTAGCCCCCTTTTTCTTCTTTGATGGCGAGAAAATCGCAGGTTTGGCTGATGAAGACCGCACCGGCTGGATCCAATCCGGATTAGAAAATCTATTGGGTGTGGTTTTGGTGAAGGAGCTGCGAGAACAGCTAATAAGTTACATAGATAAGAAACTGCGCGAAGGCGGCGGCGCAGATGAACAACGTATCGAGGAGCTTAAGGACAGGCTCGATCTGGATAAAGGCCGGGAAAAAGAGGTGGCCGAATCTATTGCTACGTTACGTCAGCAGATCAGTGATACGAAAGATGAACGCGACAGACTGAGCAATCAACTTGCGGGACTAGCACAGGGTAGTGATGCTCGGACTGTGGCGGAGGTGGCGGAGAAGAGGGAGCGCGCCGCACAACAAGTTGAGCAATGCTGGAAACGGTTGCGTGAGTTGTACGCTGTGCAATTGCCGCTGCAATTGATTCGTCGAGAGTTATATGAAGCGCTAGAAAAGACCTTGGTCGGTGAACAATCCCTCACCGAATGGGAGCAAAGTAAAGCACGCATGCAGCCGAATTGGGAGAAATTCTCTGGCACATTTTTCAGCTCTCCTTGGATTAGCGGCGTGTGTCATTTGCCCGGCGCGCGCGATTCGCTGGAAAGGACTTTGTCAGAGGCGTGGGAGAGCCTGCATTATCCCCGCCCGCCGGAATGTGCAGACGCCACTTGGCATGACTACCTTCAAGCTAACGAGCGACGTAAGCTAACGGATATGCGCGCAAAAAGTCAGGTCTCGGCAGCCGGCCTGCGCCAAGCGCTGGAAACTCATAAACGGGCCGAAGAAGAACAATGGCGGCTGCAACAAGAACTCATTCGCCTGGAGGGAACGGATGGGGACAACAAAGCGCTACAGATTGAGCAGCTAAAGCAGCAATTGAAGGCCGCGCAGGAAGGGCTGGATGTGCTTGGGCGCGACTTGGGCGCTAAGGAGAATGAGCACAAAGCGCTGCAAGGGGAAGTCAATAGCCAGACGGCTATCTATGAGCGCGAACTTAAGAAGTTGGCGCTTGGCAAACCGGAACGTCAAGCTGCGCAGGAAGCCGAGAAGGTAGTGAGCATGATAGACAGCCTACTGCCACGCTTGTTTGATCTGAAGCTCAAAGCGTTGTCCGAGACTGTAACGAGAATATTTCGTGCACTGCATCAGAAGGACCAGGTTGCCCGAATTGAAATTTCACGTGAAGGTGGTGCCACCTTATTTAGCCACGAAGGTGCGGAAATTAACTTGCCAAAATCCTCGGGTGAATCTCAACTCTTTGTGCTGGCGCTGGTCGGCGCACTGGCAGAGGTAACCGGCTATCGTGTTCCAATGATCATTGATACTCCATTGGCGAGGCTCTCCGAAACTCACTGCGATAACTTATTGCGGTATTGGGCATCTGATTCGGAGCGGCAGGTGATCTTGTTGGCGCAGGATAAGGAAATTGGCGCCGATGAGTACCACAAGCTCGCTGACGCTGTGAACCAAACATATTTACTCCATCATCGCCAAGTGCGCGAAGGCGTCGGTGCAAGCGAGGCGGAGGCGAATGCCTATTTCGGGGAGGCGGCATGAACACGCTAAGCGACATCATCACGGCGTCCTACACCACGAGCAAGGAGGCCGATCTAGTCAGCAAGAATATTAAGAAATGGCTGGGGTGCGAATACAGTTACGAAATTGCGCGGCTTGCACTGGGACGCTCGTTATTGCTGGACGAGGCGCCACCATCAGCGCCTGATGGCAAGGGCTTGCCGTTAAAGGGTGTGCAACTTTTCGGTAGCGAAGCCGATGGAAATTATTTGTGGATCGCACTCCTAGGAGAGCAATTGCGCTTGTATGGGCAGCAGCAATTTTCTTTGGAGGCTTTGCAGCAACTCGTGCGCAATCACTGGCATCGTGGCGTGTACTTGTTGGAGTCCGACTGGCAGCAGGCGGGAGAAGACGAGGCGAAGTTTGTGGATTTGCTGGCGCGCCGCGCCGCGCTGCCGGAAACTTTGGCAACCCAGGTTCCTGGGGGTGACGGCGCCGAAACAGCTGTGCAGCAGGTCTCAGCATCCGACGTGGAGTGCAGCAATCTGCTCAAGAAGCTAAAGGATCTTGACGTGACGGCGGAAGTCCGTGATTCGGCGGTTGGGCCGCGCCTAATTCGTTATCGCCTATTTTTGTTGGACGCGGGCGACCTGTCTTTACTGCATAGTAATTTAGATGAGCTGGAATTCTCTTTGGGGGTGGGAAGCATCAAGCTATATTCGGCGAATGAGCCGCAAACCTGCTTCCTAGAAATACCGCGCAAACAGACCGAATGGCAGGCTGTCCTGGTTGACCGATTTGACAGTGCAGCACGCGCCTTCTGCGCGTCCAACATGTTGTTGCCGGTGAGTCCGGGTGTAGATGTGGTAGGGAAGCCAGTCGTGTTTGACTTGGCTGATGCGCCGCACCTGCTAGTCGGCGGCACAACTGGTAGCGGAAAAAGCGTATGTGTTAACGCGCTGCTATTGAGCCTGTTCCTTGCATCACGTACTAGACCAATCAAGCTGGCTCTGATTGATCCTAAGCAGGTTGAGTTTTCGCTGTGGCGAGACTGCGGTCTATTGTACGCAGACATTGCGACATCAACATCGTCGGCGATCAACTTGCTTGATGAGTTGGTGGAGGAAATGGAAAGCCGGTATACCCAATTTGCTGAGCTGGGCGTAAAGAATCTGACAGAAGCGCGTGATCGCGGCTTTGATGGCGGATGGATCGTTGTAGCGGTGGACGAACTCGCCGACCTGGTCATGCAAGGCAAATCTGGCAAGAGCGCAGAGGAGAAGTTGGTGCAGTTGGCGCAAAAAGCCCGTTCTGCTGGCATACATCTCATCCTTGCTACTCAACGCCCAGATGCAAAAACATTCAGCGGTTTGCTGCGTAGTAACTGCCCGGCGCGCATCGCCCTCAAGGTCCAGAAATCAACGGAATCGACCATTATCCTTGACGAGACGGGCGCCGAGTCGTTGTTGGGCAAGGGCGATATGCTCATCAAGGGTGTTGGCTCGCCTTTGCAGCGGGCTCATGGCTACTTTATCCAAGTCAAAGAAATCGAGGGCAGGCTCACACAGCAGCAGACGTAGTCGGTTGGGTTGCCCGGTTAATGGGATGACGCAAATGGCCTAAAACCCGTAAAATGCGGCCCTTTCGCAAATTCCGGTATTCATCGAGCATATGCAAACCTTTGGTTCCGACATCACGCGCGCCGCGCATGAGTCTTCACCGAAAGCCGGCCACGGGCCCACCTTTCAGCACATCATCCTGACGTTGCAGCAGTTCTGGGACAAGCAGGGCTGCGCGCTGCTGCAGCCCTACGACATCGAGGTCGGCGCCGGCACTTTCCACACCGCGACCTTCTTGCGCGCGATCGGGCCGGAGCCGTGGCGCGCCGCCTATGTGCAGCCTTCGCGCCGTCCCAAGGACGGGCGTTACGGCGAGAACCCCAACCGCCTGCAGCACTACTACCAGTACCAGGTGGTGCTCAAGCCTTCCCCCGACAACATCCAGGAACTGTACCTCGACAGCCTGCGCGCGCTGGGCATCAATACCAGCGAGCACGACATCCGCTTCGTCGAGGACGACTGGGAGTCGCCCACGTTGGGCGCGTGGGGCCTGGGCTGGGAAGTATGGCTGGACGGCATGGAAGTGACGCAGTTCACCTATTTCCAGGAAGTCGGCTCGCTGACCTGCAAGCCTGTGCTGGGCGAGATCACCTATGGCCTGGAGCGCCTGGCCATGTATTTGCAGGGCGTGGAGAACGTGTACGACCTGGTGTGGGCCAGGAACGGCGACGCCGTTGTCACCTACGGCGACGTGTACCACCAGAACGAGGTGGAGCAGTCGAAGTACAACTTCGAGCACTCCAACGTCGAGATGCTGTTCCGCCACTTTAACGAATACGAGGCCGAGGCCAAGCGCCTGATGGAGGCCGGGCTGGCATTGCCGGGATTCGAAATGGTGATGAAGTGCTCGCACACCTTCAACCTGCTGGACGCGCGCGGCGCGATCTCGGTGACCGAGCGCGCCGCCTACATCGGCCGCGTGCGCGCGCTGGCGCGCCAGGTGGCGCAGGCCTATTACGATTCGCGAGAGGCATTGGGTTTCCCCATGGCTGAACGTATGGAGAGATCCGCATGATTACCGACACCCTGTTGATCGAGTTGCTCACCGAGGAGCTGCCGCCCAAGGCGCTGGAGAAACTTTCGACCACCTTCGCCGACGAGGTGCATGCGGCGTTGCGCGAACAGGCGCTGCTCACCGAAGCGTCCGTGTGCACGCCGTATGCGACGCCGCGCCGCCTGGCTTTGAGCATCACAGCGGTCCTGCGCCAGCAGCCCGACCGCATCATCGAACGCAAAGGGCCGGCCGTGAACGCGGGCCTGGATGCCGAAGGCAAGCCGACCAAGGCGCTGGAAGGCTTCATGCGCTCGGCCAATGCCACGCTGGCGCAGCTGCAGCGCGTCTCCGATGGCAAGGCGGAATATTTCGTGGCGCGCATTGAGCAGCAGGGCAAGACGCTGGATGCTTACCTGCAGGACATCGTGACCCAGGCGCTGAAGAAGCTGCCGGTGCCCAAGCTGATGCGATGGGGCGACTCCGAACACCAGTTCGTGCGTCCGGCGCACGGCCTGACCATCATGCACGGTGACCGTGTGGTGATGGCCGAGGTGCTGGGCCTGCCTAGCGGCAACGTCACCAGCGGCCACCGCTTCCTGAGCAGCGAGCGCGTCACCATCGCGCACGCCGACGACTACGAGGCGACGATGGCGCGCGACGGGCGCGTGGTGGTCAGCTTCGCGAACCGGCGTGAGAGCATAGTCGCGCGCCTGGACCAGCTGGCGGAACAGAACAGTGCGATCTGGGTGGGACATGCCAACTTCGACCTGAAGAAACTGCTCTCCATGTCCAACGAGGAGCGCAGCGTACTCTCCACGCTGCTGGACGAGGTGACCGGCCTGGTCGAATGGCCCGAGGTGTACGTGGGCGAGTTCGAGTCGGAGTTCCTCGACATCCCGCAGGAGTGCCTCATCCTCACCATGCAGCAGAACCAGAAGTATTTCCCGCTGCTCGACGCGTCCACCGGCAAGCTGCTGAACAAGTTCCTGCTCGTCTCCAACATGCAGGTAGGCGATCCCAGGCACATCATCGAGGGTAACCAGCGAGTGGTGCGTCCGCGCCTGTCCGATGCGCGCTTCTTCTTCAACCAGGACCGCAAGCAGAAGCTGGAGTCGCGCGTTGAGAAGTTGGGCAGCGTGGTCTATCACAACAAGCTGGGTACCCAGCTGCAGCGCGTGGAGCGTATCACCACCCTGGCGGGCATCATCGCGCGCCTGCTGGGGGCGGACAAGGCTCAGGCCGAACTCGCGGCTCGCCTCTCCAAGGCCGACCTGATCACCGACATGGTGGGCGAGTTCCCCGAACTGCAGGGCATCATAGGCCGCTACTACGCCTTCCATGACGGCGAGGACCTGGAAGTGGCGAACGCCATCGAGGCGCATTACCACCCCCGTTTCGCGGGCGACACGCTGCCGCAGGGCGCGCTCGCCTGTGCCGTTGCGCTGGCCGACAAGCTGGAGACCGTGCTCGGCATCTACGGCATAGGCCAGGTGCCGACCGGCGACAAGGACCCCTTCGGTCTGCGCCGTCAGGCGCTGGGCATACTGCGCATCCTCATCGAGACGCCGCTGGACCTGTCCTTGCCTGCGCTGCTCAAGGCGGCGGCCGACAACTTCCCCGCAGGCATGCTGAGCGCCACCGTGGCATCGGAAGTGGAGGCCTTCATGCTCGACCGTCTGCGCGGCTACTTGCGCGATCGCGGCTTCGAAGTCGCGCACATAGAGGCGGTGCTGGCGGTGCTGAATGGGCGGTTGCACGAGACGTTGCCGCGTCTGCAGGGCGTGCGCACTTTCGCCGCATTGGAGGTGGCCAAGGATTTGGCTGCCGCGAACAAGCGCGTGCAGAACATCATGCGCAAGAACCAGGAAGAGCTGGGCGTGGCCTTCGTCAGCGCGCAGTTCGATGTGAAGCTGATGGCCGATGAAGCCGAGCGCAACCTGTATCAGGCCATGCAGGACATCTCGCCCATGGCGCGCAGCTATTTCGAGCGCGGCGACTACAGCGCCAACCTGAAGACGCTGGTCACGCTCAAGCCCTTCGTCGACGACTTCTTCGACAAGGTGATGGTGATGACGGACGACAAGGCGCTGCGCCTGAACCGCGCCGTCCTGCTGCAGCAGCTGGGGCGATTGATGAACCAGTCGGCTGACATCGCCAAGCTCGCTGCCTGAGGATCGTCTCCATGAAGCTCATCATCCTCGACCGCGACGGCGTCATCAATCACGACTCCGACCAGTTCATCAAGAACCCGGACGAGTGGAAGCCCATCCCCGGCAGCCTGGAGGCCATCGCGCGCCTGAACCAGGCGGGGTATCGCGTGGTGGTGGCGACCAACCAGTCCGGCATCGGTCGCGGCCTGTTCGATATGCCGACGCTGAACGCCATCCACGACAAGATGCACAAGTCGCTGGCGCAGGTCGGCGGTCGCATCGATGCGATCTTCTTCTGCCCGCATACCAGCGAGTCTAATTGCGCCTGCCGCAAGCCCAAGAGCGGCATGCTGGAAGAGATCGCCGTGCGCTACGGCGTGAGCCTCAAGGGCGTGCCTGCCGTGGGTGACTCCTTGCGCGACCTGGAAGCCGCGGCGCGACTTGAAGCGCAGCCCTATCTGGTGCTGACCGGCAAAGGTACCAAGACCCAGGCCAAGGGGGGCCTGCCCGAAGGCACACTGACCTATCCTGACCTCGCGAGCGTCGTGGCGACTCTGATATGACGCTGATTCGTTCCATACTCTTCCTGCTGGCGCAAGCGCTGTACACCATGTTCTACGCGCTGGCGTCGCCGTTCATCTTTCCGTTCAACCAGCATATCCGGCATCGCCTGTTGTCCGGTTACGCAGTGGGCACGCTGTGGTTGTTGCGCGTCATCTGCAACATCAGGATGGAAGTGCGCGGCCTGGAAAACATCCCGAAACAATCGTGTGTGGTGTTGAGCAAGCACCAGTCGGCGTGGGAGACGCTGTCCCTGCAGACGGTGCTGCCGCCGCACTGCTGGGTGGCCAAGCGGGAACTATTGTGGATCCCGTTCTTCGGGTGGTTGCTCGCATTGTCCAGCCCTATCGCGCTGGATCGCAGCAAGGGCAAAGAGGCGCTGCGCCAGTTGCTGGACAAGGGCAAGAAGAAGCTGCAGCAGGGATTCAGTGTGGTGCTGTTCCCCGAAGGTACACGCATGCCGTACGGGCAGCGCGGCACCTACAAGATCGGCGGCGCCATGCTGGCCTCGCACAGCGGTGCGCCGGTGTTGCCGGTGGCGCACAATGCCGGGAAGTTCTGGGGGCGCAATGCCTTCATCAAGCGTCCGGGCACGATCACGATGGTCATAGGCAAGCCAATCGAGACTACCGGACTCAAGACGGACGAGATCAACCGCCGAGTGGAAGACTGGATCGAAGGCGAGATGATCAAGCTGGGCTGATGTTCAAGGTATTGCGCAAAGCGCCCTCACAGCCTGCCGCCGAGCAGCGCACCCTTCAGCTTCCCGACAGACATATCACCTATACCCTCAAGCGCTCCGGCAAACGCCGCAGCATAGGCCTGCGCATAGACGAGCGCGGCCTTACCGTGAGCATGCCGCTGCGCGCCTCGGAGAAGTGGCTGGACAGCGTGCTGCAGGACAAGGCCGACTGGGTGGCGCGCCAGCTGGGCAAGTGGCAGGAGAAGAAGGCGCCGGCCATCTTCTGGGCGGAGGGCGCATCCATCCCGTTCCGGGGCGAAGAGTTCCTGATGACGATGACACCCAGGATGCGAGGCGCGAGACCTGCGCTGCAGGGCGAGGTGCTGCACGTGCCGGTGGGCAGCGATGCGGGGGCGCACGAGATCGAGAAGGCTGTTGCGCAGTGGTATAGGGAAGAGGCGCTACGCGTGTTCGGGGAGTGCGTGGAGTATTTCGCACCGCTCATGAATGTAGTCCCGCGCGAGATCAAGCTGACCTCGGCACGCACCCAGTGGGGCAGCTGTACCGTACAGGGGGTGGTGCGCCTGAACTGGCGCCTGGTGCAGATGCCCTTGCGCCTGATCGACTACGTGGTGGTGCATGAGCTGGCGCACCTGGTCGAGATGAACCATTCGCCCGCGTTCTGGAAGGTGGTGGAGGGCGCCTGCCCCGATTACCGGCAGTGCCGAACCGAGCTGCACGGCTACGGCATCGCGGAATAGCTAGGGAAGCTCTGGTTCAGTCTCATTCGTCATTCCGGCGAAGGCCGGAATCCAGTGTTTTGCGAGCATCGCTTCGCTGATTGCCTGCAAACCCCACCTCAATAAACTGGACACCCGCTTTCGCCGGTGTGACGACTTAACTCAGAGTTTCCCTAGAACGCGATCTTTTCCCCTGCGCCGAGCGTGACCAGTTCCATAAGCTTCGCGTAGAGCTCGCTGCCGTCGCGCTGGCTGAGCCATCGCCCTTCGCTGTACGCGTAATGGAAGCCGCCGGATCTGGCGGCCAGCCAGATCTCGCGGTTGGGCACGTGGCGGTTGACGATGAGTTTGCTGCCATCGGCGAACTCGATCTCCAGCACGGTGCCGTCGCTGTCGTAATCGATGTCGGCATCGCAGTCGTCCAGAACCTGCTCTATGCGCTCGAACACGGCATCGGCCTTTTCGTTGAATTCCTTCTCTGTCATTCCCTGTCCTTGTTAACGTGGCCCGATCAGCATGCCGCTGTCGCTCTGGCTCACCTGAAAGTTGCGCAGCACGTTCGCGCCGAGCAGATTGGTTTCCATGTTGGGCATCACCGCCACGGTGATGTTCTGCAATACGAAATTGCCCAGCGTCATGCGTGGCACCAGAGCGATGCAGCCCGTGGCCGTCCCGTTCGCCGTTTGGAACTGCACCTCCTTGCAGTTGCGTATGCCGGCCTGGCGTGCGATGTCGCTGGAGATGGAGGTGACCGAGGCGCCGGTGTCCACCATGAAGGTGACCGGGACGCCGGCGATGGTGCCTGGCAGATAGAAGTGTCCGTTGTGCTGGCGCGGCACCTCCATGGTGCCGTTGCCGGAGTAGGTAGGTTGCGGCATGGGCTCTTGTGGCGTGGCGGTCTGCACGAAGAGCTGGAAGTCATCCATGCCGGCACCGGAAGATTGCATGACCAGCTGCATGGGGCGGTCCATCTGCACGGTCAGCGACTTGTCGAACTTGATGGTGTGCCCGTCGCTGAAGCCGACCCGCGGGTTGCACCACACGTTGCCGGTACCGAACATCAGGTCATACCTGCCGGCAGGCAGATGTAGCGAGGTGCTTTGTTTCGCGTGGAGCAGGATGGATAGCATAGGGATCACGGTGCCAGGCTCCGTGAGGACGAACAGCAGCGGATAGGCGTGGTCGTTCCTTAACGTGATCTCGGGGTCGTTCGGCCCGTCGGTGCGCAGACCGTCGGCGAAGACCGTGATGGTGCCGTTGGGGGGGAAGCCACCAGCGCATTTCCGCTCTTCGTTCGCTGCGGGGAGCGTCACCGTCTGGGCGGCGGGTGTGATCTTCGGTGTTTCGCGGACTTCTTGCGGCTGGCTGAGTCGCAGCGCGGCCCAGAAGCCCAGCGCGGCCGCCAGTATCACGATGAGCGCGTTGCGCAGCCCGTGGCTTTCCTTCACCTCGTAATGGATAAGTGGCTGTGGTCGGGTGGCCGGCGAGGTCTGCGCCATCGGCGCACGCCGGTTGACGGCGTTGCTGGCTATGGTCTGTTCGATGAGCTCGGCGAGTTTGGCGAACAGCTCACTCCGGTCATGCGCCAGCCAGGCATCGCCGCTTTGAGTGAACTCTGTCCCTCCACTGCGTGCCGCGAGCCACACCTTGCGCGCCTGCTCGTCGAAATTGACGATGATGCGCTGCCCGTCAGCGAATTCCAGGCGTAGGGCATTGCCGTTCACGGTCAGATGGATGTCCACTCCGCGTTCGTCGACCATCTGCCGGATGTGGGCGAACAGCGCGTTGCCGGGTTCGTTGCCTGGACGTTCCGTCATATAATCCCGCCCGTTTTTATTCAAGAAAGAGTGTGCCATGCGTACCGTCGGCATTATGTTGCTGTTGCTCCTCGCCATGCAAGGATGCGGACGCAAAGGGCCGCTGTTCCTCCCGCAACAGGCGACTCCCAATCAATCAGGACAGAACAAGTGACCATGAACCAGTATTTCCATTACCAGCAGGACCAGCTTTGCATCGAGAACGTAGCCCTGGGCGACATCGCGCAGCGTTACGGGACGCCCTGCTACGTGTATTCGCGCGCCGCACTGAGCGACGGCTACCGCCAGTTCGCGGATGCCCTCAAGGGGCGCGAGCACCTGATCTGCTACGCGGTGAAGGCCAACTCCAACCTGGCCATCCTCAACCTGTTCGCGCGCCTGGGGGCAGGGTTCGACATCGTGTCTGGAGGGGAGCTGCAGCGCGTGCTGGCGGCCGGCGGTTCGGCGGACAAGGTGGTGTTCTCGGGCGTCGGTAAGAGCGAGTCCGAGATGCGCCTTGCGCTGGAAGCGGGCATCCTCTGCTTCAACGTCGAATCCGCTCCCGAACTGGACAGGTTGAATGCGGTCGCGGGCAGCATGGGCAAGGTCGCGCCCGTCAGCCTGCGCGTGAACCCCGATGTGGACGCCAAGACCCATCCTTACATCTCCACAGGGCTCAAGCAGAACAAGTTCGGCGTGGCCTACACCGAAGCGCTGGCGCTGTACCGCAAGGCAGCCGGCATGCCGCACCTGCGCGTGACCGGCATCGACTGCCACATCGGTTCGCAGCTCACCGAGGTCAGCCCTTTCATCGCCGCTGCCGAGAAGGTGCTGGCGCTGGTGGACCAGCTGAAAGCGGAAGGGATAGCGCTCGAACACCTCGATCTGGGGGGCGGTCTGGGCATACGTTATGACGACGAGACGCCGCCTTCCATCGCGGAGTATGCGCAAGCGCTGCTGGGTGCACTCAAGGGGCGCATCGAGAAGCTCATCGTCGAGCCGGGGCGGGTGCTGGTGGGCAACGCAGGGGTGCTGCTGACCCGCGTCGAGTACCTCAAGCACGGCGAGGAGAAGAATTTCGCCATCGTGGATGCGGCGATGAACGACCTTATGCGTCCTGCCCTGTACGACGCTTATCACTCCATCCTGCCGCTCAACAAGCGGAAGGAATCGACCCGCAAGTTCGAGGTGGTCGGCCCCATCTGCGAGACCGGGGACTTCATCGGGCATGGTCGCGAGATGGCCGTAGAGGCCGGAGACACGCTGGTCGTGATGTCTGCGGGGGCCTATGGCATGAGCATGAGTTCGAACTACAACACTCGTCCGCGTGCGGCGGAGGTGATGGTCGACGGTGCGCAGATCCATCTGATACGCGAGCGCGAGACGGTGCAGCAGCTCTACGCCGCCGAGAAGACCATCGCGTGATGCCGCGCGTAAAGTTGCACAAATTTGTTGCGCGAAAAAAATAATCGCGCATAGAATGCGGCCACCGCGCGTGCTCTGTGCTTCACGACTCGAAAGACGCATCGGGAGTGCAGTGGTTGCACGAACAAAGTAGTACCTGGTTAGTCCATCAAACTTTATTAAGGAATGAACATGGCAACTGCCGATACCAAAGCAAAGAGCACCACTACCAAGAAGGCTGCCGCCAAGACAGCTGCCAAGAAGCCGGCAGTGAAGAAGGCCGCAGCTGCCAAGAAGCCCGCTGTGAAGAAGGTCGCAGCGAAGAAGCCAGCT
>JBBIIJ010000041.1:0-21462 GCA_037446535.1 Sideroxydans sp. | reverse complement strand
TGTTGATCTGGGTCGCCAGGTAATTGCCTGTGCCGAACAGATTGGACTGGGTGACCCCGCCCATGAAGGTCAACCCCTCATAGTTGCTGTACCCCATACCGGCCTGGAAATTCCCGGTCGGCTTCTCTGCTACCGAGAGATTAAGGTCCAGCTGGTCAGTGGTGCCTGCCACCGGCTGCGTTTCCACGTTCACCGAAGTGAAGAAGGCAAGCTTGTCTATGCGCTGCTTGGATTTCTTGATCTTGGATGTGGCGAACCAGCCGCCTTCCATCTGACGGAATTCTCGGCGTATGACTTCGTCCTTCGTCTTGTCATTGCCTGTGACGTTGATGCGGCGTACATAGGCACGCTGCATGGGGTCGACTACGAACGTGAAGGTTGCCTGATGTTTCTCCTTGTCTATCTCCGGCACTGCGTTCACGTTGGCGAAGGCGTAGCCGTCTTCGCCCAGCCGGTCTCCGATCTTGCTGGAAGCGGAAGTCAGCGCTTCGCGCGAGAACGTGTCACCGGGCTGGATAGGGATCAGTTTGCGTATCTCATCTTCTGGCAATACGCTCTTGGCAAGGGCTACCTTGATGCCGGAGATCGTGTATTTCGCCCCTTCGCTGACGTTGATCGTGATGTAGATGTCCCTCTTGTCGGGTGAGATCGACACCTGTGTCGAATCCACGGAGAAATCCATGTAGCCGGAGTTGAGGTAATGGCTGCGTATGGCTTCCAGATCGGAGGCGAGTTTCTGCTTCGAATACTGGTCGTTGCTGGTGAACCACGTGAACAGCCCAGGCGTGGTCAGCTTCATCACATCCCTCAGTTCGCTATCCGAATATTCCTGGTTGCCGACGATATTGATCTGGCGGATCTTCGACGGCTTGCCTTCGGTCACGTCGAAGCTGACTGCCACCCGGTTGCGCTCCAGTTCCTTGACCGTGGTCTTCACAGCAACGGCATACTTGCCGCGCGCGACGTACTGGCGTTTCAGTTCGTGTTCGGATTTCTCCAGCGCAGACTTGTCGAAGATGCGGCCTTCCGCCAGACCGACGTATTTCAGGTTGTCGCGCAGCTGATCCTTGGGGAAATCTTTGACGCCGTTGATCTCCACGCTGGCGATGGTCGGCCGCTCCTGCACGCGCACCACGAGCACGCCCTGCTCCCCCGACAGCTGCACATCCTTGAAGAAACCGGTGGAGAACAATGCATGCAATGCGGCCGTGGCATGTTCATCGTCCAGTGTGTCGCCAACCTTGACCGGCAGGTAGCTGAACACGGTGCCTGCCTCGGTGCGCTGTATGCCTTCGACCCGGATATCCTTGATGACAAAGGGCTCGGCTGCCCAGACGGATGCCGCGTACAGGAGCGGAAGCACTCCCGCCAGTTTTCTGAAATCCATTATTGTGTCAACCCAAAATCAGGCGGCTGATGTCGTTGTACAACGCAAAAGCCATCATGGTAACCAGGAGCGCGATGCCCAACTTCTGACCGGCCTCCCACAGCTCTTCCGAGACCGGACTACCCTTGAAAAACTCTACCGCATAATACAGCAAATGCCCCCCGTCCAATAACGGGATGGGCAGCAAATTAAGGATGCCGAGACTGATGCTGATCAGCGCGAGGAAACCGATGTAGGCGCCCAAGCCGATCTGGGCGGACTGTCCCGCATAGTCTGCGATGGTGATGGGGCCGGAAAGATTCTTGATCGATACCTCGCCCATCACCATCTTGCCCATCATCTTCAGGCTCAGAACGGCGGTCTCCCAGGTCTTGCGCAGCGCTTCACGCATCGCCTCTACAGGGGGATGCCTCACCTCAATCAGCATCGCCTCGAACGCAGTCCTGTCGATGTAGGCTACAGCCCCTACGCGCCCTATGCTCTTGCCCCCCTCCTCGACGACGTCCGGCGTCAGGCTGAGCTTCAGCATCGCACCGGCACGTTCGACCTCGATGTCCAGGGTCTTGCCGGGATGGCTGCGCACGACGCTCACCCAATCCTCCCACAATGCGAGCTCCTGACCATCAGCGCGCCGAACCCTGTCGTTGACCTGCAGTCCAGCGCGCTGGGCCGCGCCCCCCTCGCTCAGCTTGCCTATGATGGGGTAAACCGGCGGCTGGTAAGGCTGCAGGCCGAGCTTGCGCATGAAGTCACCATCCAGGTCGCTTGCGCTCAAACTGCTCATGTCCAAGTGGCGGAAATCCTTTTCCCCCTGAGCATTCTGCACTTCCACGTTTACACTCCTGTGCTGCAGCACGAGGTCGAGCAGTTGCCAGCGCACGTCCTCCCAGTCAGGAACCCGCTGCCCTTCTATGCTGATGACCGTGTCCTGCTTGTGCAATCCTGCCCGGGCGGCAGGCGTATCAGGCGGTACTTCGCCCAACACAGGCTTGAGTCCGGGCACGCCGTGCATGAACAGCGCGAAATACAGGAGCACGGCGAGCAGGAGGTTGGACAGAGGACCCGCGACCACGATTGCCATGCGCTGCAGGGGGGATTTGCGGGTGAAGGCGCGCGGCAACTCGTGTTCGGGCACTGCTCCTTCGCGCTCATCCAGCATCTTGACGTAGCCTCCCAGCGGGATGGCGGAGATCGCCCACTCGGTCTCCCCGAAGCGCTTGGCATAGAGCACCTTGCCGAAGCCGACCGAGAAACGCAGCACTTTCACGTCGCACCAGCGAGCAACGAGGTAATGCCCCAGCTCATGGAACACCACCAGCACTGCGATGGCAATACCGAAAGCCAGCAGCGTGGTCATCTGGCGATCCACTCCTGAGCCGAGACGCGGGCAGCGGCGTCCGCATCCAGCACATCCTTCAGCGCATGCACCTCGTTACGTGGTACGTCGGTCAGCACGGCTTCGATAAGACGTGGGATGTCGAGGAAGGCGATCTTCCTGTCCAGGAATGCGGCGACGGCCACTTCGTTGGCCGCATTCAGCAACGCCGGTACCGTGCCCCCTGCGCGCAAGGCTTGGTAAGCCAAAGCCAGGCAGGGGAAACGGGTGAAATCGGGGGCGACGAAATCGAACTTCGCGATCGCAAAGAGATCGAGCGGCGCCACCCCGGAGTCGATGCGTTCCGGATAGGCGAGCGCATAGGCGATAGGGGTCCGCATGTCCGGGTTGCCGAGCTGGGCCAGCACCGAGCCGTCGACATACTGCACCATGGAATGGATCACGCTCTGCGGATGCACCACCACCTGTATGGCGTCGGCGGGCGTGTTGAACAGCCAGTGGGCTTCGATCACCTCCAGCCCCTTGTTCATCATGCTGGCGGAATCGACCGAGATCTTGCGTCCCATGCTCCAGTTGGGATGGGCGCATGCCTGTTCCGGTGTGACATGCCGCAACTGTTCCAGGGAAGTGTTGCGGAACGGGCCGCCGGAGGCCGTCAGCAGTATCTTGCTCACGCCGCTGGCCTGCATGTCGCCGGCATAACCTCGCGGCAGGGACTGGAAGATGGCGTTGTGTTCGCTGTCTATGGGCAGCAGCGTCGAGCCACTGCGGTGCACCGCCTCCATGAACAGGTGGCCGGCAAGGACCAGCGTCTCCTTGTTCGCGAGCAGTATCTTCTTGCCAGCATGCGCTGCGGCCAGCGTCGGCGGCATGCCTGCGGCGCCTACGATGGCGGCCATCACCGTATCCACTTCGGGCAGGGTCGAGACCTGCACAAGCGCATCGGCCCCGCACAGCACCTCGGTCTTGAGCCCGGCGGCCGCGATGCGTTTGCACAGACGCTCGCTGGCCGCCTCATCCAGCAACACGGCATAGCGCGGATGGAAACGCTGGCATTGTTCGAACAGGAGTTCGTCCTGCTGCTGCGCGGTGAGCGCGACGATCTGGTATTTGGCGGGATGGCGCGCGATGACGTCCAGCGTGCTCTTGCCTATGCTGCCTGTCGATCCCAGAACCGTTAAGCGCTGCACTAGCTGATCCTCTGGAACAGGATGGCCAATGCGGCCAACGGCAGCGTGGAGGTCAGCGCATCGATGCGGTCCAGCAGGCCGCCGTGGCCGGGCAGCAGCGCGCCACTATCTTTGACACCGGCCTGCCGTTTGATCGCAGACTCGAAGAGGTCGCCCATCACCGCGAGTACGACCCACCACCAGGCGGCGAGCATCAGTGCCGGCAACATGCGCAAGCTCGAGAACTCGGGGCTGAAGGCCCACACCAGCGCCACGTAGACGGTCACGCCAAAGATCGCGCCGGCCACCCCTTCCCAGGTCTTTCCCGGGCTGATACTGGGAGCCAGCTTGGTCTTGCCGAACCTGCGCCCGGCGAAATAAGCCGCGCTGTCCGCTACCCATACCAGGCACATCACGAACAGCAGTATCCATGGGCTGGGGGCGGCCTCGCGCAAATCTATCATGGCGAGCCCCGTCGGGATCAGCACTGCCCATCCGACCAGCGCCATCAGATAGGGATTGGTGACCTTCCATCCCGTCATCAGCCAGGCGGGAACCACCAGCAGCCAGAGCGCCGCGGAAACCAGATAGAAAGCCAGATGGATCTGGTCGCGTTGCGCACCAGCCACGGTGGCATCCAGCCACAACAGTCCCAGCATCAGGAGCAGCGTGGCTCCCCAGTAGACATTGGCCACGCGTCCACTCAGAACGGAGAGGCGGGACCATTCGGATGTCCCCTGCATCACCACCACTACCACCAGCGCGGCCCAGACCATAGGTGGCAGCAGGAACAGCGCGGACAGCAGCAGCGCGAGCAACACGATGGCCGTGATCACTCGCGATTTAAGCATCCGATTTCCCTTGTGGTTGTTCCTGCAGCTGTTCGCTGGTTCGGCCGAAACGCCGCTCGCGTTTCTGGTAGGAGCGGATGGCTTCTTCCAGTTCGGGGCGACCGAAAGCCGGCCAAAGGATATCGGTGAAATAGAGCTCGGTGTACGCGAGTTGCCACAACAGGAAGTTGCTGATGCGCTGCTCGCCGCCGGTGCGGATGAACAGGTCAGGCTCGGGTGCGTAATGCATGGAAAGATAGGGGGCGAGTTCTTCCTCGTCGAACGCGGTAGCGCGCTCCGGATGAGCCTTGCTCAAGGCATGCATCGCCTGCATGATGTCCCAGCGCCCGCCATAGTTGGCCGCGACGGTCAGTGCCAGCCCGGTGTTGTTGGCCGTCAGCTTCTCGGCCTCTTCGATGTGGCGATTCAACTCGTTGTCGAAGCGGCTGCGGTCTCCGATGATGCGCAGGCGGATATTGCGCTGATGCATCCTGGCGACTTCCTTCTCCAGGACCATCAGGAACAGCTTCATCAGGAACGAAACCTCCTCGGCTGGGCGGCGCCAATTCTCGCTACTGAAAGCGAACAGGGTCAGGTACTCCACCCCCATTTCGTCGCAGGCCTTGACCATCTCGCGCACCGACTCGACGCCACGCTGATGGCCCATCACGCGCGGCATGAAGCGCTGCTTCGCCCAGCGCCCGTTGCCATCCATGATGATGGCGATATGGCGCGGGACTGCGCTGATATCCGGTATGGTGTTGGTGGAACTGAAGAAAGGCAGCGCCATGGTCGATGGCCAGCTTATATCGACATCAGATCGGCTTCTTTAGCTTGCAGTGCCTTGTCGATCTCGGCGACAAAACGGTCTGTGAGCTTCTGTACGTCGTCCTGGGCGCGGCGCTCCTCGTCTTCGCCGACAGCCTTGTCCTTGAGCAACTTTTTCAGCTGTTCGTTGGCTTCGCGCCGGATGTTGCGCACGGCGACCTTCGCATCCTCGCCTTCGCCCTTCACCACCTTGATCAGGTCGCGGCGGCGTTCTTCGGTCAGCATAGGCATGGGCACACGGATCAGGTCGCCGTTGGTCGAAGGGTTGAGACCGAGATCGGAATCACGGATCGCCTTCTCCACCTTGGCCACCATGTTCTTCTCGTACGCCTGGACGCCGATGGTGCGTGCGTCGGTGAGCGTGACGTTCGCCACCTGGTTCACTGGCGTCGGATTGCCGTAATAATCCACCATCACGTGATCGAGGATGCCGATATGTGCACGGCCAGTACGGATCTTGCCCAAGTCGGTCTTCAGCGCCTCCAGCGACTTGTTCATCTTCTGTTCGACGTTCTTCTTGATGTCAGCAATCATCATCGTTCTCCGAATCAATCACAGTGCACGAGCGTGCCTTCGTCCTGCCCCATCACCACTCGCTTCAGCGCGCCTTCCTTGAAGATGCTGAACACGATGATGGGCAGCTTCTGGTCCCGGCACAGTGTCAGTGCGGTGGAGTCCATCACTTTCAGATCCTTGCCGATGGCCTCGTCGAAGCTTACCTTCTGGTAACGCGTGGCCAACGGTTCTTTCTTTGGATCGGCGGTATACACGCCGTCCACCTTGGTCGCCTTGATGACGACCTCGGCATTCATCTCTACGCCGCGCAGCGCGGCGGCGGTGTCGGTGGTGAAGAACGGGCTGCCTATGCCGGCCGCGAAGATCACCACCTTGCCGTCTTCCAGATAACGCAGAGCCTTGCCGCGGATGAAGGGCTCGGCCACCTGCTCCAGGCTCAGCGCGGACTGCACGCGGCACTCCAGGCCGGCGCGCGTCATCGCATCCTGCAGGGCCATCGAGTTCATCACCGTGGCCAGCATCCCCATGTAGTCGGCGGTTGCGCGATCCATGCCCGCGGCGGCAGGCGCCATACCGCGGAAGATGTTGCCACCGCCGATCACCATCGCCACCTCGACGCCCAGCTCGTTCACCTCCTTGATCTCGGCCACGATGCGCTCGACGACGGCACGGTTGATGCCGTAGCTGTCGTCGCCCATCAGGGCTTCGCCGGAGAGTTTGAGCAGGATGCGTTTGTAGGCGGGTGTGGTCATGGGGTCCTTTCTGTTACTTCTGGGCAGCGGCAGCAGCGGCAGCGACTTCAGCCGCGTAGTCTTCCACCTTCTTCTCGATGCCTTCGCCCACCACGAACAGCTGGAACGCGGACACAG
Organism: Sideroxydans sp.; assembly: GCA_037446535.1. Lineage (GTDB taxonomy): Bacteria > Pseudomonadota > Gammaproteobacteria > Burkholderiales > Gallionellaceae > Sideroxyarcus. Next base: position 14,527 of record JBBIIJ010000041.1, on the reverse strand, counting down.
AAGCACCCTTGCTCTTCAGCAACTGCTCGATGGTCTGCTTGCCGTCTTCGGCCTTGACGAATACCTGGCCCATGAGGGTCACTTCCTTGAGGAACTTCTGCACGGTGCCTTCGGCGATCTTCTCCAACATCGCTTCGGGCTTGCCAGATTCCTTGGCCTTCTCGATGGCGATGCGGCGCTCGGTCGCGATATCTTCCGGGTTCACGCCGGATGCGTCGACGGACTTCGGCTTGGAGGCCGCGATGTGCATCGCGATGTCCTTGCCCATCGCATCGTCGCCGCCGGTGTAGCTCACCATCACGCCGATCTTGTTGCCGTGCAGGTAGGTTGCCAGCTTGCCGGTGGAGGTCTCGTAGCGCTCGAAACGGCGCACGGTGACGTTCTCGCCCAGCTTCATCACCAGAGCCTTGCGCACTTCTTCCACGGTGCCGGAACCGTTGGCGATGGACAGTGCCAGCAGCGCCTCGATGTCGGCCGGGTTGCTCTTGGCCACAGTCTCTGCCACGTTCTTGGCAAACGCCATGAAGTCGTCGTTCTTGGCCACGAAGTCGGTCTCGCAGTTCACTTCCACCACGGCGCCGGCCTTGCCGTCGGCTGCCAGGTAAGAGCCGATCACGCCTTCCGCGGTCACGCGCGAGGCGGCCTTGCTGGCCTTCGCGCCGCTCTTGATACGCAGCAGTTCTTCTGCAGCCTTGAAGTCGCCGTTGGTCTCTGTCAGCGCCTTCTTGCACTCCATCATGCCGAGGCCGGTCGCCTCGCGCAGTTCCTTAACCATCGTTGCGGTGATTTCCGCCATGTTCCACTCCTAAATCGAACTCAAATTCAAGCTATAAAAAAGGGGGCTTGCGCCCCCTCATTGCGGGAAGCAGGCTTACGCTGCGCTTTCCGCGAGTTGGTCGGTCAACTCATTCAGGGACTGCTCGCGACCTTCCAGGATCGCATCGGCCACGCCGCGCGCGTACAGGCGGATCGCCTGGCTGGAGTCATCGTTGCCGGGGATCACGAAGTCCACGCCGACCGGGCTGTGGTTGGTATCGACAACGCCGATGACGGGAATGCCCAGTTTCTGCGCCTCGGTGACTGTACCCTTCTGGTAGCCGACGTCGATCACGAAGATGGCGGAAGGCAGGCCTTGCAGGTCCTTGATGCCGCCCAGGCTACGCTCCAGCTTTTCCAGCTCACGGCGCAGAACCAAGCCTTCCTTCTTGGAGACCTTGTCGATGCTGCCGTCTGCAATCATCGCTTCCAGCTCTTTCAGGCGCTTGATGGAGGTCTGCACGGTCTTGAAGTTGGTCAGCATGCCGCCCAGCCAGCGATGGTCGACGAAGGGAGAACCGGCGCGGGTCGCTTCTTCACGGATGATGTCGCGAGCCTGGCGCTTGGTTGCCACGAACAGGATGGTGCCCTTCTTCGAGGAGATCTTGCGCACTTCCTTCATCGCGTCGTTGAACATCACGACGGTCTTTTCCAGGTTGACGATATGAATCTTGTTGCGATGGCCGAAGATAAAGGGGGCCATCTTGGGATTCCAGAAACGGGTCTGGTGTCCGAAATGGACGCCCGCTTCCAGCATTTGACGCATAGTGACTGCCATGTGATTGCTCCAATCGTTAAGGGTTAAGTTCTTCCACCCGTCAGCCTGACCCTTGCGGGCACCCCAAACATGAACGAGTGTGTGAATTACCGTCTATCCGGCGGATGCCGCATAAACAGGGCGCGCATTGTACCCGAAGCCCCCAAGCGACTCAAGCCGAGACGCGTACTTCCAGCCCCAGCGCACGAATGCGTGCCGCGAAGGCTTCCATCTGCTGCCGCGGCAAGGCGGACAGCCGCGGCGCTTCCGGCTGCAAGGAAGGACGCGCGAGGCCATAGAGCAGCACACCCCGCGGCCCGGCGCCGCTGCGCAGCATGCTGTCCAGGAACTCCAGGTAGTCGTCCTCATCCTGCTTGCCGGGGGTGACACCGTCCAGCGCGAACCAGCAGGTCTGCAGCCAGGTGTTGGGGCAACAGGCGATGGCGGTGGCGAGGTTTTGCCGCACCTTGTCCATCGTCATCCTGGTGTCGTTGACCAGTGCCATGCCAGCTTCGCTGGCGCGGTCCAGTTTGAACCACACCTCGCCGTCGAGCTCCGCCATGCGCCGCAGGCCTTGCTGCACGTTCTCGCGCTGCATCAGACTGCCGTTGGTGATGAGCACGAGTTTCAGCCCCGCCGGCTTGAGCCTGCCTATGACTTCGATGACTTCGGCGAACTCCTGCGCGCTGGTAGGCTCGCCGTTGCCGGAGAGCGCGATGTCGTTGATGCGGCGTGCCTCGGGCGGCACGCGCTGCATGAAATCGCCGTGCTGCAACTCGTGCAGAAAGCCGCCCAATTCCTTTTCCAGCAGCGGCAGATCTATGGCGGGCGCGGTGCCGCGCGTGAGGTCGGGCACCTGGCAGTAGAGGCAGCGCCAGTTGCACGCGTTGTTGGGATTGAGGTTGATGCCTATGGAAACGCCGCCTGCGCGGCGCGAGACCACCGGATAGACATAGCGCAGACCTGCGCTGTCGCGGCTATGGTCAGTGATTGTGAGTCTGAGGTCGCTCGTCACGGATGGTCGCGGAGCACGTTGGAGCGTGTCTTGTTCAGGATTTGACCAGCGGCAGATATTTTGCAGGATCGACCGGCTTGCCCATCTTGCGGATCTCGAAGTGCAGTTTGACCTGGTCGGCATCGCTGTTGCCCATCTCGGCGATCTTCTGCCCCTTGCCGACGTTCTGCCCTTCCTTCACCAGGATGCGGTCGTTGTGCGCATAGGCGCTGAGGAAGGTCTTGTTGTGTTTGATGATGATGAGCTTGCCGTAACCGCGCAGACCGCTGCCGCTGTACACGACCTTGCCGGCCGCGCTGGCCACCACGGTCTGACCTCTCTGGCCGACGATATCCACACCCTTGCGGTTGTCGGTCTCGGAGTATCCTGCGACCAGCTTGCCGTTGGTCGGCATGCCCCATTCCAGCGCCTCGTCTTCGCCTTCCGACCTTGCATTGACGGGCTGGGGTCTGGCGGCAGTCACGGCCTGCGGCGCATCTTCCTGCATGCGGTCCGCTTTTGCCAAGGCTTGTTCCGAGTAGGCCAGCCGCCCCACCTTGGGTTGGTTCCTGATGCCGCCCAGAGGTGGCGCGGGCATCACGGCCGCCGCCTTGGGTTCGGCTTTGACTGTAACCGTCGCCTCCGCGACAGGCACCTCCAGTCGCAACTGCTGACCGATCTTGATCGCAGAGGGGTCCTTCAGGTTGTTCAGTTCAGCCACCTCGCGGTAATCGACACCATTAGCGAAGGCGATGCTGTACAGGGTGTCGCCCTTCTGCACCACGTAGAACCTGGTCGCAGTTTCCACGGTCTGTGGCGCAGCCTTCTGCGTAGCTTCGGGTGCGGCAGCGCGGGAAGGCTTGTCAGCGGTGCTGTATTCCACGATGGGGGCACGTCTGCCGCTGGGGGCGGGGGTGCCGCAGGCGCTCAACAGAGAAGCGGCAAATATGAGCGACCATATGGCCTGATTTTTCGATCCCTGCAAAATCTGAACGGACATCACTTCTTCCCCATCACCAAAGGTACGAATCTCACGGCCTCCATGCGCGTTTCGCGCAAGCCATTCTCGTCGCGTTCGATCAGATGCAGGAACTGCTCCTGCACGCCGACTGGCGCCACCATTCTACCACCCACCGCGAGCTGCTCTTTCAGCGCAGCCGTGAGCGCAGGCGCAGCACAGGCCAAGATGATGCCGTCGAAGGGAGCGCCTTCGGTCAGGCCGGAGGTGCCATCTGCGTGGCGCACGAACACGTTGCGTATCTTCAGGTCGCGCAGTTGTTTCCTGGCCCGCTCGTACAGAGGCTGGATGCGCTCGACGGTATAGACTTCCTTGGCCACCTGCGCCAGCACGGCAGCCTGATAGCCGCAACCGGTGCCGATCTCCAGCACGCGGTCGAGTTTTTTGCCGTTGCACAGCACCTCGATCATGCGTGCCACGATGTAAGGCTGGGAGATGGTCTGGCCTTGGCCGATGGGCAGCGACACGTCGTCGTAGGCGCGCGTCGCGAGCGCCTCCTCGATGAAAAGGTGGCGCGGCACTTCGAACATGGCACCCAGGACCGTCTCGTCCGTGATGCCCTGGCTGCGCAGGCGCTCGATCAGCCGGCCGCGCGTGCGTGCCGAGGTCATGCCTATGCCGGCCACCTGCAGGTTCATCGCGTCCCTCCCCCTAGCCAGGAACGCACAGCATCCATCTGGCTGTATTGCGTGAGGTCGATCTGCAGCGGCGTGACGGACACGCGCCTCTGCACGATGGCATTGAAGTCCGTGCCCTCCCCTGCGTCCTGCGCCTTGCCTGCCGCGCCCACCCAGTACACCGGCTGGCCGTGAGGGTTGCTGCTCTTGATCACAGGCTCCGCCTTGTGGCGTTTGCCCAGGCGGGTGACCTCCATACCCTGCAGCCCATCGTGGGGGATGTCCGGCACGTTCACGTTAAGCAGCCAGGGTCGGGCGTTCTGTCCGGACTGGAAACGCTGCACGAGTTCCACCGCCACCTTCGCCGCGGTTTCGTAATGCGTGGGGTCGTGCCTGGCCATAGAGATGGCGATGGCAGGTATGCCGAGCAGGAAGCCTTCGGTGGCTGCTGCCACCGTGCCTGAGTAGATGGTGTCGTCGCCCATGTTGGCGCCGGAGTTGATGCCCGACACCACCATGTCCGGCTGGGTGTCCAGCATGCCGGTCACGGCGAGGTGCACGCAGTCGGTGGGCGTGCCGTCGACATAGTAGAAACCCCTGGCAGCCTTGCGCAGGTTGAGCGGACGGTTGAGCGTCAACGAATTGCTCGCCCCGCTGCGATCCCGCTCCGGTGCGACCACCACCACTTCCGCGATGGCGGAAAGATGCTGCGCCAGGCACGCCAGGCCCGGCGCGAAATAGCCGTCGTCGTTGCTGACCAGGATACGCATCAGGTGTTCTGCACTACGATCTTGGGGAAGACGGCGCTGTGGTCCTGCGCCATGTCGGCGATCTTCACCGCCACGCGGCGCGCGATCTTCTTGTAGACATTGGCCAGGTTGCCGTCAGGTTCGGCTTCCACCGTGGGCTTGCCGGAGTCAGTCTGTTCGCGGATGCGGATGTCCAGCGGCAGGCCGCCCAGGAACTCGACGTTGTACTCGGCACACATCTTCTCGCCGCCGCCCGCCCCGAAGATGTGCTCCTCATGCCCGCATTTGGAGCAGATATGCGTGCTCATGTTCTCCACGATGCCCAGGATCTTCACGTCCACCTTCTCGAACATCTTGAGTCCCTTGCGCGCGTCCATGAGCGCGATGTCCTGTGGCGTGGTGACGATCACGGCACCGGTGACCGGCACCTTCTGCGCCAAGGTGAGCTGGATGTCACCCGTGCCGGGAGGCAGATCCACCACCAGATAATCGAGGTTGTCCCACTGCGTCTGGCGCAGCAACTGGTCCAGCGCCTGCGTGGCCATGGGGCCGCGCCAGATCATGGGCGTGTCGTGGGCGTCGATGAGGAAGCCTATGGACATGACCTGCAGGCCGTGGCCGGCCAAGGGGCGCATGGTCTTGCCGTCCGTGGAATCGGGCTGGCCGCTGATGCCCAGCATGGTAGGTTGCGAGGGACCGTAGATGTCGGCGTCAAGTATGCCGACGCGTGCGCCTTCGGCAGCAAGGGCCAGCGCTAGGTTGACCGCCGTGGTGCTCTTGCCCACGCCCCCCTTGCCGCTGGCCACCGCGATGATGTTCTTCACACCATCCACCAGTTTCACGCCGCGCTGCACCGCGTGCGGGACGACCTTGCTGGAGACGTTGGCGTTGACCTGACCGGCCCCGGAGAGGGTCGTTTTGAGATGGGACTCGACCATGGTCTTGATCTCGCCCCAGACGCTTCTGGCCGGATAGCCCAGGAGGATGTCGAGCGATATGTCGTTGCCGGTCACCTTGACGTTCTTCACCGATTTGCCGCTGACGAAGTCTTTCTTCGTATTGGGGTCTATCAGGCTCTTCAAGGCGTTCTGCACATCGACTTCGCTGAAACTCATGTTGGGCTCCGGAGGATTGATGGCTGGATTCTACTTGAGATATGGGGTGTGCGGCTCTGTCGGCAGGCCATTTTGCGGCGTCGCGTCCGGCCGTCCGCCTGAATCCCTTTACATCCCGATGCAGTCTGTCGGAAAATATCGCCTATGTACAAAGTGTTACTCATGCTTTTCGCAGCCTTGCTGGCCGGCTGCGGTACCCCTCCCCAAAGGGCCAGCAACATCTCGGAAGACCGGATAAACGACCTGGTGATGTACGCCGTGAGCCTGGCCGATACGCCCTATCGCTACGGCGGCAGCTCCTCAGAAAGCGGTTTCGATTGCAGCGGTTACGTGGGTCATGTGTTCCGCCACGAGCTGGGCATCGCCCTGCCGCGCACTAGCCGTCAGATCAGCCGCGTCGGCGAGCCGCTGAACCAGAGCGAGCTGCAGCCGGGCGACCTGGTGTTCTACAACACCCTGCGCGAACCGTTCTCGCATGTAGGCATCTATGTGGGGGACGGCAAGTTCGTGCATTCGCCGAGGACCGGCGAGCGTGTCCGCGTCGAGCAGATGCAGGTGCGCTACTGGCAGAGCCGGTACAACGGCGCACGGCGCGTCCGCTGAACTGCTCAGCGTTTCTTTGCTTTCACCGCCATCGCCAGCTGGTGCACTGACATGGCGTAGAAACTGCTGGTGTTGTAGCGCATGATGACGTTGAAGTTGTCGAACACCAGCCAGTATTCCTTGCCCGAAGATACCGTCAGGTCCAGCAGCCAGGCGGGCGGCAATACCTCCCTGTGCTTGTCCACCGGCGTGACGCCGGCATCCACGCGCCACGCCAGCACCGGCCGCACTTCGCTCAGGTTGCCCAGGCGCTTGTCATCGGCGACCTTGGCCAGCATCGCCACGGGCTCGCCCTGGTGCCAGCCGTAGTGTTTGAAGTAGTTCGCTACGCTGCCGATGGCATCGGCCGGTTCGCGCAGGATGTCTATCTTGCCGTTGCCGTTGTAGTCCAGCGCGTACTTGCGGAAGTTGCTCGGCATGAATTGCGGGATGCCCAGCGCCCCGGCGTAGGAAGACTGCAACATCAGGAGGTCATAGCTTTGCTCACGCGCCAGCAGCAGGAACTGTTCCAGTTCGCTGCGGAAGAAATCCGCGCGGCGCGGGTAGTCGAAAGCCAGGGTGGTCAGCGCATCGAGCGCGCGGTAACTCCCGGCATTGCGGCCATACAGCGTTTCCACACCTATGATGGCCACGATGTATTCCTGCGGCACCCCGAACTGCTGTTCCGCACGTCGCAAAGCTGCACCGTGCTGGCGCCAGAACCTCAAGCCGCCTTCGATGCGCTCCTGATTGATGAAGTTCAGCCTGTATTCCGGCCAGGGCTTGAGTGTGGCAGGCTTGGTAATGGCATCTATGATGTCCTGCTTGCGCTCGGCACGCGCGAACGCGGCGACCAGTTCTTCGCGCTTGAACTGATGCTGCGCCACCATCGAATCTATGAAGGCCGGAATGCCCGGCAGGTCGGCGGCTTGAGCTAAGGAAGCAAGGAGCAGCAGGGAGAGAGCAGACAGTATCTTCATGGCGAGCGCATTCTACTCGACAGCACAGGCCGCCCACTGTTAAATTTCGGCATCATCCAGTCAACGAAAGCCCTGTCGATCACCATGGAAAAAATCTCCCAGCATCACCCGCTCATCATCCTCGGCTCCGGACCTGCCGGGTACACTGCCGCCGTATATGCCGCACGCGCCAACCTCAAGCCTGCGCTCATCACCGGCCTGGCACAGGGCGGGCAGCTGATGACCACCACCGAAGTGGACAACTGGCCGGCCGACGTCAACGGCGTGCAAGGGCCGGAACTGATGCAGCGCTTCCAGCAGCACGCAGAGCGTTTCAACACTGTCATGATCTACGATCACATCCACACCGCAAAGCTGCAGCAAAAGCCGTTCACGCTGATAGGCGATGCCGGCAGCTATACCTGCGACGCACTCATCATCGCCACCGGAGCCTCTGCGCAATACCTGGGCCTGCCATCTGAAGAAGCTTTCATGGGCAAGGGAGTGTCCGGCTGTGCGACCTGCGACGGTTTCTTTTACCGCAACCAGGATGTCGCGGTCATCGGCGGGGGCAACACTGCCGTGGAAGAAGCGCTGTATCTTGCCAACATCGCCAAGCACGTCACGCTGGTGCATCGTCGTGAGACCTTCCGCGCCGAGCGCATCATGATCGACCACCTGATGGACAAGGTGAAGGAAGGCAAGATCACCCTGCAGCTCAACCAGACGCTGGACGAGGTGCTGGGCGACGCTAGCGGCGTGACCGGAGCCCGCCTCAAGCACATGCAGACCGGCGCCACTCAGGACATCAAGGTCGCTGGCGTGTTCATCGCCATCGGCCACAAGCCCAACACCGACATCTTCGCGGGCCAGTTGGAGCTGGATAACGGCTACATCGTCACCCAAGGTGGGCGTCATGGCGACGCGACCGCGACCAGCATCGAAGGCGTGTTCGCGGCAGGTGACGTGCAGGACTACATCTACCGTCAGGCCTGCACCAGTGCTGCGACCGGCTGCATGGCCGCGCTGGATGCAGACAGATACCTCGCCTCTCTGGCCAAGCCTTGAAAGAAGAACCGGAGCAAGACGCCGATCTGTTCCGGCACGCGTTGGAGGGGGTGACACCGCTCAAGCCCTCCAATCGCATCGCGCCCACACCAAAACCGCGCAAGACATCAATGCGCGCGCCCTCTTCCCCGACCATCGTTACCGATACCTTGTCTGACCATGGCGCGGACGACACGGCAATTACCGAATTCCTGCGTCCGGGCCTCAATCGCATGATCTTGCGCAAACTGAGGCGCGGCGAATGGCGCATACAGGACGAACTGGACCTGCACGGCCTGAGCAGCGATGGAGCCAGGACGATGCTTGCCGGGTTCCTGCAGGCTGCGACGCAGCATGGGCTGCGCTGCGTCAACGTCATACACGGAAAAGGATGGCGCAGCGAAGGACGCGACGGGATACTGAAGGTGCTTGCCAGACACTGGCTCACACAACATCCCCAGGTGCTGGCGTTCTGTGAGGCGCCGTCGAATGCGGGGGGCGGCGGCGCGGTGTGGGTGCTGCTGAAGGCGAAGGCAGAGAATCAGCCGTAGTTGTCAAATGAAAAAGCGCCACAACGACTGTGGCGCTTTTCGGATGCCTGAGAGCGAGGCTTAGAGTGCCGACTCGTTCGTCTCGCCGGTGCGGATACGGATGACTTGCTCGATGGTGCTGATGAATATCTTACCGTCGCCGATCTTGCCGGTGTTGGCCGCTTTGACGATAGCCTCGACGGCGGTGTCCACCATGGCTGCGCTGATCACCACCTCCACCTTGATCTTGGGCAGGAAATCCACCACGTATTCAGCGCCGCGGTACAGTTCTGTGTGACCTTTCTGGCGGCCGAAGCCCTTGACCTCGGTCACCGTCAAACCGCTGACCCCAATGTCATTGAGCGCTTCGCGCACCTCGTCGAGCTTAAACGGTTTGATGATGGCTTCGATCTTTTTCATGTTTTTCTCCGTGGAATTATTGCGGCAAGTATAGCTAGAAATCGTCCTGGTAACGCACCGTGATCGGATAACGCCAGTCTTTTCCGAAAGCGCGCGGCGTGATGCGTATGCCGACCGGGGATTGGCGGCGCTTGTATTCGTTGATCTGGATCAGGCGCACCACGCGCCGCACGTCGGCCTCCGCATAGCCGCGTGCGACGATCTCGACGATAGGCAGGTTCTTCTCCACGTAGCACTCCATGATGCCGTCCAGGATGTCGTACGGCGGCAGGCTGTCCTGGTCCGTCTGATCCGGCTTCAGTTCAGCGCTGGGCGGGCGCGTGATGATGCGCTCGGGGATGACCCGCCCCAGCGTGTTGCGATAGCGTGCGAGCCGGTAGACGCAGGTCTTGCTGACGTCCTTCAGCACGGCGAAGCCGCCCGCCATGTCGCCGTACAGCGTGCAATAGCCCACGGTCATCTCCGATTTGTTGCCCGTGGTAAGCACCAGCGATCCGGTCTTGTTGGACAGCGCCATCAGCAAGGTGCCGCGTATGCGCGCCTGCAGGTTCTCCTCGGTGGTGTCGGCCGGCAGTCCCTTGAACACCGGCGCCAGCGTTCCCTGCAGTGCCTCGAAGGTCGGCAGGATGTCGAGCTCTTCGTAGCGCACGCCGAGCAGCCTCACCATCTCGCGCGAGTCGTCTATGCTCATCTGCGCCGTATAGGGCGATGGCATCATCACCGCGCGCACCTTGTCCGCCCCCAGCGCATCCACGGCCACCGCCAGCGTCAGCGCGGAATCAATGCCGCCGGACAGGCCCAGCAACACGCCGGGGAAGCGGTTCTTGGTGATGTAGTCCTTCACGCCGAGGCACAGCGCGCGGTAGATGCTCTCGTCGGTTCTGAGCGCGGGGAGTACCGGACCCGGCACCAGTTCACCGTTGTGCAATTCCACCATAGCCAGCGTTTCCACGAGGGACTCGCACTGGTGGGTCAGCTTGCCGTGCGCGTCCATGGCGAACGAGCCGCCGTCGAAGATCAGTTCATCCTGCCCGCCGACCAGGTTGGCATACACCACGGACAGCCCGGTTTCCTCGATCAGGTCGCGCGCGACTTCATGGCGAAGCTCGTGCTTGTCGACATGGTAAGGCGAGGCGTTAGGCACCAGCAGCACTTGTGCCCCCGCCTCCAGTGCGCGCTGAGGAGCACTCAGATGCCAGATGTCCTCGCAGATGTTGATCGCGAAGCGCATCCCCTCCATGTCGAAGGTGCAGGGGGCCATGCCCTGGTCGAAATAGCGTTTCTCGTCGAACACGCTCTGGTTGGGCAGGGAATGCTTGTGGTAGGTGGCGGCGATCCTGCCGTCGCGCAGCAGGGACGCTGCGTTGTAATGCCTGCCGTTGCTTGCGTGGGGATGCCCCACGATGACGGCTATGCCTTCCGTCCGCAGGGCGAGTTCCACCAGCGCAGCTTCGCACGCCTGGTAGAAACCGTTGCGCAACAGCAGGTCCTCCGGCGGATAGCCGCACAAGCTCATCTCCGGCGTGAGGAGGATGACAGCGCCCTGCTCCTTGGCGCGTCGTGCGTAGTCGGCGATCTTGGCGGCATTGCCGGCCAGGTCGCCTATGGTGCAATTAATCTGTGCGATAGCGATCTTCATGGGATTCAATCGATTAGTCTGCCTCCGGCAAAGCTGCCGGATGATCCAGTTCGACCTGCTCGATGCTGGTGAAACGTTTGGAGATCTTCTGGCTGGTGGTGCGCACATCTTGCGCGTCCTCGTGCGCCTGGCGGATGTGGTCGGCCAGTTTCTTCATGCGCTCGTCGAATCGGCCGAACTCCTTGCCCAGCTCGCCCAGTTCGTCCTTGATGATGTGCACCTGCTTGCGTGTCTCCACGTCCTTCATCACCGCGCGCGCCGTGTTGAGCACGGCCATCAGCGTGGTGGGCGACACGATCCACACGCGTCGCTGCATGGCGTAATCCACTACCTCCGGATGATGTGCGTGGATCTCCGCGAACACTGCTTCGGCTGGCACGAACATCACCGCGCCGTCGGAAGTCACCTCGGGGATGATGTACTTGCTGGCGATGTCGTCGATATGCTTCTTCACGTCGGCCTTGAACTGCTTCTCAGCTACGGCGTCTCCATCCAGCATCTTGCGGAAGTTCTCCAGCGGAAACTTCGAATCTACCGCCACCATGCCGGTCGGCTCGGGCAGTTTCAATATGCAGTCGGCGCGCGTGCCATTGGGCAGCGAATACTGCATCTCGAAAGCCTGCGGCGGCAGGATGTTGCGCACCAGCCCTTCCAGTTGCACTTCCCCGAACGCGCCCCGTGAGCGCTTGTCGCCCAGCAGCTCCTGCAGGCTCACGACGTTGGTGGTCAGCCCGTCGATCTTCTTCTGCGCCTCATCTATGGTCGCCAGCCTCGCCATCACGCTGACGAAGGTCTCGTTGGTCTTCTTGAAGCCCTCGTCCAGGCGCTCGTTGACCTTGCCGCCGATCTGCTCCAGGCGGCCATCCACCGTCTTGGAGAGCGACTCGATGCTGTTGCGCAGGTGCTGGGTGGCATTATTGAACGCCTCTTGGATCAGCTTCTGGTCGGCGCGCCCCTGCTCCGCCAGCTTCTCCAGCGTCTGCGCCAGCATCTCGCTGCGCAGTGTGTCCTGCTTGGCCTGCAGCGCGTTGATGGCATCGCGCGTCGCGCGCAGTTCTTCGCCCACCGCGGCACGCAAGCGTTCGGCTTCGGCGGCTTGTGCTGCGATCATGCGGTCGCCCTGTTTGCTGAGACCGTCATGCAGGTCGGAGAGCATGGCTCGGTGCTGCTGTTCGAGCAGCTGGGCCGCGCGCGCAGGCTGCCGAGACAGCGTCGCATACAGCGCGATGAGCAGCACAAGGGCCGCGACGATCAACAATACTTCCAGTGTCATACGTTCACATCCGTGTCATTTCGATTTGAAGGCGTCCGCAAGGAAAGCCAATCCTGCTTCCCATGAAGCTTTGTCGGCTTCGGCGTTATAGGCAAACGGCAACTTGAATTCCTGTGCACGCTTGTCCGCATCCGGATCGGTAAAAGCGTGTCTCGTGCCCGGGTAGGTTACGACCTTGTAGGTCACTCCCGCTTTGTCCATCTCCTGACGGAAGGCAGCGACCTGCGCGGCTGGAATGAAGGGGTCGTCTTCTCCTGTGAAGGATGCGATGCGCGCCTTGATCTTGCCGGCTTCTGCAGGATGATCAGTGCCCAGACCGCCGTGAAAACTCACTACTGCCTTGAGCGGCTCACCGACGCGCGCCATGTTCAATGCCACCGCTCCGCCGAAACAATAGCCGATTGCGGCTATGCTGCCAGCATCCACCGTCTTCTGCTTCTTGATAAGTTTGAGCGCTGCATCGAAGCGCGCCTTGGCGAGTTTCTCATTCTTGCTTACCTCGCTGGAGAACTTGCCGGCGTCATCCGGGTGGTGCGCCTGCTTGCCGTTGCCGTACATGTCTACCGCCAGTGCTGTGTAGCCCTGCTCCGCCAGCATGCGGGCACGTTTGCGCGCGTATTCGTTGAGCCCCCACCATTCATGCACGACCAGAATGCCCGGGCGTTTGCCCTTCACCGCATCGTCATACGCGATATAGCCTTTCAGCGTGGTGCCGTCCGCGCGATAGCTGACTTCCTTTCCCTGTACCGCGGCGTGCGCTGCAGTCGCGGCGAGCATGAGTCCGATGAAACCAAGAGTCTTCTTTTTCATGGCATCTACTCCGGTTGTGGGTGGGCGGGCAGTATAAACGACGAGGGGCGCTTGCGCGCCCCTCGCACGGTGTTCCCCTACCAGGCTTATTCGGCCTTGGATGCGCGCTTGCGGTCGTGTTCCTTCAGATGACGCTTGCGGATGCGGATGGACTTCGGCGTCAGCTCCACCAACTCGTCGTCATCGATGAATTCGACGGCGGATTCCAGCGTCAACTTGATCGGAGTGGTCAGGCGCACCGCCTCGTCGGTGCCGGAGGCACGCACGTTGGTGAGCTTCTTGCCCTTGATCGGGTTGACGATGAGGTCGTTGTCGCGGCTGTGGATGCCGATGATCATGCCTTCGTACAGCTTGTCGCCGGGGGACACGAACATGCGGCCGCGGTCTTCCAGGTTCCACAGCGCATAGGCCACAGCTTCGCCGTCTTCCTGCGAAATCAGCACGCCGTTGTGACGTCCCGGCAGGTCAGCTTTCACCGGACCGTAGTCGTCGAACACGTGGCTCATCAGGCCGGTGCCGCGCGTCATGGTCATGAAGTCGGACTGGAAGCCGATCAGGCCGCGCGCCGGGATGTGGTATTCCAGGCGGGTGCGACCCATGCCGTCGGATTCCATGTTGGTCAGCTCGCCGCGGCGGCGGCCGATCTCTTCCATCACCGCGCCCTGGTGGCCGTCTTCCAAGTCGATGGAGAGGTTCTCATACGGCTCACACTTCTCGCCGTTGATCTCCTTGTACACCACACGCGGTTTGCCCACGGCCATCTCGAAGCCTTCGCGGCGCATGTTTTCCAGCAGGATGGTGAGGTGCAGCTCGCCGCGACCGGAGACGCGGAACACGTCGGCGTCCTGAGTGTCCTCAACTTTTAAGGCCACGTTGGTCAAAAGCTCCTTGGTCAGGCGGTCGCGGATCTGGCGGCTGGTGACGAACTTGCCTTCCTGTCCGGCCAATGGCGACGAGTTCACCATGAAATCCATGGTCAGCGTCGGCTCGTCCACGGTCAGCATCGGCAGACCGACTGGATTCTCGCGGTCGCAGATGGTGACGCCGATGCCGATCTCTTCCAGGCCGGAGATGATGATGATGTCGCCCGCCTCGGCGCTGTCCACCGGCACCCGATCCAGACCCTGGAAGCCCAGCACCTGGTTGATGCGGCCCGAACTGACCTGCTTTTCATGGTTCATCACCACCACTTGCTGGCCGG
>JBBIIJ010000040.1:0-22014 GCA_037446535.1 Sideroxydans sp. | reverse complement strand
GTTGTACGCGGCCGCATGGTGCTTGGTGGCGAGCATGGAGAACACGCCGATGCGGTTGGCGATGAAGTTGGGCGTGTCCTTGGCGCGCACCACGCCCTTGCCCAGCGTGGAGACGAGGAAGGTCTCCAGTTCGTCGAGCAGCGAGGCCTCGGTCTCTTTGCACGGGATCAGTTCGACCAGATGCATGTAGCGCGGCGGGTTGAAGAAGTGGATGCCGCAGAAGCGGTGGCGCAGCTGCTCGGGGAAGGCCTGTGCCAGCTGGTTGATGGAAAGGCCGGAGGTGTTGCTGGCGAAGATGGCGTGCTCGTTCACGAACGGCGCGACCTTGCGGTACAGGTCGGACTTCCAGTCCATGCGCTCGGCGATGGCCTCGATGACGAGGTCGCAGCCGCGCAGGAGCTCCAGGTGCTGCTCGTAGTTGGCAGGCTGGATATAGGTGATTTTAGACGGGCTGGCGATGGGTGCGGGGTCCAGCTTCTTCAGGCCGTCCAGCGCCTTGTTCACGTTGCCGTTCGGGTCGCCCTCTTTTGCAGGCAGCTCGAACAGCAGCGTCTCGACGTTGGCGTTCACGAGGTGCGCGGCGATCTGTGCGCCCATCACGCCGGCACCCAGCACGGCGACTCTACGTATCTGCAAGTTCGAACTCATCACACGGCTCCTTGGTTTTGTTCCGGGGGGACTGGGCGCGGCCGGCGGTCTTCGCCGACGGCCACATAGGTCAGTTGTGCTTCGGTCACCTTGTGGCAGGTGGGGTTCTCGGGGTCGCGCTGCACGTAGACCTCGACATCCACGGTGAGCGAGGTCGTGCCGACCTTCACGATATGCGCATAGAAACTCACCACGTCGCCGACGAAGATCGGCTGCTTGAACACGAAGGAATTCACCGCCACCGTGGCCACCCTGCCCCGCGCGCGGTGCACGGCGGGGATGCTGCCGGCCACGTCCACCTGCCCCATCAGCCAGCCGCCGAAGATGTCGCCGGTGTAGTTGGCATCCGACGGCATGGCCGCGACGCGCAGGGTGGGCTGTCGGTCCGGGAGGGTGGTGGGGACGGCAGTGGTCATCTCAGTGTCCCTTGTAGAGTTCCTCGATCTGCCTGGCGAACCGCTCCACCACTTTGTCGCGCTTGAGGCTGAGCTTGGGGGTAAGCAGGCCGTTGTCTATGGTCCAGGGCTCGCGCAGCAGCAGCACGCGATGCACCTTGGCATAGCCCGGAAAGCTGCTGATGTTGCGCGCGATGCGCCGCAGCACCTTGGCTTCCACGTTGCTGTCTGTCAGCGATTCCGGCATATCGGGCGGTACGCCGACCTTGGCCGCGATCTGCGGCCACACTCCGGGGTTTAGCACGGCCAGCGCGATGAGATAGGGGCGCCCCTCGCCGTAGACCATCACCTGGTCGATGAGCGGGTCGTGCAGGATGGCAGCCTCCATGTCCGCCGGCGGCAGCTTCTCGCCGTTGGACAGCACGATGATCTCCTTCAGGCGGCCGGTGATGTACACGTGCCCGGTCTCGCTGATGCGCACGATGTCGCCCGTGTTCAGCCAACCGTCGACGTCTATCATGGCGCGCGTGGCCGGCTCGTTGTTCCAGTAGCCCATCATCACGTTGGGGCCCTTCACCAGCAGCGCGTCCTGTTCGCCCAGCCTGATCTGCACGCCGCGCAGCGCCTGCCCCACGCTGTCCGGGAAGTTGTTCTCCAGCTTGTTGCCGGTGACGATGGGACTGGTCTCAGTGAGGCCGTAGCCCTGCACCACGGGCAGTCCCAGTCCCACAAACATGCGCGAGATGTCGGGCGCGAGTGCGGCACCGCCGCTGATCGCCGTGCGCAAGCGGCCGCCCATGCGGCACAGGATCTTCCGCGCCACCAGCCGGTCTAGCAGCGGCCACAGCAAGAAGGAGAGCTTCCGGCCGCCGCGCCCCTGCTCGCGCAGGAAGCGCTCCCAGCCCACGTCCACCGCCAGCTTGAACAGCGCGCGCTTGAGCGGCGAGCCTTCGTCCAGCTTGGTCTGGATGGCGGCATTGATGCGCTCGTAGATGCGCGGCACGGAGATGAGGATGGTCGGTTTGACGTTCTGCATGTCCTCGGACAGCAAGGGGATGGAACGCGCGTACACCACGGTCGCCCCGGTCATCACCTGCATGTAATAGCCGCAGGTGCGCTCGAAGGTGTGCGACAGCGGCAGGAAGGACAGCATCACGTCGTCCGGACGCACGGCGAAGGTGCCCAGCGCCCCGTGCGCGTTGGACAGCATGTTGTTGTGGCTGAGCATCACGCCCTTGGGCCGACCCGTGGTGCCCGAGGTGTAGATGATGCTGGCCAGCTCGTTGGTGCCGCAGGGCACGGGTGCCTGCAGCTCCGCGCTCTCCGGAAGATAACGGGAAGCGGGGACAAGGCGCGGGTCGCCGTTGCCGCAGTCGTCCAGTGAGACGAAGCGTTGCACGCCGGCCATCTGGCTGCCCATCGCGCGCAGCTCCTGCCATTGTTCGGCCGTCTCGAATAGGATCACCTTCACCTGCGAGTCGTTGACGATGTAGGCGATGTTCTCCGCGCGGTCCACGGTGTAGAGCGGCACGGTGACCAGCCCCAGCGACATCGCGGCCTGGTCGAACATCACCCATTGCGGGCAGTTGCGCAGCATCATCGCCACGCGGTCGCCCTTTGCCAGGCCTTCTTTCGCCAGCGCTGCCTGCCAGTGCGCCACCTGCTCCTGCATCTGCTTCCAGCTCAGTGACACCCACTGTCCGCGGGGCACGTCGAAATGGCGATAAGCTTCCTTGTCCGGCATGCGCCGTGCCCGCTCCATGAACATGCCGTACAGCGTGACTGCCTGTTCAGGCGTGATCACGTCTTCGATCGTTGATGCAGACATCTGCTGTTCTCCCCTGTTGTTGTTCTGGCCCTACAGGAACAGGTCGTCATACGGCCGTTCCCCCGGGCTGACTGCGTATTGCCCCAGGTCCGTCACTCCTTCATGCAGCAGCACCTCCTCGTCCATGAAGAAGTTGCCGCTGCAGGTCCTGCTGTCGCGCAGCAGTATGGCGTGGGCCGCATCGGCCACGATGGCGGGCTTGCGCGACGCGCGCAGGATGGCTTCCGGAAAATTGAACTCTATGGCGGCGGTGGCGATGGTGGTGCGCGGCCACAGGCAGTTGAACGCGATACCGTCGGATGCGAACTCGCGCGCCATGCCCAGCGTGCACATGCTCATGCCGTACTTGGAGATTGTGTAGGCGGCGTGCGGGGCGAACCACTTGGGATCCAGGTTCAAGGGAGGCGACAGGGTCAGCACGTGCGGGTTATCCGATCGAGCAAGGTGCGGGACACAGGCCTGCGAAGCCAGAAAGGTCGCGCGCATGTTCACGTCCCACATCAGGTCCAGGCGCTTGGCGGGGGTCTGCAGGGTGGGCGTGAGGCTGATGGCGCTGGCGTTGTTGACCAACACGTCCAGGCCGCCGAAATGCGCTGCCGCCTTCTCGACCGCGTCGTGGATGGCGTTCTCGTCGCGCACGTCGAGCTGGATGGCCAGCGCCTCACCGCCCGCCTGAACCACCTCCTCCGCCACGCTGTGTATGGTGCCGGGCAGCTTGGGGTGCGGCTCCGCGGTCTTGCCGGTGATGACCACCCTCGCGCCCTCGCGCGCGCAGCGCAGCGCGATCTCGCGCCCTATGCCGCGAGAGGCGCCCGTGATGAAGATGGTCTTGTTGCGCAGCCCGGACATTGATCGTTCCCTTAAACGACGAGCCTAGGATGAAGCACCCGCAGATGTGCCTGCAGGTGCGTGTTCTTTCACGCCCCTGCCCGCAGCTCCTCCGGGGCGAAGTCGTCCACCATGATGACCTTGCGGCGCAGCATGTAGTCGCGTTCCAGCTGCAACGCCTGCTCGGGCGTGATGAGGCCGCTGTCGCGCGCCTCGGCGATCAGCGCGAGCTCTTCGCGAGATTTCAGCTTGCCGGCCTTGCGTTCTTCTTCCAACTTGGCCTGCAGAGGTTCGCATGCCAGCGTGCTGGCGAGCGCCGCTTCCAGCGCGCCTATGGCGTCCGCCTCGTCGGCGGGGATGTACATGCCCGCGGTCAGGCGGTCGCGCGTGGCGCCGGGCTTGGCCAGCAGGGAGGCCACGCGATGCCCCAGTTCGTCGGTGGGGGGCTTGCGGCACTGCCCGAGCGGGAAGATGACCGTGCGCATCAAGACAGCGAAGAAGCGGCTGGGGAAGTTCTGCAGCACGCCATCGAAAGCGGTCTGGATGCGGTACATGCCGTCTTCCATCGCCCATTGCAGCAGCGGCAGGTCGTCCTGGGGTCGGCCATCGTCCTCGAACTTCTTCAGCACGGCGGAACACAGGTAGAGCTGGCTCAACACGTCGCCCAGGCGCGCCGAGAGCTTCTCTCGGCGCTTGAGCCCGCCGCCCAGGACCAGCATGGCCATGTCGGAAGCAAAGGCGAACGCCGCAGCGTAACGGGTGAGCTGCTGATAGTAGCGTTGCGTGGGCTGCTCGGTGGGCACAGCGATGAGGCGGCCTCCGGACAGTCCATAGACCCAGGTGCGCACGGCGTTGCTCACGCTGAAGGCGATGTGGCCGAAGAAGGCCTCGTCGAAGTCGCGCACGGCCTTGCTGCTGTTCTGCTCATGCGCCGCTTGTATCTCCCGCAGCACGTAGGGATGGGCCCGCACCGCCCCCTGGCCGAAGATGATGAGGCTGCGCGTGAGGATGTTCGCGCCTTCCACGGTGATGCCGATCGGCATCTGCTGGTAGGCGCGCGCCAGGTAGTTGTCCGGCCCCATGCAGATGCCCTTGCCGCCGTGCACGTCCATGGCGTCGTTGACGACCATGCGGCTGCGTTCGGTGCAGTGATACTTGACGATGGCCGAGACCACGGACGGCTTCTCGCCCAGATCGACTGCCAGCGCGGTCATCTTGCGCGCCGCGTCCATCACGTAGGCATGGCCGCCGATGCGGGCCAGCGCTTCCTCCACGCCCTCGAACTTGCCCACCGGCATGTGGAACTGCTTGCGCACACGCCCGTAGGCGCCGCTGCTGCGCGCCGCGAGCTTGGCACCGCCCGTCGCGCTGGCCGGCAGCGAGATGGAGCGACCGGCCGCGAGGCATTCCATCAACATGCGCCAGCCCTGGCCGATGCGCGTCATGCCGCCGATGATGTAGTCCATGGGGATGAACACGTCGCGGCCCTGCGTCGGACCGTTCTGGAAAGCGGAGTTGAGCGGGAAATGGCGGCGGCCCACCTGCACGCCCGGCGTGTCTGTGGGGATCAACGCGAGCGTGATGCCGCGCGAGACTTCCGCGCCCAGCAGGTGGTCCGGGTCATAGAGCTTGAAGGCCAGGCCCAGCAGGGTCGCCACCGGCGCCAGTGTGATGTAGCGCTTCTCCCAGGTCACGCGCATGCCGAGCACGTTCTTCTGTCCGTTGAAATCGCCGTAGCACACGATGCCCACGTCGGGGATGGCTCCCGCATCGGAGCCCGCAAACGGGCCGGTCAGCGCGAAGCACGGCACTTCCTTCCCCCTGGCCAGGCCGCGCAGGTACTTGTCCTTCTGTTCCTGCGTGCCGTATTTCAGCAGCAGCTCGGCAGGCCCCAGCGAATTGGGCACCATCACCGTCGTCGCGGCGGTCGCGCTGCGCGAGGAGAGTTTGGTGACCACCGCGGAGTGCGCCTGCGCGGAGAATTCCAGGCCGCCATACTCCTTGGGGATGATCATGCCGAAGAAGCCCTTGTCCTTGATGAACTGCCAGACCTCGGGCGGAAGGTCCTGGCGCCTGTGGGTGATGTCCCAGTCGTCCAGCATGCCGCACAGCTGCTCGACCTCGTTGTCGAGGAAGGCCTGCTCCTCGTCGCTCAGGGCCGGCTTGGGCAGCGCGAGCAGCTTGCTCCAGCGCGGGCGGCCGCTGAAGAGCTCACCGTCCCACCACACCGTGCCCGCGTCCAAGGCTTCCTGTTCGGTCTGCGAGACCTGGGGGAGTATCTTGCGGAACAGTTTGAGGACCAGGCTGCTGACGAGGAGGCGTCGCAACAGTGGGACGCCCAGCACCAGCACGAATACGGTCAAGGCGATGTAGACCGTCTGCAGGGCATCGTCGGAGATGCGGCTCTGGATCGCCACCACGGGCACAATCACGATGGAGGCGACGAGCCAGCTCCAGATAGAGGCGCGGAAGAAAGCCAGTAACAGAAGGACCGCGAGCACCACTACCGTAGTCAGTATTGCCATTTCCCACCCCGTTTATTGTTGTATGCGGATGGGATGAACTTTAACCTCGGCACGGGATGCTGACAATAAATATGTTCCCCGCGATGCGGACGACTTAGGCCACGGGCGGATTGACTATCGCCGGCCTCTTTGCCACACTGTGCCCATGTCCAGACTATCCAAGAGGTTCGTCGCCATCCTGATGCTGCTGTGGCTCCCGCTGTCCGGCGGAAGCGCATTGGCCGCGACGATATCCATGCAGCTGCCGCAAGGCCACTGCCATGACATGGCTGCCTCGCAGTCCATGGACGGGATGGACATGAGTGAGCACCATCACATGCCTGCATCCCAGGACAAGCAAGCCTGTGGCGCATGCGGCGTCTGCCATCTTGCCTGCGCCGGCTACCTGGCCGTCCCTGCCGTCGAACTGGGCGCCTTGCCCGATGGCACGCGCGAGGCCACGCCTTATGTGCTGGCCTATCGTTCCATCACCTTCGCGCCTCTCGTCCCGCCTCCTCTCGTTTCCGCTTAACGCGGGACGAGTCCGTCTGCTGATCCCGTAGCAGCCCGTCCCGCTCCGTCTGGCGGCCATCCGTGGTCGTCCCTGCAACGAGGAAGCGGAACATGAGACCACCTTTATCGCTATTGACCATCCTGTGCGCGCTCTGGCTCACACCGGCCGGCGCGGCTGAAGAAGCATCCCTGGGCAGCACCCTGCCGGGATTGCTGGACTACGCGCGCGAGCACAACCCCGAGCTCGCCGCCACTCGCTACGAAGCCGAGGCCGCGCGGCAGCGCGGAGCATCTGCGGCCGCGTTGCCCGACCCGGTGCTGCGCACCGAGCTGATGGACATCACCAACCAGGGCACGACCGGCCCGCGCCTGCTGCCCTCGCAAACCGGCAGCACGCGTTACCTGCTGATGCAGAGCGTGCCGTGGTACGGCAGGCGCGACCTGCAGCGTGACGCTGCAACTGCCCAGACCGCACAGGCCGAGGGCCAGGCGGCGGCCAGCTGGGCCGAGCTCGCGAACCGCATCAAGCAGGCCTATGCCATGCGCTACTACGCCACCGCAAGCGCCGACCTCACGCAGCAGACGCTGGCCCTGCTGGACGGGCTGGAACGGGTCGCCCAGACGCGCTACGCCAACGGCCTGGGCAGCCAGCAGGACGTGATACGCGTTCAGGTCGAGAAGACCATGCTGAAGAGCGAGCTCATCGCGATGCAAAGCGAAGCGCATCACGGGCACGCGCGCCTGAACGCCCTTCTGTCGCGCCCGGTGAATGAGCCTCTGGCAGAAGCCGCACAGCCACGTGCGATCCCGCCTGCCGTGAAGCTGGACGAAACGGCCTTGCTCGAACGCCTGCGCGTGCAGAACCCGCAGCTGCGCATCGCCGAGGCGAATATCCAGTCCTCCGAGAAAGGCCGCGACCTCGCCTACGCCAACCGCTATCCCGGTTTCACCTTGGGCATCGCGCCCAACCAAATGGGCAGCGCGATCAAAAGCTGGGACCTGATGCTGGAACTCAACATCCCCCTGCAGCAGTCGTCGCGCCGCTCGCAGGAGCACGAAGCCGAAGCGATGCTGGCCGCCTCCAACGCACGACATCAGTCGCTGCTCAACCAGACGCAATCGGAACTGTCCGAGAACCTGTACGCCCTGGAATCGGCTCGCCGCACCGAATCGCTCGTCTCGAACCGCCTGCTGCCACAGGCCGAGCTCACCTACCGCTCCGCGCTCTCGGGCTACGAGACCGGCAAGGTGGACTTCGCCATGCTGATCGAGGCGCAGAGACAGGTATTAAAGGCCAGGCAGCAACAACTGCAGGCGCAGACCGACATGCAGTTGCGCCTGGCGGACATCGAGAAATTGTTGGGAGAAGAAATATGAACACCATCCTCAAACTGACGCTGGGCGCGGTGCTGCTGCTTGGCATTGCCGCAGGCAGCTACTGGCTCGGCACCCATAGCAACCTCGCGAACACCACCGCCGCCAAGGCCGAACGCAAGGTGCTGTACTACCGCAACCCGATGGGTTTGCCGGACACCTCTCCCGTGCCCAAGAAAGATGCCATGGGCATGGACTACGTGCCGGTGTATGAAGGCGAGGCGGAAGCCGTCGGAGGCAGCACGATCAGCATCAGCCCCGACCGGGTGCAGAAACTGGGCGTGAAGAGTGAGGCCGCCGCGCTGCGCGAGCTGAAGCAGACGCTGCAGCTTACCGGACGCGTGGCGATAGACGAGCGCCGCACCTACACCGTGGCGCCCAAGTTCGAGGGGTGGGTGGAACGCCTGTACGCCAACGCCACCGGCCAGACCGTCGCCAAAGGCCAGCCCCTGTTCGACGTGTACAGCCCGGAACTGGTGTCGGCACAGCGCGAGCACGCGCTCGCTGTGCAGGGCATGGCCGCGCTGAAGGACGCCGACGACGAGGCAAAGGAGAGTATGCAGCGGCTGGCCGAGGCGAGCCGCGCGCGCCTGCAGAACTGGGACATCGCGCCGCAATCCCCTGCGGCGAGAGGCGACATGCGCCCGCGCGCCACGTTCCGCACCCCGGTCTCCGGCGTGGTGCTGGAGAAGAAGGCGGTGCAAGGCATGCGCTTCATGCCGGGCGAGATGTTGTACCAGATCGCCGACCTGTCATCGGTGTGGGTCGTCGCCGACGTGCCCGAGCGGGACATAGGCGCGGTGCAGCTCGGCAGCCCGGTCCGGGTCGAGGTCGATGCCTATCCGGAGCGCTCGTTCTCAGGCCGCGTGGGATTCGTCTACCCCACGCTGGATAGCGCGACGCGCACGGTGCAAGTGCGCATAGAGGTGAGCAACCCGCAGGGACTGCTCAAGCCTGCCATGTACACCAAGGTGCAGATCGCAGGTAAGGGCGGCAAGGTGCTGGCCGTGCCGACATCGGCCGTCATCGACAGCGGCCTGCGCCAAGTGGTGCTGGTGCGCCTCGCCGAAGGACGATTCGAACCACGCACGGTCACGATTGGCCGGCACGCCGACGGTTATGCGGAAGTGCTGTCTGGCGTTGCCGAAGGCGAACAAGTGGTCACCTCGGCCAACTTCCTGATCGACGCGGAGAGCAACCTGAAAGCGGCGTTGGGCGGTCTGGGCGGACAAGCGGCTGCACCGGCCGCTGCGCCGAAAGAGCCTGCGCCTGAGCAGCCGAAGCATAAGACCGTCGGCCATCAGGCGAAGGGCATCCTCGAAGCTATCCACGGCGACGGCACGGTAAGCATCACACACGGACCGATCAAGTCGCTTGGCTGGCCCGGCATGACAATGGACTTCCCCTTGTCCAATGCATCGCTGGTAGAGGGCATCCGGCCCGGCAGCGCAATCAGTTTCGAGCTCGTCGAGCGCCAGCCGGGCGAATGGGTGATCACCAGGATGACCGCACGCACACAACCGCAGGAGAACAGCCATGCTGAACACCGTCATTGAGTGGTCGGCAAGGAACCGCTTCCTGGTGCTGCTCGCCACGGTGTTCATTACGCTTGCTGGCATCTATGCCTTGGTGAAGACGCCGCTGGATGCCCTGCCAGATCTATCCGACGTGCAAGTGATCGTCTACACCGAATATCCGGGACAGGCGCCGCAGGTAGTGGAGGACCAGGTCACCTACCCGCTCACCACGGCGATGCTGGCGGTGCCGAAATCGAAGGTAGTGCGCGGCTTCTCGTTCTTCGGCGCGTCGTTCGTGTACGTCATCTTCGAGGACGGCACCGACATCTACTGGGCGCGGTCGCGCGTGCTGGAGTACCTGAACCAGGCTGTAGGACGCCTGCCTCAGGGGGTATCGCCGCAACTCGGGCCGGATGCGAGCGGGGTGGGCTGGGTGTACCAGTACGCCGTGCTGAGCGACAAGCACAACCTCGCCGAACTGCGCACCATGCAGGACTGGTATCTGCGTTACCAGTTGAGCAAGGCGCACGGCGTCGCCGAGGTCGCCTCCATCGGCGGTTTCGTGCAGCAATACCAGGTGACGGTGGATCCGGTGAAGCTGCGCGCCTACGGCATTCCGCTCGCTACGGTCGCACAGGTCATACGCGACTCGAACCGCGATGTCGGAGGACGGGTGGTGGAGATGGCCGAGACCGAGTACATGGTGCGCGGCAAGGGCTACCTCACCGGGCGCGGCGACCTCGAAACGCTGGTGGTGAAATCCGAGCGCGGCACCCCGGTGCTGCTGCGTGACATCGCGCGGGTCGAACTCGGGCCGGATGAACGGCGCGGACTCGCCGAGCTGAACGGCGAAGGAGAAGTGGTATCCGGCATCGCCATGGCGCGCTACGGCCAGAACGCGCTGGAGGTGATCGGGAACATCAAGGACAAGATCGCCGAGGTTTCCGCCGGCTTGCCTGGCATCTCCATCCAGACCGTGTATGACCGCTCCGAGCTGATCCAGCGCGCCATTGCCACACTGAAGAAGACGCTGTTCGAGGAAGGCCTGATCGTCGCGCTGGTGTGCGTGGTGTTCCTGATGCATGCGCGCAGCGCGCTGGTCGCCATCGTGATGCTGCCCATCGGCGTGCTGATCGCCTTCATCGCCATGCGTCTGCTTAACCTCAACTCCAACATCATGAGCCTGGGCGGCATCGCCATCGCCATAGGTGCCATGGTGGACGCGGCCATCGTGATGATAGAGAACGCGCACAAGCACCTCGAACGCTTGGAGCACACCGCGGCATCAATCCCCTCTCCCATTCATGGGAGAGGGTTAGGGAGAGGGCCGGGTGTCGAGAACACAGACGCCCTCTCCCCCGCCCCCTCTCCCGCAGGTGGGAGAGGGGAGTTGAACCTGAGCGAACGTGCCCGCGCAATCCTCACTGCCTGTCAGGAAGTCGGCCCTTCCCTCTTCTTCTCCCTGCTCATCATCACCGTCTCCTTCTTGCCGGTATTCACGCTGGAGGCGCAGGAGGGCCGGCTGTTCGCGCCGCTCGCCTACACCAAGACCTTCGCCATGGCGGGCGCGGCGTTGCTCTCGGTGACGCTGGTACCGGTGCTGATGCTGCTGTTCATCCGCGGCCACATCAAGCCGGAGTCCGAGAATCCGCTGAACCGGCGCCTGATCGCGCTCTACCGCCCGGTCATCGATACTGTGCTGCGGCGCAAGCGCATGACCCTCGCACTTGCACTGCTGGCCATGGGAATGACGCTCTATCCCGTGATGAAGCTGGGCAGCGAATTCATGCCAACGCTGAATGAGGGCACACTGTTCTACATGCCTGCCTCGCTGCCGGGAATGTCGGTCACCAAGGCCACGGAACTGCTGCAAACCCAGAACAAGATCATCAAGAGCTTTCCCGAGGTCGCTTCGGTGTATGGCAAGGCCGGGCGCGCGCAGACCGCCACAGATCCGGCACCGCTGGAGATGTTCGAAACGGTGATCAACCTCAAGCCGCAGGAGGACTGGCGGTCCGGCATGACCACAGACAAGCTGATCGCCGAGATGGACAAGGCGCTGCAATTCCCCGGCGTAGCGAACTCGTGGACCATGCCGATCAAGGCGCGCATCGACATGCTCTCCACCGGCATCCGCACGCCCATCGGCATCAAGGTGTTCGGCAAGAACCTGGAGGAAATGGAATATCTCGCCAAGGAGATCGAGGCCGTGGTACGAAAAGTGCCGGGCACCACCAGCGCCTTCGCCGAACGCATCACCGGCGGCTACTACCTGAACATCGAACCTGACCGGCTCGCGCTGGCGCGCTACGGCCTGAGCGTCAACGAGGTGCAGGAAGTGATTGCCACCGCGCTTGGCGGCGAGACGGTAACAACCACGGTGGAAGGACTGGAGCGTTTCGGCGTGAGCGTGAGATATCCGCGTGAGCTGCGCAGCACACCAGAGCAGATCGCGCGCGAAGTGCTGGTATCTACCATGTCGGGCGCGATGGTTCCGCTCGGGCAGATCGCCCGCGTCAGCATAGGCAAGGGCGCACCCTCCATCCGTACCGAAAATTCCCTGCTCTCCGCCTACATCTACGTGGACATCCGCGACCGCGACATCGGCTCCTACGTGGATGAAGCGCGCAAGGCGGTGGCAGCGCAGGTGAAGTTCCCGCCCGGCTACTACGCGACGTGGAGCGGGCAGTTCGAATACATGGAGCGCGCCGCCGCAAAAATGAAGATCGTGATTCCCATCACGCTGCTCGTCATCTTCCTGCTGCTCTACCTCAACTTCAGGCGCGTCACAGAATCGCTGGTGGTGATGCTGTCTGTGCCGTTCGCGCTGGTCGGCGGCGTGTGGCTGCTGTGGCTGCTCGGCTACAACATGAGCGTGGCGGTCGCCGTGGGTTTCATCGCGCTGGCCGGCGTCGCGGCGGAGACCGGCGTAGTGATGCTGATCTACCTGGAAAACGCCTGGCAGGAGGGACAGGCGCGCTGCGCAGCGGAAGGGCGCGCCCCCACACCGGACGACCTGCATGCCGCCATCATGGAAGGCGCGGTGGAGCGCGTGCGACCCAAGATGATGACAGTGACGGCGATCATGGCCGGCCTGCTGCCCATCATGTGGAGCAGCGGCACCGGCTCCGAGGTGATGAGCCGCATCGCAGCGCCCATGGTGGGCGGCATGGTGTCGTCCACGGTGCTGACGCTGGTAGTGATACCGGTGATCTACATGTGGCTGAAGGAGACGCCGATGCGGCGCGATCAAGCCGCGAAGGTTCCAACTTGACGAGATTACTTAGATGAAAGGAGGGAGTCGAAAGTCAGCAGGCACCAGAGTCTGTGCGTAATTGAGTAAAGCGTTTATTTAACCAATTTTCAGGAGAATGAAATGAAATCGAAATTGCTGGCCGCCGTTCTGGCGGTGTTTACCACTTCATCTGCAACTGCGTTCGCCGCCGACGAGCATCACGACGCTCCCAAGGCGAAGACGGAAAAAGCCGAAAAGGTCGAAGCCAAGAAGCCCGTGAAGAAGCACAGCCATATGGAGGAAAAGACGCATATGCCGATATCCGAGCCGGCAGCGGCAAACAAGGAAATGTCGAAGGACATGCATGAGCATATGCACGACCATACGAAAGACAGGCGCTGAGGCGACGCCTTGCTCCGTGTGGCAAGGAGTGTCATTGCCACACGGAGCCGTCGAGAACGATAAGGAGTGATCATGAAAATCGGCAAATTGTTATTGATTCTGGCCATTGCCCTGAGCAGCGGTACCGCATACGCCGCGGCTCCCGTTACCGCAGGTGTAGCAACGCCACCGCATGAGGCAAGCGGGCCGGCGAAACACGAAGGCTACGGCATCCTCGACAGCGTGAATGCGGCAGAGCACAAGGTGAAGATCGCGCACGAGGCCATCCCCGCGCTGGGATGGCCAGCCATGGCCATGTGGTTCCCACTGCGAACCGCGCTGCCGCGCGGGATCCAGGCGGGCGACCACGTCCGCTTCGAACTGCAGCAGGAGGGCAAAGTATGGGTTATCACCCGTATTGAGCCCAGGAAATAACGGGTGTATTGGTGGATTCACTCGTCGTCATCGATAACATGTGGAGGTCATCATGGATGGATTGTTGTCATTTCTGCTGTTCGCAGGGCTGTTCTTTCTGATGATGCGTTTCGGCTGCGGCTCTCACGTCGGCCATGGCGGACACGGTCACCAGCATGGCGCGCATACCGGGCGAGACGCAGGGGGCGGCGTTGTCAGCTACACCTGCCCCATGCATCCGGAAGTACATCAGCCGTCGCCGGGCACCTGCCCGAAATGCGGCATGAAGCTGGTACCGGAATCCACAAGAGAAGGAGGAAGATCATGAAACAGGGCCTTTCATTGACGGCGATCGGACACGCGACCAGCCTGTTCCTGGCGATCACTTTCACGCTGTGCGTGGCGTTCGACCTGGCTTTTCCCGGGCACGCGATGTACCAGGCGTGGCGCGACCTGCTGCCGGGATTCGAGTGGATCAGCTGGTCCAGCTTCGGCCTGGGGTTAATCGAAAGCTATGGCTACGGCTGGTACTTCGCGCTGATCTGGGTGCCGCTGTATAACGTGTTCCTGTGCGGCGTGGACCGAAAGCACGGTTGTGGACAGTGCTGCAGCAAGCACGAAACGGAGTGAGACGGGGATGAACGACATGCAATACGTGTGGCTGTTCTGGTCCAGCGCGTTCCTCCTTCCCTGGGCGCTGCTGTATCTCGCACAACCCACTTTCCGACGGAAGATGCTGAAGGTCAGCCTGGCGACCAGCCTGCTCGGCCTGAGCGAACCGATCTTCGTGCCGGAATACTGGAACCCGCCCAGCCTGTTCGACCTTGCGCAGCGCACCGGTTTCGACATCGAAAGCCTGATCTTCTGTTTTGCGATTGGCGGCATCGGTGCGGTGACGTACAACGCGATTGCGGGCGGCGGCATGGCAGAGGTGCCGCATGGGGAGCGCCATAATGGGCGCCACCGTTGGCATCGTTTGGCTATCACATCGCCGTTCCTGACTTTCCCTCTACTGTATTTCCTGCCATGGAATCCGATCTACCCCGGCATCGCGGCGCTCGCGCTGGGCGGCGCCGCCAACGTGCTGTGCCGCCCCGACCTGCTGCGCAACACGTTGGTCGGCGGCGCGCTGTTCCTGGCGCTCTATGCCATCTTCATGCTGTTGCTGGTCGTCTTCGCGCCGGGCTACATCGAGCAGGTGTGGAACCTGCCCGCCATTTCCGGCGTGACACTAGCAGGCATCCCACTGGAAGAGCTCACCTTCGGTTTCGCCTTCGGGCTGTACTGGGCCGGCATCTACGAACATTTCACCTGGCATCGCAGCCAGCTCAACCAAGGAGAGTAACCATGCATCACCCCAAAGCATCACTGATCAACTTGCTGCGCGTCGGCGTACTGGCCCTGTCGCTCAGCGCAGGCGCAGCCCTCGCGGCGACCGACATCACCGTGTACAAGAGCCCGACCTGCGGCTGCTGCGAAAAATACGTGGACTACCTGCGCGAGAACGGCTTCGCGGTGAAGGCCATCAACGAGAACGACATGGACGCCGTCAAGAAACGCCACGGCGTGTCCCACCTGGCGAGCTGCCATACCGCGCTGGTTGGCGGCTACGTGGTCGAGGGCCATGTGCCGGTCAGCGCCATCCGCAAGTTGCTGCGGGAGAAACCTGCGATCATCGGCATCAGCGCGCCGGGCATGCCGATGAATTCTCCGGGCATGGGCGAGATGAAACCGGGCACCCTGACCATATATGCCGTCACCAGGGACAGGCATGAACACAAGGTGTTCTCAGTGGAATAACGAAACCAGAGGAAGATGATCATGAATGACGAAATCGAAAAGCGGCATGTATCGAGGGGACGCTGGGTGCTGTACGGTTTCCTCGCCATCGCCGGGTTCTTCCTGTTCGAGGAGCACAGGGCGCATGTGCTGGGCGCCCTGCCCTACCTGCTGTTGCTGGCCTGTCCGTTAATGCATCTGTTCATGCACCATGATCATGAGGGGCACGAACAGTACAAACATGGACATGGTCCATCGGAAGGAGAGTCGAAATGAACGAATCACCCGCCTACGGCCTGTGGTCGCTGGTCATCATCAACTCGCTGGTGTTCATCATCTTCGCCTTCAGCTTCACCAAGCCACAAACCAGGCGCGACTGGCGTTCGTTCAGCGCATTCTCCGCGTTCATCGTGGCGCTGTTCGCGGAGATGTACGGCTTCCCGCTGACCATCTACCTGCTCTCCGGCTGGCTGCAGAGCCGCTATCCCGGCGTGGATTTCCTGTCCCACGATGCAGGGCATCTCTGGCACACCTTGCTCGGCCTGAAGGGGAATCCTCATACCGATCCGCTGCACATGCTGAGCTTCGCCTTCATCGGCGGCGGCTTCCTGCTGCTGTCGGCGGCCTGGAAGGTGCTCTATCACGCGCAGCGCAGACACCAGCTGGCCACCACCGGGGCTTACGCGCAGATGCGCCATCCGCAATATGTCGCGTTCGTGCTCATCATGTTCGGCTTCCTGCTGCAATGGCCGACGGTGCTCACGCTGCTGATGTTTCCGGTGCTGGTGTGGATGTATGTCAGGCTGGCAAAGCATGAGGAAGCGGATGCCTTGAAAGAGTTCGGTGACGAATATGTTCGTTATGCCGACCGGACACCCGCATTCTTCCCTCGTTTCGAGCGGAACAATTGATCTCATGGCACGGGATAACCAACCGGGAGAGGAGATATGTTGACTAAGGAAGCTTTCACAAGCGCTACAAAGTTGACCAATAGAGCCCTCCAATATATCGGGATCGCCTGGATGTCATCTTTGTTCTTCGCGGCAACCTCAATGGCAGCTGAAGAAATAAGGCAGCACAAAATTGTGGACGACGTCGAGATCGTCATGTCCGTTCCCCATGCGCTGGATTCCCCTCCATCAGACACCGAATCTCAAACCGAACATCATTTGGTGATTTGGCTGTTCAGGAAAGGCACCTCGGAAACCATTGATGACGCTCACGTGACGGCTGAAGTCGCACAAACAGGCTACGCAGGCTCCCGGCAGATACTCAAGCCCGTGGTGGTCGATGGAAAGCCTGCTTATAGCGGGATATTCCTGATGCCTGGGCGTGTCGCATACATCGTCAAGGTGCAGATCAAGCGGTCGGGAGAATCCGGGGCAATCGAGGAGATCTTCGAATACCGCCATCACCACAAACTCAGATAGCAGGAAGATGGACCGCGTTCAGGGGATCGCCACACTCTCCAGCACGCTGCCCCGTTTTGATGTTCGATCAGGTCAAGGAGGAATCATGAATACACGACACTTTAGAAGTGCTCTGCATTTCGTTCTGGGCTGCATTGCGATTCTGTTTGCGACCAGTACATTTGCGGCCGATGTCGCTACACACAAAGTCGCGAATGGCGTGGACATATATCTTGGCGTGCTGCCCTCCGAGATGATCGTCGGGCATCCCTCCTCCCATGCCGAAGCGGAAATGCACGCCGGCGTTCCGGCCAGTGAGCATAATTATCACGTGGTGGTCGCCCTGTTTGACGCTGTAACCGGAAAACGTATCACCGATGCACAGGTGGAGGCCACAGTGTCGGAACTCGCTCTCGCAGGCGCCACGAAAAAGATGGAGCGCATGCATATCGCCGATACCATCAGTTACGGTAACTACTTCAGGATGCCTGGTACCGGCATCTACCGCATTCGAATAAGAATTCGCCGACTTGGTGTGGCACAGTCCATAGAGACCGAATTCGAATACCAACATGCTCGCGGATGACAGAAATTCCGCCTGGGAAGACTTGGATTAGTGCCGCATCGGATTTTGATCAGTAACGATCTAACAATGGGAGGAACGATGTTAACCAAGGATGTGGTTTGCGGAATGCAGGTCGAGTCGGGCAAAAACCAGGTGGTCTACCTCGGGTTGCCGTATTCCTTTTGTTCCAGACAGTGCCAGGAACGCTTCCAGGCCAACCCCCACCTTTATGTAGGCCTGCCCGGGAAGAAGGCGCCGAAGCAGGCAGGGCTGTCCGTTATCAAGCAAAGGCGGCTGCGCCTGGCCCAGCCGCTGTCGCCATCCCAAGCCGGAATGCTGAGTGATGAACTCCGTAGCATGATGGGCATACAGTCCGTGTCGGCCGAGGGAGACAGTGTCGTGATCGAGTACGACTTGCTCCAGGCGACGGCGGAACAGGTAGAAGAGAAGCTGGCAGAAATTGGTGTACAGCTCGGCGAAGGATTGGGCGAGCGCTTGCGCCGCGCATTCGTGCATTACGAAGAGGAATGCGAAGTCGGCAATCTCGAAGTTCGCCCGGACAAGCATGCGCACCGGCATTGAAGCTACTTCCAACCAAGGAACCCAGATGATCGAAATCATCCCCAACTGGCATCCGATCTTCGTCCACTTCACCGTGGCCCTCCTGGTCGTCGCTGCGGCGCTCCACCTGTTATCCCGTTTGATCCCCGAGGGCGAGCTGCACAACCAATTGTCGATGGTCACGCGCTGGAACCTGCGTATAGGCACCGGACTGACACTCTTCACCGTCGCGGCGGGCTGGTATGCCTATTACACGGTCGCTCACGACGCGCCTTCGCATGCCGCCATGACCGTGCACCGCAACTGGGCGATGCTCACATTTGCGCTGTTTCTCGGCATCGCGGGCTGGGAGTATTACCTGTCCCACCGCAACAAGGGCAAGAGCTGGCTGTTCACAGGCCTTCTGGCGGCAGGCATGGCGTTGCTGCTGACCACCGCATGGCATGGCGGAGAGCTGGTTTACCGGCACGGCCTGGGCGTGATGTCACTGCCAGAAACCGCCGAACTCGGCCACGGACATACCCATGACCACGGCGTTAGCGAAGGAGAATGATTATGCGCAATACCTGGTTCTGGACGCTTGCCGGCATGTTCGTCCTGGCAGCGGTCTCTTACGGGGTGTTTCTGTGGCTTGCGCCCCCCTCGCTGCCCGAGGGATTCCTTTATGGAAATGGCCAGATCGAGGCGACCGAAGTGACGGTGAGCGCCGAGGTGACGGGCAAGGTGCTGGAGAGCAACCTGGTGGAGGGGCGCGCAATGAAGGCCGGCGACGTGCTGGTGCGGCTCGATGAATCCGACCTGCAAACCCGGCTCCAACAAGCCAGGGCCAGCGCAAATGCAGCAGAGCGCAATCAGGCGCAGACCGCACGGCAGCTTGCAACATGGCGACATCACCTGCAAAGCGCCGAGACCGAACTCGCGCGTTACCGTACGCTGCGGCAAAGCGGCAACGTTTCTGCGCAGGCGATGGATCGGGTGCAGGATCAATACCAGGAGGCACTCGGGCGGGTGGATGCCCTTGAAGAGCAGAGCAAGCAGGCTGCAGCGAGCCTCGAAGCTGCGCGGAGTGAGTCCCGGTTCCTCGCTCAACAGGTGGACAAGGCCGTGATCCGCGCGCCGGCCGCAGGTACGCTGCTCAACAAGGGCATCGAGGCCGGTGAGCTCGCCGCGCCGGGCCGCGTCATCGCCGTGCTCGGAGACCTCGCTCGCCTCGAACTCAAGATCTACGTTCCCGAAGCCGAGATCGGCAAGGTGAAGCTCGGCGATCCTGCGCGCGTGCGGATAGATGCGTTTCCGCAGCGTCAGTTCGAGGCTCGCGTAGCGCGGGTGGATGCGCGCGCGCAGTTCACCCCCAAGGATGTGCACATGCCGGACGAACGCGCCCGCCTGGTGTTCGGCGTCACGCTGGCAGTGGACAATCCCGAGGGCTATCTCAAGCCCGGCATGCCGGCCGACGCGTGGGTGAGCTGGCAGGCGGAAGCACAATGGCCGCCGCAACTGGTGGTTCCCCGCTGAGCCATGAACATGAATACGTCCGCCGGATCGCCCGTCATCGTCACCGAGAGTCTGGCGCGCCACTTCCGGCGGCAGGCTGCCGTGGCAGGCGTCGACCTTGTGATCCAGCGCGGCGAGGTGTTCGGGCTGCTCGGCTCCGACGGGGCCGGCAAGACCACCTTGCTGCAGATGCTCGCGGCCATCCTCGATCCGAGCGCGGGGCGCGCGACGGTGCTGGGCTACGACAGCGTGCGCGAGGCGGATGCGATCACCGCTCGCATCGGCTACATGTCGCAGATCTTCAGCCTTTACGGCCGGCTGACCGTGGACGAGAACCTGGATTTCTTTGCCAGTCTGCATCGTGTGCCGGAACGGGACCGCGACGCGCGCAAGGCGAAGTTGCTTGCCTTCGCGCGGCTCGAAGCACACCGCACGCGGCTCGCGCGCCAGCTTTCCGGCGGCATGCAGAAGAAGCTCGCCCTGTGCTGTGCGCTGATCCACGCGCCGCAGTTGCTGATACTCGACGAGCCCACCACCGGTGTCGACCCGCTGTCACGGCGCGAATTCTGGGACATCCTGTACCAGGCCCTCACCGACGGCACCACCATCGTGTTGTCCACGCCCTATCTCGACGAGGCTGAACGCTGCACGCGCGTGGCCCTGCTGCACGAAGGCCGGGTGCTGGCCTGCGATGCGCCGCGCCGTTTGCGCGCCGGCTTGCCGGGACGAATGATGGAAATCGCGGCACATCCGCAGCACCGTGCGCTCGCCGCGCTGCGGGACGCACTGCCGCTGGCCTCGCCCTACGTGGTCGGCGAGCGGCTGCATCTGCGCCTGCCGCCGGGAGTGGACGATGAAGTGTGGCGCTCCGCCCTTGCGCGGTCAGACGTGACGATAGAGAGCGCCCGGACCATCGTTCCGGGACTGGAAGACGCCTTCGTCGCCCTGCTTCCGCCATCGCAGTCCGGGTCTGCCCCGGCCCCGCTGCCGGTGCCCGGGGAAAGAGGTGGCGTCACGGTCGAGGTAGAGGGACTCACCATGCGTTTCGGCAAGCTGACCGCGGTTCGGCAATTGAGCTTCACCGTGCGCCGGGGTGAGATATTCGGCTTTCTCGGCCCCAACGGTTCGGGCAAGACCACCACAATCAAGATGCTGTGCGGGCTACTGGCGCCGAGTGAAGGTGCGGCGCGGGTAGCGGGCTACGACGTAGTGCGTTCAGCCGAGGTCAAGGCGCATATCGGCTACATGTCGCAGCGCTTTTCGCTTTACGAGGACATGACGGTGGCCGAGAACCTCGAATTCTTCGCCGGGGTGTATCAGGTACCGCGCGCGCACCTTCCCGAACGCTACGCCCGGGCACTGGCGCTGGCCGGACTCGCAGGCGAAGAGCTGCGCTTGGTGCGTACGCTCTCCGGCGGCGTCAAGCAACGCCTGGCGCTAGCCTGCGCCGTACTGCACGAGCCGGAGGTATTGTTTCTCGACGAGCCGACCGCGGGAGTGGATCCGTTGTCGCGGCGGCGCTTCTGGGAACTCATCGCGGATCTTTCCGCGCGCGGCGTCACGGTATTCGTGACCACGCATTACATGGACGAGGCCGAGCACTGCCACACGCTGGGACTGCTCAACAACGGACGGCTGATCGCCCTCGGTTCCCCGAGCGAGTTGCGCGAGGGAATGACCTCCGGCGAGATGCTGGAACTCGAGTGCGACCAGCCTATCGCGGCGCTGGCATTGTTCCGCGGCGCCCCCGACATACGCGCGTCGTTCTTCGGCGACCGCCTGCATCTCAGGGTGGATTCCGCCGCCGACGCGGCACCGCGGATCGCGGAACGCCTGACGCAGGCAGGCCACCAGGTGCACCGTCTCGAAACGGTGCCGTTCGGCATCGAAGACGTGTTCCTCGCCCTCGTCGAGCGGGAACAATCGCGCGCAACGGAGGAGGCGGCATGAAGGGCGCGATCGCCACGGTGATGTGGAAAGAGGTGCGGGAGATCCGCCGCGATCCTATCGTCATCGCGACCATGATCCTGTTGCCGCTGGTCATGCTCTACCTGTTCGGCTCGGCGCTGTCGCTCGACGTGAAGGATGCTGCCCTTGCGGTCTATGACCTCGACGGCAGCGCGGAGAGCCGCGCGCTGACCGAAGCCTTCCCGCGCTCCGGCTATTTCAGACGTGTCCATGATATCCGCGCCGAACGCGAGATTGCCCAGGTGCTGGATCGCGGCCAGGCGCGCCTGGTCTTGGTCATCCCGCCCGGCTTTGCCGCGAAGCTCGCGCGCGGCGAGACCGCCGAGGTGCAGACGCTCGCCGATGGCTCGTTCTCATCCACCGCCATGGTGATCATCGGTTACGCCGAGGCCATCATCCAGGAGTATGCCTTCGAGCGCCTCAGCCGCCGCGCCGCCGCCCAGGGTGCCCGTTCTCCCGCGATGATCCGGGTCGACAGCCGCGTGTGGTTCAACGCCTCGCTCGAGAGCAAGAACTACATCGTGCCAGGCTTGCTCGGCGCGATCCTGATGGCGTTCCCGCCATTGCTTACGGCGCTCGCCGTGGTGCGCGAGAAAGAGTC
>JBBIIJ010000039.1:0-22448 GCA_037446535.1 Sideroxydans sp. | reverse complement strand
CTCGGCGGCACACAGGGGACAGAAATTCAAAACCAAGAACCCAAACCCCAATGCAGTGAGGCGGGCATTGCCCGCCTCACCAACACCGAACAACGTGCGCAAAGCGCACACAAAACCGCCTTAGATTTTTGATCCCTTGTGCGCCGCCGAGTAGCGCAGGTAAGTCAGGGGTAGTCGGCGAGGACTGTCTGAGCGCGTAGCGCGAGTTCCGCAGCCGCCAGACTTGCCGAGCAACGCAGGGTACCCACGCAGTGGGCGGCAAACCAGGGTCGCCTTTTCTTTGGTTACTTTCTTTTGGCGAAGCAAAAGAAAGTAACTTGCTGCCGGGCAACCCCCGGCGGTTTTGACTTCGATTGATGGGTATCGCTACGCTCAACCCAACCTACGATTGCTGATCACCCCCCCTAAGAATCCTTCGCTATATGCTTGAGGAGCTTCTCCTCAATTTGCATAAGCCTAAGAATGGGAGACTTTAGCTCTTTCGACTCTTTTCTCGCGTACTCTCTCAGTTGCGCCAAGCAATTGGCATAGCTTTGATTTATTACAGGCTCCAATTCCACCCCAAACTCCACTCGGAGGTTTTCCTTAATTTCTTCAATATCCCGCATTTGATTGTGCTTCGCGCCAGAGCCTTGATTCTTGACTATTGGCGACCAAAGCATGAAATGCTTTTCATACCCTTCAAAATACTTATTAGCGTACTGAATATTCTTACGAAATTTGCGAGTAAAGCGCGCAACATTTTCGGGCTGCTGATCTTTGACGTACTGCAATCCTGTAATTAAGTGAGTTGCTACTTCGCAAATGTAAACAACCTTATCTTTCGGATTGATACCAACCACATCAATCTCCCCTTGAACATCTGGCGTGTACAGGTTGTATTCAACGAAATCACATCCCAAAAATAATTTTAGGTATTCGCCAGCAACCTCTTCTCCAGGATTTTGCACGGACCCTCCTTAATACAATGCAACGCTCAAGGTGAACGAAAATGTGGATTTATTTCAACCCCAACACATCCTGCATGTCATACATCCCCGCCTGATTGGCCTTGAGGAACCGCGCGGCACGCAATGCGCCGATGGCGAACGTGGCACGGCTGCTGGCCTTGTGCGTGATCTCGATGCGTTCGCCTGTGCCCGCATAGAGCACCGTGTGGTCGCCCACGATGTCGCCGCCGCGGACCGTGGCGAAGCCTATGGTGGAGGGGTCGCGCTCACCGGTCACGCCTTCGCGCCCGTACACCGCGCACTTCTCCAGGTCGCGCCCCAGCGTGCGCGCGACGACTTCGCCCATGCCCAGCGCAGTGCCCGAGGGCGCATCCACCTTATGCCGGTGGTGCGCCTCGATGATCTCGATGTCGTAACCCTCGCTCAACACGCGCGAGGCGGTCTCCAGCAGCTTGAACACCAGGTTCACGCCCACGCTCATGTTGGGCGCGAAGACGATGCCGATGTCCTGCGCCGCCGCCCCCAGCTGCGCCTTCTGCTGCGCGTTAAGACCAGTCGTACCGACCACGATGGCGACCTTGTGCCTGCGGCAGATGTCCAGATGCTGCATGGTGCCTTCAGGACGGGTGAAATCGATGAGCACGTCAGCCCCCTTCAGTGCGGCGTCCATGTCTGCAGTGATCTTCACGCCTTCGGCAACGGTATCGCCCAGCAGCGGGCTGCCGGCATGTTCCAGCGCGGCATGCAGCACCAGGTCATCGGCCTGCGCCACGCAGTCCAGCAGCACCTTGCCCATGCGACCGCCGCATCCGGCGATAGCGACCTTAATTCTTGCCATGGTTCTGCTCCTGTGCGGGGATGGGAGCAGGCGCAAGCGGGGTCGCATCGTCGATGCGCGCCAGCACCCCCTGCTCGAAATACAACGTCAGGCGCTGGTTCTCCACCACCCTGCCGTGCTGCTCCAGACGGTAGATGTAGTCCCAGCGGTCGGGGTGATAGACGTCATTGACAAGGGGCGCGCCCAGCACGGCCTTCACCTGCGCCTGCGTCATGCCGACTTTCAGCTTGGAACGCATGTCCTGCGTTATCAGGTTACCCTGGCGGATCTCGATCTTGTGCGGGGTGAAGGTAGGCAGGTAGGAGGAAAAATTGCTGCACGAGGCGAGCAGCACGGAAACGAGGATGATCTGGATGCGCATTTTTCTGGTCTATAAGTTCACAACTTCGGGCCGCGGCGGCCAACGTTCGTCAGTGCCCGGGCCCGGCGATACTCAGGGGAAACGAGCCGCATGATACCTCAAGCCGCGCCCCCCAACATTTCCGCAGCGTGCTTGCGCGTGGTATCGGTGATCTTCGCGCCGCCCAGCATGCGCGCGATCTCCTCGACGCGCTCCGCCTCGCCCAGCGTGCGTATGCTGCTCAGTGTCTTGCCCGCGTGCGCGGCCTTGCTCACCTGCCATTGCGCGTCGGCCTGCGCCGCCACCTGAGGCAGGTGGGTGACGCACATCACCTGATGGCGTCCGCCCAGCTGTTTGAGCAAACCGCCCACGATCTCAGCCACGCGCCCGCCTATGCCACTGTCCACTTCGTCGAAGATCAGCGTGGGCACGGTGGCCGCGCGGCTGGCGGCCACCTGGATGGCCAGGCTGATGCGCGACAGCTCGCCGCCGGACGCGACCTTGGCCAGGTTGCGCAGGGGTGTACCCTGATTGGCTGCCACCTGGAATTCCACGTTCTCCAGGCCGTGCGCGTTGCCTTCCTGCAACGGCAGGAGCGCGACCGAGAACTGCCCGCCCTGCATCGCCAGCGTCTGCATGGCCGTGGTGATCTCCTCCGACAGCCCCTTCGCTGCCTTGGCACGCGCCGCACTCAACTTCTTTGCCACGGTCGTATAAGCCGCATGCGCGGCTTCGTCCTGCTTCGCCAGCTCTTCCAGGTCGGCGCTGCCGCCCAGCTCATTCAGCCTGGCGCTGATCTTCGCCAGCGCTTCCGGCAGCTGTTCCGGCGGCACGCGATATTTGCGCGCCGCTTCCACCACGTCCGCCATGCGCTGCTCCTGTTCGCGCAACTTCTGCGGGTCGGCATCCAGACGCTGCTGGTAATGGCGCAGTGCGTACACCGCCTCCTGCAGCTCGTTCTGCGCACTCTCCAGCATGGTCAGCGTATCCTGCAGCCCGGCATCGAATTCCAGTCCGCCGCGCAGGCGCGCGGTCAGCGCGTTCAGTTGCGCGAGGCAGGCGGTGTCGGCTTCGGACAGCACTTCGACACCGAACTGCGCCGTCTCCAGCAGGCTGGCGGCATGCGACAGGCGGGCATGGTCGGCCTGCAAGGCTTCCCACTCTGCTGCCGTGAAGTTCAGCGTCTCCAGCTCGCGGCGCTGAAAGGAAAGCAACTCGCGCTCGGCTGCCACCGCTTCGGCATTCTGTTCCAGCTGCAGGCGGCGGCGATGCAGGGTCTGCCAAGCCTTGTAGGCTGCGGCGACCTCCTCTGCTTGCTGCACCAGGCCGGCATGGCTGTCGAGCAGGTCGCGCTGCGCGTCGGCACGCAACAGAGACTGGTGCGCATGCTGGCCGTGGATGTCGAGCAGGTGCTCGCCCGCTTCGCGCAGCTGCTGCATCGTCGCGCTGCGGCCGTTGATGAAGCCGCGCGTGCGCCCCCCGGCATCCAGCGTGCGGCGCATCAGGCATACCCCCTCATCGCCTTCCAGCTCCTGTTCGCCTAGCCATGCCTGCAGCTGCGGAAGCGCAGAGACATCGAACTCGGCCGTGACGTCCGCGCGCTCGCAGCCCGCGCGCACCATGCCGGCGTCGCCACGCTCGCCTAGCGCCAGCGACAACGCATCGATCAGGATGGACTTGCCCGCACCGGTCTCGCCGGTCAGCGCGGTGAAGCCGGATGAGAATTCGAGTTCCAGGGTGTCGACGATGACAAAGTCGCGGATGGTGAGGTACTTGAGCATGGCAATCAAATAGGCAAGCGTAGCGAGCAGGACAAGATGCAAGGCGCCGCGCAACAAGCGACGAGACATACCGTCTTTGGTAGGCGAGGAGTGCGTGAGCACGCAACGCCGCAGCTTGTCCGCGCAGTAGCTTGCCTCACAGCGTCTGGTTCCACAGCAGCTTCTCGCGCAGGGTGTGGTAGTAACTGTGGCCTACGGGATGCAGCAGGTGGATAGGCTCGATGTAGCGGCTGACCGTCACCTTGTCGTTGCCTTGCAAGTCGAAGTGCGTGTGGCCGTCGAAACGGACGCGTGCCTCTTCAGCCCGATGCATCAGTATCTCCAGGGTGGACTCGCTCTTCAGCACGATGGGCCGGTTGCTCAGGGAGTGCGGCGCCACCGGCACCAGCGCGATGGCCTCCAGCGACGGGTGCAGGATGGGCCCACCCGCCGACAGTGCATAGGCCGTGGAACCGGTCGGGGTGGACACGATCAGGCCGTCGGCCCGCTGGTTGTACAGGTACTCGCCATCTATGCGCACCTCCAGCTCGAGCATGCTGCTGTTGTTGCCGCGGTGCATGACCACATCGTTGAACGCCAGCGAATCGAAGATCTGCTTCGAGTCCCGGGAAACCGCTGCAGTCAGCAGCATGCGCTTCTCGGTCACGAAATTGCCGCGCAGGATGCCGGAGATAGTGCGCTGCACAGTATCCAGGGAGATGTCGGTCAGGAAACCCAGCCGTCCCTGGTTGACCCCCACCAGCGGGATGTTGAAGGGAGCCAAGGTGCGCGCCACGTTGAGCAGGGTGCCATCGCCTCCCAGCACGATGGCCAGGTCCACCTTACCCGCCATCTCGTGCAGTGATAATTCGGTATAGGGGTGGCGCGTGAGATGCTCCGCCGTGAGATTGTCCACCACCACGTTCAGATCGGAACTTGCCAGGAAATCGGCCAGCTTCATCAAGGGCTCGGCGATCTCCAGCGACTTGTATTTGCCGATCAGGGCGATGGTTTGGAAGGCGGATTTCATGGCGCAGGATTAAACCATAGGCGTCATTCAATGACAAAGCGCGATGGTAGAATCACCGCCATGCTCAACGAACGCGCGCAGATACTGCTCAAGACGCTGGTGGAACGCTATGTCAGCGACGGCCAACCCGTCGGCTCGCGCGCGCTGCAGCAGTTCTCCGGGCTGGATGTCAGCTCCGCCACCATACGCAACGTGATGGCCGACCTGGAAGCGATGGGCCTGGTCGCCAGCCCGCACACCTCGGCCGGGCGCGTGCCCACCGCCCTGGGCTACCGATTGTTCATAGACC
Organism: Sideroxydans sp.; assembly: GCA_037446535.1. Lineage (GTDB taxonomy): Bacteria > Pseudomonadota > Gammaproteobacteria > Burkholderiales > Gallionellaceae > Sideroxyarcus. The sequence goes on along the minus strand of JBBIIJ010000039.1, from coordinate 17,241 downwards.
GCCTGATGGTGGTGCAGCCGCTGTCCGAGGAGCGCGTGCAACGGCTGGAAAGCCAGCTGCAGCCGGATAACCCCTCACGCCTGGTGGCGCAGGCCTCCAACCTGCTGTCCGAACTCACCCAGTTCGCCGGCGTAGTGGCCACGCCCAAGCGCGCCAGCATCACAGTGCGCCAGATCGAGTTCCTGCGTCTGTCCGAGAAGCGCGTGCTGCTGATCATCGTGATGCCCGACGGCGAGGTGGAGAACCGCGTGCTGCTGACCGACAAGGACTACAGCCAGTCACAGCTCACCGAGGCCGGCAACTTCCTCAGCCAGCATTACGCCGACCTGGGCTTCGGCGACATCCAGCGCCACATGCAGAACGAATTGCGCCAGCTTAAGCACGACATGACCGCGCTGATGAACGCCGCCATGGCGGCCAGCGATGAGGCGCTAGCACGCAAGAGCGAGGACTACGTGATATCCGGCGAGCGCAACCTGCTGCACATCAACGACCTCTCCACCAACATGAACCAGCTGCGCAACCTGTTCAACGTGTTCGAACAGAAGACCGAGCTGCTGCAGCTGCTGGAGGCCAGCCGCCGCGCGCAGGGCGTGCACATCTTCGTGGGCAACGAATCCGGCCTGGCCGGGCTGGACGAGTGCAGCGTGATCAGCGCGCCCTACACGGCGGACGGACAGATCGTCGGCACCCTCGCCGTAGTCGGCCCCAAGCGCATGAACTACGAGCGCGTGGTGCCCATCGTGGACATCACCGCCAAGCTGCTCAGCAACGCTCTTACCCAATACTGAACCGACGATGCACTATCTGACCGAGCCGTCCCATGCCCACGGCACCCCGCAAAAGACCGGCATCATGCTGGTCATCCTCGGCACACCAGATGCCCCCACGCCCAAAGCGGTGCGCGCCTACCTCAAGGAATTCCTCGGCGACCCGCGTGTAGTGGAGATGCCGCGCGCCCTGTGGTGGCTGATCCTCAACGGCATCATCCTCAACACCCGCCCGAAGAAGTCCGCCGCCAAGTACGCCAGCATCTGGCTGCCGGAGGGCTCGCCGCTGCGCGTGCACACCGAAAAGCAGACCGCGTTGCTGCAGGGCTACCTCAGCCAGCGCATCACGGCGCCGTTCGCCGTCGAATACGCCATGCGCTACGGCACCCCCTCCATCCCCGACGTGCTGCAAAGACTCAAGGAGCAGAACTGCCAGCGCATCCTCATCGTGCCGCTGTATCCACAATACGCGGCCAGTACCACGGCTACGGCGAACGACGTCGTGTTCGCCACCCTGCAGCAGATGCGCAACACCCCCGCCCTGCGCACCGTCCGCGACTTCCACGACCATCCCGGCTACATCAAAGCGCTGGCCGCCAACATCAACGCTTACTGGATGATGCATGGCCGCCCGCAGAAGCTGCTCATGAGCTTCCACGGCCTGCCGCGCTACACGCTGGACAAAGGCGACCCCTACCACTGCGAATGCCAGAAGACCGGCCGACTGCTGGCACAGGAACTGGGACTGTCAGCCGAACAGTACGCCATCAGCTTCCAGTCGCGCTTCGGCAGGGATGCCTGGCTGCAGCCCTACACCACCGCCACACTCAAGGAATGGGGCAAGCAGAAGCTCAGGCGCGTGGACGTGGTCTGCCCCGGCTTCGTGACCGACTGTCTGGAGACGCTGGAAGAGATCGCGCAAGAAGGCAAGGAGGATTTCCTGCACGCGGGCGGCGGCGAATACCACTACATCCCCTGCCTCAACGACAACAGCGACTGGATGCACGCGCTGACCGACATCGTGATGGACAACCTGCAAGGGTGGCTGGTCGAACCGGATGCAGCAGAACTGGAACAGGGCAGACTGCGTGCGTTGGCAGCGGGTGCGCAGAGATAGTCTCGTTTAACGCAAGTTACGCAAATAGGAATAATGATGGCCGAAATTCTGGATTGCCCAATCTGCAAAATTGGCTTGAATCAGAAGGCAGATATCAAGACCGGCTGCGTAGCCACAATACATTGTCCCAATTGCGGGCCATACAACCTTTCTTTTGAGTTTTACACCGACAATCTCGTTAACAATCGCCTATCGCGGGAAGAGCTGGCTATTCTGAGCTACAGCCTTCGCCGAATGCAGGGAGGAAAGGCTACCCCATGGCTAGTACAAGACATAGCTATGAGTATTCTAAACACCACCACTTTGCCAGCCGCAATGGAGCAAATAGACAACCTGATTATTTACCTAGGAACAACACTGGCAGAACCAGGAGCGGCACTTAACATAAAGGCGAACGAGCTACGAGCCACGTTAGGCTCAATAACGCTGGGTGCAGCTCAATGGGTTATCGGCGAAGCGCATGAGGCTGGCTTGATCCAGGCGCAAATATCCCAGTACGTCGGAAACCCAGAATGGGGTATTTTCGGCGCCACGCTTTCAGTTCGTGGATGGCAGCGCTACACAGAATTGCAGACCTCAGCATCCGGAAGCAAGCGGGCATTTATGGCCATGAAGTTCGGTGACGACGAGCTGACTAGGGTATTTCAAGAATGCTTCCGAGTCGCAGCCCAGAGGGCCGGCTTTAATCTAATGAAGCTGGATGACGAGCCACGTGCGGGCCTTATCGATGACCGCCTACGCGTGGAAATCCGGACATCGAGATTTGTAATTGCTGACCTGTCGCACGCCAATAAGGGGGCATACTGGGAAGCAGGTTTTGCAGAAGGGTTGGGAAGGCCGGTTATCTATACGTGCAGGGATTCAGTCATGAACCACACGAACAAGGATATGCGGCCCCATTTCGACACGAACCACCACCTGATCATTGTATGGAGTCCGGATAAACTGCAGGAGGCTGCGGACCGGCTGGCAACGACCATTCGCGCCACACTGCCGGGCGAAGCAAAGCTCGTGGATGACTAGCCAACGACGAGCGAGGCTCAGCAAAGCTACATCAACAGTCCTTCCAGCACCTCCGCCGCCTGCTCCGCACCGTTCGCCACCGGCCGCACTGACTTAGCTAGCGACCACAGCGATCGCAGCGCTTCCAGCAAATCTCCCTTCACCAGTTGCCCCGCCGTCACTTCGCGGCACACGCCGTGCTGCCGCAACCATTCGACCAGATACGGCTGCTCCGGCCATGCACCGCGCGACACGTATAGCACCGGCACGCCAGCACAGGCGGACTCGGCGAAGGTGCCGTATCCGGGCTTGGTGAGCACCGCGTCGCACGAGGCGAGCACGTCGCTGAAGCTCATGCCCAGCGACTCGAAGGACGCCATATCGTCGCGCGGCACATGCCACGATTGCGGAACTAGCCAACGCACGCCGGGAAGGCGCGGCCAGTGCGCGAGCGACAGCCTGTGCTCTATGCCGCCCATCGCCGCGAGCACCCACCGCTCCCCTTTGCTCCAGCCGCAACGCTCAGCGATGCGCTCCCGTTGTGGAACGCCGAGTTGCGCGATGGGTGCGATCTCCCTCGCGTTGCGCAGATCGGGCATGGGCATGGTGGGCGTCACCTTGAGGAAGATTTCTGCGCTGTCGTAGGCCGCCAGCATCTGGGAGTGGATGGCCCGGCTCTCCGCGTCGTCCGGCGCGTAGCTGCGGTAGATGTCTGCCCAGTTCAGGCAGCACATCGCAACCGCCGGAATGCCTGCCACCTTCGCGGCGGCCAGGGAAAGATAGGGCACGTTGGCGAACAGCAGGTCGGGCTGCAATGCGGCCATGTCCTCGGCAGCGTGCGCCACCTTGCGCTCCCAGTCCGCGTGATAGGCGCGATAGGCCGCCATGCTTCGCGCCACGTCCACCTCCACTGCATCGACCATGGCCATGCCGAAATCGAGGGCGACCGGGACATGCTGGAACTCGCAGCGGAAGCGCTGCCTGAGGAACTCGGCGGGGGCCGCCGAACGCAGCGTGACGCGCAGACCGGGGATGCGCCGCGCCAGCTCGTTCACCACCGGTGCGGTCTGCGCGACGTGGCCGTAGCCATGTGCAGTGACGTCGACCAGCAGATGCTTCATGAGGCTGTGCGGTTATACGGCCTGAATGCGTTTCGAGATGACGAACCGCAAGATGAGTGAAGCCGCACTGTTAGAGCTTGAGGAAGTTATCGCGGTAGTGCCGCATCTCAGCGATGGATTCATAGATATCCGCCAGCGCCTCGTGTTTGCCGTGTTTCTTCAGCGCGCTCGCCACTTCAGGCTTCCAGCGGCGAGCCAGCTCCTTGAGCGTGCTCACATCCAGGTTGCGGTAATGGAAGTACTCCTCCAGCTTGGGCATCCAGCGCGCCATGAAGCGCCTGTCCTGGCAGATGGAGTTGCCGCACATGGGCGAGGTGCGCGTCGGCACATATTCCTTGAGGAACTCCAGCATCTGCGCTTCCGCCGCGGCTTCGTCGAGCGTGGATGCCTTCACCTTGTCGATGAGGCCGGATTTGCCGTGGGTGGACTTGTTCCAGTTGTCCATTCCGTCGAGGATGATGTCGGGCTGGTGCACCACCAGCACAGGCGCCTCGGCCACGGTGTTGAGGTCGCCGTCGGTGACCACCATCGCCACTTCGATGATGCGGTCCGTCTCCGGCACCAGTCCCGTCATCTCCATGTCGACCCAGATAAGGTAGTTTTGGTTTTGTGCCATAATCCGCCGCGCTTAACGATTGAACAGGCGCGCATTGTGGCACAGCCTCCGCGCTTAAATCCACGATTCCCCCGACGATGACAGCCCATTTTTTCACCACGATATTCGTTACCGCCCTGCTCTCCAACATGATCGTCAAGTTCTGGCTGGCTTACCGCCAGCTCGATCATGTCGCCACGCATCGCGCTGAGGTGCCCCCCGCCTTCCGCGACCAGATAGGCATCGCCGCGCACCACAAGGCCGCCGACTACACGCGTGCGCTGGTCAAGCAGGGCGTGTTTTCCGCGCTGTTCGATGTCGTCCTGGCGCTGGCCTTCACCATCGGCGGCGGCATCCAGTGGCTGAGCGACTGGTCTTCCACTGCTTTCTCCAGTGCCCTGGTGCAGGGCACGGCCACCATCGTCGCGGTGCTGTTGCTGCAGTCGCTGCTGGAATCGCCCTTCGACCTCTACCGCGTCTTCAACATAGAAGCCCGCTTCGGCTTCAACAAGATGACGCTCAAGCTGTACCTGCTGGACGCGCTCAAGAGCCTGGTGCTGGGCGCCGTGCTCGGCCTGCCGCTGCTATCCGGCGTACTGTGGCTGATGGAACGCATGGGTGAGCTGTGGTGGGTGTACGTGTGGGCGGTGTGGGTCGCGTTCAACCTCTTGCTGCTGTTCATCTACCCCACCTACATCGCGCCGCTCTTCAACGAATTCAAACCCTTGGAGGACGAGGCGCAAAAGACGCGCATCGAGACGCTGCTCAAGAGATGCGGTTTCGCCGCAAGCGGACTGTTCGTGATGGACGGCAGCCGCCGCAGCACGCACGGCAACGCCTACTTCACCGGCTTCGGCAAGAACAAGCGCATCGTGTTCTTCGACACCCTGCTGGAAAGGCTCACCCCGGCCGAGGTCGACGCAGTACTGGCGCACGAGCTGGGGCACTTCAAGCTTCGTCACGTGCTGAAACGCATAGCGCTCACCTTCGCCATCAGCCTGGGCTTCCTGTGGGGGCTGGCACAGCTGCTGCACGCCGACTGGTTCTATCAAGGCCTGGGCGTGACCACCCAGTCCACCGCGACCGCGCTGCTGCTCTTCTTCGCAGCGCTGCCGGTGTTCACCTTCCTGCTGCACCCCATCGTCTCTGCGTACTCGCGCAAGCACGAGTTCGAGGCGGACGCCTACGCAGCCCGTCAGACCGATGCCAAGGAGCTGGTCAATGCGCTGGTCAAGCTGTATCAGGATAACGCACAGACACTGACGCCCGATCCGGTGTACGCTGTCTTCTACGAATCGCACCCGCCCGCGCCCATACGCATCAGGCATCTGCAGGAACTCGGGGCGCATAAGTGAGGGTTGGTGCACGGCTGGCCGCACGGGAAACAGCACTGCGGCCTATCTCAACCAGTGTCACTCGACCCAGGAGGTGCATCATGGATACCGTCTGCGATCTGACCACCCAACACTGCAAACCCTGCGAAGGCGGCACGCTGCCCCTGACCGATGCGGAAGCGAACGTGCTGCTCAAGCGGCTCGAAGGCTGGGAGCTGGGCGACAAGCGCATCGGCAAGACCTTTGCCTTCAAGAACTATTACCAGACCATCGCCTTCGTCAACGCCGTGGCCTGGATGACTCACCGCGAGGACCACCATCCCGACATGACCGTGGGCTATAGCAAGTGCCGGGTGGAATACAGCACCCACGCAGTGGGCGGCTTGTCGGACAACGATTTCATCTGCGCCGCGAAAGTGGACGCATTGTTCCAGATTTGAAACCGGAATCTCTTAAGCCCCGTCATTCCGGCGGAAGCCGGAATCCAGCAACAACTAACATTCCGCAGCGCGGACAAAACCTGGTTTGCTGCGCGAGACTCTTCTATCGACTGGATTCCGGCTTCCGCCGGAATGACGCCTAATGGATAGACTGGTTTGAAACTGACAGGACAGATCATCGCCGCCTTCGGACGGCACTACCTGGCCGAACTGCCCGATGGCACGAAACTGGAATGCGTGCCGCGCGGCAAGAAGAGCGATGTCGCGTGCGGCGACGAGGTCGAGGTGGTTGGGACCGGCAGCGGACAAGGCGTGATCGAACGCATCCTGCCGCGCAGCAGCCTGCTCTACCGCTCCGTCTCGCACCGCGAGAAACTCATCGCAGCCAACGTCACGCAACTCGTCGCCGTGGTCGCCACCGAGCCGTCGTTCAGCGACGAATTACTCGCGCGCTGCATCGTCGCCGCGCAGGCGCAGGACCTTTCCATCCTCATCGTGCTCAACAAATGCGACCTGCCACAAGCCGACGCCGCGCGTGCGCAGCTCGCGCCCTATCGCGCCATCGGCTACCGCGTGCTGGAGCTCTCCGCGAAGCAGGATGCCTCCCCTCTGGTGCCTTATCTGCAAGGACACAGCAGCGTGCTGGTGGGACAGAGCGGCATGGGAAAGTCCACGCTCATTAACGCCCTCATCCCCGATGCGCAGGCCGCCACCCGCGAGATCTCCAGCGTGCTCGATTCCGGCAAACACACCACCACCCATGCCCGCCTGTATCACCTGAACGGTGACAGCCATCTGATCGACTGCCCCGGCGTCCAAGCGTTCGGCCTGCACCACCTGGACTTCGCCGCCGTGGAAGGCAGCTTCCCCGAATTCCGTCCCTACCTCGGCCACTGCCGCTTCGCCAACTGCAGCCACTCGCACGAGCCGGACTGCGCGATACGCAAGGCAGCTGAAGACGGGAAGATAGACGGACGAAGGCTGGAGCTGTTCCAGCAGATCACGCGGGGCAACCGATAGCCAATCCCCCACGTGCCCGATACAATCGGCGCAGCTGCACCACAACAAGCGCATTCGCGCACATCAAGCAGCCCCTTCCGAACGGGAGCGAGAGGAGAGTTGAAAGACGCAGAGCGCACTAGACGCTTAGACTAAGTTTGACTTTGCTCGTAAAGGGGAACCGATGAATCAATTGCAGCGCATCTACCAGCTGCACCGCGTCATCTCGTCGCACCGCCAGCCTGTCCCACGCACTACGCTTGAAAGGGAGCTTGAATGTTCGCGAGCGACCGTCAAGCGCATCATCGAAGACTTGAAGCTGTATTTCGATGCACCCATCGTCTATGACCGCGCACGCAACGGCTACTACTACGACACCCAAGGCGGGCAGATCTTCGAATTGCCGGGCGTCTGGTTCAATGCCGCCGAACTCCATGCCCTGCTGACGGCACAGCACTTACTCGAACAACTGCAGCCTGGCCTGCTCGACGGCCACCTCAAACCCATCCGGCAGCATATCGAGAAGCTGCTTGCCGCTGAGGGCCAAGGTGGTGACGAGATCACCCGGCGGGTACGCATCCTGCGCATGGCGGGACGTCAATCCTCCAACGAGCACTTCCAGACAGTCGCCGGTGGGCTGCTGAAGCGGCAGCGCCTCGCCATCCTCTACCACGGGCGCAGCAACGACGAACAAACTCGGCGCGAAGTCTCGCCGCAGCGCCTCGTCCATTACCGCGACAACTGGTACCTGGATGCCTGGTGCCACGAACGCAATGCGCTACGCAGCTTTGCGCTGGATCGACTGCGCGAAGCGAAAGCGCTGGAAAAGTGCGCCAAGGACATCGCCGAGAAAGAACTGGATGCACACTTTGCCCAAAGCTACGGCATCTTCGGCGGCACGCCCAAGTACACAGCACGCCTCATCTTCACCCCGCAGCGCGCCCGCTGGGTGGCAGAAGAACAGTGGCACCCCAAACAGCAGGGCCGGACGCTAGCGGATGGCAGCTACGAATTGAGCCTGCCCTACTCCGATCCGCGCGAACTGGTGATGGATATACTCAAGCATGGGGCGGAAGTGGAGGTGGTTGAACCCAAGGAATTGCGGGAAATGGTGCGGGGGAAGTTGCTGGGGGCGCTGAAAAAATATGGGAAATGAAGGCACGAACTCGGGATTTGAGCTTGTGGGTATGAATAATAAATATATCGAGCCGTTTCAAGGTACAACATGAAAATACCTGACGATAGTGCCTTCGGAAAACTGGAACGCGACCACGCTGACGCGGTTATCGGCTGGCACCCATTGATCGATCACATGATCGATGTGGCAGCTTGCTTCGAGTGCCTTTGCTCATGTCATTCGATCAGGCGCGCATTGGAAAATGAAGCGGGCAGAAAATTGGATGAACGCGACATCGCACGTCTTTCAGTTCTGGCGTTCTTGCACGACATTGGCAAGGCAAACAGCGGTTTTCAGGCGAAGCGCTGGAAAACCAACCCAGACGTTCCAAAGGACTGGCCGCACCATGCTGGGCATGGAATGGAGGCCATCAAACTTTTCGAAACCGATGCCTATCACGCCATTGCGCCACTGGCCGAAAAGATTTGTGGATGGAGCAAAGCAGGCGAATCCTTGCTGATCGCCAGCATCAGCCACCACGGGCGCCCGCTTAAAAAAGACCATCCCGGGGACTGGAATAAGAATATCTGGAAATCGGTTTCAGCTTCTTACGACCCTGCCAACATACTCAAAGAAATTGGCGAACGCGCCGAAACCATCTACCCGTATGCTTTCCAAGCCGGCGGCAAGCCGCTACCCGAAGCGCCCGCCTTCGCCCATCTCTTTGCGGGCTTGGTGCAATTGGCTGACTGGCTAGGTTCTGACACCACCTTCTTTCCCTTCTCCGAGCCAAGCGAAGATAGAACCAAGACTGCCCAAGAAAAGGCGCGCAAAGCCATCGCCGTTACTGGTCTAGACACCGCCGGCTGGCGCAACGAACTGAATCGGCGCGCCCCCGGATTCTTCGATGCCTTCGGCATCGAGATCCCTCGCCCCATCCAATCCGTCATGAGCGACGAACATCTCGGGCCGCTACTGGTACTAGAATCGGAGACGGGCAGCGGAAAGACCGAGGCCGCTCTCTGGCGCTTTGTGCATCTCTTCCGCGCAGGTTTGGTGGACAGTATGTATTTTGCCTTACCGACGCGCGTCGCCGCTTCGCAGGTTTATCAACGAGTGCAAAGTGCCATCGAAAATCTGTGGCCGGTAAATCCGCCGCTTACTGTTCGCGCTTTGCCCGGATATATCAGCGCCGATGGTGCGGATGTACAACAGTTGCCCAACTTTAAAGTGCTGTGGTCTGACAACCCTGATGACGAGAAGGCCCCGCAACGCTGGGCGGCGGAATCGGCCAAGCGGTTTCTCGCCGCGCCGGTCGCCGTCGGCACCATCGATCAAGCCTTGTTGGCCGCACTGCAAGTCCGCCACGCCCATATGCGCCACGCCATGCTAGCGCGCAGCCTGCTGGTGGTGGATGAAGTGCACGCATCAGACCCTTACATGACCGTGTTGCTGGAACAATTGCTTAAAGCGCATCTGAACACCGGCGGACACGCGCTGCTGCTTTCTGCCACGCTTGGCTCAAGCGCCCGCAACCGTTACCTGGCACTCACCCCCAAGGGAAAGAGATCGCATACCACAACCATGAGCTTCGAAGCGGCTTGCGCCATACCCTATCCGGCCATTTCCGACCGCAAAGAAACGCGCGCCATTGCAGCGACCGGCATGAGCAAGCAAGTGACCTGGACTGCGCATGACGTCATCGACTCGCCCGAGCACATCGCGCACATGGCGCTAGCCGCTGCCGAGCAAGGGGCAAAAGTGCTGGTGATACGCAACACCGTGCCTGCTGCGATCGCCACTTTCGAAGTGATCGAAAGGCACATTCCGAACCCGTCATGGTTGTTCGCTGTGAACGGTGTCCCCACCCTGCACCACAGCCGCTTTAGTCGCCAGGATCGCCCTCTCATGGATAAGGCCATCGAAGCGCAACTGGGCAAACAGCGTCCACCTGGTGCATTGATCGTGGTCGGCACACAGACGCTGGAGCAAAGCCTTGATATCGATTCCGACGTACTCATCACCGACTTGTGCCCGATGGATGTGTTGTTGCAGCGTATCGGACGACTGCACCGCCATAGTCGTCCAGCATCGGAGCGCCCCGCCGCATTTCAATCAGCGCAAGCCTGGGTGTTGACGCCGACAGGACACGACCTCAACCCCTTGATCACCAGATCGCAGCACGGCTTGGGAATGTTTCGCAATGGCAGCGGCATCTATGCCGATTTGCGTGTGCTGGAAGCAACGCGGGCTTTGCTGGCAGAACGGCCAATCGTTTCAATTCCTATAGACAACCGTTATCTGGTCGAGGCGGCTACCCACCCGGACAAACTATCCGAGATTCAAGAACGGAAAGGCGAAGCCTGGAAAATATTGGGACAGAAGATCGAAGGGGACACCGGCGCACGGCAGACCATCGCGCGCCTGCAAGCGCTGGATGTCGATCAAGTATTTGGCGACTTCGAATTCCCGAATGAGGTGCAGATCGCCACTCGCCTGGGCGCGCAAGACCGCGTTCTGCACTTCGACCTCGAATTACCAGGCCCCTTCGGCGAACCGCTCAAGGAATTGCCGGTGCGCCATCATCTGCTGCCCAAAGACTTATCACCCGATGCCGAGCCCGACAACATCAGCCAAACCGCAACCACGACATGTTTCAGTTTGAGCGGTGCGCAATACCGCTATACCCGTCTCGGACTGAGCAAAGACGAATAACCGACTTATGCTGGAGGACTACGTGATGCTGCGATACTCGCTGCTTGATGAACCGCTGATACGCGCCCGGCTGGTAGATGGCGGTCACGCCATGAAATACACCCTGCCCGGATTGTTCGTCGCACTGGCGCGCGACGAGGTGCGAGATTTCCCCGCCCTCCGCCCGCACCAGCGCCACCCGTGGCACGCCTTTCTGGTGCAACTCGCCGCCATGGCCTTACATCACTCGAAGCAAACGCCGCCGTTTACGACAGAACAGGAATGGAAATCCGCGCTGCTGGCATTGACGCCGGAACATCCAGATGGCGCTGCCTGGTGTCTGATTGCGTCGCACGACAGGCCGGCATTTATGCAAGCCCCTGTGCCGGGAGGCGATGTAAGCAGTTGGAAAAACACCCTGCACGCCCCCGATGAGTTGGACATGCTGGTGACATCCAAGAATCACGATCTGAAGGCTGCACGAATGCAGCAGGCTATGCCGGATGACTGGCTGATGGCGCTAATCAGCCTGCAAACACAGGAAGGATTTCTTGGTGCTGGCAATTATGGAATATCTCGAATGAACGGCGGCTTTGCCAGTCGCCCCGCTATCGGCGCGATCCCCAAGGGCCATTGGGGAAAACGTTGGCAACGCGATGTAGCAGCCCTCATTAATCACCGCGATGAAATTGTTGAAAGCATGGGGCTATGCAACGAGAACGGTAACGGACTTCTATGGCTAACAAAGTGGAACGGAGAAAACAGCCTTGCATTCTCATCGCTTGATCCCTTTTATATTGAATTCTGCCGCCGCATTCGGCTAGTGCAGATAGCACAACCAACCCACATATGTGCGATTGCAACGGGTAGCAAAGCTGCACGCGTTGAGGCTAAAGAGCGTAACGGCATTACGGGAGACGCCTGGATTCCGATTGACCCCGCGGCAGGAAAGGCACTAACAATCACTTCCGACGGATTCCACTACAAGTTGGCTGCCGAATTGCTTTTTGGAAACAAATATCGTCCACCCGTCGCGCAAGCCATTGATGCCTCCGACGGAATGGATGGCATTGTGATTCTTGCGCAAGGGGTAACACGAGGACAGGGCAAGACCGAGGGCTACCACGAACGACGTATCCCGATTTCGCCCAAAGTGCGCAACATGCTGCGCCAAAACCAGACGGATCAACTGGCAAAGATCGCCGGAGAGCGCGTCGATGCTGTCGGGAAAATGCGCGGCGTACTCTGGACTGCGTTAGCTGCCCTGTTCGACCAAGGTGCTGACAAAGATAGATTCTCGGACAGCGCCAAAGACAAAGCCGGTGTCTTTTCAATGGCATTCGAGCAAGCCGAAGACGCCCGCTTCTTCGACGATCTCAATGCCGAAATCGAAGCCTCCGAACCGGATCAAGTCCGCTTGCAGTGGCTGCTTGCCATGGCAGACCGCGCTGAGGCCATACTCAAAACCGCCTTCGTAGCCGGGCCGCAAAGTGGCGAACAGCGCTACCGCGCCCGATCTGCCGCCCTGTCCCGCTTCCACGGCAGTTTGCGCAGCACAAAAACGCTGCCCACGCTAGCCAACTACTACCGCCAATCAACCGCCAACAAGGAGATCGCTGATGAGCCAGCCTGATGCAGTCCAACAGGTACCAATCCAGAATCAAAGTGCGCCGCCTGTCGCATACAAAGAGCAGCCGATCACGCGCCTGGCTCGCATCATCGAGCAAGCCTCGCGTTTTGCGGGCGATGCGCACGGGCTGGGTAACGGCGAACGAGCCGCACTGGCGCGACTCGACCCGGACAGCGAATTTCGCCCCCATCAAATTGCCGCGCTGTCTCGCGCATTGATCTATGCCGACCTGGAACCGGATACCTGGAAGCCGGAAACATGGCAGCGCTGGGCTTTGATCGCGCATGGCATGGCGCTGGCCGGACACGATGCCGGCCAAAGTTTTGGACAGCAACTCAGCAAGGCGGACGTATCCGAATCGCGCGTGACCAAGTTGCTTACTACCCGTGGCGATGCGTTCCGCCAGCTGCTGCCGCGCCTGTTGCGCTTGCTCGCCAGCAAAGGCGTTGCGCCCAACTGGCACGAACTGGGCGGGTTGATTCTCAACCAGGATCGCGATGAAGAAAAAGCCGAAGATATCCGTCTCAAAATTGCCGGTCGCTTTTTTTCTGCCGAAACCAACAAACCCAAGCACTAACCTCACATTTCTAAGATAGGAGATTGACCATGTCATTGCCACGCTTTATTCAAATTCACACCCTGCACACTTACCCCGCCGCATTACTGAACCGCGACGATGCGGGATTGGCAAAACGATTACCCTTGGGCAACGCGGTGCGCACCCGCATTTCTTCGCAATGCCTGAAGCGGCATTGGCGTGTCACGGAAGATCAGTTCTCGTTGGCCAATCTGGATGCGCCGATGGCGATTCGTTCGCGTTCGACATTGGAACTCATCAACAAACGCATTCAGGAAAACGGTATTTCCGCTGCACTAGCACAGTCCGCTGCAGAAGCATTGCGCGATGCCGGCCTGCTGGACAAAGGCGGCAAAGATAAGAAAGGCGAGGAAGCCTTGAAAACCGGGCAAGCCGTACTGCTGGGAAAACCTGAAATCGACTATCTGGTTCGCCGCTGCACCGAGTTGGCGCAAAGCAGCACCGATGAAAAGTCGCTCAAGGCCGCCATTGTCAGCGCCCTGAAAGATGAAAAGAAAAACATCGAAGCCATCAAGCTTGGTAGCGGACTAGAGTCCGCCTTGTTCGGGCGCATGGTGACCTCGGACATCCTCGCCAGCCGCGAAGCCTCTGTATCGGTCGCTCACGCCTTCACCGTACATCAAGCGCAAGTCGAAAACGATTACTTCACAGTGGTAGACGACTTGATGCAGGAGGCTGGCGATTTGGGTTCGGCAGGCATCTTCGACACCGAACTTGCCTCCGGCCTCTACTACGGCTATGTGGTAGTGGACGTGCCGCAGTTGCTGGAAAATCTGGAAGGCATCGCCGCCAAGGATTGCTTTTCTGAAGGCACCCCGGCAGAGCGCCGCGAACTGGCGGGGCGTGTAGTACAGCATCTGTTGCACTTGATCGCCACCGTCAGCCCCGGCGCAAAACGCGGATCGACCGCACCTTTCGACTGGGCGAAATTCATGCTGGTGGAAGCCGGAGATTGGCAGCCGCGCAGTTTGGCGGGCGCATTCCACGATGCCTTGCCGCTGGAGGATAAAAGCAGCACGAACACCATCCGCCAGCGTGCGGTGGCGCGCATGTCGCAAGAGATTTCGGCGATGGATGAGGCTTACGGCGCACCGTTGACGCGTCGCTTCCTGTCGCTGGATTCCGTTGAAGTGCCGGGTGCCGAACGCGCCAATCTCGCCAAGCTGGGCGAATGGGTGAAGGAGATTGTGCAGCAAGGAGCATGTTGAGATGGCGCGCCATCTATTGCTGCGGCTGCATGCACCGCTGATCGCCTTCGGCGGCGAGACCATCGACAACTTCGGCGTGATCCGCGACTTCCCGGCGCTTTCCATGATTACCGGATTGCTCGCCAATGCGCTCGGCTGGAGACGCGAAGACTGCGAATTGCATGATCGTTTGCAGGAACGCTTGCTGCTTGGTGCAAGGTTGAATACGCCGATACAGCGTCTCCGTGAATATCAAACAGCTCAGCTATTTGAAAAGGATCAGGGATGGACAACACATGGTGAACCAGAAGGACGAGCGCCCAGCCCAAGTTATTCCATGCAGGCTGACGGGCGAAAATCGCTGACGTGGCAACGCTATCGCGACTATCACGCAGACTTGGACGTTCTGGTCGCCTTGCGCCTGTCCCCGCCAGAAGAATTTCCCACGCTGGATAATCTGGCCGACGCGCTGGACCATCCTGCTCGCCCGTTGTTCATCGGCCGCAAATCCTGCCTGCCCAGCAAGCGCTTGTTTGCCGGATGGATAGAAGCAGACAACGTGCTGCAAGCGCTGCAACTCGCCCCCGTGCCTGAAATCGACCGAGTTCAATCCTTCCGCATGCAGTGGCCGGATGGCGAAGGTCGCATTGATGGAGACAAAGATCGCCTGATCGACTTATGCGACGAACGCAACTGGACGAGCGGCGTGCATGGCGGCTGGCGGCCTGTGCGCGAAGGAAGCTTCACCCCTCAAGGAGCGCAAACATGACACTCCACCTGATGCACCTGCAGCCCGATGCCAACGCACTAGCGGCGTGGGCTGTTCGCTACAAAGTGCTATCTCCGGATGGCGATTACGGTTACGCCTTGCATGGCTTGCTCAGTGCCGCGTTTGGCGAGCAAGCCCCCCAGCCGTTTCGCTACATAGGTAATAGACAAGGGTTGCTCGCCTATACAACGGTGGATTTGGAAACGCTACGCCAACATGCCAGTCTGGCCGCCCCCGATGTCGCGCGTGCCTTGGGTCTGGATGCCTTGGATGCGCGCCCGTTCCCCGATACATGGAAAGAAAGGCAGACACTGGGTTTTGAAATCAGGGTGCGCCCGGTCATCCGCACTAAAGACGGACGCGAACGCGATGCATTCCTGCATGCCGCCGAATCGAGCCCGACAAAAGAAAGCGAGGGCATCGCACAGCGGGCCACGGTCTACCGCGACTGGCTCGCCAAGCAGCTTGCCGCAGATGGCGCGGCAGAAATGATCCAAACCCAGATGGAGGAATTTCGTCTGACCCGCGTGTTGCGCAAAACCGGGCCCGGAGAAAATGGCAAACGAAAAATGCAGCCCATCACCGGCCCGGATGCGGTATTCAAAGGGCAGTTGCAGGTGGGGAAGCCGGACGCATTCGCTCGCCTCCTGTCACGCGGCATTGGTCGGCATCGCGCATTCGGCTTCGGCATGTTGCTGCTCAGACCCGCATCGACATGCTGAAAGGTCGCCTCGGGCTGGATACGGCCCGCATTCCGCACGTTGACCGGCACGGCTTGATCTGGCTGGAGCGCGGTGAGTTGTGCGTGATAGATGGTTGCCTGAATTTCATCTCAGGCAAGAATTCGCTCACCCCGTCTATCCTGCAAGTACCGCATCAAACGGTATCCATGATCCTGCTCGGTCCGGGCAGCAGCGTCACCCACGATGCGCTCCGTCTGCTGGCGTTTCACGGCACGCTAATGGCGGCGGTGGGTGTGGACGGCGTGCGCACCTATACCGCGCCGCCACTCATGCCTGATCGTTCCGATGTGGCGCGACGGCAAGCAGAATTGTGGGGCAGTCCGCGCCGTCGCGTCAGCGTGGCTCGACACATGTACGCCTTGCGCTTGGGTGAAATTCTTCCGCATAAAGATTTGGATACCTTGCGCGGGATTGAAGGGGCGCGGGTTAAAACAATCTACCGGTTGATGGCGGACAAATATGGCATTGAATGGAATGGCCGACACTACGACCGGGAAAACCCGAACCTGACCGATGTCCCCAACCAGGCCATCAACCATGCTGCCACAGCGGTTCAAGGTGCCGCTGCAATTGCAGTGCAATCACTCGCCGCCATTCCCCAGTTGGGTTTTATTCATGAAGATTCCGGACAAGCATTTGTACTGGATATTGCAGATCTCTATCGCGATACCATTACCCTGCAAATTGCGTTCAGCGTTGCGAAAGCAGTCGCAGCAGGTGATGACACAAGTATTGATCGGCTAGTCAGACGAGAAGCTTCGGTTGTGTTTCGTAAGGAGAGCGTGATTCCTTCCATGATCGACAAAATCAAGCAAGTGCTACGCATGGAGGAAAGCGATGTCGCTGGTAGTGATAGTGACGCGTGACGTGGCGGATCGCTACCGTGGATTCTTATCATCCACCATGCTGGAGATCGCCCCGACGGTGTACATCTCGCCGCGCATGAACGCTGGTGTTCGTTTGCGGATATGGAGTGTCCTCACGAAATGGCATGAGTCTGAACCGAACGGAAGCCTCGTGATGGTATGGCGTGACATGAATGAGACGGGGAATGTCGGCATCGCAAATCTAGGGACACCGCCGCGAGAGCTAGTCGAAATAGATGGTTTGTGGCTAACCAAACGT
>JBBIIJ010000038.1:0-22587 GCA_037446535.1 Sideroxydans sp. | reverse complement strand
GCCTTGATGATAGGGATGCCGCCGGCGACCGCCGCCTCGAACGCGACCATCACGCCCTTGTCCTGCGCGGCCTTGAATATCTCGTTGCCGTGCGTGGCGAGCAGCGCCTTGTTGGCGGTGACCACATGCTTGCCATTCGAAATCGCCTTGAGCACCAGCTCCTTGGCCACGCCGTAGCCACCGATGAGCTCGACCACGATATCCACTTCCGGGTCGTTCACCACGGCGAAGGCGTCGTCGGTGACGCGGCAGGCGCCGTTGGTGACCTTCTTCGCCAAATCCAGGTTACGGTCGGCAACCACGGTGATGCGGATGGGGCGCCCGGCGCGGCGCGTGATCTCCTCCGCGTTGCGCTGCAAGACGGTGAACGTGCCGCCACCAACGGTGCCGATACCGAGAAGTCCTACGTTGATTGGCTTGACGCTCATTACTTACTTCCTTTTCGCTATCCTGTCATTCCGGCGAAAGCCGGAATCCAGCGGTTTTATTCAATATGCTTATCGTTTGTCCCACCACGCGGTCTTTACTGGATTCCGGCTTTCGCCGGAATGACGCCGTTCAACTCGTGCCGTGTTTCTTGCGATAGCTCTCGAGGAAGCGCGCGATGCGTGCTATGGCCTCGGTCAGGTCGTCCGCATTGGGCAGGAACACCACGCGGAAATGGTCAGGGTGTTTCCAGTTGAAACCGGTGCCCTGCACCACCAGTACCTTCTCCGTCTCCAGCAGTTCTAGGATGAACTTCTGGTCGTCCTTGATCGGGTACATCTTGGGGTCGAGCCTGGGGAACATGTACAGCGCAGCCTTGGGCTTGACGCAGGTCACGCCCGGAATGGCGGTCAGCAACTGATGCGCGAGTTCGCGCTGCTTGTACAGGCGGCCGCCGGGCGCGACCAGGTCGTTGATGCTCTGGTAGCCGCCGAGCGCGGTCTGTATCGCGTACTGCCCGGGCACGTTGGAGCACAGGCGCATGGAGGCCAGGATGTTCAGGCCGTCGAGGTAGTCCTGCGCGTTCTTCTTGGCGCCCGATATCACCATCCAGCCCGAGCGATAGCCGCAGGCACGGTAGTTCTTGGACAGGCCGTTCATGGTGACGAACAGCACGTCATCCGCCAGCGAGGCCATGGACGTATGCGTCACGCCGTCGTACAGCACCTTGTCGTAGATCTCGTCGGCGAAGACGATGAGGTTGTGCTCGCGGGCGAGCTGGATGATCGCCTTCAGTATCTCGTCGGAATACACCGCACCGGTCGGGTTGATGACTACGATGGCCTTGGTGTTCGGCGTGACCTTCGCCTTCATGTCGGCAAGGTCGGGGTTCCACTCGTTGGCCTCGTCGCACACGTAATGGCGCGGCGTGCCGCCGGCCAGCGTCACGGCAGCAGTCCACAGCGGATAGTCGGGGGCGGGCACCAGCACCTCGTCGCCCGGATTGAGCAGGCCCTGCATGGACATGACGATGAGCTCGGAGGCGCCGTTGCCGATGAAGATGTCGTCTATGGTGACGCCCGCGATCTTCTTCTGCTGGGTGTAGTGCATGATCGCCTTGCGCGCGGCGAACAGCCCCTTGGAATCGGAATAGCCGGACGAATTGGGCAGGTTGAGGATCACGTCCTGCTGGATCTCCTCCGGCGCGTCGAAACCGAAGGGCGCGAGGTTGCCGATGTTCAGCTTGATGATGCGCTGGCCCTCTTCCTCCATCTGCTTGGAGCGCGCCATGACCGGGCCGCGGATGTCGTAGCAGACGTTGGCCAGTTTGGCCGATTTCATTACCTTTTCGGATTTCACTTGAGTGCTTCCCAATCTGCCAAACCGACGCCGATGGTAGAATCATCGCCGTACAGACAAGGCGTTACAAAGGCCGCGATTCTACCGCGCCGCCGCTGCTCGCCGCAAATGGAGACCGCGCTTTGGCATTGCATCTGCAGACGAACACCAACCTCAAACTGTTCACCGGCCACCGGGCTGGCTACGTAGCCGTCAACGGCCAGCGCTACGAGCAGCCCGTGGTGGTGATGGCCGGGGAAGTGCGCGCCGACTGGCCGGCCCGCGACTTTGCCTCGTTGACGCCAGGGGATTTCAGCTACTTCATTGATCTGAAACCTGAAGTCCTGCTGCTCGGCACCGGCGCGAAACAGCAGTTCGCCCGCCCCGAGCTTTACCGGGAGCTGATCCGGGCCGGCATAGGCATCGAGTTCATGGACACCCCTGCCGCCTGCCGCACCTACAACATCCTCGTCGCGGAAGACCGCAAGGTGGTCGCGGCGGTTCTGCTATAGGGGAGCCGCATGACCCACGCCCTGCACAACGTCATCTCCCAGACCGAGACCGTCATCCTCGGCAAGCCCCGCCAGATCAGGCTCGCGCTCACCTGCCTGCTGGCGCGCGGACACCTGCTGATCGAGGACCTGCCTGGTGTGGGCAAGACCACGCTGGCGCACGTGCTGGCCAAGACGCTGGGACTGCAGTTCCAGCGCGTGCAGTTCACCAGTGACATGCTGCCAGCAGACATCCTCGGCGTCTCGATCTATCAGCGCGACACGGGCGAGTTCAAGTTCCACGCCGGCCCCATCTTCGCGCAGATGATCCTCGCCGACGAAGTGAACCGCGCCACACCCAAGACACAGAGCGCGCTGCTGGAGGCGATGGAGGAGAAACAGGTCACCAGCGAGGGCGAGACGCGCCCCCTGCCCATACCTTTTTTCGTCATCGCCACGCAGAACCCGGTGAACCAGATCGGCACCTTCCCCTTGCCCGAGTCGCAACTCGACCGTTTCCTGATGCGCATCCAGCTCGGCTACCCGGATGCGCAGGCCGAGCGCAACCTGCTCTCCGGGGTGGACCGACGCGACATCATCGCCAAGCTCACCCCGCAGATGGAGACCGCCGAGCTGATGACCATGCAACAACAGGCCCGCGAGGTGTTCGTCTCTCCCGCACTGCTCGACTACGTGCAGGCCATCCTGCGCCACACCCGCGAATCGGCGCGCTACGTGCACGGCCTTTCCCCGCGCGCCGGCCTGTCCCTGCTCGCCGCCGCCCGCGCCTGGGCCCTGCTCGACGGACGCAACGCCGTCATCCCTGAGGATGTACAGGCGGTACTCGCAGGCGTCACCAGCCACCGCCTGCAGAGCGTGCAGGACGTGCAGATCTCAGACGGCGACAAGCTGGCGAAAGAGCTGATAGAAGCGGTCCCCATCCCCTGACGTGTTCGCCACACTCAGAAAAGCGTTCCGCAACTGGGCGTTCCGCCGCAGCGTCGAGAGCGGCACGCTGGTGCTCAACCAGCGCCGCATCTACATCGTCCCCTCGCGCCAGGGGCTAGGCTTCGCAGTGGTGCTGATGCTCATGCTGCTGGGCGACATCAACTACAACCTGAGCCTGGGCTACGTGCTCACCTTCCTTCTCGCCACGGCAGGGGGAATGAGCATGCTGTACGCCTTCCGCAACATGGCACAGCTGGAGATCCATGCCGGTTATGTCGAGCCCACGTTCGCGGGCGAGCCTGCGCATTTCGTGTTCCATTTCAACAATCCCGGCACGCTGCCCCGCCACCAGATCCATCTGCACGACGATCTTGGACATGAGACGGTGTTCGACCTGTCCGCACAAAGCTCAACCCCAGTGGAGCTCACCCTACCGACCACGCAGCGTGGCTGGCTCGACAGCGGGCGACTGACACTCTACACGCACTATCCGCTAGGTCTCTTCTACGCCTGGACTTACATCCATTTCGACGTGCGCTGCCTGGTCTATCCCAGGCCGGCCGCCCCGCAGCCGTTGCCGCCACCCGAGGCTCAGAGCGGCGCTGGCAAGACTGCCGCGGCGGGCGATGAGGATTTCTTCGGCCTGCGCAACTACGTGGCAGGTGACGCCATGCCGCGCATCGCGTGGAAAGCTCTGGCGCGCGAGCAAGGCCTGCAGGTCAAGCAGTTCTCGACACCGCAGGGGCAGGAACTATGGCTGGACTGGTGGCTGCTGCCCAACATCGCACAGGAACGCAAGCTGGAGTTGCTCACGCGCTGGGTGCTGGATGCCGATGCGCAAGGTCTGCTGTACGGTCTGCGCCTGCCTGACAGCGATATCGCGCCGCAGCACGGCAAGGCGCATCGCGTGGAATGTCTGCGCAGACTGGCGCTCTTCGGATCGGGCGAGGCATGAAGCTCTCCGCCCCTTTCATCTACGGCCTCATCGCCTGCATCCTGCTGGTCAGCGCACCGCACGCCGAGCATCTGCCGCTGTGGGTCAGCACCCTGTGCGTCGCATTGCTATCCTGGCGCACCTACCTCACTTACAGCGGCAACCCACTGCCCGCACGTTGGCTACTACTCGGCATCACCATCGCCTGCGTGCTAGCCCTCGCCATCACCTTCCGCACGCTATTTGGACGCGAAGTGGGCGTCACACTGCTGATCCTGCTCTCCACGCTCAAGCTGCTGGAGCTGCGCGCGGCGCGCGATGCGAACGTGCTGATCTATCTCTCCTGCTTCATCATCATCACCAACTTCTTCTACTCGCAGGGCATACCCACCGCCCTGTACATGCTGTTCACCCTGCTAGTCATCATGGCGACCTGGGTGCACATGCATACTGGAACGCTCAGACTGATTCCGCGCCTGCGCATCGGGGGGATGCTGCTGCTGCAGGCCATCCCCCTCACCCTCATCCTGTTCATCCTATTCCCGCGCGTGCAGGGCCCGCTGTGGGGTATGCCGCAGGACGCCTACGCCAGCAGCGGCTTGTCCGACACCATGGCGCCGGGCAGCGTGAGCAGGCTTTCGCTGTCGGACGCAGTGGCATTCCGCGTCACCTTCAGCAACAAGACGCCTGCGCGCGACCAGATGTACTGGCGCGGCCCGGTGCTATGGGATTTCGACGGCATGACCTGGTCGCACGGACGCTATTTCACGGCGCAGAGCCCATCCCTTACAGATGCACGCGAGCGCGTGGATTACACCGTGACGCTGGAGCCCCACAACAAACCCTGGCTGTTCGCGCTGGACATGCCAACCAAGATCTCCATCCCGGCGTTCTTTGCGCCCGATTTCCAGCTGCTCAACAAGGCGCCGGTGAATGCGCGCATGCGCTACAACGCGACCTCGCTTCTTTCCTATCGCGCCAACCTGGACGAGCCACCCGAACAGCTGTTGCGCGCTCTCGTATTGCCGCAGCAGTACGATCCGAAGGCTAAGATGCTCGGCCACAACTGGCGGGAGAGCAGCGACAGCGACGTCGCCGTCGTGCGCACCGCCCTCGACTATTTCAGGAACAACGGCTTCGAGTACACCCTAGAGCCCCCTTTGCTCGGAATGGACAGCGTGGACGAGTTCCTGTTCGGCACAAAGAAGGGATTTTGCGAGCACTACGCCGGCAGTTTCGTGTTCCTGATGCGTGCGGCGGGTATACCGGCGCGCGTGGTGACGGGCTATCAAGGCGGAGAATACAACGACCTCGGCGGCTACTACATCGTGCGCCAGTCCGACGCGCATGCGTGGGCAGAGGTTTGGCTGCACGACCGCGGCTGGGTGCGCATCGATCCCACCGCCGTCATCGCACCAAGCCGCATCCAGAGTGGCCTCGCGGCCGCCCTCCCCGACGCCACCGCACTTCCCTTCATGGTGCGCAATCCGCCGGAGTGGCTGCGCGACCTGCGCATGAACTGGGATGCGCTGGCCAACCAATGGAACCAGTGGGTGCTGGGCTACAACACGGAACGCCAGTTCGCCTTCCTCACACGCATGGGCATGGAGGACATCACCTGGCAGAAGATGGCGCTGGAGATGCTGGCCGGTATCGCCGTGCTGGTAGGCGTCTTCACCCTCGTCCTGCTGCGCCGCCTCGTCGCCCGACAGACGGATACGGTACAGGCCTTGTGGCTGAAGATCTGCCGCAAGCTGGAAAAAGCCGGTCTGCCGCGGGCGCCTCATGAAGGGCCGATGGAGTATGCCGAACGGGTCGCCGCGGCCCGTCCGGAACGTGCGGCCGACATGCGCGACCTTGCGGCACGCTATGTCTCCCTACGCTATGCGGGTGAGACTGGACAAGAGGCTGCGCGTGCATTCAGGGATGCGGTCCGTGCCTTCAAGTTATAATCCGCGCACGTTCGTACTAGCCTCCATCATGCAGATCACCCGCCGCCTAGAGTTCGATGCCGGACACCGCATCCCCAACCACAACAGCCAATGCAAGCACCTGCACGGCCACCGCTACGTCATCGAGATCACCCTCTCGGGTGACATCATCACGACCGAGGGCGTGTCCGAGCAAGGCATGGTGATGGATTTCTCGGATGTGAAGCGCATCGCCAAGGAGCATGTGGTGAACGGATGGGACCACGCCTTCCTGGTGTACCGCGGGGACAAGGTGGTGCTGGACTTCCTGAACACGCTGCCTGGCCACAAGACCGTGGTGCTGGACGTCATTCCGACCGCGGAGAACCTGGCCCGGGTCGCGTTCGACCTGCTGCTCCCGGCCTACCGCGACACCTACGGCAACCATCTGAGGCTGGAGCGCGTGCGGCTTTATGAGACGCCCAACAACTGGGCGGACCATACGCGCTAGACGCCCCCTAGCTTCTCCATCAATGCAGGCAGCTCCTCAGCTGGTGCCGGCGCGCCGAAGAGCCAGCCCTGATATGCCTTGCAGTCGTGATGCTTGAGGAAGGCGAGCTGTGCTTCGCTCTCCACACCTTCCGCGATCACGTCCAGCCCGAAGTTCTTTGCCATGTCTATGATGGTCTGCGCCGTCACCGCGCTCGCAGGATCGCTGGCGATGTCGCGCACGAAACCTTGGTCTATCTTGAGCTGGTCCAGCGGCAGGCGTTTGAGCATGGATAGCGAAGAATAGCCGGTACCGAAGTCATCCAGCGAGAGTTGCACCCCGAGCTCCTTCAGGGCCTGCATCCGTTGCACTACCTCGTCCAGGTCGTGCAGCGCGATGCTCTCAGTCAGTTCCAGCCTCAGGCGTGAGGGCCTGACGCCGTGCCTGCGCAAAGCCGCGTCCACCTGATCGACGAAGTCGCCGTGGCGAAACTGATGCGCGCTGACGTTGATGGCTAGCGTCATCTCGCGCATGCGTGCGTCCCGGCCCCATGCGGCTAGCCGCGTGCAAGCGGTCTCCAGCACCCAGTCGCCGATGTCGAGGATGAGCGAACTTTCCTCGGCCACAGGGATGAAGCTCGCAGGCAGGACCTCCCCTCGCTGCGGATGCAGCCAGCGTATCAATGCCTCAAAGCCGACCGCACGGTGCTCCTTGTCTACCTGCACCTGGTAGAGCAGCCGCAGCCCACCGTTCGCCATGGCGTGGCGCATGTCGTGCTCAAGCGCAGCGCGGCTCTCCAAATCGTGCTGCAGTGCGGGGTCGTAGAAGCAGATGGTGTTGCGTCCTGCGTTCTTGGCCTGGTACATCGCCGCATCCGCATGTTTGAGCAGTGCCTCCATGCTCTCGTCGTTGCCGTGATACAGGGTGATGCCTATGCTGGGCGAGCTGTGGTGCTCATGTTCTCTGAGGCGATAAGGGGACGACAGCGCCTGACGTATCTTCTCCGCCACCCGCTCTATCCTGTACGAGGCGTCTGCCTTGTCGCCGCTGATGCCCTCCAGCAGCACGACGAACTCATCGCCTCCCAGGCGCGCCACGGTATCCATCTCGCGCACGCAATGCCTGATGCGTGCTGCAACCTCGACCAACAGCAGATCGCCGTATTCGTGCCCCAAGGTATCGTTCAGCAGTTTGAAACGGTCCAGGTCTATGAACAAAATGGCACCGAAATCGGCATAACGCGCAGATGCCGCGAGCGCCGCGTGAACGCGCTCCTGGAACAGGCGCCGATTGGGCAGCTGGGTCAGTGCGTCATAGAACGCCAGGTTACGTATCTCCTCTTCCGCCTGCTTGCGCTCGGTGATGTCACTGAAGATGGCCACGTACTGCGTGGTGACCCCGAGCTCGTTCTTCACCGCAGTGATGGTCAGCCATTTGGGATAGACCACGCCGTCCTTGCGCCTGTCCCAGATCTCGCCCGCCCAGCCCCCCGTTTCCAGTATCTGCCGCCACATGGCTCCATAGAAAGCCTTGTCCTGACGCCCCGAACTCATGATGTTCGGGTTCTTTCCCATCACTTCCTCCGGTGTGTAACCGGTGATCCTGGTGAAAGCCCGGTTGACGCGGATGATGTTGGCTTGCGCGTCCGTGATGAGGGTCGCATCCTGCGTCTCGAAGGTGGCGGCAGCCACGCGCATTGCCCCCTCGTTCAGCTTGCGCTGCGTGATGTCGTGGCAGAACACGAAGAACTTCCGGCACTCGGGCATGTAGGTGATGGACATCTCGATGTCTATCACCTTCCCGTCCTTGCGCCGGTGCTGGGTCTCGAAGCGGCTGGTCCCGCCGGAACTGATCCTGCCCAGGTGTGCGCCGGACTCCTCCGGCTGGCCTGTCACCTCCAGATGGCTGATGTGCATGCCCACGAGCTGCTGGATGGTGTAGCCGGACATGGCCGCGTAGGCCGCGTTGACCTCCTCCACATAGCCACGTTCATCGGTCATCCAGAAGCCGTCCATGGCGGTCTCTATCACCCGCTCATGCCGCCTCATCGCGGCCTGCCCCTTCTTGCGTTCGGTGATGTCGCGGCTGGATGCGAAGAGGTAGCCCTTGCCGTCTATCTCCACGCCCGTGGTGCATATCTCGACATCCAGCAAGCCGCCGTCCTTACGCCGATGCACGGTTTCGAACATGCCGCTCTTGCCTATGAAGTCCCTGAACCTCACACGCAACTCCTCTGGCGTGAATTTCTTATCCCAGTCCCGAACATTGAGGTGCATGACCTCCTCCCGGGTGTAGCCCAGCATGCGGCAGAACGCGTCGTTGACTTCCAGCACGTCACCCTCGACGTCCATTACGTGTATGCCTTCCATCGAGTTCTGCATCAGAGTCTGGTTGCGCTGCAGCAGGGCATTCGTCACTCGCACGCCCTCACGCTGGACTGCGATGTCCAGCCCCATGCCGACCAGCACCGGCTCCCCGTCGCGCTGCACACGCCGCCCGGTGAAGTAGTACGGCGTCTTCGTGCCGTCCTTGGCAACCAGCACCGCCTCGACCGAGACCTCGCCCTGTTCGAACACATGGCGCATCGCCGTGTCGATGGCGGCTTTGTCCTCCCCCTCGAAGAAATCCAGCGGATGGCTGGAGGCCATCTCCTTTGCGCTGCGCTGCAGCACCCGCTCAAGGTTGCTGTTCCACATCAGGTAGTTGCCCTGCCTGTCTATCATGTAGAAGACGCCGGGCAGGGATTCAATCAGTTCCTTGCCGAAGGCATTCAGCTCGCGAGCAGAGAGCCTGTCCAGCGCGCCATTCAGTGCACTGCCCAGCTCGCCGATCTCGCCACTGCCCCTCAGGTGCATTTGGCTGTTCCTTTCGAGATGGCGCACGCAGCCTCGGTGATGCACCTCAGCGCGCAGGAGCTGCGATGTGAAAATATCGTCGGCGACGTTCTCCTTGCCTCCGAAAGAGAAGGAGCGGTTCGCATCTTGAGGCGGGCAATAAGGGAGAAGGGAGGGGCAGAAGCGAGGAAAAACTCATCCTGTCGCAAAGCCTCCGGGGCTCGGCTCAGGTTTACCTGTTGTGATGCGGCCTCGATGTCGGCGCCTCGTCCCTTGAGGTGGGACTCATGCAGATGCAGGGTCTCGCTGCCGCCCCATACCAGCGCACCGGCAGCCATTGAGGGCAGGATGCCGAGGGTGGTGTGGCTGGACAACCGGAAGTCGCTGACCTTCATGCGGCACGCCCCACTTCGAAGTAGAAGTCGCGCCGGATGCTATCAGCTTGGAACGGGTAATCAACCCTGTTGTCTGTGGGTCATCTGCTGCACTGCGTAGCGCAGATCCTGCCAGGCTTTGGCTTTCTCGAGCGGGCTGCGCAGCAAGTAGGCGGGATGGTAGGTGACGATCAGAGGTGTAGTCGTCCCGACGCGGTGCGACGAAGTCGGCTGGTGCGGGAGGGACGACTGCTGACTGCTCACCTGCCCTTCTGTGGCCATCTGCTCTGTCGCAGGCAACTGGAAATCATGCACGGTGCCGCGCAACGAGCCCAGGGTTGCGTCGCGTCCCAGCAGCGCAGTTGCTGCGGTCTTGCCCAGCGCCACGATGAGTTTGGGGCGGATGAGCGCGATCTGGCGCTGCAAATAAGGCAGGCAAGTGGCTATCTCGTCCTCCTCCGGCGTGCGGTTGTTGGGCGGGCGGCATTTGACGACGTTTGCGATGTACACGTTGTGGCCGCGCTTCAACCCTATCGCCGCGAGCATGTTGTCGAGCAGCTTGCCCGCCTGTCCCACGAAGGGTTCGCCCTGAGCGTCTTCGTCCGCCCCTGGCCCTTCGCCCACGAACAGCCACTCGGCCTGCTCGTCGCCCACGCCGAACACCGTCTGCGTGCACCCCGCGCGCAGCTTGCAGGCAGTGCAGTCGCGCACCATGGCCTTCAGCTCCGGCCAATCCAGGCCGGCGATCCGAGCATCCCGAGCCTGCTCCCCAGTGGCCGGGGCGGTCGCGACTATATCCTCCACGACAGCAGTGTCAGGCTGCGCAGCATCAGTCCCGGCCGGGGTATCGGCTGCGCCACCCTCGGCCACAGGCGCAGCACGCCTCACCCACAGCGGGTAGAGGTTGAGTTCGC
The DNA here is from genome assembly GCA_037446535.1 of Sideroxydans sp. Taxonomy (GTDB): domain Bacteria; phylum Pseudomonadota; class Gammaproteobacteria; order Burkholderiales; family Gallionellaceae; genus Sideroxyarcus. Next base: position 11,928 of record JBBIIJ010000038.1, on the reverse strand, counting down.
GCAATACGGCTTCGTCACGGTTCACAGCATACGTCCCATCAAGATCGCGTCTTCGCGGCGCTGCCCCGCCGGATAATAGCCACGGCGCAAGCCTATACGTTCGAATCCCGCGCTGACATAGAGTGCGATGGCCGCATCGTTCGATGCACGCACTTCCAGCACCATGCGTTGCATGCCGGCGCGCTTTGCAAGCGTCAGCATCTCTTCCAACAGCGCGCGTCCCATCCCCTTGCGCTGATGCTGCGAGTCGATGGCGATGTCCAGCAACTCCGCCTCATCCACCGTCAGCATCACCACCGCATACCCGAGCATCTCCCCGCCGTCCGACGCATAGACCTGGCACCGGTAACCGCTGCGCAGCGCGTCGCTGAAATTGCCTTCGGTCCAGGGATGGGCGTGCACCTCGCACTCTATGCGCAGCACCTCGCCCAAGTCAGCCTCGGTCATGTCGCGCAGCATCATGCCTGCTGCCGTTCGCTGGTCTTCAAAGCCACCTTGTCGCGCAGATAGAGCGGCAACGCCTGCGCCGCATCCACCGCGTTGCCTCTGGCGAATTCGATGGCGGCGAGCCGCGCCACCGCGCCCGCCTGCGCCACCGCTTGCGCATCCACGCCCGACAGCCGTCCATCGTAGAATTTCTGCAGCGCATCGCCGCCCACGGCATAACCGGTGCCGACCCCGAACCAGCCCCCGCCCTCCACCGCGGGCAGCGTCCCCGCGTGGCACAGGCAGGGCTCCACAACCGTCGCCCATTCACCGTCGCGCTTCTCATAAGCCGCCAGATACAACTCACCCATGCGCGCATCGATGGCGGCGATCACCTTGTCGCGCCCCGATGCCTCGGCCAGCGCCTGCAGCGTGCACACCCCGACCACGTCGAGCCCCGTCCCGAGCGCAAGTCCCTGGGCCACGCCGCAGGCGATGCGCACGCCGGTGAAGGAGCCCGGCCCCTTGCCGTAGGCGATGCCGTCGACCTCCCTGACCGTCACGCCCGCCTCCCTGAGCACGGCATCCACCATCGCCAGCAGCACCTCGGAATGCTTCTGCCCGACCAGCTCGCAGCGCTCGCTCACCTGGCCGTCTTGCCACAACGCGACAGAGCAGTACTCGGTGGAAGTCTCGACAGCGAGGATGCGCATCATGCAGCCAGCAACAGCGTCACCGCCTGTGCGCCTATGCCTTCGCCGCGGCCGGCATAGCCCAGGTGCTCGGTGGTGGTCGCCTTCACGTTCACCGCGTTGTGTGCGATGCCGAGGTCAGCTGCGATGTTGGTGACCATCTGCGGGATGTGCGGCGCCATCTTGGGCGCCTGCGCGATGATGGTCGCGTCCACGTTGCCGACGCGCCAGCCTGCCGCCTCGACCTTGCGCACCACGTCACGCAACAGGATGCGGCTGTCTATGTCTTTGTATTTCGCATCGGTGTCGGCGAAGTGCTTGCCGATGTCGCCCAAGGCGGCTGCCCCCAACAGCGCATCGCAGATGGCGTGCAGCAGCACGTCCGCATCGGAATGCCCGAGCAGGCCCTTGCCATAAGGGATATCCACTCCCCCGATGATCAGCTTGCGCCCTTCGACCAGCTGGTGGACGTCGAAACCCTGACCTATTCTCATGCGTTTTCCTTCAATATCAGTTCAGCCAATCTGACGTCCTGCGGGTAGGTCACCTTGAGGTTGCTGGAATCCCCCGCCACGAGCTTGGGCTGCAGACCCAAGGCCTCGATGGCCGAAGCCTCGTCGGTGACGCTGCGGCATTGCTGCAGCGCCTCTGCCAGCAGGCCTGCCCGGAACATCTGTGGCGTCTGCGCCTGCCACAGGCCTTCGCGCGGTTCGGTGTGCGCTATGCGCTGCTGGGCATCGGCACGCTTCAGAGTGTCGGCCAGCGGCACGGCCAGGATGCCACCCACCTCGTCGTCTCGCAGTTCGGCGATGAGCTTCGCCAGATGCGCTTGCGTCAGACAGGGACGCGCCGCGTCGTGCACCAGCACCCAGTCGTCCGCCTCCAGTTCTGAGGCGAGCAGGCCGTTGGCCACGCTCTCGGCGCGCGTCTCGCCGCCGCAGTACAGGGGCTGCAGCTTGTCGCCGTAGCGCGACCAGTCGTAGGTGTGGAACTGCGTATCGCCGGGCGATAGAACGACGAACACGGTCGCGATATCAGGACAAGCGCACAGCGTGTCGAGTGCGTGAGCGATCATGGGTTTGCCCGCGAGGGGCAGGTATTGCTTGGGGAGTTCGTTGCCCATGCGCGCGCCGAAGCCGGCGGCAGGGACCAGTGCGTGGAATTCGGACATGGCGCGAGTTTACCAGACGACCGCCCTCAGCCGAACTTGAACCCGCCCTCCACTACATTGATGCAGGCGTCCACCACCTGTGAGTCGTAGCGTACTCCGCGGTTGGCCTTGATCTCCTTCAGTGCGGCATCCATGTCCAGCGCAGGCCGGTAAGGACGGTAGGAGACCATGGACTCGACCACATCCGCCACGGCGACGATGCGCGCCTCAAGACAGATCTCCTCGCCTTTGAGTCCCTGCGGATATCCCGATCCGTCCACATGCTCATGGTGCTGATGTGCGATCTCGGCGATGGGCCACGAATACCGGACCTGTTTGAGGATGTCGTACCCCATCGCGGCGTGCTCGCGCACGATGTTCTGTTCTATGGGGGTGAGGCGCGTGGGCTTGGTGAGCACCTCGGCTGGCACCCCTATCTTGCCCATGTCGTGGATCATCGCTCCCAGGCGCACGCCGTTGACGCGCTCTTCGCCCAGCCCCATCGCCTGCGCGATGGCGGAAGACAGCTCTGCCACCCGACGCTGGTGGCCCGCAGTGTAAGGGTCGCGCAGTTCGACCGCCGTGGACACTGTGTGTATGGTGCCTTCCAGAGCCTGCGCCAGCACCTGCCGCTGCTCACGCAGCGCGCGCTCGGCGAACCGGGTCGCCGTCACGTCCTGCACCATGCCTATGGAGCGCAAGGGCAGGCCTTTGGCATCGAAGGTCGTCTCACACTTCACCTCGACGTATTTGATGCGGCCGTCCTTCATCAGCAGGCGGTGCTCCATCTGGAAGTCGGCGCGCTGGCGCAGTGCATCCTGGTAGGCCTGGTCCACCTGGGCGCGGTCCTCGGGATGCACGAGCGCGAGGAAGCCCTGGTAGGTGGCGATGAACTCCTGCGGCTCGATCTCGAAGATGCGGTAGGTCTCGTCCGACCATTCCAGGCTGCCAGAGGGCACATCCAGCTGCCAGTGACCGAGGTGGGCAAGATGCTGGGCTTCCGCAAGCCTCGCCTCGCTGTCGCGCAGCGCGTCCTCCATCCGCTTGTGAGCCGTGATGTCCACCGAGATGCCCAAAAGGTGGGTGGCGTGCCCCGCATCGTCGTACAAACCGGTCTTGAAGGTGCGCAGCCATTTCTCGCTGCCGTCGGCGGCCTTGATGGGTTCCTCCGGTATCTCCAGCAGGCGGCGGTTCTCGAGCACCTCGCGGTCGCGCTGCGCGAAGAAATCGGCCTGCTCCCTGGGAAAGAGGTCGTGGTCGCTCTTGCCCAGCAGGTCGGCGCGACCATAGCCCAGCAGCTGTTCCCCTGCGCGGTTGAAGAGTTCGAAACGCAAATCCTCGGCGCGCTTGAGGAACACCATGGCCGGCATGTTCTCGACCACCCCCTGCAGCAAGGCCTGCGAACGCTTGAGCTCGTCCTTCACACGCAGCTGCTCGGTGATGTCGAGGAAGGTCACCACGGCGCCGTGCGTATGGCCTTCCTTGATCACCGGATACGACCAGTAGACGACCGGGAAGGACGTGTGGTCCTTGCGCCACAGCACCTCGTCATCCACGTGGAAGGACCTCCCGTCGCGTATGGACGAATAGGTCGGACACTCCTGATAAGGATAGGGCGAACCGTCGGGCCGGGTATGGTGTACCAGTTCGTGCATGTTCCTGCCCAGCAACTCCGACGCATCCCGGTAGCCCAGCGCCTTCACGCACGCCGCATTGGCGAAGGTGCACTTCCCTTCCACGTCCTGGCCATAGATCGCGTGCGCGATCGAGTTCGCCAGCAGGGCGGCCTCCGCCTCGCTCTGTTCGGCCGCCTCGATCACACGCTGCTGCCGCCTGCCGCCGAAGAGGAGACCGAACATCCCTATGCCCCAGATCAGGCTGTGGCCTGCAACCAGCGAGTTGCGTTCGCCGCGCAGGTCCAGCAGCAGATCGTCTATCGGGACCGACACGCTGACCCCGCCGCGGATGTCACCCACCTTGTCGCCATACTGCGCATGGCATTTCAGGCAGCTCTCTTCGGTGACCATGGGCTTCATGTAACGGTAGTAGGTCCTGCCGTCGTCCATCTTCTCCATGGTGGTCATCTCCCGCTCGCCCCGGCCGAAGGCGGTGAGCGCCTGCCGCTCCCACGGGTCTGCCGCATTGACCGGGTTGATGGGACGCAGACTCGCGATGTGCCCGCGCAGGGGCTTGTCCCGGCCCGTCATCGCCTCATGCACCAGGCGCACCACATAGGACGAATTGAGTAAGGTGAGCTGCCTGCCGGAAGGTGTGGTGATGTCGCGCTCCGGGACCTTGCTCAACCATGGGCTGGGCGGCGTCTTGTCCGTCACAGGCACGTACACCCCGCCGTTGTGGATGACCCAGTTGCGGTATTCCATCTCCATGGTGTGGAAGGCCGCCGCCTCGGTGTGCAGCACGTCATGAAAACCGCGTTGCTGCAAATACACGTTCCAGGCGAGCGATGCGACGACGAGCAACGACCAGACGGCGGCGATCACCTTGATGTTGCGCCAGAGCTGCCTGCTGCGGGTGAGTTCAGCGTGTTGCGGCATGTGCGGGACTCTCGTTCGTCGAATGTGGACGTCGATGATGATACCTCGCCCGTCTCAGGTAGTTAATGGAGCCCTTCCCCCAGGGAGACACATGGGATCAGGAGAACTCGAAGCCTTCTTCCAGCAGCTCGGGCAGGCGTCGACCACCTGAGGGTATCGTAGAGCACCCGCGCTTGCTCAGTATCTCTGCCGGCACGCCTATCTTGCCGACGGTACGGCACAGTAGTTGTTGCAGCGTCTTGCTCAGCAGCGGCTTCACCCTCACTTCGCCGCCTATGGTCATGGCCATCTCGTACAGGATGGTCAGGATCCGCTTGTTCACGATTCATGCCTTGCCGCGCCCCCACCCCGCCGCGACCAGCGTGGCGTTATGGAAAAGCGGGTAGTCTCCCTGCGCGGAACCGCCGATCTCGCCCAGCGACAAGGCACCCGCGATTTGCGCCGCCTGCGTGCGCTGCGCGAACATGCCCAGTTCCTTCTGCGCTGCACCTATGCCCAGATGCAGCCTTCTGCCTGCGCAGTAGAACAGCAGCAGCTCCTGCCCGGCCGTGGAACCGCCCAGCGTCTCCAGCCCTTCGGTGAGCGCCGCGATGGTCTGCTCCGAATCGACCTCGGGCGCCCGGAGCAGCGACAACAAGGCGTTGGACGGGACCTCGCCCACGCAGAACAGCGAACCGTCTTTCTCCAGCGCCACGGGGATGCGGACCAGGATGGTTCCGTTGGCGCGCACGATGCCGAAAGGAAAATGCACCGCGTAGTTATAGAAGTTCTCCTGATTGATCTCCACGCCGTATTGCGCACGCGCCATCTCGCGGTAGACCTCGAAGGCAGGGCGCCAGTCTATCTGCAGGATGCGGTTACCCTCGGTGGAGGTCGCAGCGAGCATCTGGGGAGGCGCGGCATAGCCGTGTTCGAGCACGGCGCCGCGGTGCGGTTGCAGCAACATCACCAGCACGCCGTTCTGTACGAAGCGCGTGCTGTCGAAGAGGCAAGGCATGGGTTTGAACGATTCGCTGCCGGCGTTGGCGCCCATGTAGCGCACGCGGTTGGCGATGCGCAGATATATCTCGTCGAGCAGGGTGGCGACGTTGGGCACCATCGCATCGAACAGCATGAACAGCGTCACACCCTGACTGCCCGCCAGGTGCGGCCTGACATCGGCGGTGATGGTATCCAGCGTCACCTGCAACCTGTGCGGCTCCTGTGGCAGGTCGGAATACAGCGCGACATAGGGCATGCGATCGAAGCGCAGCAGCCATGCGCCCTGTGTGCGGAACGCCCCGCCTTCGAGCAACGCGGGGAACACGGCGCCGACCACAGGGACCTTGCGCGCCGCACATACGCGCTGCACGAGTGCCACGGCGCCCTGTTCGCTCTCGGGCAGCAGCACCATCAGCCCCATCCCGGGCTGCTCGGCTTGCCATGCGGCTAGCTTGGCGTCGAGGACGCGCTCCTCGACCTCCGGGAGGTAATGTACGGTGTCTGTAGTCATCGTCGCTCTCCTTGGCCAGGGATTTCTCTTCGGAATGGGCGCCATCATAGCCCTGTTGCGCGGGCGATGCACAATCCTTCCATGTTCCTGCATCGGCGTTGAGTATTCTGCCCCGGGGCCCTCCCAGCGTGGCTTGGACGGCACGGATTTCTGTCGCATCGCTGCAGCCCGTCTCCCTTATAATATGGGGCCTTTGTTCCAGGCGCCGTCCCCATGCTGTTCACCTCCTCCCATCCCCGTCCGCGTTACACCCATTTGCACGGCTCGTCCGATGCGCTCGGACTGGCTCAGCTCGCCACACAGCAATCCCCGCTGGTGGTGATCGCGGCGAACGCGCTGGAAGCACAGCGGCTGGTGGAGGAGATCCCCTTCTTCGAGCCCTCGCTGCGTGTGCACCTGCTGCCGGACTGGGAGACGCTGCCCTACGACCACTTCTCGCCGCACCAAGATCTGATCTCGGAACGCCTGGCCACCCTGCACCATATCCGCAGCAACGCCACCGATGTAGTCGTGGTGCCCATCACCACCGCGCTCTACCCGCTGCCGCCGGTGGGCTACATGGCGGCCTACACCTTCTTCCTGAAGAAAGGCGAGAAACTCGACCTGGACGCCTTCCGCGAGCAGATGACGCTGGCGGGCTACACCCACGTGCAGCAGGTACTCACCCCCGGCGAGTACTGCGTGCGCGGCGGCCTGATCGATCTGTTCCCCATGGGCACTGCCCTGCCCTACCGCATCGACCTGTTCGGCGACGAGATCGAGACCATCGCCACCTTCGATGTGGATACCCAGCGCACGCTGTATCCGGTGCCTGAGATACGCATGCTGCCGGCGCGCGAGTTCCCGCTGGACGACAAGGGCCAAAGCACCTTCCGCCAGCGCTTCCGCGAGCGCTTCGAGGGCGACCCTTCCAAGTCACGCATCTACAAGGACGTGAGCAAGGGCATCGCGCCGGCCGGTATCGAGTACTACCTGCCGCTGTTCTTCGAGCAGACCGCGACGCTGTTCGACTACCTGCCAAAGAACGCCACGCTGTGTTTGCACCATGACGTGGACGCCGCCATCCAGCAGTTCGCACAGGACGCCGCGTCGCGCTACAACCTGCTCAGAGGCGACCCGCAGCATCCGCTGCTGGAACCGCATGAATTGTTCCTGGGCGCGGAGCAGTTCTTCGTGAAGGTCAAGGAGTTCGAGCGCATCGACGTCGCCGCCAACGGCGGCGAAGGCGGTCACCTCACCCCCTGCCCCACCGCCGTTCTGCCTGTCATCGCCGTCAACCGCCGCGCCGAAGTGCCGACGCAGGCGTTCCAGAACTTCCTGCAAGGCTACGCGGGCCGCGTGCTGCTGCTGGCCGACAGCCTGGGGCGGCGCGAGATCATGGCGGAATACCTGCAGGACCAGGGCCTCACCCCGTTGCCGTGCGAGGACTACGCGAGCTTCCTGAAGGCCCAGGACAAGTTCATGCTCACGGTGGCCACGGTGGGCGCAGGCTTCATGCTCACCGAAGACCAGCTCGCCATCGTCACCGAGAACGAGCTCTACGCGCAGCAGGGCCGCACACGGGTCGCGCGCGCCGCCAAGAAGAGCAACGTCGAAGGCATGCTGCGCGACCTGTCCGAGCTCAAGCCCGGCGACCCGGTGGTGCACGAGCAGCACGGCATCGCGCGCTACCACGGCCTGGTGAACCTGGACATGGGCGACGGCGAGAACGAGTTCCTGCTGCTGGAATACGCCGACGAAGCCAAGCTCTACGTGCCGGTGTCGCAGCTGCACGTCATCAGCCGCTACAGCGGTGGCGCACCCGAGTCCGCCCCCTTGCACAAGCTGGGCAGCGGCGCGTGGGACAAGGCCAAGCAGCGCGCGATGAAGCAGGTGCGCGACACCGCGGCCGAACTACTCAACCTCTACGCTCAGCGTGCCACGCGCAAGGGCCATGCATTCAAGCTCAATTACCACGACTACGAGGCCTTCGCCGAAGGCTTCGGCTTCGACGAGACCGCCGACCAGGCTGCCGCCATCGAGGCCGTCATCCTCGACCTGCAATCGGGCAAGCCCATGGACCGCCTGATCTGCGGCGACGTGGGCTTCGGCAAGACCGAGGTCGCGCTACGCGCCGCGTTCATTGCCGCGATGGAAGGCAAGCAGGTGGCGGTGCTGGCCCCGACCACGCTGCTGGTCGAACAGCACTTCCAGAACTTCTCCACGCGCTTCGCCGACTTCCCGGTGAAGGTATCCGGGCTGTCGCGCTTTCGCTCCGGCAAGGAGACCACGCAGGCGCTGAAGGAGATGGCCGAGGGCAAGGTGGACATCATCATCGGCACGCACAAGCTGATCCAGAAGGATGTGAAGTTCGCCAACCTCGGCCTCGTCATCATCGACGAGGAGCACCGCTTCGGCGTGCAACAGAAGGAGCGACTCAAGGCGCTGCGCGCCGAGGTGGACGTGCTCACCCTCACCGCCACGCCGATTCCGCGCACGTTGGCGATGTCGCTCGAAGGCCTGCGCGACTTCTCGGTGATCGCCACCGCGCCGCAACGCCGCCTGTCCATCAAGACCTTCGTGGCCAACTACAGCCAGGGCGTGATACGCGAGGCGGTGTTGCGCGAATTGAAGCGCGGTGGGCAGGTGTACTTCCTGCACAACGAAGTGGAAACGATGCCCAACATGCTGGAGAAGCTCGAGGAGCTGCTGCCCGAGGCGCGCATCCGCATGGCGCACGGCCAGATGAACGAGCGCGAACTGGAAGCCGTGATGCGCGACTTCACCCACCAACGCTTCAACGTGCTGCTGTGCTCCACCATCATCGAGACCGGCATCGACGTGCCCACCGCCAACACCATCATCATCAACCGCTCCGACCGCTTCGGCCTGGCGCAGCTGCACCAGCTGCGCGGCCGCGTGGGCCGTTCGCACCACCAAGCCTATGCCTATCTGCTGGTGGACAACAAGGAAGGCCTCACCGCCCAGGCGAAGAAACGCCTCGAAGCCATCCAGGCCATGGAACAGCTGGGCTCCGGTTTCTATCTCGCCATGCACGACCTGGAGATACGCGGCGCTGGCGAGGTGCTGGGCGAATCGCAGAGCGGCGAGATGCAGGAGATCGGCTTTTCGCTCTACAACGACATGCTCTCCGCCGCCATCACCTCGCTGCGCCAAGGACACGAACCGGACATGGCGCACCCGCTGGGTGTCACCACCGAGATCAACCTGCACACGCCCGCGCTGCTGCCGGACGACTACTGCGGCGACATCCACCAGCGCCTGGTGATCTACAAGCGACTGGCCAATTGCGCGAGCTACGAAGAACTGGAAGACATGCAGCAGGAACTGATAGACCGTTTCGGCCTGCTGCCCGAGCCTGCACAGGCGCTGTTCGACTGCCACCGCCTGCGCATCGCGGCCAAGCCGCTGGGCATCATGAAGGTGGATGCCTCATCCGAGGCCATCGTTATCCAGTTCGTGCCCAACCCGCCGATCGACCCGATGAAGATCATCACCCTCATCCAGACCAAGCGCCACATCAAGATGGCCGGGCCGGACAAGCTGAGGATAGAGTTGAAGTACAGCGACTTGAAGCAGCGGGTGCTGGCGGTGGTGAACTTCTTCAAAGAGCTAACCTGACATGCCTGCCCAGTGTTTATTGCAGCGAACTTTGTACTACTGTTGCCAACGGGACCGTCGGCCCACCGATGAGTTTGCTCAGTTGGCGACCTTCATCGAACAGCACCCCCTTGGATACGCCTGTGTCGGAATTCGCCAACAACTCGGCGAAAGTCTCCGGCAGGCCAGCGCCTAGCAGCGCCTCCTTGTATTCCGCTTCCGGCAGGTTGACGTAGTGCATGGCCCTGCCGCTCTGGCGCGAGATTTCTGCGGCAAATTCGCTCAGGGTGTAGGCGGTGTCTCCCGCCAGCTCGTAGAGCTTGCCGGCCTGATTGTCGCTCGTCAGCACGACTGCAGCCGCTTCGGCATAGTCGGCACGCGCGGCGGAAGAAATGCGCCCATCGCCCGCGCAGCCGTACACGGCCCCCAGCGACAGTGCGGCGGGGATGCCCATCGCGTAGTTCTCGGTGTACCAGCCGTTGCGCAGAAGAACATAAGGCACGCCGGAAGCGCGGATGGCCGCTTCGGTCTCCCGGTGTTCGTCCGCCAAGGCGAGCACGGAGGTGTCGGCACGCAGCACGCTGGTGTAAGCCAGCAGTTCCACACCGGCACGTTTGGCGGCATCGATGACGGCTTTGTGTTGTTTGGCACGCTGGCCGATCTCGCTGGAGGAGATGAGCAGGACCTTGTCTGCACCCTTCAGCGCGGCATCCCAGCTGGCGGGCTGGTTGTAATCGGCCTGGCGCACTTGCACACCAAGCGCGGCAAGATCCTTGGCCTTTTCCACATTGCGCACGGCGGCGACGATTTGGAAGGCAGGGACTTTGTTCAGCAGCGAGGCGATGACGAGGCGGCCTAGTTGTCCAGTGGCTCCAGTGATGACGATCATGACGTTTCCTTCTTCGTTGATTGATGGGGGAACGGAGAATATCCATTACAATTACTTTTCGTAAGTACGCACAAAAAGGTAAGTGATATGAGCAGAACGGGTATGGGCAAGATGTCGGCCATGATGCAGCGTGGGGTGGTGTTCTCCGCCGAGTGTCCTTCACGCGCGATCCTCAATCATGTGACCAGTCGCTGGGGGGTGCTGGTGCTGGTCGCGCTGCGCGGCGGTACACACCGCTTCAGCGAACTGCGCCGCAAGATTGGCGGGGTGAGCGAGAAGATGCTCGCACAGACGCTGCAACAACTGGAGCAGGACGGTTTCATCGACCGGGTGTCGCACCCGGTGGTGCCGCCGCATGTCGAGTATTCGCTGACGCTGCTGGGCGAGGAGATCGGCAGTCAGGTGGAGTCGTTGGTCGAGTGGATCGAAATCAACCTGCCAAAGATCATGCTGGCGCAGCAAGAACGTGCGGGCTGAAACGCCAAGCCCCAGCCGTCTGTGACACAACGGAAGTCGCTATCCCAAGTCTGCTGAACCGCTCAGCCCTTGTCTTCGTACTTGAACGAGACCTTGACCTTCGCCCGGTACGCGGCGACCTTCCCGTCCACGATGTGCATGTCCAACTGCGACACTTCCGCGACGCGCAGGTCGCGCAGGGTCTCGGAGGCGCGGTTCACCGCGGTCGCCGCCGCTTTTTCCCACGATTCGGTGCTGGTGCCCACCAGCTCTATGATCTTGTATACGCTGTCTGACATTTCATCCTCCTTTGGTCCAGGTTGAAGAGAGTCTTTCACTTGAGCGCGGCCGCGACCGCTGCGGCCAGCGAGGTGGTCGGTCGCCCGATGAGCTTGCTCAGCTGGTGGCCGTCGTCGAACAGCCCGCCCTTGGAGACGCCCGCGTCCGAATCCGCAAGCATCGCGGCGATCGGCTCGGGCAGCCCGGCCTTGAGCAGGACGTTCTTGTATTCGGTCTGCGGGAGGTTCACGTAAGGGATGTCCTCGCCGGCCTGGCGCGAAATCTCCGCCGCCAGTTCGGTCAGGGTGTAGGAAGAGTCTCCCGCCAGCTCGTAGATGCGCCCGGCCTGGTCGTCCGCGGTGATTACTGCGACGTCCGCCTCGGCATAG